>CAWHEC010000004.1:0-233682 GCA_963828315.1 uncultured Methanoregulaceae archaeon | reverse complement strand
ATCCCCCTATCAATTACTTATAAGGAGGGCATGGGATAAAAATATTCACAATTGTTACTATTTTTAAACAGTTCAATTGAGAATGAGGGTAATCACCGGAAGTGTCTGTGGCTGTTGTTGTTCCTTTCATAGTACGGCCCATCCTCGATCCTGGTCCTTAGTAACCGCCTGCGTGGAGCGATGGAATACGATCAGAGACCTGAACGAGCTGCTGCTCCATCGTCATAACCGAATAATCTCATCTTATCCGTTAACTATTTTCTTATCGGACTCGTATCGGTTCGTAACGGAATACGGGCTTTATTTTCATGGTAACTGCGAATACCAGGGCAGTGTCGGAAAAGGGTCTTTCCATGGATCTCCATGTGAGGTCCGCACTTTCAGTGCCGGAAAACAGCACCACTTTTTTCTGTCTGAGCGTAATAGGGTAGAATGAGTATGCGTATCCGCGATCTGATCCTCCCTGAAGATAAGGTTTTTTTCACCCTCTTTAAGGAAATGGCCGGGAAAATAAGTGAAGCATCAGAGATTCTGAATGAAATTACCCATGAGCTGCCGAACGGAACAGAAAAAGGGCAGAAAGTCCGCCAGCTCGAGCACCTGGCTGACGAGATTACACGGCAGACCTATGAGCGGTTGAATGATTCACTGATCACTCCGCTCGAACCCGAGGAGATCGCCCGCCTGGCTCCTGCCCTTGACGATGTCCTGGACCGTATTGACTGGGTGACACACCAGTTGTGCAATTACGGAATCCCCCAGTCCACGGATCTCCTCAAAGAATTTTCCTACCTGATCGTATTATCCGGCACCGAGATCTCGCATGGGATTGATGACCTTTCGACGCTGAAAAAAGCTGATGAGATCGACCAGCATGCCAGGGAGCTGAACCGGATCTATAATATCTCCACCGAGCTCCTCTCGAGGGCTGTGCTTGAGCTGTTCCAGACCAAGGACGTGCTCCTGATCATCAAACTGAAGGATATTTACGAAGGACTGGCAAAAGTTATGGAAAAAACGAATGACGTCGGGCATGCCCTTTCCGACATCGCCCGCAACCATGCCTGATTGCCATGGATATCCTGATCATCGTCGGTATTTTTCTTGCCCTTCTGCTCAATTTTGTGAATGGCCTGAACGATGCATCCCATTCCATTGCAACGGTCGTTGAAACGAGAGCACTCTCTCCATGGAAGGCAAGCCTTTCATCAGCGCTCGCCAATTTCATCGGTCCTTTCATTTTCACCACTGCCGTTGCTGCAACCATCGGCACTGCACTGGTGGTGCCAGGTGCACTGACTCCCTTATCGCTCGTCATTGCGATGCTCACCTCGATAATCCTGGTCTTTTTGGCGACCCACATCGGGTTACCTCTTTCGAGCAGCCATGCCCTCATCGGGGGAATAGTGGGAGCCGGCGTAGCAGCATTTGGTGTGGGGGCCGTTATTCTGCCACCAGCGGCAATGGTGGAACAACTGGTACTCTATTCCCTCCTGGGAGGGATCATCGGGGCTGTTATCCTTGGAATCCTCGCATGGTATCTGGAAGAATCCGTGAAAACTGCATCCCTGCTTGGAGTAATTTTTGGCATTTCGGTCACGATCCCCCTTCTGATAGTGACTGGTGTAATAGTCCTCACCGGGATCCTCGCTATTGTTGTTTTCATCTTCATCTCGCCTATTATTGGTTTTTGCATTGCATTTCTCTTCGATCTTATCGTATCCCACCTGTTCCGCTATTCACGCCAGAACCATATGAAGCGTATCTTCCAGCCGCTCCAGGTCGCCGCAAGCCTGTTCCAGGCCGCCGGACATGGTGCCAACGACGGACAACACGCCGTGGGGGTCATTACCGCATTGCTCCTGGCCGGCGGTTTGATCTCATCATTCGTTGTTCCCTCGTGGGTAGTTGTTCTCTCAGCTGCTGCAATCGCGCTCGGCACAAGTTTCGGAGGATGGAAGGTAATTAACAAGCTGGCAAAAGAGATAACGAAAATCCGGCCCTACCAGGGATTTTGTGCAGCAACCTCGGGGGGTGCGATCCTTGGAATGGTCACCATGTTTGGTATCCCGGTCTCATCAACCCAGGTGATGAGTGGTTCAATTGTCGGGGTAGGTGCTACCCGGGGTGTGAAAGCGGTCAAATGGGAGGTCCCCCGCCAGATGATGCAGGCATGGGTGATCACCATTCCCCTTGCATTCGCGGTCTCCTGGTGCGTGTACATGATCGTCGCAGTTGTCTTTTTGTAGGTCTTTTCACCCCGCAGGGGGGTAACCGGAAGGATCTCTTGCATCAATATAAGGTCCTCCCTTATCGCAAGAGTCCCGTCCATCCGAATCCGGAACAATTCGAATGAAATCCATTTTCGCACCATGCACCAAAGGTCAAATATCGATGGGTAATGACACGATAGTGAACAGACTATGAGATTCAATCTGACATGGGAAGAGAGACTGGTGCTCATGTTTCTCCAGGATAGGGAATATCCGCTTCCGGCAACAACAATCGCAGATGCTATCGGGCTTGATCATTACGATATTCTGAGAGCCATCTCCCTTCTTGCTGAAAAAGACCTCGTGATGACCGAGGATGGGACAGCAGAACTCTCCCCATCCGGGGAGGAATATAACCTCTTCGATGACGAGAGCATTGACGAACTGGCTGGACACCTTCTCCCGGAAACAGAGATACTCATTCAGCATTTCCTCGATGATCCCAGTGCAGCTCCTTCGTATGAAGAGTTGGAGGTCGTTCATGGCCTGAAGCCGGAACAGATTGAACGTGCCATCGAAGAGATGGAGAGAAGCGGATATCCTGCGAGGACACGTGTCCGGCGTTGATCGATTCATTTCGTTGCTGGTCTCACCTTCACAGCGTCCAACCGATTGCCTATTAAGAAAGGTCGTACCAGTGTATGCGTGACTTGAGTGATCTTGTCAAGGGGGAAGCGTCGTGAAACTGAAGAGCAGGATGTATGGGCACAGTCTTTCCACAATCGAGAAGGAACTGATCTTTTCCACTGATGATACCGGGTTTGTCCGTCCCATCCACTCTTCAGGAGCGGTCTTCTGTCTCGACCCCTCCCCCTTCCTGCATACCCCGAAACGGGAAGTCTATATCGCACACTGTCCACCCCCTGGAAAAAGCGCCCTTATCAAGGCTGTTGTATCGGAAGTGAAGCAGGACCTCATGAAGGACCGCGACGGGTATTATACGCTTGTCGTAAAATACGTCGATTCCTGGTCTCATGTCGATCCAAACACGCTCTTCACGAAGAGAGGGGTTATCAGTCCGGAGGAAGTCCATGACTATTTCACGAGACCTTATCGTGGAGAAGAGGAGATCGTCGACAGTATCGGACTCTGTTCTGCACTCTATGCCGTCTCTTCCCCCCCTCTCCTCGAAGAAAAGGGCGGCGTGTACGCTGCAATCCTTGGGAAAAAGAAGCCATGGCTCGGGTTCAAGAAGAGCATGAATATTATCCCGCAGGAATTCCGGAAGGTCTCTTCGCCAGTCTATTACACCATAGCAGAGCAGGAGAAGGAGGTGGGGCATACGAAATCCGAAGAGATCAACCTTGCCTGCCTCAACCCTGAGAGACTCCCGATGCACATCCCCGTAGTGCTGGATGAGGTGGAGATGCGGCCGCAGAGCAGCTATTCTCTCGATATGCAGAGTCTTGATCCCATGGTGACGGCATTCATCCTTGACTCACTGCTCATACGCCCCACTATTCCATCCTCCCTTGAATCCTATGTGACCGAGACGCTCCATACCGTTGTTGAAGAGTTCAAGGGTTCCGGCTGGGCCCCGTACCGGCAGGACTTTGGTTCCCTGGTTCCCCGGCTCAGTCTCTCGTTTGCCCGTTATCACTCCCATATGAAATTATCAAAGAAGGATGTCACCCAGGCAATTGATCTCTGGTCCGATATGTATTACCGGGCAAAGAGAGTGGTGAGCACCCAGTACAAGGTATCGCAGCTCTACCGTCTCGATGACAAGTCACGGAAACTCTACCTCGATCTTGTGGATTCCTATGGACTTGAGATCCCGATCCCGATCGATGAAGTCCGGAAACAGATCACCTCGTTCCGGAATGAACGGGACTTTGATGAAGCACTTGACACCCTCAATCGAAACGGATTATTGATCAAACCCGGGCATGACCGGATAAAAATCCTGGACAACCGTTTGGTAAAGGCGTGATCGCACGGGCACTGATAAAACCACATTCTCTGATACCAGGACATTTTTTCAAGAGCCGTGATGACGTACCGGAAAAGAGTGACAACGCACAGAGGAACGAATAATCAGGAGATGCATGCGGGGCAGCAGGGGTTTTTTCCTCCCTTAAGGACCCCCCTTCCGGATCCTGTCATACGCAGTCTGCCTCCTGACCTTCTTTTTGTATTCATAGACCCCGTCAAGCGGGACGCCCCACTGTTTGCAGAGCGATCGTATCTCCTCTGCATACTCATCAGGGTCCGCCCCGTTCTTCCCGAGGATATGGAACATGACCAGTTTCGGGTTGTCCGTGCAGTTCAGGACCTTCACGGTGAGATTCTCGTTGTCGACATTGCGTGCGGCAAGGTCGATGATCCCAAGCGACAGGAACCCTTTATCGGTCGGTTCAAGAATAAACTGGACATAGAAATACCCTTCAGGAGCAGGGTTCTCCCGGTCCTCAAGGTCCGGTATGCCCGCCGCACGAACTGCAGGTATAGAGGTCGGGGAGATCGTTTAATACCCTGACCAGTGATGCAATCCGCCGGTCGGTCTCTACCGGAAGGGAGAGCGTGGCAAAGATCAACTCCTCCCGGGACCTGTCGGATGCGGTTTTGATGTACTCCTGCTTTCTTTTTCGGGGGGTAGACATGGTCCGATACCGTATATTCCCGGTTTGCGCTCCTTCCTCTTCAATGGATCAATCTTTTTTTCTGAAAACTGAGTTCATCGTGGTAGTTTTGTGCCAACAGAGCCAAAGGCAGAGTATCTGAAAAATGCCTGGTTTCCCTTCATACCCGAATGAGAGATTCGAGTGTGTGCAGGATCTTTTCCGCCTTTTTCACCGCATTCTCGGCCTCGATTCTGGATACCGAACCAGCACTGTCATAGACAGACTGGTGCCGTTTCCGCCGCATCCGTTCAAACCATTCGGCATCATCCCTGGACAGGAATTCCTCGCAGAACCGCACCACAGAGATATGCTGGTTTGAGCCTGCAGGCCGGTATCCCTTCGAGAACAGTATCGCCCTGCCGCCCTGGAGGATTGCATTGTATGCGACAGTGAAAGCCCAGTCGCTGCTGGACGAAAGGAGGGTCCGGGCAACTTCAAGATCCCGGTGAGCGATTGCGCAGGGCATCTGACACCCGGCCGGGATCGACAGCAAGGGGACTGATAAGCCCTTCCTGCACGAGATCTTCAATCATTGCATCCCGCCAGAGCCACCCTCGGTTCTCTCAGAACGTTCATAACGAAGGGGTCCTGCTTCCGTTGCCGTTCGCGGTACTCCTGATCGCTCATCAGGGTATAGTTGATCTCTCTCGTAAGTGTTTTCTCGGCTGCCACCACTGCACCGAGAAGCAGATCCTCATCGATCTCCCCTACAATGAAGAGATCGATATCGCTCTCTGCACCCGCAGTGCCTGCGGCAAATGAACCATAGATGAAAAGGCACGAGATCCCCTGCATATTCCTGAACGTGTCGCGGAGGATCCTGCTGACTCCCTCGGTTTTCAGCACGATCTGCTGGAGGTCATGATACAGGAAAAAATCCTGGTTCACCGAGAAGTAGACCTGGTTTCCCTTGCGTTGCCTGGAAAGCAGGCCGAAGGACTCAAGGTTTGCCAGTTCGCTATGAATGGCAGCATAGTTCTCACCAATCATCCGTTCAATCTCCCTGATGTAATATTCTCTCCCGGGATTCAGCAGGAAGTGGGTAAGCAGCCTGATGCGGGTCCGGGAAGGGATGAGCAGTTCAAGCATGATAATAAAATGTAATCAATTGATTAAAAAATGTTATCATGCAACGAACGATAGGTTCGGAGTTGTTGCAGCCAATAGCGGGCGCTATCTGGCAGGCCACGCAATTGTAGTATCGACATACCCTGGGGAATGCTCCACGATCCTGCTCTCATGGCATCATCCCGGTAGATGATCGAATAATCCCCACTACAGATCGGGAGTATGCACGGAATAATACGGTGTTCCGGGATGCTCTTTTGGACGATCCTTTGCAATCAAATTTATATGTCACCAGACTATTGAACCTTACAAGGCTGGTTGCTATGGAGATAGGACCCTCCCCGTCAATCTTAATGGAAGTGTATGTCGACCGGATCTTTTGTAATGGCTGCGGTATCTGTGTCGATCTCTGTTCCATGGGAGTATTCAAGATCGTGCACCATAAAGCCGAACCTATCCACGCCCAGTCATGCATCGGCTGCTTCAAGTGCAGGGATTTTTGTCCTACCAAAGCCATTGCCCCACGATGGGTCATGCGGGTCTCGTAAGAGGGGGAGCCCAGGATACATCTCCATCTCCGGTACGATCTGCAGGCAGCCTTGATCCTGATCGGCACTCTCCTGATAGCAGAGCCCTGCCAGCCGGACTGGCTGCGTTTTCCGACTGCATCAGGAAAGACCCCTCGAACCAATAGCCCGGCTATGTCAATGCAGAGGGGACAAGCAGGAAATAGTGTAGCCTACCCTGACAGCCCTGGGCTACCTCCGGGACACGGTCATTGCCCCGGTGCTGTCCCATCACTCCTCTTCATCCAGCGGATGGTTCCGGGGGACCCCTCATCCCCGATCGAACAACCTCCAGGCAGCAGGGGGACCGCTCTCCCTGCAAACCAATTCCTTCTCCAGTTCATCCAATGCAAGGACCAGTTGTACAATGCATTCCGTTCTCCTCCCCTCCTGTACCCTTTTCACCCCCCTCCTCTCACGAACATAATGTCCTCGAAAGAGGACTGGAGATTCAAGATTATGGGAAATTTCATCCAGACAAACATTGCAAAGTCCGCAGTCCGCGAACTTGCCGTACCGATTGACGATGTCACCGCGTTTTCCACGCTTATCCAGGACATCCTCGCAAACAATCCGTTCACCTGTACCGCGTACGAGGTGTCCGGGGTTGCCCAGCCCCCCGTAGCAAAGTCCCGGGAGTCATATACCGCCAGGATCCTGTACGAGGACAATGAAGCCCGGACGGTCGGGTACGTGACCGCACGGGCCGGGACCGTCGCAGGGTTCAACGCCGCCAAGACCGCGATCCTCGCCGACACTGCCCTCACCGCCGCGATTGGCGGGGATGCGATCAACTCTGCCGATGATGAACGCTACTCGGCAACGCTGAGGTGCCACGATGCAAACGGTGAGACCTACTCCGTGTCTTTCTCCCGGAGCCAGATCACCGTCTCGTCCTATGCTGACGACGCAATCCTCACCAGGATCGAGACCTGGGCTGACACGAAACCCGTCCTTGCCTGAACTGCAGAACAACAAGGGAGGGAAGGCCATGGCAGAAGGGCTCGCGTTCCTCTTCGGGGTGCTCACCGGGATCGTGCTTGCGTTCATCACCCTGTTTCGCATGATCATCGGGATGCTCCAGATGATGGAACGCCGGGTGCGGTGACCCCCCTCACCGCTCCCTCTCGCCGGCCGGCCCCTCATGGAGGTATCTGTCAATGGAACCAGCACTCACAGAAATCATCGAGATGGCGATCGCCCTCCTGATGGCGGTGATCGCGTTCTGGCAGCATCGCCAGAAACAGGAGGTCGTTGCATTCTTCGACCCGAAGGATACCGGTGTGACAACCCCGCCGGCATCTGTCCCTTCCCGGTCATGGAAGATGGACGATGCCACGAAGCAGTGGCTCTGTGCCGGGCACTCTGCACAAGAGCAGGCATCGCTCCTGCAGCAGGTTGCCGGTGCGGAAGCACTGGAGAAGACCTCGTACTTCATCTCGGTCCCGTCAGGATACTACGAGATTGAGTACGGGCTGATCAAGGGTTCAGGGAAAAAATAACATTCTGCAGGAGGGAGAAGGTCCCCGGGTCCCCGCTTGTGCGGACCGGGCATCCCCCTCCTTCAGGTGATACCGGGGTCGTCACGGTCTTCTGCGATTCACACCTCCCGGGTGACGAGTCGCTCTGGTATAGTTCATCCGGACAACAGGATATCCATCATCGTTTCGATTCGTTGATCCTCGTCCACCTCTGTTTTCACCCCCAAAACGAACAGGCTGTCCGGTTCACTTCCGCACCGTTGGTGAAGGAGATAAAAAAACACTCCTGGAACACCAATCTCCGGGGCACCATATAATGGCGCGAAAACCGGGATACCAACTCCTGAACCAGAACTTTTTTCTTGACATCCCCACTATCAGTCATGGAACGAACAAAGGTGACACACAATGACCGATGAAACGTGCCCAAGGGGGAACATACCATGAAGTGGCGAACGGAGCGGAGGAGCACCAATGTCGAGGACCGGCGGGGGAGTAGCAGCAGCAGGATTCCCGGTGGCGCAGCGGGTGGAATCGGCGGCATTGGGCTGATCATCATCCTCGTCGCCGCAGTCCTCCTTGGCGTGGACCCTGGTCAGTTCATAGGGGGGAGCGATATCCCGACTGGATCCCTCACCCCGCAATCGGAGCTGACGCAGGAGGACCAGGATGTCTTCAATTCCTCGGCAAGAGTGTTTACCGACACCGAGCAGACCTGGGCGATTATCTTCGAGGACCAGCTGAAGAGCACCTATTCCCCGCCGACACTCGTGGTGTTCACCGATTACGTCCAAACGGGATGCGGTCAGGCGACCTCCGATACCGGGCCGTTCTACTGCTCCGCAGACCAGACGGTGTACATTGACCTCGAATTCTACAAGGAACTCGAGCAGCGGTTCGGGGCTCCCGGTGACTTCGCCCAGGCCTACGTCATCTCCCACGAGGTCGGCCACCATGTCCAGAACCTTGTCGGGACCCTGAATTACGTGAACAGGGCACAGAGCCAGATGAGCGAGGCGGATGCAAACGAACTCTCGGTAGCCCTCGAGCTGCAGGCCGACTGCTATGCGGGCGTCTGGGCTTACAACGCACAGTACGGGGACCTGATCCTTGAAAAAGGTGACGTCGAAGAGGCACTGAACGCAGCAAGCGCCATCGGTGATGATAAAATCCAGATGCAGTCCATGGGATACGTCGTGCCTGACACGTTCACGCACGGCACGTCCGCCCAGCGTGTGGCATGGTTCAAGAAGGGGATGGATGCAGGCCAGATAGCGGATTGCAACTGCCCCGAGATCCCGGCAGTCGGATAAGGCGTGAGAGATGCTTGGGAAACTCACCCAGTCTTTTTTGCAGGTTGAAAAAAATTGGTAATTGAAATGTCACTCTCCTCATAAAAAGAGTGAAGGGAACCTGGTTCACCTGAAATGGGTCGGCAATTTAGACGGTAATCTGAAATTCTTTTTAGAAATCCTGTTGTTGATCATCGAGTCCCGGAATCCTCCAGGAGCAGGAGAAATGCTTCATATCTTCAAAGAGGGAGCAAAAAGAGTGGGCTGGGAACGGGGTTTACCTGGCTCGGTTCAGCCATTTTGACGGTGCGTTGTGGTTCCCTTTGGGGAGCCTGTCGTTGAATATCGAGTCCCAGAATGCCTTTGAAGCAGGGGGCTGTGTTGGGGTTGGGGTGATGGTCGGGGTCGGCACGGGGGTAACCTCGTCCGTGGGCTTCAGGGTATTGTAATTCCAGAACGGTTCATTCGAGCTGATCAGGGTATTAAATTCATCCCTTGTCAAGGATACCGGCTTCTCCTTCTTCATTGCTTCCTCCGCGACTATCGCTTCCTGACCGTTGCATACTCTCCACTCCCCGTTGTCGTACATATAGTAGGTCGTCTCGGTCTCTGCCGATGCGAACCCAAGCACGGTTGCCGTGAGGAGCAACAGCCCGATACTGATCAATGCAATCTTTCTCATAGGGTATCCTCCTATGTTCCCCGGTATGATTCCAGTAATATAAAAATTTGTTAGTCCTCGAAGTTATATCCATGGAGCAACGAACTATGGGAGGACGATTCATGGTAAACCGGGCTCCCGTTGCCATAATGCGGAGGCGGCCTGTACTAGTCCTTTTTTCCCGGTCCGGAAGAGGAGATCTCCCTCTCCTTCCTGAATTCAAGGTAAGAAAATATCACCAGGTATACCGAGACGGCAAGCACCGGGACCAGGGCAAACCATAACGAATACTTCCCAAACAAAACTCCGATCATGGAGATAACCCCTGCAATCTTGAAGAGGGTCCCCCCGAGAGCATGGGTCTTCTTCCAGACCTGTTCGCTGCTCATGGTCCAGGGGGTGCGGATCCCCACGAACCAGTTCGGTTCGGCATGCTCGATCAGGAACCCAAGATAAATGAACAATGCCCCCAGGATCAGGGGGAAGACCAGGTTGGTACTGATCGGGTAGCCGAGCCCCCAGAGGAGGATCTGCAACTGGATGATGAAGAGAAACGCTGCGAAGATCAGGATGAATCCTTCATAATAGCGCCGGAACTTCGGGTAATTCTCCTTCAGCGGATCGATTCGCGGAAGCAGGAAGAACAAGGCCGTGAAGGGGATCATAATCAGGGGGATGATCAGGACACCCCAGAGTTTCGGCAAGTACCCGTCCACCTCTCCTGCACCGTTCCAGTGGGAGGGGACCTGGTCGGGAAGCGCCGGGTACGCGAGGATTGTTATCGCCAGGGTCAGGATGATGATGGCTGCGATGCCATAGCGGACGGGGGTCATCTGTGTAAGTACTGAGGGTGGGGGAGTAATAGGCTTTCAGGGGAGGGGGGAGGGCGGGCTCAGACCATATTCACTATAATGGAAATTCAGGGGGTGGTAACCAAAAGGCCAACGGTGATCGACTCAAGATTTCAATTTCATTCACGGACCGGACCGTGATGGTCAGCGATGAAGACGGGGTCTCGATCCGCCGCAGGACAGATGCGTTTGCATGGAGCCGGGAATCACAAGCACTGCCCGAAGAAACAGGGACCGTATAGGGACGAAAAAGGGTAAGTGAGACACCTTCCCGGAGGCTCACTTGCGCTTTTTCTCAAGCTTCTTGAGCTTCTTCTGGGCATCTTTGCTCCCCGCAGCCGCCTGCTTTGAAGCTCTTCTGCCTTGGCCTTCTTCACTTGGTTCAGCTTCACCAGTTGTTTCTTACTCGTTGGCATTCAGTCACCTCACTTTCGCCTTTTGCTGATTCTCATTAGCTTTTTTGCAATTTAAATATCCCTGTATCGTTGTAATCCCTGTAAAAACAGCCATTCGTTCCTCCCACAGCCACCATTTGTCGCACCCTCCCCCACCAAAACCCAATCAAACCACGGGATTTTCACACCTTCACCCCACACCCGCCAACCCATAATACCCCATACAGTACCACCCGCCTACCATGGGTAACCCTGCCGACAGGAAAAAAATGGCTGACCGATGGAGGCGGGCAACGCGGGCGCTGAAGAGAAAGGATCCAGGACTACGGGAACCGGCTGGCCCGGATACTTAAGGACTATCCCGGGCATATGTCCAACAGGTTCGACGACCCTCTCGAAGAAGCGGCACTTGTCCTGTGCATCGGGATCCTGAAAGAACTGGAGACGCGAGGACGCTCCCGCCCTCGGTTCGGAGTGATGGAGTGCACCCGGGGGTCATCTATCTCGATGTTGAGAGGTCCGATAGGTGGAAATACCAAAAACAAGATGGCCCAGAGAGAAGATGTCCCAGGTGCAACATGAAAATGAATCAGAGATGGTGACGTAGTATCTGGGATTAGGGAAGACCAATGACGTTAGTCCTCTTGTTCATTCGGTTCATTGGTTGGCTTACAGAAGCCCAGAAGTCGTCAACACCTGCACGAAATGCTTGAAGACAGCGGAGAATCCAGGAGGGGCTTACCCGAAGAGAAACTAGAAGCCATTCATTGAAACCTCCGGGAACGGTTCACATTTGGAAATACCGCACAGCCCTCAGGAGGTGAGGAGATTGTTGAGCATCCTTGATCCATACGACTGGGCTGACAGCATTCTGTCATCGAATATGAAGAGGAGATACCAGGACATAATGCTGCAAATTTCTTTGAGGTCATCTTGTCAACAGGTACAAATGGAAAAAATAATTTCTTGTTTCGAAAAAATATTTATCTTTTGTAGTAATAGTAGTTCGATGATCTACCATGGCTCGATGAGCGTTGTCCCGTCTTGTGGGAGCGGATGCACGCAAAGGGATCTCGGCGTTGGATATTCCTTTTGGAGGTTTATCGTTTGGATCCGATGATGGTCATCTTCCAACGGCCTGGTTGAAGCACGCATTGCAGATCCGCATTCAACATGTCGCGCAACAGAGCTTGCAGGTACAACTCATAGGGGCATCTCCCCCCCGGTTGAGAACTGCTCTCCGCATGTCTCTTGAAAATATTGGCTGGTGTGTCATCAGATGTGTGAAAGTAATAGATCCTGTTTGATAACATAAACATTGCTTCGAAAAGGTTTGTTCCATTGACATTATTGTCATTTGCCGGATCTCGACGATTTCGAAGGGTCTCAATCCATGGACTACCGCAATGAAAGCCTATTGCGAATCGAAATTCAGTCTTCCAATGTCTGAATATGCATTTACGGACTATTATCGAATTACTGCCAACACTGCTCCGGATTGTATCGTCTTTACAAGGTGAAGTGAATGTCGGATGATACCGAGTGCATTGACCTCGAAATGTGCAGTTGGATTGTCAGAGTAGATCCACACGTTTGGATCCATTGAGGATATCTGCATCCATGATATTTCCGTCGATTCGATCTTCCAATTTGAGTTGACATCCAATGTACCCACGTCTGGATATTTTTTTTTTAGGAAATGTCAGGCAGTGATGAAAGACGGAAAAATGGTGGCTGCCAATGGCAACGCACCCGAATATACATGTCCCATGCAGCCGCACAGAAGGTTGCTGAACCCTTGAGTGGCATCCTTACAAGGTCCCATCCAGAAACCCGCCGATATGGAAACCTTTACAACAACAGGTAAAAAACATGAAGATTTCAACGAAAGCGACAACTCTCACTTGATAAAAAACAAATTTAAACTACCGGAACCGGTTCTTTTCAGAGTTCGGATTACTATCTAGCGTCATGTCAATCATTCATTGTTGCAAATATGATAGGGTATAACGATCACTTCACTCTTAATGAAGAAATATACCGTGACCCTGACGCAACATGAACGTGAAATACCCTTTCAGGGATTATCGCGAAAGGAAAACATTCATCGCAGAAAGTGACGTGAACGCTCTTCTTTTATTAGGATGTGATGAAGCATATGGGGAGCAAAATTCGCCAAAGAAAGAGTACCGTCAGATTGAAACGAAGCCAATATGACCTTTTGATAGTTCCGGGCTGTGAAAAGGGGTGGGGAATTGAATGTACAGATTATACCTACATTTGGTCACCGAAGTGATCCCACCCCTAGCGGCACTCCCATTCAAGGTGGCATCCTGGAGGCTGGGAAACCGCTAGATAAGTATCGATGCGAGTGTTCAATAGGTTTCTGAACCTGCCAACAGTCTGGGGCTCTGAGTTACCCATTGACCGATCGACATTTAGCCTGGAGGGCGAGAGGCATCGCCTTCGACAGATTCCGGGCTGCAGTTATCCCACGACCGATCGTATTTACCCTGGAGGTGCAGAAGTATCCTCCATGCACCGGATCATCGACTGGAACGAGCTCTGGAAAGCGATCCATGCGAGCTCCCCTGAACGCACCCGGAAGGACCGCGACCCTTCCGCCACCTGGGACAAGCGTGCTGCATCATACCATCGTATCAGCGGCGAGGAGACTGCGGCAACCGTCCGCGATCTCGGGTTCCTCGAGGTCAGGAAGGGAGATACCGTGCTCGACATGGGTGCCGGGACCGGGAGGCTTGCAGTCCCGCTTGCGAGAAGGGTCGCCCATGTCACCGCCCTTGACCCCTCTTCCGGCATGCTCGGCATCCTTCAGAAGCGGATGGAGCAGGCAGGGCACCAGAACTACTCGTGTGTGCAGATGAAATGGGAGGATGTCAAGGTCGGGCGCGATATCGACCCCCACGATGTGGTCATCGCCGCATTCTCGCTCGGGTTCTACGACCTTGCAGCGGCTCTTGCCAGGCTGGACCGGGCAGCGAAGCGGTCGGTCTACCTGTTCTGGCATGCCGGGGAATGGCGGGGGCCTGAAGAGATGGACCTCTACCGGGCGGTATTCGGGGATGAGGGGGCCATGCAGAGAGGATACCCGGACTATATCTTCCCTCAAAACATCCTCCATGATGCAGGCATCTATGCCAACGTCAGGATCTACCCTGCCCTCTGGGAGACCTCGTATAGCTCAGTCGATGAAGCGGTGCAGGACTGGGTTACCATGCATCACCCGGACCTCATGGACCGCACCCCTGTTGTGGAGTTCTTCTCACGGGTGCTTCGGAAAGGAGCATCAGGCAGGCTGGAGTATTCTGCCGTGCGGCCCACCGCGGTGATCTGGTGGAACAAAGAAGAGAAACCGGGGAACTGACCGGTACACCGACAACAGGATGATGGGGGAAGTCAGAGATAATTCCCCTTGCAGGGGAATTGCCTGGTATCCCAAAAGCAGGATGATTGGGGGATGTGAGGGACTAACTTCCCCCCAATAAGTAAATGCGATATGAACCGATGGATTCGTTCTGATTCGGGGTGGAACGGGATGAGAGGTGCCCCTTTTTTGCTTCATCCACCACAAACAGATTGCGATGAAAGTAACCTTCCTTGGGACCAACGGGTGGTATGATACCCTCACCGGGAACACCTGCTCGGTGCTGGTCCGGTCCGATGAGTACAATATCATCTTTGATGCCGGCAATGGGATCGCAAAGGCCGACCGGTACCTGGACCAGGAGAAGCCCACCTTCCTGTTCATCAGCCACTACCACCTCGACCATGTTGCCGGGCTGCACACCCTCACAAAATTCAGGTTTTCGCACCCGTTGCAGATCTGCGGCCAGCCCGGGATCGAGACCGTGCTCCGGTCGCTCGTCAGGGAACCATTCACGGTCCCCTTCGGGGATCTGCCTTTCCAGGTGCAATTCATGGAACTGGCCGAGGGGACGCACCAGGTGCCTTTCCCGGTCGAGTGCCGGCCGCTGATCCACCCGGTACCTTGTTTCGGGTATGCGATCACCCTCGATGGCAGGAAGATCGCGTTCTGTACCGACACCGGGGCCTGTGACAATGCCGTGACCCTTGGGAGGGATGCAGATCTCCTGATCACCGAATGCGGATTAAAACCAGGCGTTGAAAGCCCGGACTGGCCGCACCTGAACCCCGGGCAGGCGGTCAGCATTGCAAAGGATGCCCGTGCAAAAAGACTTGCCCTGATCCACTTTGCCGCTCACACCTACACGACTATCGGGGAGCGGTATGAGGTGCAGAGGACCTTTGAAAAGGAGTTCCCCGGCCTGATCGCTGCAACAGATGATCTGACCATAACGATCTGATCCATCCTTCCAGGAATTACCCGGGAAGAATCAGGACGAAAGAAGAAAATTTCGGGTTTGTTTCTATGGTGAGAGGTTGTGCAGCCAGAGATTCATAGATAAAAGTGGTAGCAGTTACCTCCCACAAGCAAACTCGATGCCCTTGTCGATACAGACGATCCCTTCTCCTTCCCTGCCCATCTTTTTCAGGGTAAGCCCCTTGTTGAACCAGGCCTCGGATAATTCCGGGTCCAGCTTGAGTGCCATGTCGTAACATGAGAGGGCATCCTCGCACTTTCCGAGTTGATCAAGGAAATTGGCCTTCTCGTTCCAGGCCATGGCATACCCGGGATGGGCGGCGATGGCACGGTCGAAGTACTCGATGATCTTCTCAGGGTTCTCTTTGTGTTGCAGATGGATTGCCTTCTGATAGTAGTGATCTGCCTCTTGTGGCATTATTCCAGTCTTCCTCATCTCTTTTCTCCTCCAGGTGTTATCCGATTGCGAGATCGATTCCACGGTTGATGCAGGATACCGCGTCCTCCTCCCTGCCCATCTTCTTCAGCGTCATCCCCTTGTTGAACCAGGCCTCGGACAATTCCGGGTCCAGCTTGAGCGCCGTGTCGTAACAGGAGAGGGCGTCCTCGCACTTGCCGAGGTAGTCAAGGAAATTGGCCTTCTCGTTCCAGGCCATGGCATGCCCGGGGTGGGCGGCGATGGCACGGTCAAAGTAATCGAGGATCTTTTCCGGACTCTCCTTGTGTTGCGAATGGATTGCCTTCTGGTAGTAGTGATGTGCCTCTTGCGGGATTGTTTCAGTAGTTCTCATCTCTTTCTCCTCCTGTATTATCCGATTGCGAGTTCGATTCCGTGGTTGATGCAGGATATTGCATCCTTTTCCCTGCCCATCTTCTTCAGGGTGAGTCCCTTGTTGAACCAGATCTCTGCGTCATCAGGCTCAATTCTCAGGGCAGTATCATAGCAGGACAGTGCCTCATCGAGCTTCCCGATCAGGTCCAGGTAATTCCCCTTCTCGTTCCAGGCCGTTGCATAGCCCGGCTCCATCCTGATCGCCCGGTCGAAGTATTCAATGACCTGTCCCGGGTTGTTCCTCGTCTCTGCATCCATCGCACGCCTGAAGAAATACCTGGCGTCCTGCGAGATGCTTGCCATTGTCTTTGTCATATTCTTTTTCCTCCTCCTTTGTGATTTTTGCCAGGAGATCGTTTCTCTGTGTTTCCCGACAAACAGCAATAATTTCCATGTTTAAATATATGTTTGCCATATATTATTATTCAGATAATATGCATTGCAGTACCGCATGAGATGATGATGACGATAGTGCATGGCATTGCTGAACGATGATGGTGCACTATGCCGGTTCAGTCGGTCCATGCCCCTGCCCGGGAACTATTCGAAGGGAATTATAATAGATCACTGCCTGTTTTCATTGAACCAGGAACACCCTGAAAGTGGTGCCATCCCCCCAGGTTGAAAACAGTATGGATACGGAAATGGGGGGTGCCCTGTTTCATTTTTAAGGAGTTCCAGCTCACATGCCGCAGGTAAAAAATGAATGAGTATACCAGCACAAGGCTGGTGCTGTTCGTTGTTTGCTTAACAGGATAGCCCGGTACCTTGTCAGGCTTTGGCTATGGAGCGATACCCGGATGGACCCAGATCGTAAAGACCGTAAAGATCCCTTTTTCAGTACTCGACATCCTTGTCATCGACCCGGATCCCGTCATCCCGATCATAAGGGAGAACAGCCCATACGAGCCCGTCTTTCAGGTGATACCCGGCCTTCAGCACCATCTTCACAGGAGCGGGGATGATGAAGCGGACCGGGGGGTCCCCCTGCCGGTATTCATTCTCAACCACCACCAGGATGGAATGCCCGCCATCCCGGGTGTAGCAGTAATAGGGCGAGAGATCGTCAGGGAGGGAATGGGGATACGTCCTTCCGGGCAGCACCCACGGCTCGAGGCCAGCTTCCCGGATGATATCGGTGCGGTTCATGGATTCATCACCTGCTCAGCAGTTCAGTCCCCAAAGGTAATAACCCTGGAGATCGCCCCTTCCCTTTCCACCAGGTATCCGCAATGTTCCGGATAAAAAGACAGAATAAAAATTCCAGCGGGATTCGGGAAGTGCCATCCGGAATTGCTTCATCGAATCCTCTTCTCATTGCGAGGACCTGGGGACGCTCTTCTCTGGCACAGATATTCACCCCTCTCCTCGCACACCAGGGCCGCCTGGCCGTTCTCCTGCATGACTCCAATCGGGAAGACAGCCCTGCAGAGGTGGTACCTGCACTCCCACATACCGGTTTTTCCGAGTGGTCCGGTCAGCACCGACCCGCAGGACGGGCACCGGACAAGGGGAGGCTCATCATCCATGGTCCTTGATGCGAAGGGAGCGGTAATGAGAGTGGAGCGATAAGCGGGGCGAAAGTGAACATTCGCGAATGGACTCAAAAATTTTGAGGGACAGGGAAAACAGAGAGTTCCTGTTATTTTGTTGTACCCGGAACAAGACCTGACGTGCAGAATCTCCCTGTTTGAAGGCATTCATCCTTCGAGGGTATTCTCACTAAAAAAAGTGGTTTAATTGGTGAGGTAATCGTACACGAACGCTGCAGCGATTGCCCCGAGAACAGGGCCGATCACGTAGATGGGAAAATACATCCAGAAATTTTTGCCGCCAAGGAGCCAGTCGCCGAGGTAGGGGCCAAACGTCCGGGCAGTATTGAGCGAGGCACCGGCAATGTAGCCTGTGGTGGTGATGACTCCCGCCCACAGTGAGACCGATGATGAGCCCGGCAAATCCCGGCGGTGCCTTGCTGTCCACCGCAACCCCCATGATGGCGAGCATCAAAACGAACGTCCCGATGAACTCGGCAAGGATGGCCTGGCCGTAGGTGGTCCCGTGGAAGGGAATGGTAGCCCCGAGGCCCCCGATGGTGACCGCATCCATCCCTGCACATGCAGCAAAGAGGAGGCTCCCGAGCGCGGCCCCGATCAGCTGTGCAACGATGTAGGCCCCGGTATCCTTGGACGAGAACCGTTTCGTTGCCCACAACGCGATACTCACCGCCGGGTTGAGGTGGGCCCCCGAGACTCTTCCGAGGGCATAGATCGCCGTTGCGATCACGATGGCAAAGGCCATCCCGATGGCGAACCAGTCGGCAAGACCGCCCAGTGCACCGATCCCCTATTGAATGGCGTATCGGGCTTGTACCGGGCGATCATCAGGGTGATCGCAGCAGCCCCGGCACCGAAAAACACCAGCAGTCCGGTTCCCAGCATCTCTGCACAGCACCGCTTGGCGAGGGAACTCATCCCCTCATCCCTCCTTGTACGAAGCGTTACAATCGGGGCAGAGCATCCGGGGGATCTTCTTTGGGAGTTTCTTCGCGGGGAAGGGATATCCCCCCTCCCAGACCTCCACTTCTCTCCGGATGGTGTGATCCATGCATGTTCCCATTCCGCAGACGATACAGATTGCCACCGCATCGGTGGACTTGCCCATTTTTGCGCAGACGTAACATTTCATCTCAATCAATCCTTATACCGCACATTTCCACTGGCAGTACTGGTGCCGGAAGTCGACAAGGGCTGCCGATGCACAGTTCTTGCATATCCGTGCCGGTGCAGCCGGGACCTCTTTATGGAGTGCGATGATATTGGTCATCAGGGTCGCGGTCACCGGTTCGCTCGTGAGCAGGCAGGGGTAATCGGAGAGGCGGAGCAGGGCCGATGCCCTGACGGTGATGGCACAGGCAGGGTAGGCGTACCGCTGCGGGTTCATCAGCACCTCGTTCTGGTGGACCGGTCCGAGGTCCACGAAGACCCCGCCGACCTTTGGCTTCAGGAGCCCCTCCGTCCCGTTCTGCCGCCTGCGTGCCTGGTCCACGTACTTCCAGCCACGGTAGAGCATGTCCATGAAGTCGCAGTTGTGCAGCTCCGCGGCCGCTCCCCTTTTCGGATACAGCTGGACATAATTATGCCAGCGCTTCGTAAGAAGGTCGACGAGCATAATGGCATTGAACCCGTCCAGCTCGAGGATGTACTCGGCTGCCGAGGCGGAGGCCCCGGTGGCAACCGTGAGGACGTCGTCCTCGCTCTTGAATGAGGGCACCGCCGCATTCAGCGTCGCATCCATCACATCGGTCACGGCTTCGATGGTCGCCATGATCACGTCGTCCTTGCACATATTGAACGTGGACTGGGAGATATGGTGGGCGATATCCCCGACACAATACGCCGGAATGGTGACGATATTGGCATAACAAACTCCGTCATCGAGTGCGGCCCGGACGGTCCCCTCCATTTTCTTCCGGTACCCGTCCATGTACTTCCGGGCGTCAAAGGAGGTCATGCCGGCCGCATCCATCAGGTCAGCCTGGGCATCGACCGGCCGGTCGTATACTTTCTCCATCATCCGGATCTCTGCGCTGACGGCATCGGCAAGGGTTGCCCCTCTCTCGACTTCGTGGGCAAAGACATCGCCAAAGCCGTAGCTGGTGTTCATACCCCACGACTTGGAGGCGAGAATGGCCTGCTTGTGGGCAAGGGGGATATCCACGGTCTTTAGGATCTGGTTCACCACGTTGCTGGTGCTGCCGGGGATCAGGGCAAAGTCCACCACGCAGGTGGGCCCGTAGAACCCTGCATACCGGCGGGCAGCCTCCTTTCCGACCAGGGCCTCGGCCTTCCGGATCGCCTTGGTGAAGGCCACCACGCTCTTCCTGAAGGAGGGATCCTCGTCATAGAGGATCTCCATGATCACCGGGGTCTGGTAGTGTTCGACAAAGGGGTCGTCCTCAGGCCGGACGGTCTTTGTGAGTTGTTCCAGTACCTCGAAATGGGCCTTCACCGAATCGGTGTGGAGACGGAAGACTGCAGGTGACTGCTCACCGGCAGGTTTCATCTTTTTCACTGCGGCAAGGTATGCTTTCGCATCGGCGACCACAAACGGTCCGCCCCGCTTCTTCTTCACGGTGTCCACGTCTGCCCGCTGGGCTGCCATGGCTTCATCGATCATCTTCTGATACAGGTTCGTCATTCTCATTTCACCTTCAGTTGTAGAGGTGCCGTTTCTGTAAAGAAAGGGGATATCGCGGCAATAGCCCGGAAGAGGATTGCCGGATCCGCCATAACGGGGAGTGAAACTGGAATCTCCGGTTCTACAGCCAGACTCGGGCAGGAAGACCGATAAAGGTTTGGATGGAAATGCTCTCTTTTAAACTCCTGGACGTGAGGCACGGCCGGCAGCCACATCATTCACGTCGTAATTCCTGCATTATTCTCCCGGATATGAATATCAAGGTGAAAACCGCCCCCATATGCCGATTCGCTCAAAAACAGGGGCCCGGTTCCCCAAACTATAAATATTTATATAGTGTTAATTAGTTTGAGGTAATCAAGGTGGCAGATTTACCCGTAGCTGCAATTGTAAGAATTGCAAAGAAAAGTGGTGCAAAGAGAGTCGGTCGCGACGCAGCGATGATTCTCTCGGCAAAGGCTGAAGATTATATTGCACAGCTGACAAAAGAAGCGAACAAACTGGCAATTCACGCCGGAAGAAAAACTCTGAAAGAAGAGGATGTGGAGCTCGCGGCAATGTCCGCGTGAAAATCCCCTGTCTTTTTCTTTTTCCTGTTCTTTCATTTGATTTTATACCAGCATACCTGTTTTATTCATACTCCTGATATAATTCCTGCCACTGATGCGTAAAAGGAATTCGCTCCCCCTATCGTTGAATAATAAAAAAGGTGACCGGGAAGAGAACTGTGACTATAATATCTTTTTCCCTGGCTCTGCACCCGGTACACAGGAGAAGACGTCGGTGATCTTCATCACGAGGAGGGATTTTGCCGGGTACGTGTCCTTCTTCGCCTTTACTGTCGCTTTCATCTTCTCGTACTCCGGCCCGCTTGTCTTCACTTCCACCTTCCCCTTGATCTGGAAGCATTGTCTGCTGTCCGGCTCCCAGAGGTAGATCGCAATGTGCGGGTTCTCCTTCACGTTTGCGAGGGTCTTGTGCATGTAGTTGTCGGCAAGCCAGATCGTATCATCGGAGACCAGCATCACAAACGCTATCGGGGCGACGTTCGGCACCCCGCTCTTTGACGCGGTGGCGACAGGGAAGAGTTTGATCTTCGAAAAGGTCTCTTTCATCTCGGTATTCAGTTTCACCATGTTGTAATCACCATTGTTTTTCGCTACAGTAGTCCAATAGGTTGTTCTGCCTTTATTATTTTTGGAGAAGTTCCCTGCAGGATTGCCGCTTCCAGCATGTCACGGAGCCCGCTGCATTTTTCATCCCCCACTTCCCATTCCCCCTGGATGAACGCCCCGTCCTATCTTGAGCTTCTTTCCACCGGCGAACTTTCAGAGCGGGTGGAGCAGGCAACCGCACTCCTCTCCCCGTGCACGGTCTGCCCCAGGCACTGCGGGGTCGACCGGACCGGGGACGAACGGGGTTTCTGCGGGGGAGGGCGTCTGCCCGCCGTATCCAGTTACGGCCCCCATTTCGGGGAAGAACCGCCCCTTGTGGGCAGCCATGGTTCCGGGACCATCTTTTTTACCGGGTGCAACATGCGGTGCGTCTTCTGCCAGAACGACGAGATCAGCCAGGTCCGGCACGGGACAGAGGTCTCCGTAGAACAGCTTGCCGGGATGATGCTCAGGCTCCAGGACCGCCGGTGCCACAACATCAACCTGGTCTCGCCCAGCCACTTTGTCCCCCAGATCCTTGAGGCGATCGGTATCGCTGCCGGCAAGGGCCTCCATATTCCCCTGGTCTATAATACAGGTACATACGACTCTGTCGAGACCCTCCGCATCCTTGACGGCGTGATCGACATCTACATGCCGGATGCAAAATATGGCAGGGAGGAGATTGCCCGGGTCCTGTCCGATGCACCGGGATACCCGGCGATCATGCAGGAAGCGATCGTCGAGATGCAGCGGCAGGTCGGGTGACCTCGTGGTTCACGACGGCGTTGCAGAACGGGGGCTGATCATCCGGCACCTGGTCCTCCCGGGCGACCTGGCAGATTCGGACCTCGTGATGAAGTTCATCGGCGAGAGGATATCGAAGGAGGCGTATGTGAATGTGATGGACCAGTACCGGCCCTGCGGCCGGATCCTCGATGACACCGGCAACCCTTATCGTGATCTCCTGATGAGGGGGATTACAGAAGAGGAGTATCGGTATGCGACAGGGTGTGCGAGGAGGTACGGGCTGCACCGGGGCTTTTGAATGACCCAGGTATGCCATTCAAGGAAATACATACCACTCCATTAAGAGTGTATTTTACCCGGTGCATACGTTTATCATAGTAACCAACCATCGTTTCGCTGGGGGCGTCGATTTAGGTGAAATGCCAGCTTAATGTACCGGATGTTCTCAAAAGGCTCTGTCACCGTGGGCCATATCACTCTCTAGACTACGAATGGAGGAGTGATATGATGAAGTACTTTTTCGACCTTCCAATCTTGTAGGCATCACGATCGTTCAGGCTCCTGCCCTGGCAGGAAGGAAAAGAGCAGGAAACCAGGAGTGTCAGAAGAGAAGAGGAGGGAAAAATCATGGGGAATGGTCAGGTAAAGAGTTCAAAATGGATAACTGATCCTTTAAATCCAAATGGGTATAATGTGGCCATTTTTGGTGATGGTTACGGAGATGGCGACACAAACTTTGCAGGTATTGACGTACCTTTGATGATAGAACTGATAAAAAAAGATGCCCCCTTTGATACGCTGTTTGGGGCATTTAATTTCCACCAGGTCATTGTTGCTTCGACCGATAACGGAATTTCTAATGATACCACACCGGTAAAAAAGACGTATTTTAATTCCAAAACAACAGGTTCAGGGACCATTTGTGATTGGGATATTTTATTACAAGAGGTCAAAAATTTAGACACGAAAATCGGTTGGAATTTTAATTGTGCAATTGTAATTGCGAATGACACGAGTAACCTCAGCCGTGATATCAATAGTATACCAAGTGATATTGCGGACTACAATCCAGGGGGAGGTCATGGACGCCATAATTATTCTGGAAAAGATCTGGTTGTGATCAGTTCCAATAAGCTATTTGTTCGCCATTTCATGAATATGAAGTTCAACCAGTCGAATGGGGGAACAATTACCCATGAACTCGGACATGCCATTGCAAACCTCCCTGATACAACTGGCGAAAAATGCAAGATGAGTAGTAGTTCGGAAAAATTCTGCCAGTCTTGCCAGGACAAACTGAGCCAAATACTGTTACCCCACCTTGCTCAAACGACCGTGAACCTCCTCACTCAATCAATATCCTTCGATAACACTCCAGAAGGGGTGACGACCTATCGGGACATCGTCTTCGAGGTAGTGTCCGGAAAAGAAGTAACCCTCACGATGACGCAGCCGACCGGCGGCTTTGGCACCCCGAACGATACCCCGCAGGATCTGACGAAAAAAGTACCGCCAGGCAATGGCTTCCAGCCAGTGAAAGAGAGGCTATGGCTAAAGTACATGGCTACTACAGCCGGAGAGGAGAAACACGGCACAGTCACGGTATCCTGTCCCGAGACCGGTCTCAGCCAGGATATCCCCCTATATGCCAAAACAATACCCCGGCCCAAAGTGGCAGCCGTCCTGGTCCTTGACAGAACCGGCAGCATGAGCGAGGATGTGGGGGTGGGGATTTCCAAGATAAAAAAACTCAGGGAAGCCGCCATCGCATTCATCGATCTCATGCAGATAGGAGATGGAATCGGGATTGTCCGATATAACAATGTTTCAGGTCCGGACGACATACTGATGAAGGTAACGGCGATCGACAAAGATGGCAAGGCCAGGATAGCGGCAGGGGATAAGATCAACAAGGAAACAGACCCCTACTACACAACTTCGATCGGAGCCGGAATACTCAACGGAATCAAGGTGCTCAACGCTCAGGAGGTGATGAACGCATCGCCACCTTATGCAGTAAAGGCCATGGTGGTGCTGACCGATGGTTGTCAAAACACGCCGCCTGACCTGGATAGTCCGGAAGTGCAAACCAGCATATCTACAGCGCAAACGTATGCGGTGGGCCTGGGGCTGCCAGAAAACATCAATACTACCGAATTAACCAAACTGGCTAAAAAAACAGGAGGATATCTGCTCATCACCGGCATCCTGACGCAAGAGCATACCTATCTTCTTACCAAGTATTTCCTTCAAATTTTGGCCAACATTGAAAAAAAGAATATCATCAAAGATCCAGCGGGCACCCTGACCAAGGGGGCAGAGCATCGTATTCCTTTCCAGGTTACCGAAGCAGACATCGACCTGAATGTGATTCTTCTCGCGTATTATCCCTGGATTATCAATTTCCGCATCGAGACACCGGGTGGCAAGATCCTCGATCCTGCGACTTCAGAGTTTGTCCAGACAGAGACGATGAGTTATTACCGTCTGACCTTACCCGCGATTCCCGAGGACATCCAGGGCAGCCATGGAGGTACGTGGTATGCATTGCTCAGCATAAAAGACGAGAGTCAACTCAAGGGTGTTTTTATCGAAGGATCCAAAAAGGGCTCCGAAGGATTAACGGCTGCACCTGCTCCGACGGGCTTGGTATACGACCTGACAGTCCAATGTTACTCGAACCTCAATTTCGACTCCAGTGTCCAGCAGAATGGATTTGAGCCCGGTGCAGAGGTGGCTCTTTACGCACGTCTCAAAGAATATGACGTGCCTTTAGAGGGGAGAGCCACTGTGTGGGCTGAAATCACACGCCCTGATGGGAGTGACACCTCCATTCCATTCAACGAAGTCGAACCAGGACGGTTTGAAGGAAAGCTGGTCACTACTCTCTCCGGGTTGTATAGCCTGCGGATAAGAGCCGAAGGTTTGACCTCTCGGGGCGGAAGTTTCAGCCGGGAACAGACGCATACTGCAGCCGTTTATACAGGAGGGGATAGCCAGGAGATCGCGGGTGCGGTGAACCGGCAGCACGATCAGTGCGGGTGTCTTGCCAGGGTATTGGACTGCTTGTTCTGCGGCAAGACCGGCAGGCTGAAGTTCTGCCGGGTATGGAGATTCTTGTTTGCGCTGATGGTCATACTGGTGCTGGTAATCCTGCTGATACTTGCATTCCGACTAATTACACTGTCCCTCCAGTAGGTCTCGTGAATGTCGGGAGAATAATGGATATCGTATAAGGAAGGGGGGAGCACATGGAAGCGGAAGGAATGGAGCAAATTTTTACCCTTTTTGCCGAAAATAGCGCCGAACCCGAACAGGAATCCGGAAGAGTGTTAATAATACTCTGCAGAAGACTTGCAAGGGGGCTCATGCAATATGTTTATTGATACGTCGTATGCACCGAAAGATTGGCATCGCAGCATTGTGATTATCGTTATCGGACTGCTTTTCACCTGCTGCATCGCAGCTGAGGCAGCCGACACAAGTCTTTCCAGGACCGGTTTTGCCGGGAATGATACTGCCAGTATCAATACTGCGTACGCATCGGGTTCCCTCCCTTCCTCGATGTATTTTATACCAATACAAAGGTTCACTCAGCAACAGATAGCGGAGAAAAATTACCTCTATAACGCCGAAATTGTGTACACGGGGATCCCGGTTTTTTACTATCCTGAAAGCCGGAACCTTCTCGGTCATATCGACTATATCCCTGAAGAGAGGAACCAGAATTATCTCAACAACTGCTGGGTATGGGCATGCACCGCCGCACTCGAAGCGGAACATGATGTGCAAAACGGAGTAAAGCAGAGGCTCTCCATCCAGTACTTCGATTCGAATTACGAGGGGGGATCAGGTTCCACATGGGAGTTTGGCATCTTCAGGTGGCGGAAGTCCTGAAGAATTCGCTGATTTCTATAACGCGACGGGGATCGCGATCCCCTGGTCGAACCAGAACGCGGAGTATCAGGACGGGCCACATCACGTGACGGTAAGGAGCACAAAAAAAGCGTATGTTGACGCTGACGAGATTCAGACGGATCCAAATTATGGGATAGAGAATATAAGGGTCGAAAAAATCCAGACGAGGGGGGTGGATACATCGACCGCAATTCACAATATTAAACACTCGTTAAACAACGACAAACCGGTGATCCTCTCCCTGACGTTTCCGAACGAAGAGACGCTGGACCAGTTTGTTGAGGTATGGTACCATCAAACCGAATCCGATCCTCTTGACATCAGTTCCTGGAGCCAGGAAGAGATCAATTACACTGAAAAAGGTGCCCATGAGATGCTCGTCGTTGGATATGAAGGGGATGACTGGATTGTCCTCAACAGGCTGGCCGGCTGGTCTATGGCAGGGCACAAAGCCAGATGGCACTCCGTTCCAGCAATACATCGATCGTCCCCACAATCTCCTGCGGCTGAAGATGGACCTGGACTATTCGATGGCGTGGCCACCGGCCAGTCCCTGCACTGAATATATGGGCTGTGGTGATGCCTGTGACTGCTCTCAATATCTCACCACGTGGCAGGTGCTGAATGTCACATTTGTCGAGAAGATGCCGCTCCGCCCGTCTCTCGCGCTTGATCCGCACGGAAAGCCTCATATTGCGTACTTCAACCAGACAGGGTCCCTGCTGTATGCATCCTGGGTAGAGACACCGATCCGGAAAAGCCTCTTCCAGAAGCAGAAGGACATTTTCGGGAACGAACCTCAGGGCATCTGGAATGTAGCAACGGTCTATTCGGATGGGTATCCGGGAAGCAGATACTGCTCACTCACGTTTGACAGCAAGGGAAACCCGCATATCAGCTTTGCAGTAGCAAATGGGAAGAACCTCAAATATGCATCATTCGTGCCGGTGGAATCCGGTGGCACATGGAATGTCGAGACGGTCAGCCATAGCACAGATGGGATAGGGGAAAATTCACTCGTGATAACCGGGAACAGGCCCGCGATCAGTTACTACGACTATTCCACCCGGTCCCTCAACTATGCTACGAAGGAGAACGGAGGATGGCATACCAGCGTGGTGGATAAAGAGAGCGATGTCGGCGGGGGAACTCTCTGAAGATAGGCATACTCGGGATGCCGTACATCAGCTACACCGACTATTCGCGGGGTGCGCTTCGCTTCGCTCATCCTGAAGAACCATCGCTTTCAATCCCTATTTTCTCCGACGATTCCCCGTATGTTCTATTCCCCGCCTATTCTCAGTATGTGGTACGCCTGGCGCAGTTCATGACCCCTTTCCATCAGAGAACCGCTCCTTACTGGTCTATTACGACCATAGATGGATTCGATACCACGACACCGATCCCCACCTCCACGTATGCCGGTAAGTATACCTCACTCGCGCTGGACGCCCAGGGGCGGCCGGTTATTACCTACTACGCCGAGGGGATCCAGAACCTCAAATATGCGAGCTGGGATGGAGAAGACTGGGAATTACAAAATCCAGTCTGGCTTACCACCGATGGGGTGGCGGGATCATTCAGTTCACTTGCGATGGGCAAGGGTGCTGATACTGGATTCAGCATGTACGACGCGAATAATAAAGACCTGATCTATTCAGTAAAACGCCACAATACGGGAGGTATATCCACCCCACAGCCCTGGCTGGACTTCTCGATGGAGAAAGTGGACGTTCCTGGAGACAAGGGGCAGTATAATTCACTTGCACTCTCTTCTGCAAATATGCCCTACATTGCCTATTATGATGCATCAAATGGGGTAGTGAAGTGTGCCTGGAAGGAGGAATCGCCAGGGTGGTATCACTCCTTATCGAGGTCTCAATCAGCATGGGAGATAACAACCGTGGGAGGATAACCCGGGTCACCGCCATTATACCGGCCCTCGGGGTACCTGGGTAAAACGGTTACCTCGATCTCGCGGTCGACCAAGACCCCCCCTCCTTTGGAAAATTGATTTTTTCCAGAGCCGGATTTTCCACAACAAAGAAACGGATATACTGCCCCTAGTGGTAGCGTCGATACCTCTTGTGTGCCTGTTCAATCGTCATCAGATCAAGCACCAGCACCGTGTCTTTTTCCTTGAGAATCCTGAAGATGATGGTATAACTTCGCCCGATATGCATGCGGTAAATCTGCTGGGTGGCAAAAAGACATTCTACACCAGGAGCCCCGTACTCGATTTATCCTCTGCAAATCGAAATAATATCTTTTTGAGAGAGGTAAGCAACGATTGTCCTGTTCTCACACGAGCATGATGAACAGGAATCGGTCAGGATACCTGTACGGACGGTCGTTGCCGGTCTGCAGGTTTTTCCGATAGTCCCGGAAACCCTTTCCCCTACTCAGGAGTCCAGCCATTCGTTAATTATAAATCCTGCATCGTCACATTCCGAATGATAACAAATGGACTGGATCGCTTTTGTTTTATTTATTGCCGGAATAATCCTCGTCATCCTCGGGGCCGCTCTCCTGTTCAACCTCTCCGTCATCATGGATTTTTTTGAGAAAATTGCAGGCGTCCTGTGCATCTTCCTCGGGATTGTGGCGCTTTTTTTCGGGTGGAAACTGGTACGAAGCGTGTAATCCGGGTACTTTCAGGGACTCTTATTTTCTGGTCGCAGGGAAGGGAGTGATCCAGGGTCTCCCCTTATTTTTTCACCGAGATATACAAGGCCACGATCCCAACCAGTATTGCAACCAGAAATACCGCGAAAACGGCATAAAAGAGCGTCCCCGTGATCGCTGCTCCTGAGGCATGCACCACGATCGAAGAGCCGATCACGATGGCAGCGATGATCCCCATTACCAGTATCCTGCCTGAGGCCTGGCGGATACTCGTGGAAAGATCTTTCATGTCATCGATCTCGACCTCCAGTTTGAAATTGCCCTTTCCTATCGTATCCAGGGTATGGGTGATCGCCTTTGGGATGCTGATGATCCCCTCGGCCAGCTCCATGAACGAGAGGGGTGCTTTCTTCAGGGCTTCGGCAGAGAAGTAACTGCCCATCAGGATCTCATTGAAATACGGTTGTACTCTCTCGTTGAAATTGAACTGGGGGTCCAGTTTTACCGCAACCCCGAAGATCATCCATATCACCTTGAGCACCATCATAACCGACCCAGGCACAACCACGTTATATTTCTGCATGATCTTTGGCAGGGAGTCTAGCGCACTCCCTACATTCAGCTGACCGAGTCCGGACGTCTGGTACTCGCGGAGGGCGGCATACAGTTCGTCCTTGAGGGGTTCCCTATCCTCCGGCCTGAATTCGAGCCCGAGCGCCTCGAAGCATTCGATCAGGGCATCGACATCGCACCCGACGATGGACATAAGGATCCTGATGAAGATCTTCCGCCGTTCCGGCCTGATGAGGACGACCATCCCGAAGTCCAGGAATACGAGCTCCCCTTTGGGGGAGACAAGAAGGTTTCCCGCGTGAGGGTCGGCATGGAAGAACCCGTCCCTGAATATCTGCCGGATATACGCGTGAAACCCAAGATCCGCAATATGAACGGGATCCACGTGGTACGATTTGACAGCGTCGACATCATCGACCCTGCATCCTTCCATAAATTCCATGGTGAGCACCTTGTCCCCGGAGTAGTTCCAGAAGATCTTCGGGATTTTGATCTCCGGGATATCGGCAAGGCTGGCTGCGATAATCTCTGAATTCTTGCCTTCGTGGGTAAAATCGAGTTCCTTCCGGATCTGGACCGCGAACTCCTGTACCATGAGCGTCGGGCTCATCACCCGGGCTTCGGGAAAGAGTCTCTCGATCCGCCCGGCCATCGTCCCAAAGAGCGGCAGGTCGGTCTCGATCGCCTCCCTGATCCCGGGGCGCTGGATCTTCACGGCAACAACAGTCCCGTCCGGGAGCACCGCCTTATGGACCTGTGAGAGCGAAGCTGCAGCAAAAGGCCTGGTGTCAAACTCGAGAAACGCTTCGTCGACAGGGCCGCAATAGTGCTCCAGGGTCGGACGGATTTCTTCAAAGGGGATGGGGGCAACCTTGTCCTGGAGTTTTACCAGTTCCGCGAGCATCTCGGGCGATACCATTTCACGCCGGGTGGAAAGGATCTGCCCGAATTTTACGAACGTCGGTCCCAGGTCCTCGAGGACATGCCGGATGCGTTCATAGACCGTCATCCCGCTGATGTTCGGATGGCGCCTCGTACTGACATTCATAGCCTTGAGGCCCGGTGAGAGATCCTCGAGAAATGTCGTGCCAAATCCCCATTTGTACAATACCTCCCCAATCTCCTTGTAGCGCTTGAGACTGGTCAAGGCACTTGTCGGCATAACCTAGTAGTTGAGGATTCCGGGAATAAAGGGTTCTGTCTGTTTTCGCATTGGAGAGAGATCAGGTATGGTGCAGGGAGAGGGGCCCGTATCCATGCCCCCTTTTATAAAAATGCCCCGGGCATGTTCATTTTGCATGCGTGTGACACCGGGCGTATCATGGAATTTTCCTGGAGGGGGAGAGAAGCAGGAAACCTGCAGCACCTCCCGGGACTTCCACCCGGACCAGGGGATGCACCGTTTCCGCGTCAAACAATCCAGGACGAGGGGGATTGCCGTTCAGGCATCCCGGCCGGTCAATACCTGCCCCGGTGCCTCTGATCTCGCAATGAAACAGAATTCCAGTGCTCCGGAAGTATTGCCGGAATCCTCCCGGATCGCCCCGGCATTCCTCAGTGCGGAGAGAAAGTCATCGTCAAGGATGACCAGGAGTTGTTCCCGTTCCCGGACATACCGGATATCGGCGAGAGGGAGTCCCTGCCAGCGGATCGCCTCGCAGTTCCCGATGCTTGCGGCCGCAGTCCCGATCGGGTACCCGGTCTCCGCGATTGCAAGGAGGGAGCCCTCCTCACCCTGGTCGACCGTGAAACTGAAATGACGTTCCATCGGCCGGTAATTCAGGGAAAAACCGTCGAATTCCATCTTCACGACCGGATCGTGGGGATTTCCTGTCCGTGAGTACGTAAACGGGCGGGCAGACTCCTGGCATGCAGCGGCAAGGTGACGGACGATCCGGTCGTACAGGTCATCGCCCTCAACGGTCATTCGGCCGAAGTTCCCGGCTATCCATGAAAGATCTTCGGTTGCAACCGGGTTCGGCTCCCCCAGGTAAAACCCGCGGACCACCGGCAGGCTCCCCGAGAGCCCCCCGCCACGTGCTTCCTGCAGGAACCGGACGATAAATACCGGGCGGGAGATATCGGGTGATGTGCTGTCAGGGAGATTCCGGACAAGGATATCTCCCCGGCAAAGCAGGGTCTCTTTTCCGATAGGCACGGCTATCTGCCGGTTATCGGCGAGGATCGCCCGGGCTTTTGCCTCAAAGGCAATGTCACGGGGCTGCGTAGTGCGTAAGAGAGCGGTAGCGGCATACTGCCGGATGTCATGGAGGTGCCGCTGGGTATCAGGCGAGGAGGCCCGGGCGTGCCATTCCTCGCAGGAATCCAGGAGGGGGAACGGTAGTATCATCCGTTCCAGGGAGGTATCCTGGCCGGCCAATGCTACCGGCGGGGAAGATATGCCCGCGTGGGAAGTTGGGGAAATTTCCCTGGACATGGGCCCAAACCCGTCGACCTCCATGATGACTGCCGTACTCATCTCTGAGCCGGGCTCGAGGGTATAGATGATATCGCCAAAACCCGGTGAACCGTATCCGGAGAGAGGCCGGGAGTACTGGAAAATCCGCTGGAGCCGTGGGTTGACCACGTCAAGCAGTGGTGTGAGCACACGGGAATGATATATCCCTGCAGAGAGCACGGCTAACCGCAACCCGTCAGCCCGTGCACTTCCAGGACCGGCATCCTCCCCGATAGCCCCGGCCAGGTGTTCCGGAAGGATGAGAGTGAGGGTCTTTGAAGACCCGTGATATGTCAGGCCAAGAAATGGATCGTCCGATACCGGCACCCGGAACTCTCCCCCTTCCCGGAGGGTACAGAAGAATTCCTTTTTCCCCGGGTCCCATCCGGCCTTTCCATTGCCGCTTCCGGGTCCGGTGATCGCTATGGTCCACCCACCCTCCTGGTGGGCGACAAGGCGGATACGGTTGCCATCATCCACGAACTCCCTGACCACGTCACCGTGGACCAGGTCGGGCTGTGTCCATGGAGGCGAGGGGAGCCGGCATATCTGCCGGCGAAATCCCTGCAGAAGACCGCCCAGGAGCACCGCATCCCTCACACGATCACTCAGCCGTGCCGAAGAGACCAGCGGAGTCCCGGTTTCATCAGGCATAGCCGCTATCACGGGATTCTCCGCCGCTGAGGGGAGCCGTTCATAAATCGCCAGGCTGTGCTTCCGGTCGGAAAAGGTGAGTGAATACTCTCCGGACATGCGGCGCAGGGAGGGGGCAGGGGCATCAGGCAGGCTGACGATCAGGGCGGCATCCCCTGTCCGGATATTCTTCGCCTCGATGGAGACGTTCGGGATGCCGGCGGCGATCCTGACGTCGCTCAGGAGGACCGCGTACTCCTCGCCATTGTCCATGGCAAGCATCGTTCCTTCGGAAAATCCGTTCCTGATCGCTCTCTCTGCCTCCTCTGCCTGGTTGCTGTCGAGGAGGATCGAAGCGTCTATCAGGGTAAAGACCCAGTCCCGTCCCGGGTTTCTCGAAAGCATCTCACGGACGACGTCCCGCGCCGCAGAAGGTTTGCCGATCGCCCGGTACGTCTCTGCAAGGGTGACGGCCTTCTCCTCGTCCCCTTTATCTCCTTCCCACAGGGCCCGGTACTGCCCGAGGGCATGAGCCGCGGCAAGCACGTTCCGGTCGAACCCTGCAGCCTGGAGCGCTCCCTGGATGGCATGCAGTTCACGCCCGTCCTTTGGCCCGTAGCATGCAGTGAGGAGATCGATGAGGTTGCATGCCCTGTCAGGGTGCTGGAGCCCCCGTTCGATCGCCGCCTCCTCGTTTCGCATCGTCACCGGCTCAAAGAGCATGCCGCTGCTGTACAGGGGGTGGAGCGAATAATATCCCTGGACGACATCGTTCACAAAGTCCGCATCGGCACCGGGATACTTCTTCTTCAGCACATCGACCGCCTGATCGGCAGGGAGGTGGAGGATGGTGTGGATGGAGAACCGGTCCATGAACTCGAACGAGAAGTCGTTCACCTCGTACGGGGGCCGGTTCGGGTTGATATTCACAAAGATGGACGCCCTGACCGGGACGATGGTGCCTCCCGGCAGCCGGACGAGACGGTCCTGCAGCAGGTCGTTGAACGAGACGAGGACCCCGGGGTGGGCCTTGTTTGCCTCGTCGAGCACAATCATCCACCCGTGGACGGAATCCGTCAGCGCCTGGAGGCCGAGCGTCGCGGTGTCCCCGGTCTTCCCTGCCTCCTCCTCCCCAAAACTCCGGTAGGTGAGGAGATCGGAGACCCGTGTCTCCCCGCTCATCCCGATCACGAGGAGATTGTGGTTGAGGAGGTGCGCAAGGTAGCTCTCGAGCTTGTTCTTGCCCACCCCCGCCTCCCCGATAAGCAGGATGTTCTCCTCAAGAACGATGTCTTTTACGATCCATTCCAGGTCGGCAAGGTTCTGCTGTACTTCCTCGATCACGGTGTCCGGCACGTAAGGCCCGCCGGGACCTATCGGGTGTGAGACCGTGCCGATCCTGAGATGCGGGTGATCGTCACCCACGTCAGTGGTGACGCGTGATCGCTCCCGGAACGGGTGCTCCCGGTCCGAAATATCGTGGAGATCGAGGAGATCCCCGACAAGCTTCCGGGCGATCGGCGGGTGGATCCGCTCATCGAGCCAGTATGCCTTGCGCCAGAACAGGGAGCGGAGGAGGGATGCGTCACCGGGGAAGCGGTCAAGGTGCCGGACCATCCGGATCAGGGCACGGGTGGTCACAGGGAACGGGACGACCCCGTGCTCTTCTGCATAGTCCCTCCGGATGTCGCCTGCGATCGCGATAAGCCGGTCAACGACCTGGTCGTCCACCCCGGGGCCGTAGCTCTTCAGCACCTCGAACTCCTGGTCCGGGGAGAGATAACGGAGATGCACCTTGTTCGTGAACCGGTTGATGAACTCCCCGCTCATCACCTTGCCTTCGTAGATCCCCCTGCCCTCACTCTTGACCGGATTGACGGTTGCGATGAAACGGCTGTCAGGATGACCCCGGATCACCCGCTGGTGAAGACTCTTGGCCTTGTTCTCAAGGGGCTCGTTGAACTCCGCCTGCACGTCCTCCCCTGTCCGGTTTATTTCCGACAGGATATTCCAGTCGCCGGCAACCATCCCGTCCATGACATCGCTCATCGTCCACCCGGTCTTATCCTCGCCCGACTCGCCATAGTGCCTCCGCTCGGTGATATCCGACCTCCGGAGATTTTCATGGAACGTGAGGATCCGGGTCTGGAATGATGCTGCCCTCGCCCTGGCATGTGCTGCAGCATGGCTGTCCTGCAGTTCAGACGCCCCCACGAGGGAGACCTGCCGGTATATCTCCCCGAGATACCGGATAAGGGTGGTCTTCCCGGACCCCGACTCGCCGGTAACAAGGAGATTGTTCCGTGAAGGCATCCGGAGCGAATCCCACATCTGCTGCAGATAGGCGATATTTTCCGGGACGAGGAGAAGACGGGGGTTTTCCGGCGCAGGGATCCGGATATCGCCGATGGCAAGGCTGGTGGCGACCTGCACCCGCCTGCCGGGTCGCCATGCCGCGACCTTCAGGGGTCCGAGACTGCTCAGTTCGTGCATACTCCCCCGCCTGGCTGTGCATCCTCGCGCTTCATGGTATCCTCTGCCCGGCCTTCTCTCCAGCTGGCCATGGCGGGCCGGCCGAGCTCCCTCCGGAGCACCTCTCCAAGGGACCGTGGCAGTTCCGCGATATCAGGGACCCATGTCCCGTAGGGCAGGTAGGTCTCCTCGATCTTCTCCATGTCCGGCCCGATCCCCCATCCGAATATCCTCGTATCCTTGTTCGTCCTCAACATCGCCCGCATCTGTTCCCTTCCGCCAACTCCCGACTGGCCGTCGGATATGATGAATATCATCCTGTTCGCCCCCGCTCCCCTGGGGAGACGGTTCATCCGGTCAAGGGCGCTGCTCACGGCGCCCACGTCATTGGTCCCCCCGGTGGCACGGACCACCTCCCTGATCAGGTAACATCCCTGGTGGACATTCCAGTCGTCCTGGTAGCGTTTCAGGGGGATGTATTCGGTATCGGAAAATGCCGCGATCTCGAACCGGATCCCCTGGATATGGTTGACGGCCTCCCCGAACAGGATCGCCGCCTGGATCGCGACCTGCAGTTTTTTTGCAACCGTCTCATCGTGCATGCTGCTGCTCGCATCGATTAAGAGGGAGAGGGCCCACCGGGTCTTGTCCGGCTCTCTTCCCCTGTCCCGGAATATTCGCATCGTGGTCCTGACCGCGGCAAGGTTCTCCTCGTCGATATCTTCACCGCTGGTCAGTTCATTCAGGTCGCGTTTCGCCCTGCTCTTCTGGAGCGCCTGCTGAATGTTCTTTCGTGCGACCATGATCAGGCCTGCAACCGGCTGGTAAAACCGCTGGTACTCCGAGTAGTCGTCACGGCCGACGGCATGGGACTCGAAGAGCGCAATCCTGCGGATCCGTTCCGCTCTCTCATCCATGGTCTCCCAGTCGCTCCTTGTCCGTTGCTTTAACGTGCTCAGGTACTGCTCTGCCTCGCGGGTGAGGGCCTGCTCCCCCGGGTCAAATCTCCGTTCTCCTGTTGCATCCCGGGGAGAACGGCCTGCGGACGATCCCTCCGGATCTTTTGCGGGACTTTCATCGAAGGTTGCATCGAAATAGGAGAAGTTCTCCCATACGTCCGGGGTATAGGTGGTATCGGGCACAAAGGCGGGATCAAGGTGTCCCATGCGGAGGATGCTCATCGTGGAAGCAGGTTCATTGTCGGCATCGGGTACACGGATCGCAGGCCTGGTTCTATCCTCCTGGAATAGGGACGAATCTGCTGAAAGCCGCTGGAATTCTGCCCCTGCTTCCTGGAGGTCCTCGAGCACTTTTCTGGAAATCCCGGTCAATTGCCCGGTGGTATCGTGACCGGATCCACCTGCCCTTATCTGGCGGCCAAGCTCTCCGACCGACTCTTTAAACTCCCTCGCGACCTTCCCGACCTTATCCGACACCTTCAGCAACCCGTCGAGTTCTTCCGGGTTGTGGCCGGGTATATCCGATCCTGTGCGTTCCGCATCCCTGTGCCCGTGGAGCTGCTGTGATAGCGCCCCTGCCAGGTCCTCGATCTTCCGGGATAGCGCGGACAATGCCGATGCCGTCTCATTCGGATCTTCCGGGAGGGTATCGGGCAGTGGACCGTCTCCCTGGCCCGGGGATGATGCCAGGGTATCCAGCAGGTCCCTGCTCCTGGTGCAGGCATCCATCATGGAATCCATAGTGGCTGCTACCCCTGACGAGCGGTCGCCTCTCCCCGGAGAACCTTCCCGGGGGACATGCCCGCTCCCGCTGCCCGGGACCCCTGGATCGCTGCTCTGGTCGCCGGATTGCATCGTTGCACCGGGAAGACCCTGTGGGAAGGGGAATCCCGCCATCCCCGGACCGGCTGTTACTCTCCCCGGTGAGCGCCCGGCCGGTGAAAGCCGACGAGGGCTGCTGGGGGCTTTGGACCGTTTCATCCTGGCGGGCTACGGTCCCTCTCGGGCTAAAAGGAAGGGCTGTCCCCTTCGCTGTTCCTGAGGAGGATGCGGATCCCGCCACCCCATACCCGTCAGGGGCCAGGCAGACCTGCCCGAATACCGGCCACACCCGGTCACGTATGATCCTGGTGCACTCCTCGTCCGTGGCGGTCTCCATCTCCATTCTTGCCTCAAACGTCACCCTGAGGGCATACTGTATCGCCTCGTCCCTGATATGTACTGCCGGGTCGCCCGTCCGGGCTTCACACAGCACTCCTTCAAGGAACTGGTCGGGGAGGGGGAGCCGGCTGATGCGGGAGCGGTCCGCACAGAGGTTGACAAGAGAGTATTCCTCCCGGCAGAACTGGTCAATCCACCGGGAGACTCCCGGGTGAAGGGCAGATCCCTTCCTCAATGCTCCCGGGATACCAAGTACCCTTACAAGACGGGGATACCAGGGATCGTCGGGGGTGTCGCACCCTGACGTATCCAGCCTGAACCTCATACCATACCACGCCTCCATGACAAGGGCTCTTGCAGCATCAGGACTCCGGTAGGCAAGTTCGGCAGGATCGTAGAGGAGCAGGTGCCGTTCCGGCCAGAGATCCACGAGCGGCCTGAACATGCAGGACTCCGGGTGCATGGGGACAGCCCTCCATGCATAGTCCCCGGTGACGGCCCGGAGGAGCTGTTCATTCTCCTGCATGCCCTTCTCAAGATCCCTGGCAGGTCCGGGGCCCGGCTCTGCTCTTCCGGATGGTCTGCCCGCAGCAGATCGGACAAAATCGAGAACCTGCCTGATCTCCATCGGGTCCGATGAAGCAGCGAGCATCCCTGCGAGCACATGGCCGGAGGACCGTTCCATCCCGGCAAAGTCGGTAGCTGATCCGGCCTCTCCTTCCTTCAGGGATACCCCAAACAGCGTCCTGACATCGGTGACCATCCCTGATTCCAGGAATAAAACCTGCCCGGCCCTGAAAAGTTCCCCTGCAGGAGAGATCTCATCGGAGAAAATCCGCTCGAGTGCCCCGTATCCTCCTTCCCGGATTACGCCGATATCCCCCAATGCCTGGATGACGAGGTCCGGAAAGAACGGGTCGGAGAGGATACTCCGCCTTACAAGGAACCGGAACACCGCCGGATGGATCTGCCCGGCAAAGAGGGCTGGATCATCAGAAGGAGCGATAAGGATGCGGTCATCTGCCTCAAAGAAGGGTATCGTCCCGGGGAGAGGGATTTTTTCTCCTGCCTCCAGTGCCAGGAACGCCGGAAAACGCTGCATGCGGGTCACATGGGGGGAGAGCAGGTCGGTAAGGGAGAGCGGGGAGATGGCAGATCGGATCGTCGTTGCAGTCTCTTCCGGGTTTGCAGGGTCAAGTGCCTGACCCCACTCGTTGCAGGCAGAACAGACCAGTGTTTCCTGTGTACTTGTAAATTTGGCAAGGATCAGAGGGATGAGATCCACCGGGTCGATGGTCCCTCCGGGAAAAAGAGGGGACGACTCCTCCAGTTCAGAGATGATGCAGGCCAGCTGGTCCCTGGTGATACCGGAAGCCTGGATACGTCCGATGCAACCCCTGTATCCCGTCAAGGGCTGCATGATATGCCTCCGGATTGGCAGGGGAGACCAGCGCATCGGTGATAACATCGTGATCGGCACAGCTGTCAAGGAGTCTTGTGAGGAACCGGAACAGTTGAACCACTTCATCGTTCATGAATACCCGTGAAAGCACCGATCGTTCTTACCTTTTAAAAAATTTTCAGCTGATTATAATTATTCTTCATCCACAGTTTAATACCTATACATAATGCCCTGTTCCTGTCACAACACCGGTGATACATGCCTTCAGGAAATTGCCCTGGTTGAACAATCCGGGGTTCATATTGTTCCGAAGCGATATCTTCCGGGCGGGCACCGGTTCTTACACCGTGATGATCGCTTCGTCATCGGAGGACGGTACAATAGGGAGGATTACCATCCGAAGAAGCGGGAGATCCAGCTGCTCTCTTTTCCATGGAAGATCTTCCCCCCCTCGCTTGCCTTCCGGACATCCTCCACCGTGTAGAGGAGGTCGGGATACTCGTTCCTGAGGAGGGAGAGCAGCCGATCGAGTGCTTTTCGCGGGACCACCATCAGCAGGACCGCGACGGATGAAGCGAACGCTCCCGAACCCTCGAGCCGGGTGATCCCGTATCCCATGCCCGAAAGCCGGGTGATGAGTGGCTGGGGGTCTTTCACGCTGATGATCCGGACCACGACATCCCCGAGGCTGATCCGGTCCTCGATCTCCATCCCGAGCACCGTCCCGATGCCATACCCTGCGATGTAGGCGATGATGCCCCCGATGTTGTCAAGATTCGTCAGCACAAGACCGGTGGAGAGGAGCCAGATCGCCATCTTGACCACCCCGATACCGGCTGCAAGATATTTGTGACCCCGGGTAACATAGACCGTGCGAATCGTCTCGAGGCTCGTTTCAACTATCTTTGCGATGAAAATGGTGAGCGGCAGAATAAGTTCAGGGGGAATCATGCGTATCCTGAAATGAACAGATCCTTATCCCAGGTGGGTTTTTTGCAGATATAGGCTTTCTTCCCGGTTTTTTTGGAGATAATCCAGGGGAGAGATGGGCAGAGGCTGATCCGTGATATCCACGGGAAAATCCCAAAATCCCGGCATTAAAAGGCTTCAGAGAGATCCACGGGCTGCTCCGGCAGGAGGAAGAGATCCGGTCAACAGGTTCGTGACTTTACGAGCTTTTCCGGGAACATTTATTTCAATGAACAAATCTTTTTTTATGGAAGGGATAATCCAAAAAAACCAGTTCCTGGCGAGAGGGAGACATTTTGAAAATGGCACAATCACAGACTGAATAGGAAATCGAACGTGGGGACGGACACGGAGAAGAGATGGAGGTGCTCCGTATGCGGCTATGTCATGACCGGTGAGAACCCGCCGAAAGGGTGTCCGAAGTGCGGCAGTCCGTCCGGGGAATTTCTCCAGGATACCGAGTATACCCCGCTTACCTATGATGGTACACCATTCGAGGTCCTGCTGATCAACGGCAGCACCCACCGGTCCGGTAATACCGCTTACATGGCGGACCTGGCAGAGGAGGAACTCCGGGCGAAGGGTATCAGCTGCCGCCGGTTCAACCTGAATGAACACCGTATCGACCACTGCTGGTGCTGCTACAGCAGGAAAGCCGAATTCTGTACCTTCCCGTGCAGGAATTCAGAAGATGACATGCCCGCGTTCCACCAGATGATCGCCGCATCGAGGGCCATAATCGTCGCATCCCCGATCAACTGGAACACGATGTCCGGCCGCCTCAAAGCCTTCCTCGACAGGACGACCTGCCTGCAGAACCTCTACCATCTCGGGAAACCCGGGCTGACCGAGGGGAAGATCGTGGGGATCATGGTCTGCGGCCACGAGGACGGGGCGATGAAGACCGCAATGGATATCCACCTCCATTTCCAGCAGATGGGGTTTGTCCTGGCCCCGTTTGGCATCGCCTTCCGGACGCACGGGGCAGAGTTCAACAGCAGCACGGATGAAGAGTTTTTCAGGGCTGATGCCCTGACCGTCTCCTACACCCGGGGGGTCGTCACGAACGTGATCGAACTGATGCAGCTCGACATCGAGTCGCGGCTGAGGGGGAGACTCGTACCCGTCTCGGAGTGAAGAAAGGGCCAGGGATACCCCCTCCATGCTCGGAGAAAACAATACAACCGTAATTTTTCAGGGACGCCGAGTATTCTCGGGACATGGGATACAGATTCCGTATTGCCGATTAGGGTCATGACTATGCATACCATTCCCTTGGAAAAATGCTTTATACTGAACAGAGAGAATTCAGGATACCAATCCGCCCGACCGCGGATACCCACAGTTCGAGTTGTGAGAATATGATACGAGTAAAAGACATACCGAAAGCCACCCGATGGACGATGGCCACCCACGTGCTCACCCGGCTTGTCGTGGCTCTCGGCCATGAACCGGCGGGAGGCGCCAGCATTGCCCCCTACAGGGAAAGGATGTTTTCAGAAATGGCCCGGGAGATTCGCGCCATCGCAGACCGGTACGGGATGCCGAGGGACAATGCTGCCGACCTCGTCCAGACGCTCGGGGCCATCTCGGTCATCTTGTTCGGACCGGAGTTCGAGACACGGTATATCGAAGGATTTCCCGATGAGGCGGTCATACGGCTGACCGGGTGTGCAATGTTTGGGGAGGAGCGTGCAGGCGATAGCGCTCCTACGGAGGTATGCAGCATCTGCCAGGCCTATGTTGAGCACGCTATTGTCGCCCTGAACCCAGGGTTCACCATCTCCGTAGCAAAGGCCAGGTGTCGCGGGGATGCCTTCTGCGAGATGGTGATTGAGAGAAGGAAGGGGTGAGAGACGTCGTGGAAGGGCATCATCCCTGGCGATGAGGGTGGCTCGAGGACAGGGTATGATCTTGCTTACCAGGACTAGCGATTGTTTTGAGAAAACGGTTCAGTAATACTCTTAAGCATTATTTCCAATTGTTAAATGAAGCGGTAATAATATGTTGTATGATGAATGAAATTCATTCTTCCGTTATGCACGGATCTGAATGGATTACAATATCTGAAGAGATGATGTGATGCCATCTTCATCGTAGCATAGTACAATTGAGATTTTCTTCTTACACTGACAAGAATCTATGATGAAGACAATAGCTAGCTGAATTGAAGTCATTCCAAGGAGATTGAAGAAGCAACGAACGATTCTTGAAGCAAGCTTGCATGAGAATTCAGAATCATTGTTCCAATTTTCTCTGCTTTTACGTGAGCTCTCCAACACGTGGACTTCACATGATGACCGACAGCACGGCGGGCATGTTAACTAACTTCGAACACGTAGAAGCCTCAAACCGTATTTCAATCAGCGTCGATGATTGCCCGATAATACTGCTGAAGTGATCGAGTAGGTTCGTAGAGGCTTAGAGTCCGAGAACTCAAGATATATTTCTTTAAGGCTCGGAGACCGTGACTAGCGGTCCCAATTTTATGGACATTCTCCTGGATAGCGGAGATTGTTCGTGCAACCGCTTCCCTCCGCTAGCGCTCCATGACCAGGATTAGGACACTGCTATACGGCATCCTATCGTCACTATGCCAGTTGGCTATGAGAGCGTAGGGAGATATTTCAATTGATACAGGACTGCATTCCAACTAAAAATCGATAAATTATTATTTTCACATACCTTCTTTTGGAGTACAACAGCACTAGGAAGAGGAAAATCTACTGAAACATTTTTCACGCCAGTTAAAGATATCTACTTGAATATCCAGAATTTCGATGATAATGTTAGTCTTCCTATAACCGGTATTGATGAGAAGCATATGAACAATTTACCATGATCAGAGGTATTGACATGGCACAAGGCATTGTATGATTACTAAAGGAATTGTTATTACGTTTGTCTCGGCTAAGACTGGTTCAGAATCGGATTCAGAGAAGTGGCAATATTAGATTCAAGAGATCCAAGAAACTACTTCAAGCGATTACTCGATGGTATCTAATAATATGTAACAATATTATCGCAGTTTTTCGCAGGAAGTGCCATTGCTGCAATATTCGTCTAAAACAGTATTCTCCGCATTCGTTTCCAAATTTATGAAAAACCTGTTTACTAAGAAACTTCGACATGATGAAACAATGCTTTGGATTACGACCATAGATCCTCGAGTTGTGAGTAACAGACTTGGCGTTTTACATATCATCCGGCATGTTATCATGTATGTTTCAACAGTTTTCACCTGAAGATACTGGAAATGAGTATTATATCTTTAGCTAATGCAGTTGGAATTTCATCCCTTATTTGTGGCGATTTCAGTGATCAACCAAAGAGATATCTCTGTAAGGGACTCTGATTAAATAACCGTAAAGTTGATCGATATATGTCTGTGAAGACAATAGTTAATAAGGATAGATATGGTATTCAATTAGAAGCCTGTACTTTTCTCCGCATTTACGATGATTATATTTCATATGCTGATTGCACGATCATTCTTCATAGCACCTATCCCGAAATGGCTAGATTATCCGTCGCGTAGTAAGTTGTACAAACTGCAGCATCTATCATCAGCGAGTCGAGATCGGCATTTCACTGGGATGAATGAGTTCCGACTGCTAAAGAATTTATGCAGACCGTCACATACAACCGATTTCTCAACCCCTAATTTCATATTGACTCTGATATTAAACAGGGCGCTCGTCTCAGGAGAAGATTTTCATCTCCAACGAAATCATAAATAGTATTTCGACATCCAACATGTGAAAAGAACATTCACGGAATGCTGTAATGAAACAGAATCACAAATAAGTTTTGAGTCTCTATCTCGTGTAATTATTGTCCGCAGCACTGAACTCGACTTGCAAGTGGTCTCGAATCCGATAACAGCCGTTCAGAGCATCGTCGGATGCCGACTGCACATTATGAACTAGTCCTGCATCACTTTTACGGGAGAGCGGATTCGCGTCTGCACGTGGCGCACGATGCTCGCTATGCGGGATTTTTGATAATTACCTGGAGATTACTACAATCATCGATCGACTGCGATCACTACAACGAACGACAAGCGCGATTCGGGTCGCAGCCAGGTCACTGATCCCCGGGAGTGGCAGGAAGACTGTTACTCGAGGCTGGACAATCTCGCGACGGACGAACGGAGCAGGGCGTTCTCCTTCAGTCCTACACCGAGGATATTCGCGGCAGGTACATTGGACCGGACATCGATGGCAGACTATTGCATTCTTCCATGACCCACGGCCTGACAGATCGCCGATACCGATGCGACTACGGCAGTTCTTGACAACCACATCGCACGCTATGGCGTAGCGGTACAGATCTGATCACCGGACACTCACGCTGCCAGGACAGAGCGATCCCTGCAGTGGCATGAGCGGTTGTCGAATATTATCACCGGGGAACCGGAAGAGGGAACAATGAATATGGGGGGTCTCTACAAACGAATGGGACCCGGTCCGATCATGAACTTTGTGAAGGTCGGGGATATCGATACGATCCTGGCAAGGGTTGAGAAACTTGGCGGGAAGATCATGATGCCGAAATCTGATATTCCATCCGTAGGCCTCGTCGCGGTAATCCAGGACACCGAGGAAAATATCATCGGTCTCTGGACACCAGAGGTCGGGTTAGGGGATTCATTCATCCCCTGGTTCAGACCGATTTTCCCTCTTCTTTTGAGAAAAAGGTGATGTTCCCTCTGCGTTAAGGCGCAGACTTCTCAAATCTCCCCATGACCGACAGCGCCGCCGGCATGACAAAGATAGCCCCCATAAGCGAGAAACCGACCGCAATCAGGGTGGTGACACCGAAATTGCTGACGATCGGGAATGTGGAGAGACAGAGTGCCGAGAACCCGCAGAACGTCGCAAGGCCGGAGACCGTGATGGCCGTCCCGATTTTGTGGACACTCTCCTTGATTGCCGCAAGATTGTCATGCAGGCGTTCCTTCTCTTCTGCATACCGCTCCATCACGAGGATAGTATACTCGGCCGCGACCCCTATCGTCATCGACCCGAGCGTCGCGGTGAGCGGGGTATAGGGAATATCCAGGACAAACATGGCTACTGCATTCCACCCGACGATGAAAATGATAGGGATCATGGGAGTTATTGCATGAAGATGACGATAGACGACGACCAGGAAGACGAAGACAAATATGAATCCAAGATAGGTCATGAGCTCCTTGGAATGGGCGAGCGATGACATCAGCGTGGTGAACAGGTCAAAATTGCCGATGGGTGCAACACTGACCCCGACCGGAGGTTCGAGGAACGCGATATCATCGATCATCTGCTGTTTCAGGGAGTCCATCTGCGTCATCTCAAGGTCAATGGTGCTGAATTTTACCACACCGCTCATCGAACCCCCCAGATACTCCTTCCTGGTTGCTTCCGGGATTGACCCGAGGATCGAATCGAGCTCCGCCTGGGTCTCCGGCATAACTCCTCCATTCGTTGAGAGGATAGTGGTGACAATACTGCTTGCACCGGAAAGTTCCGGATGGTGCGAAAGTTCGTACTCCTGGAACTTCTCAATCCACTTGATGGTATCGAGATCGGTGTTATAGCCCCGGATATAGAAATCGGCCGTACTGGTCGCACCGAGGATCCTGGTAACCTTGTCGATATTGACCTTGGCCGGCATATCTCCGGGAACAAACGCGTTCTCGCTGGTCTGGATAGGGATCATCGGATCCAGCGCGAAACCGACGACTGCGACACACCCGAGAATAAGAAGGATCGGGAGGGGATTTTTTGCGATCTTTACCGAGATGTCCGTGAGAAACTGCCCGTATGAGAAGGATTTTTTCTTTCCGTTCCTGGGAGTGGGCCCGTTTTTGGGTTGGTCCATCACGAAATCACACGCATCGGTACCAACCGCGTAGCACGTTTCAGTTTTGGCTTCTTTGGGCTTGTACTTCAACAGGAGGCAGAGCGTTGGCACCCCGACGCAGGCCGCCCAGTACGAGGTGAATATGCCGATGATTGCCACCATGCCAAACGATCGGATCATCGGGATTTCCGAGACAAACATGGCCAAAAATCCCATGCAGGTGGCAAGCATCGCGTACAACACGGCGGGACCTGTCTTTGTGACCGTCGTAAACACCGCGTCTTCAAGCGACCCCTTCCTGGCCTCCTCGTCGAACCGGGCATGGAACTGGATCGCATAATCGATGCCGAGGCCGATAAGGACCGGAAACGCTCCGATTACCGCCATATTCAACCCGATACCGGCAAGGCCCATCAGCCCGAGTGAGGTCACGAGGCCGATTCCCACGAGCAGGACCGGCATGAACCGGTACCGGACATAGGCAAAGAGGATCCCCATTGCGATGATCATCAGGAGCATGGCACCACCGATGAGGATGCCCATGTTGCTCATAAGCCCCTCCTCCATCTGCTGCATAAATGCCGGCGTTCCGGAGAACTCCACCGTCACGCCAGGGGGCTTCTCCTGGCTCTCCACGACCGATATCACATTGTCGAGGGCCGATCGCTGGACATCTTCAGACAAGCCTTCCTGGATCTGGACCTGGACAAGGGTGAGGGTATTTGATGGGTTGACCAGCTCGCGGGTTTCGGAAGGGAGCATCCCGACAATCTGATCGATCTCTGCAGTCGAAGAGGGAAGCGTTCCCCCATGGGCACTTTTCAGGACTTCGACAATACTCCGTGTCCCCTTGATATTCTCCTGAAGCCTGATATCCGTCTCGATATCGTCGATATAGGAAAGGATGTCAGGGTCCAGTGGATTGCTTGTCTCTATGATGAGGATGATGGTCGAATCGGATTGGAAATTATCGATATAGTCGGCATAGACGATTCCTTTTTCAGAATTTTCATCCATGTAGGTCTTCCATCCGCTCTGCATGGAGAGCTGGGTCATACCGAAAATGGCGACACACAAAAGGGAGACCATGAGCGCAGCTACCAGTAGTGGCCTGCGGTTGATAGTGTGGGCGATGCCCCCAAAAATTGTAGTCTATCATGTGGGATCAGGGGTCCTGGATTGGTAGTCCTGGTTCGCTACGAGGATTGAACGGCAGGGTTCAACCCGGAAAAATTATTCGGATTTCACTTCCCCGTTCCCTTTCTGGCGGCGACGGTAGTAGTAATACCCGCCCCCGATGATTCCCACGACCAGGATGCCGATCAGGACATACAGACCAGTATTGGATTGTTTGACGACCTCGATCTCGACCTTTATCGGATCCGATATGATGCTGTTGTCCAGGGCATCCCTGTACCGCACTTCGGAATCCAGTCCGTACTCCTTCTCGGTCGCCGAACTGTCAACAGAGATCCCGAAGGTGGCCTCCTTCGTCTCACCGGGTGCGAAGGTTCCTAAAAATGCCGTGTCATCATCGCTGGTGAACGGGTCGATAGCACTGATCCGGGCCTGGGCGCTGTAGACAGTAGCATCCCCGGTATTCTTATACTGGACCGTGACCGCTTTTTTCTGGCCGGGCGAGAGTTCAATGGGATCGGAGACGACGGTGAATTCTGCTTTCCCACCGACCGGTATACCGATAGTCGTCCTGTCGCTGTCAACGGTATCACCCACATAATCCTCGTAATTTATGTAGACGTCCAGAGGGTAGGTCTTGGCCTCAGCGTCACTGCTCACAGAGAGCCTGAATTTTGAAGTGATCTCTGCCCCGGGGGGGAAATCTCCGATATAGGAGCTGGAGTCCGTCGGGATGACCATGCTGTTGCCATTCCGGGCAAGCTTCAGGATTGCTTTTTTGCCCTCTTCCTGGCCGGTGTTATTGATCACGAGGGTCAGGTATCCTTCCGTTCCCGCATTCAGGTGTTCGGTGGAAGATGAAATGATGGAGAACTGCAGCACCGGCTTGATCTTTACCGGGAGGGTGATGGTCTCTTTCGCATCCCGGTACGTATACTGGATACTATCGGTCCCGATCTGTTCAGCCATCCATAAATAGGTATACTTGATGTTCAGGGGAAGATCATAGGTGCCTACGGTTGCATTTTTCGGGATCTTCACCTTGAAATTCACGATGGTGCTGCTCCCCCCCTTGAGGTCCCCTATCATCTGGGGATCACTCTTGACGATGAGCGGGGAATCGCCTGGATCGAGGGTTATCGTGATCAACTTCGCGGTGTTCGGTTGATCATCCCGGCTGATGATACCGGACCCAACGAATTTCAATTCATTGAGACCCTCGTTCTGCAGCTGGACGGCAATGGTGACCTCATCGCCCGGGCTGAATTCGTTGGTCCCCGATACCGCAGCAGTCAGTTCCGGGGAACCTGTCATATATCTGTCACCGGCGCTTACCGGGGAGACCAGAGCACATGCAAGTACCAGGGAGATGAGCATCCCAAAACCCAGGAGGTGCAACCGTGATCCTGATCTCCGGTTGCCGGGAACGATCATCCGGGATGTTAAACCCGGTAATTCCTCTTTTCTGAACATTTGACTCCTCGTTCTCGTAGTAGTTATTTCACTACAGTTGCTCCAGTCATGTCTCTGTTGAACCATAAAAAGGTTGCTGAACAAGTAGTAAATATTTTAACAACAAATACTACTCAACAAATTCAGGATACATTACACGGGTTTCATGATTCACAATTCCGGCAAGCACTATAACAACAGATGCATAACTCCTGGTATGGACAGTATTCCCCCGGCACTCATCTCGTCCCTCAACACGCTCGGACTGACCAATGACGAGGCGAGGGTGTACGCTACGCTTGTCCTGCTCGATCATGCGGAGGCAAAAGAGATCGTAGAGCACCTTTCTCTTTCAAAGCCAAGCGTGTACAAGGCGCTTGAGAATCTCGATGCACGGGGACTTGCCGTCAAACAGAGATCCAAACCCGCGAGATACCGTGCGATCTCCCCGGAAATGGCTCTTTCCATCCTGATGCGGGACCTTGAGAACGCACAGGACCAGGCCTTGTCGGCATTACAAAAACTTGAACAGGAGAACGTCCGGACCGACAGGGCGGATGCCCTCTGGACAATATATGGGGATACGAATATTGAATACAAGATGAAGGAGCTGTTCAAAAAAGCCAAAAACAATATCTCCTGCGTCGTTGGAGACCATTATATCCAGTTTCTGGAAAATGTGCCCGACCGGGATATTCACCTGCGCCTTCTCATTTTATCTTCCTGTCCGGGACTTCTCGAAAAACTTCGGAGAAAATTCCAGGGAAAAAATGCCGAAATTCATATTATTCCCCTGGAACGGCTCAGCTCCCCGCCTCCGGGTATTACCATTCCTGAAATTGGCGAGGCATGGAACTATCCTGAAATTCGAGAATGTGCTGGAAGTGAACATCGATGATGAAGAACTCCTGATGAGCGCGGCATTTTTCAGCGAGAATGCCTCGGTCCTGAATACTCGTAACAAAGGCGCCATCATCCAGATGAAGCTGGTCAACCAGCTGTTCTGGAACCGGTTTATCGAGGGTGACGGAAAGATTACTCCCAAATCCCCCACTATAACGAAGGGAAAAAGACCATGCTTTTCCTACCTTTTTCCGCAGTGGTACGAAGAGATCACCTTATCGTTCGTGACTCCTGACAGAGATGCAGAGAATGCCGGAACCATCACAGACCCGCTCACCACCGGACCGATGGGCTGTCACCACGCTGTTCCTGCTCGGTTTTTTTGCAATTTTTTCCACAACCATCTCAAAGAACCCGGTATTGCCGCTCTTCTCGCAGGCGCTCGGGGCCAGTGATGCAGTCATCGGGATGATCGCCGCAGTCTCCCCGCTCGCAGGGATCCTGTTCTCGTTTCCGGTGGGGGTGCTCTCTGATCACCTTGGCAGGAGGAAACTTCTTATTGCGTCAGGACTGGTATTTCTCTCTGCCCCCGTCCTCTACCTGTTCATCACCGATCCCTTCTGGCTGATCCCGGTCCGGTTCTTTCACGGCACGGCAACCGCAATTCTCGGACCGGTTATTGCAGCAATCATCGCAGAGCGGTTTCCGGAAAAGAAGGGGGAGATGCTGGGGCAGTACTCCTCCGCCACCCTGATCGGAAGGACCCTTGCCCCGCTTGCCGGCGGGGCCATCATCTCGTTTTTTATCTTCTATCCAGGGCTCATCCCGTATAAGATGGTGTATGTCGCTGCAGCCATTGCTGCAGTACCGGTTCTCCTTCTCACCCTCACGTACAGGGAGGACAAACCAGGCCGCCTCACGATTCTGCCGTTCTCTCTCTTCAAAAGGAGTTTTGTCACGTTCTTCACGAACCGCAGACTGCGGGCAACGGCACTGGTGGACATGGCGACCTACTTTGCATTTGGGGCGTTTGAGACATTCCTGCCTCTTGTCCTCCTCTCCCGGGGACTTGGTGCCTATCAGACCGGGATACTGTTCGCAGTCCAGGTAGTGATCATCGCGGTGACAAAACCCCTCTTTGGCAGGATCGCTGACAGGGTAGACAAACGGGGCCAGATCGTTGCCGGGCTCCTCCTGCTCGGGTGTTCGGTTGCCGTTATCCCCTTTGCAGCATCATTTGGCATGTTGCTCTTCGCAAGTTCCCTGCTCGGGCTTGGCATGTCACTTTCTACCGTCGCTACCAGCGCCTATGTCGCAGACATGGCACGGGAAGAGGAGATGGGTGCCTCGATGGGGGCACTCTCTTCCGTCATGGATATCGGGCATGCGGCAGGCCCTCTTGTCACCGGGGTCATCATCACCATAAGCGGCTTTGTTCAGGGATTCTTTGCAAGTTTTCTTATCGCTGCAGTCGTATGCGTCGTCTTTGTCATCTCGGTGCGTGATCAAAAAACGTAAAAGAAAGCCTGGCGGGCGAGATGATACCTCCAACCTTTCCCGGATTTTTCCTGTTCACCGGGTACATTACCCCCGTGGGATACTCTTGTCCAGGTCAAAGATTTTAACAAATGCCGGCTATAAGGTAATCCATGAGCATCGTTGCGGCCCTCTATGCTGAATTCAAACGACTGGAAGAGGAACTGCAGCACGGGGGTGGAGGAAAAAAATGGGATGAAAGGACTCACCATTATTACTCCTTTTTAAGAACAATATTTCACAACCGGAAATAGGAATTTTTTTAAAAAAGACATAATTGAGATCTGATACTTTTTTACCCGCTTGATACGACAATGAGACTATGGAATTTCCCCAGGGACCAGTGTGTCAAAGTTGCGGAATGCCACTTCGAACAGATGACGATTTCGGGACGAATCAAGATGGTAACAAGAGTGAAGAATATTGTTTTCACTGCTTCCAGGGCGGCAAATTTTTAGATGAAGGTATCACCCTCCAGGAAAAAATAGAGAAGAATGTGAAAATTGGTGTTCAGATGGGCATGCCGGAAGATATGGCAAGACAAATGGGTGAAACAATACTACCCCACCTGAACAGATGGCGGAAAAAGTAAGAAGAGATCGCAGAGAGCCCCTCACTCTCTTCATGTGAAGACTATGAGATTGAGGGAAATAGAACAATCAACAGTGAATTATGTTAAAAAAAGGCAAAGTCCTCTTTTTGTCCGCCCTCATTCCCGTTGTATCCAACCCTCCCGGCGTGCAGGAACCAGAGGAGGGCTACACCGGTCCCTTATCCGGTTCCCCGGTCCCTTCGGTGGCAGCGGGCGGTTCAGAGACGCGTGAAACATGCCTGCAAAAGACCTGACTTTCTCAGGAGCCCCGATGACAATCACTTCATCACCATCGGAAAGCCGGGCATCACCCGAAGGGTTTTCTATCACCTCGTCACCCCTTTTTATCGCGAGTATGGAGACCGAATACTCTTTCCGGACATTCATCTCACCAAGGGTTTTTTCGCTGATTCCTGATCCAGGTTCCACAAGGAGCGTCTCGATCTTGAGATGAGGCATTTTCATCTTCAGGTCGGCCAGCCCGGCCGTGGTATCCGCCGGACTTCTGAGCATCTGGTAGGTATCGGCCCGCACCTCATGGACCAGCCGATCGATAATTGCCGTGGGGATGAGGAATTTTTTCATAACCCTGGTGAAGATCTCGACCGACGTCTCGAATTCCTCGGGGATGACCTCATCCGCTCCCAGGTCCTGGAGCCTTTTTACCTCGGTAAAGAACCTCGTCCTGACGATGATCGAGAGATCCGGATTCATCTCCCGGGCAAGGGAGGTGACTGTCCTGGTAGAGACAGGATCGTTGATCACGATCACCAGTATCCGGGCCTGTCCGATATTCGCGTGCGAGAGTATCTCTGCATTCGTTGCATCTCCAAAGAAGATGTTCTCCCCCGCTTTACGCTCCTTCTCCACCGTCGCAGGGTTCAGGTCGATGATGACATAGGGGACCCCGCCGGCTTTCGCTGCTTTTGCGAGGTTCCTGCCATTGAGCCCGTATCCGACAATCACAAGGTGATCTTTGAGGGAGGGGATGGCATGCCCTGTATCCACGACACAGCCTGCTTTCAGGCGTCCACTGAGTGGGAGGCGGCAGAAGAGATCCGCCGTTTTTGGGCCTATGCCGATGGCAAGAGGGGTGAGCGACATGGTCAGCACCGTCACGGCAAGGAATATCTGCTCCCCCGAATCCGTGATGAGCCCCAGTTCCCTGCCGGGGATCGAGAGGACAAATGCGAATTCCCCAATATTCGACAGGGCGAGCCCTGAAAGCACCGAGGTGCGGAGCGATTGTCCTATCGCAAGCACCGAGCCGCCCGCCACGACCGATTTCATCAGGATAACGCCGATGACGAGCCCGACGATCAGCACGGGGCTTTTGACCAGGAAACCGATATTGAGGAGCATCCCGATCGAGATGAAGAAGAAACTGGTGAAGATATCCCGGAACGGGATGATGCTTGCAAACGCCTGGTGGAAATAATCGGACTCGGAGAGGGTGATCCCGGCAAGAAATGCCCCGAGTGCAAGAGAGAGGCCTATGCTTGCGGTGATGTAGGTGATGACAGAACAGATCAGGAGAATGGCCAGCAGGAACAGTTCAGGACTCCTGATGCCGGTGATACGGTTCATGAACCGCGGGATAAGGTAGATCGATATGGCAAACACCGCGACAAAGAGGATCGCTACGGTGATCCCCATGGTGACCAGTGCTCCCCCGATATCGGTCGTTTCACCCGCAAGGATAGGCAGTGCGATCAGCATCGGGACAGTGATGATGTCCTGGAAGATCGATATCCCGAGGGTGACCCGGGCCTGGGGGCTCTCGATTTCAGCCCGTTCCTGGTACAGTTTCAGGGTGATCGCCGTACTGCTGTGGCAGATAAGGAATCCGTAAAACAACCCTTGCGTGAGAGGAACTCCGAAGATCTGGGAGATAGCCATCGTCACCGCAATCGTGAAGAGCACCTGCAGGCTCCCTCCGATCAGGACGATCTTCTTCATCTCGTAGAGGGTCCGGAACGAGAACTGCATGCCGATGGTAAACAGCAGGAAAATGATCCCGATCTCGGCGAGGACATCGACAATGTTGGTATCCGTGATCAGCCCGAGTCCGTAGGGCCCGATGAGAATGCCGGTGAAGATGAAGCCGACGATTCCAGGGATCTTGACCTTGTTCCCAAGTGCGATGACGATGATTGCGAACGCAAAAATGATGATGATGTTATAGAGATATCCGGTTATCATCGCACCACCTCTTTTGGGGACATTGTACTGCAATTATTGCCCGAACAGGCTTGCAGGGGCTTCTTCTCATCAGATCTGTCAGTTCAGGTTATTTACTTTTCATTTCCGGTTTTGAGCAGGAACGTTTGGAAAAATAACCAGGTATTTCAGGCTATAAAAATGCCTTTCAGGTTCACCCTGTTTTCAAAGCCCATCTATTTTTTAAGAATCAGCTGACTCCAGTATATTCTGGCGATGAGAACCGGGATCAATGCTCCCGGTTTTCCCAGGAATCCCACGATCTCCCCGTAAACCCAATTCGGGATATGATACAGGATCTGAAAAGGATTGGCGGTATGAAAGCGCGAACCGTGCCTGTGCGAGATGAGTCCTTCAGGCCTGCAGTGTATGCCAGCGAGGGGGTACGACTGGCCGACCCCGAAGTCTGCGGTAGAGATCGTATGCGAGGAGAGGTGGCACCCATCTCCCGGACCCGGGCTGACATCCGGGGGAAAATCGTCCGCTACCAGGAAAGGGAAGAGGAGGGGAGGCAGGAGGGTTCCTTTTATAAAACCCCGTGAGCACATAGTACTTGTTTTCTATGGAATTTGAGAAACTGGGTGCATTCTACCTCGGAAAGGAGTACAACCTCGCAGAACGGAAACTGCTCGACCGTCTCGTGATGTACGATTCCCGTGACCTCACCACCCACGCCATCTGTATCGGGATGACAGGGAGCGGCAAGACAGGGCTCTGTGTCGGGCTCCTCGAAGAGGCAGCGATCGATGGCGTTCCTGCGATCATCATCGATCCCAAGGGGGATATCACCAACCGGCTGCTCATGTTCCCCGACCTTGCCCCGGCCGATTTCCTCCCCTGGATCAACCCGGATGACGCCAGGCGGAAGGGAAAGACTCCTGAAGCGTATGCTGCAGACCAGGCCGAGTCCTGGAAGGGCGGGCTCGCCTCATGGGGCCAGGACGGGGCACGTATCCGGACCCTCCGCGACGCGGCCGACCTGGTCGTCTACACGCCGGGGAGCGATGCGGGGGTCCCGGTCTCCGTCATCCAGTCCTTTGCCGCACCGGCGCTCTCCTGGGAGACGGATGCCGAACTGCTCCGGGAGAAGATCTCAGGGACCGTGACGGCCCTCCTCGGCCTGGTAAAAGTGGCTGCAGACCCGCTCAGCTCACGGGAGCATATCCTCCTCTCCTCGCTCTTCGAACAGTTCTGGCGGAACGGAAAGGATCTCGACCTGGTGACGCTGATCCAGGCGATCCAGAACCCGCCCATCAGGCAGGTGGGTGCGTTTGATGTCGAGACCTTCTTCCCGGCAAAAGATCGGTCCGTTCTCGCCATGCGGCTGAATAATATCATCGCAGCGCCCTCCTTCCGGTCCTGGATGAACGGGCAGCCGCTGGACATCCCGGGATTCCTTGCGACAAAGGAAGGAAAACCACGCCATTCGATCTTCTATATCGCCCACCTGAACGAGGACGAGCGGATGTTTTTTGTCACGCTCCTCCTGTACCAGATCCTTGCGTGGGTCCGGTCACAGACCGGGACCACCAGTCTCCGCGCCCTCCTCTACATGGACGAGATCTTCGGGTTCTTCCCTCCTGTTGCGAACCCGCCGAGCAAGGAGCCGATGCTCACCCTGTTAAAACAGGCACGGGCATTCGGTCTCGGGGTGGTGCTGACGACCCAGAACCCGGTCGACCTCGATTACAAGGGCCTGTCCAACACCGGCACCTGGTTCATCGGCCGGCTCCAGACGGTGCAGGACCGCGAGCGGGTCCTCGACGGGCTCGAAGGCGCTGTCCAGGGCAGTGCCTTCTCCCGGGCTTCCCTCTCCGATACCCTCTCATCGCTTGACAACCGGGTGTTCCTCCTGCACAACGTGCACGAGAACGCCCCGGTGATCTTCCAGACCCGGTGGGCGATGAGTTACCTCCGGGGGCCGCTTTCCCGGGAGCAGGTCCGCGTCCTTATGAAGGGGAGAACACCGGATGCCGTGGTATCCGGGACACGGCCGCCGGCTGCAGTCTCTCCTACTGCTCCGGCAGAACCTCCCGGGGATACCACTCCGCTTCCCCCGGCCCTCCCTCCCGATATCCCGCAGCGGTACCTCCCCCTGCGGGTCCCCCGCGAGACTGCAGAAGCGAATGTGCTCCGGTCAAAGCCCGGGAAGGTCCAGAGGTGCGTCTCTCCTTGTACGAACCGGCCGTGTTCGCTGCCGGCCGCATCCATTACACGAACCCGAAGCTGGAGCAGGACGTGGAGCGGCAGTTCGCCCTTCTCGCACCCTTCTCACCAGGAGGCACGGTCCCATGGGAGAGTGCCGTGCAGTATCCCGGGGCTACGGATGACCTCGTTTCATCCCCTCCCTCCGATGCCCGGTTCTCCGTGAGCGCAGAGACGGTTCGTGCCCTGAAGAAATTTTCCGCAGAAAAACAGGCCCTCACCAACTCCCTCGTCCATTCGCAGGAACTGAAACTCTTCTCCTGTCCTGCCGTAAAACTCATCTCAAAGCCAGGGGAACCGGAGAACGAGTTCCTCCTCCGGGTCAGGCTGGCGGCGCGGGAACAGAGGGATGCCGAGGTGGATGCCCTCCGGAAGAAATACGAGGCGAAGATCGACACGCTGGAGGAACGGCTCCGGAAGGCCGAGTCGACCGCCGACCGGAAACAGGCCGATGCCGAGGCACGGAAGCGTGAGGCGATGATATCGGCAGGTGAATCGGTCATCGGGGTCCTCCTCGGAAGGAAGAGCAGCCGGTCCGGTTCGGCCGCTGCGAGCAAATACCGCCAGAGCAGTTCTGCCGGGACAAGTGCAAGGGAGGCAGAAGAGAACGCCCGTGCCCTTGCAGACGATATCCAGGAACTCCAGGAGGAGTGTGAGAAGGAGACAGCAGAGATCACGGCGCGCTGGGAGAACGCGGTGAAGGAGAGAGGGGAGATAGCCGTGAAGCCCAAAAAGACCGGGATCGAGATCACGTCGTTCTTCCTTGCCTGGGCGCCCCGCTGGCAGGTGGTCATCAGCGAGGGTGGAGGGAGTACAAGGACCGAGAGGGTTGACGCGTCGCTGTAGCGGCGAAACGATCTTTCATTTCTGTTCAGCGTGAGAGAGGCCTGATCTCCCCTCACCCTTTTTTCCGGTGCATCCCGGCCGGAGATACTCCGGGCAGCTGCCGTCATTCCCCCGTGGGAGCCGAAGGAACAGCAGCATCCGGGCAGGTCATATTCATCGGTGACAGTTGTATTGAAGGTGAGATCCACCGTGCTTTAGCCGCGAGACGAGTCCGGCCCGTGCCTCATCACCGAACCGATCCCGTCCGTAGGTAACCCCGTTCCAGTAGATAAAGAGATCTGCACGGTCCTCTATCCCTTCCCCTGCTGATGCAGAGACCGCGAGTTACATCCCCATTCCATATCTCCCTTCTTGAGCTGCGAAGATACGGGTGGCTGCTTCATCACTGACGGAGCATTTCCGCAAAAGACAGCAACATCCCGGTAAAGGAGTTGTGTCTCAAGGATGCATAGGCGGGCCCGGACATAGCGGGGAAAGAATAAGAGGAAGGGGGAAGAATTGTTCATGCAGGGGATATGTCGTGCCAATGAACCGGGGATCATCGAAACTGAAACGGGACGTCCGTGTAGCTGCGGATGCAGCACTCCGACAGATAGAGCGGCACTCAGGGTTTGAGAACGTCCAATTCATCATTCTCTACGGTTCGGCAGGAGAAGGCCGGATGACCGGAGAATCGGACATCGACCTCTGCCTGTATTATGATGGCGATCTCAACGAGGCTGCACAGTTCCGCCACGCGATCCTGTCGGGCCTTTCCGGCACACGTTTTGATATCAAAATCTTCCAGTCGTTACCCCTGTATGTACGATTGGAAGTGCTCCGGGGCACTCCGGTTTTTATCAGGGACCAGGTATTTTTATACGAGAAAGCAGTCGAGACGATCAAAGATTTTGATAATTTTAAACACCGGCTGTATGATTATACCGGCCAGGCTGCAATGCCATGACAAAAAAACACCTGCGGGAGACGGTCATCCGGATCAAATTAAAAGAGATTGCCGAGGGCATCTCATTGGTGCAGCAGCACCTTCCTGCCACAGCAGGGGAGTTCCGCACCCTTGGCCTTGTCAAGGACGGGATCTACAAGAGAACAGAATTTGCAATTGAGAATGTTTTTGATATTTGCGCCATCATCAACACTGATCTGTCACTCGGCGTTCCCGGTGACGACGAGGACATCCTGGTGCACCTTCGGGATACTGATCTTATCAGCAGGTCCATGCAGGAAAAGATCCACCTGATGAGAGGGTTCCGGAATATCGTGGTGCACCGGTACGGGACGATTGACGACTCCGTCGCATTTCAACTGCTGACCGAAAACATCGGGGATTTTTCCCTTTTTGCAGCCGAGATTGAGAAGGTTCTTGACAGGTACCGTTAGGCTATGCATAATCACCTCCTTTCCCATCGGCATCTACAGAGCGGATTAGTTGAGAGGGGAGAAAGCTCTTATTCCCCGAGCGCTTCCCGGCTCCGCTTCTGGTAGAGCACGATCGGGTCGCTCTCTTCGTACGTCGTCTCTCCGGTCCTCATGATCACATTCCGGATCCCGGAGTTCACGATCATCTTCGAGCAGAGGAAGCATGGCCAGATCTGCGTGAGAGCTTCGGTTTCCACCTCGAATCCTGCAAGGTAGAGGGTGCACTCCCGCGCCAGCTTTCCCGCCTGGAGGAGCGCGTTCATCTCGGCGTGCACACTCCGGCACTTCTCGTAGTTTGACCCGGAAGGGATATCGTGATCGTTCCGCCAGCACCGTTTCAGTTCGGTACAGTCCACCTGCTTCCTCGGTGCACCCGTGTATCCGGTCGACACGATCGTGTTGTATTCGTCCACGATGATCGCACCGAAGTTTCGGCGGAGGCAGGTCCCCTGGTGGGCGCAGCGGAGGGCAAGGTCAAGGAAATACTGGTGGCGGTTCGTTCGCATGGAAGGAGGGTTGTTCCGGGTCGGTAAAAAATAATCCTGTGCGTATCTTTGGGCGGGATGAAAAGAACCTGCTTTTTTTGCCGGCACAATACAGGATGCGGATATACTCCCTCAACAGGGACTCATGTACTCCTGATATGGTTCTTCTGACCCCGTCATGCGGTCGATCTCTCATTCATGAAACGAACAGGTCTCCCCGATTTTTCCTGGCACCTGGCTCCTCATACACCACGAAAGCAGCGAAGTGGGCCTGCAGGTGAACCGGCATGAGATCCAGGGAGAGAAGGAAGAATAATCCCCAAACAGGGTGATGGTATAACGATGAGGCCGGATAGGGGTCCTGGCGCGGGTGTGGCGGCATGAAGAAACCATGTGACGTCTGCGGGAAAGAAGCCGTCGGGATGCAGATACTCGGCTGCTGCAGTTCGACCGTCTGCGAAGAGCATGCAGAATACCAGATGCGGGATATGAAACCGGGTGAAAAGAAGGAATGGGGTGTCTGCTACTTCTACCGTTTTCCAGAAGATACAGATGAACAGGAAGCCCTGTAATTTCAGAAGGCTTTCACCGGATCCCCTGTTCAAGCATTTTTTTCTGCCTTCTCCCTGTTTTGTGTGGGGAGACTAAAATCGAGGTTGTTCCCTGCATACCAATTCAGTCACTGAATCCGCCGCCGGGGCGCCCTTCGGGGGCGGCGGCGTTTATCGCATGTGAGGGCATGGGGGCGGTCAACCCCCACGAAATGGATCCGGTTTATCAATCTTACCCACACCAGAGAGCGAAGAGCCTTTTTTTCCAGTAACCAGCTTGCGGGGATTCTGGGTAAATGCATGGCCTCACTGTGTTCCGGATTTGATGAATGTCCCGTCGCGGTAATCCCTGAAGGCCTGCCTCAGCTCCTCATCGGTATTCATCACGATCGGTCCCTGCCATGCAACCGGCTCGCGGATGGGTTTTCCTGACAGCAGAAGGAATCGGAACGGGCGGGTCCCTATCCCGGCCGCAATGATGGTATCTCCGTCAGAAAAAAGGGCGAGGTCATGGTTCTTCAGGGAGACTCCCCCCTCGTCAAGGGTCCCTTCACCGCCGATTACATAGGCAAAGACCGTGTATCCTGGTTTTACCCGGAGAGCAAACCGTGATCCGGGTGGCACACTGACGTCAAAAAAGTCCGGGTCGGCAACAATATCCTTCACCGGTCCGGATACCTCCCCGAATGTTCCGCAGATCACCTTCACGGTCACCCCGTTGCCCGCAGTCACGACCGGGATCTGGTCGCGCCTGATCTCCTGGTACCGCGGGTTCATCATCTTGTCGTGGCGGGGCAGGTTCACCCAGAGCTGGAACCCTCCCATCACCCCATCGACCGACTTCGGCATCTCCTGGTGGATAATTCCCGACCCTGCAGTCATCCACTGGATGTTCCCGGCATCCACACTCCCGGCATTGCCCATACTGTCGGCATGCTCCACCCTCCCCTCCAGCATGTAGGTGACCGTCTCGATCCCCCGGTGCGGGTGCCAGGGAAATCCCGCACGATAGTCTTCAGGGCGGTCTGCCCGGAAGTCATCGAGCATCAGGAACGGATCAAAGAGCGGCACTTCCCGGTAACCAAACGCTCTCCGGAGCCGGACACCGGCACCTTCGATTGTCTCACGAGAGGAAGCCCTGCTGGCTATCCCCCTTGTTGATGGCATGAGGAGGGAGTAGCGCTGAAAGGAGATGAATGTGATGCACGTTTCAGAGACAAAAAATGCTCACCTGTCCCCGGAGCGCAGGGCCAGGTCTCCAAACATCCTCTTTCCATTCGGGACCAGTGCAATCGAATCGACAATCATGGCGTTCTGGGCGTTCCGGTTCACCCTGACCGCTTTCATCCGCTCGAGCACCCCGATGAAAGAGAGGGTGTCCTCACGGCTGTAGCGTGTCCTCTGGACAAGCATGTCGATGGTCGCGGTGTCATGAAATTCCGAGCCAAGGAGCCAGACAATCCACTCCTCCGGGGTATGGATGAAATCAGGCATGATGAACATACAAATCCCACTCCACGACTATCCTTTAGAGAGAGATAAACCTTGAGGAGAGGGGAAAAAGGGGGGGTCCTGAATCCATAAGAACTTCAGCGCCTTCCCCTCGGTCTCCTTCCGGAACCCTTCTCGCGGGTTCGTTCAGCAGGCGCCCGTGACCGCGGGGTGCGAGCCACATACACGCCTCCCCCGCTCTCCCCTCTTCCCGTGCAGGCAAAATCGATGAACCCATTGTAGGGGTCCGTCCGGAGGAGCCGGACGGTAATCTTCTGACCCACCCGGAGACCCTGTTCACCCTGCATGATACGCCCCTCGGCCGGCGGGGAGATCATGCGGGCATAAATCCCGTGCTCGGTAACGCCGGTGACCAGGGCGTCGAATGTCTCCCCGATCCGGTCTTTGAGCAGCACCGCAGCGGCAGCTTTTCGCATAAACCGCTCGACCTTCTTTGAACCCTTCTCGCGGTCGGAAAGCCAGATAGCCAGGTCAAGCAGCTCCTTTGGGGTGTACGGGCTCTTTTCCTTGTCAAGGACCGATTTGATCAGCCGCTGGTTCACGAGGTCGACATACCGGCGGTTCGGGGCGGTCCCGTGGGTGTAATCGGTGACGGCAAGTCCGAAGTGGCCGGTGGGAGGCTCCCCGGGCTCCAGCGTCATGTATTCCCCGGGTCCCAGGAGTTTGACAATCGTCAGGGAGAGATCAGGGAACCGTTCGGGATCGGCCTCTTTCCTCTTCAGCAGGAAGAGTGAGAGCGCTTTTGAATCGGGCTCGCGGGGAAGTTTCTCATGATAGGCTGCGGCAGTCTGCACGATCTCATCCCAGTACCGGGGGACACGCACCACCCGCTGGATCATCGGGATCCCGGCATCGCCGAGAAAGTCCACCGTGGTCCCGTTCGCCGCAATCATGAAATCCTCTATAATGAACCGGGCAGAGTTCATCTTCTGAACAACGATATCCTTTACGATGCCGTCGTCTGCAATCGGTTCAGCCTCGATTGTCTCGAGTTCAAGCGCCCCCTTCTCCATCCTGTACCGTTTCAGCCGGCCCGTCGCCTCGATCTGAAGCCGGATCTGCTCCTCGAGCCCGGGGACATTGCTGACGCTTTCGGGTATTGCCCGGAGCCCGTCCAGCCATTCCCCGACCTCCTCGTAGATGAGCTTGGCCTTGTTGGAGACTATCCCCCGAAAGAGCTCTCCCCTGCGGACATCTCCGTTCGGGAGGACCGAGTATTCGATCACGATCGCCCGGTGGTCATGTCCGGGCAGGAGCGAGCTGATGTTTTTTGAGAGCCTGTCCGGGAGCATGGGGAAGGTCTCGATACCGGTATACACCGAGGTGCCGTTGTGGGCTGCATGAAGGTCGGTCTGCGACCGTTTCGGGACGTAATGATCGACGTCCGCTATGGCAACCTTCACCTGGATCTCGTCACCGGGACCACGTTCGCAGTACTCGATCTGGTCGAGATCCATGGAATCATAGTTGTCGATAGAAGACCAGAGAAGGGAGCGAAGGTCCCGTGCCCCTTTATCCGGGATACTGCTCTCATCGATCTTGTCGACTTCTCCCATCACCGCCTTCGAAAACCCCGGCTCGAAACCATATTTCTGCATCGCGTCCCACGCGATGGCTTTCAGGTCGATAAAACGCTGTTTTTTCATTGTTCGTGGTGAGAGATTCGTTTCAGGATATAAAAACCTCTTGAACCAGGCTTTCATGTGCAGGGAGGATTGCTGTATGCCCCATCGCTTCGACCTGAGGGAGGAGAGGTATCACTTCTGAAGGAGAGGTCTATCGCGGATCCGGTTTTCCCGGTCCCTGTGGCAACGGAATCTGCCCGGGGAGTTCTCTTCCTGTTCCGGATTCAAAAAACAGAGGAGCATTATTCAGAAGAACGTTCTCCCAGGATTTTATCCCTGTTCCGGTAAAGGGTCAGGAAAAAAGCCGCAAAGCCAAGGCTCGCACTGATACCAAGGACGATGATTCCTGCCACCGGGATGCGGGATGCCACATTCAGGATGACAAAGCCGAGGAGGAACATCTGCCACGGCGGTGCCTCCCATTTCACCTTCAGGGCGAGGATTCTTCCCAGCGCGAGGGAGACGAACAGGGTCGAGAGCAGGAGGCCTGCAAAAAACGCCATCCAGAGGAGAAGGGCGATCGGGAGCAGGACGATGGTGACAGAGATCAGGATGAGGACGACAAGTGAGATGATGATCGCAAAAAAACCGCCAACGGTTTTGACAATCGCTGATTTCCGCACCTCTTCCTCAACCGCGATGAAATGTCCGGGCGCGAAGTGCAGAAGGACGAGGCCGAGGATGAACATCCCGATGGTGAAGATGATCCCAAAGATGCTGAAGATGCGGGAGAACTCTTCGCGGGGCTTTGACAATTCGACGTTGAGGTGGCCGGCTGTGCCGGTATTCTCGAAGGTCCGTGCCCTTACCGTCAGGTTCCCGGCAATATTCCCTTCATTGGAAACCCGGCCTCCGGAGATCAGTGCGTCGCGGCCGATCGTTGCTCCCTTCCCGATGTTGACATTACCCCCGGCCAGGACGGCATTGGTCCCTATCCCGTTATTTACATTGATGGTCCCCCCGGCTGCGACCAGTTTCCCCCCGATGTCCCCGTTGATGTTGATCGTCCCTCCGGCAGCAATCACATCGCCTTTTACCGGTGCATTGACATTGATGGTCCCACCGGCCGCGATCAGGCTGTCGACAGGGGCGTTCACATCGATCATCCCCCCCGAGGCAAACACATCGTCCGGGACCGGCTGGCCGATGACCACCTGACCGCCATTGTAGGTGGCCAGTCCGGATACCATTCCAGGGATAAGCAGGACAAGGATCAGAACGAAGAGTATCCCCCGTTTCGTATTGTGCATAATCCCTCATCTGTTACCGAGGATATATTACTATCTCCCGGAGAAGTCCGATAAGAGAAAGGATAGGGTCACAATCCTGGGGAAATAAACCAGGGATCCTTTCATGGGAATGATGATCCAAGTGGGATTTAATTACCCGGCAAACCGAAGATATCCTGGAGACATTCATGACTGCAAAATCGTGGAAAGAGGCAAAAGCGATCGCGGAACGGGAAGGAGAGGAACTCGTCTTCCACAACTATGATACCAGGGAATACGGGGCATGCTCGCGTGACAAATCATTCGGGTGCTTTGTGAAGGGCGAATTCGTCGAAGAGCGGTGCATCTGCATACCTGCAAAGTTTTCTCCCGAGGAACTGGAGAAGAAGGAGAAGGATTTTCTCGCGGAGAACCCGGGATGGGCAGAGACGAAGTAGCGTGTGGATTGATCTTTTTTTGGAACGTGATCAGTCAGGAATTGCAGGTCGGTACCATTCCTCAAGTCCGGTAGTTTCTGAAACTGGATTTTCGCATCTCCTTTGATGCTTTTTCGATACTGTCCGCGAGTTCTGAACAATCGCCAATCTCGTTGAGCACTTCCGAAAGTGTTCGCCTTTTTGGATAATGCCCGAGAATCACATCCGAGAAACTCACCTTCTCATTCCTGCTGAGGCTTTTTAATCGCTCATATGCTTCCTCAGTGATACTGATCCGACGGACTCCCATGCATGTATCTGTGTCTGGAAGGTATTTGATAGTAGTGCGATCCGGGAATAGGGAGGCCGGTGGTATCAATCACACCATTCCAGATCCACGATCCATGGTACAATGAGCGGGCAGACAAGGGAACGGCAGGGTATAACCGGGTTCATTTCCGGTTCAATTCATCCCGTATCCGGTGAAAAAAATCAAAGACAGCCTGCCTGAACTCGTTTCCGATCTCCTCCCAGGAAGGACTCCCACGCTTTTGTTCTTCGTTTTCATTGATGTGCACTGGAGACAGGCTGCATTCGTCCGAATTTCCTTCCTGCGGCTTCGAAAATATGGAGATGTAGCCCGCGATAAGAACGACCACAAAGGTGAGAGGATACAGGATCAGTTTCACGATCTCCAGGGAAGAGCCTATTCCGAGTGCATAGAATGAATTGATAAATCCCATGAGTCTGATGATGAACGAGACGAGGAGGACACTTGCGACGGCATTAAAGATGGGGAAGGGAAGGTTGAAGGGGAATACGAACGTGGCGAAGATATTCCCGAACATGAACAACACCGAGAAGATGATGATCAGGACAGCATTGGCGTAAAGGAGGTCGACAAATCCGGAGAAGAGCGGCCAGGAGATATGAACGGCGATGTAATTGAGAATGATGAGCATGATCAGGAAAAAAATGATCCCGATCAGGCCGGATATGAGCGCCTGGGTTGCAGTTTTATCCTTGCGACATTCCATGGTCATCCAATCTCACTCCTGGGATGTTAATGTAAATTTATTCAGAATATTCTCCTTCCTTCGTCACGGTTAGAATGTTGCTACCATCTGCAATCAAATTGTGTATCTCCCAGCGTTATCAAATAACAACATGGGAAGAGGAAGAGACCGATATCCGCCACGAGACGATCCGGCAGAACAGGAAGAGTAAATCAGAGAAGGGTGACAGGATTTCACCTGGACGGATTGAAAGCATGATAGCGAGGGACGGCATAATAAAATGATGAGAGAGTATGCAATGCAGGCAGGTACCTTGCTGCAACGGAACATGATGGAATGACAAGCGTAATCGAGGCACGGGATGTATCGAAAACCTATGGCGATGTGCACGCTGTGGACCACGTGAACCTCCAGGTGGAAGAAGGGGAACTCTTCGGCCTGCTCGGCCCGAACGGTTCCGGGAAGACCACGATGATCAAAATGCTGACGGGGCAGACCCGGCCGAGCGGAGGACAGGCAACCGTCCTTGGGGTCGACGTAATCAGGGATCCGGTCGGTGTCCGCAGGCTGGTGGGGATCATCCCCGAACAGGAGACCCCGCCCAGTTTCCTCACGGCAAAGGAGTATCTCGAGTTCGTCTCGGCGGTCCGGAAGATCCCGGATAGTGAAGCCAGGGCGGACTGGTGGTTCGAATTTCTCGATTTTGCCGACAAGAAGAATGTACTGTGCAAGGATCTCTCACGGGGTACCCGCCAGAAACTGATGTTTGCCCAGGCCTTCATCCATGAGCCGGCCCTCGCGCTGATCGATGAACCTCTGATCAACTTCGACCCGATCATGCAGGAGCTTGTCAAGGATTATCCTCGTGGGATATGTCAAATCCGGAAGGACGATCTTTCTCTCGACCCACAACCTTGAGGTGGCTGAAGAGATCTGCTCGGGTTTTGCGATCCTCCATAAGGGCATGCTCCTCCACACCGGCCCTGTTGCCGAACTGACAGCGAGGGGCGACCACCTGCCCTCCTTCTTCCTCTCGCTCGTCCGGAAGGATCGCCATGCTTGAGTTGTTCATAGCGATGGTGAAAGAAGAGTGGCGGGTCCATTCCACGATGTTCGGCAGCCTCTCCTTTGCCCTTTTCCCGGTCATGATCTTTTTGATCGCGGGTATGGGTTCATTCCTCATCCCCATGATGCAGACAACCCTCCCGGCCGGCAGCCTCATAGTGATCGTCCAGGGGACCTACCTGATGCTCGGGATCATGGTTGGCGGGTTCGGCCTGCTGGGGAACGAAGTGATGAACCGGCGGTTCGGCCAGGCAAGCCTGCTTGCCTACTCTGCGAGGAGCCTCCCGCTTTCCGGGAGATTCATCTTCCTCACCTTTGTCATCAAGGACACCGTCTATTACTTCCTCCTCTGGGTCCTGCCGTTTGGTTTCGGGTATATCCTGGCATCGCCGTATACCGGAGTCCCCCTTGGAAGTGCGCTCCTCCTGCTCCTCACCCTGACACTCTCGTTCCTCTTTGGCCTCTGCGGTGTCTTTTTCCTCTCGGCACTCTATGCCCGCTCACGACCGGTACTCTGGCTCTTCCTTCTGGCCCTTGGTGTGGGAGTGATCGGTCTTGCCGCCTGGACTGGCACAAATCCTGTGCTCTATTTCCCGCCTCTGTTACTCTCCATCGCTTTCACGTGGGGAAACTTCCTGATCTCTCTGGCAGTGCTCGCATTTCTCTTCGGGGCCGCGATTGTGCTGTTCAATCCTGAATCGGTGGGATCGGAGAAGACATACCAGGACTCATTTTTACCCCTGATGCAACGGTTTTCGTTCCTGAAAAATCCCCCGTTCACCGCCAAGGACACCCTCGACCTGTACCGGAGCGGGAACCTGGTCGGGCAGACGATCTTCTCGTTCCTGCTCCCTCTTGCCGTGATCTGGTTCTTCTTATCCCTGCTGGGACCGTTCTTTCCGCCCCATGGACTGCTCTTCACCATTGCCGCTACCACAGGTGTAGTTGCCTCGACGATGTATACGTGGGTCACGATGTTCGACTCCTTCGGGCCATACGCCTGCCTGCCGGTCGCAGTCAGCACCCTGATAGAGAGCAAGCTCACCACATTCGCGATCCTGCAGGTGATACCTGCCGTCTTCATTGCGGCAGTTGCGTTCCTCACTGGAGAGGCTCTGTATATTGTTCCTGCTGTTGTGCTCGGGATCTTTGTCTCATTTTATGCCGCAGGTGTCATGGCCTGGCTCTGCGGGCTCTCTCCAAGCGTGATGGTGTATGATGCAAAGGTGCTCTTTCTGTACCTCATCCTTGTCGGCATTGTCATTACAATCTTCACCGCTGTTGCCTTTGAAAACCCATATTATGCTCTCTCATCGGTCATCCTTGCAATCCCGGCGTGGCTGATGGTAGAGAAGGCAAAGGTCCGCTGGGACTCGGTGGACCCGGCAGGATTCTGATGAGGTGAAAAGAATTACCTTGACCCGGAATCTGAGGTCCATAGAATCAGTATCTCATTGCCTCCGTGAAAATTACAGGAGTTATATGGATCTCAATTGACCAGGATCCGTGGAGTGTTGGATCGACGAATTGCCAGAAATAAAAATAGTGTTGAGAATACCCCTCATGCGATAATAAACGAAATTATGCACAAAATTGAGAACGCCCCGGCCGGGATTCGAACCCGGGTCAAAAGCTCCGCAGGCTTCTAGGATGTCCACTACCCTACCGGGACCTGGATCACGAGGTGATCTGACCATATTGGTATCATTTCATCGGTTAAATATCTGCGCATTCACCGCAGAACAGCAGGAAGATCCCGGTTCCTGTAAACCCTTACACAAAATATCCTGTCAGGAATTGAAAATTCCGGCTGATACGGTGATAGATTTATTAGTCACGGTGTGATATTGTTAATCGGTGAGTTTAAATGGCACTGAAAGACGAAGTACTGACCCAGATTGCCGCCCTGCTGACCGCAGCCTTCGGCCTGATCGCTGCGCTGGCCTGGAACGGAGCAATCCAGACACTTTTCAAGCAGATATTCGGAACGGCTGACAGTCTTGCCGCACAAATGAGTTATGCAATTATTGTTACCGTCATTGCCGTTATCGTCATCATCTGGATCGCCCGGGCTGTTGCCCATGCAAAGGCTGAGGAGAAAAAATAATCCTTTTTTCCTTCCAATGGGATTTTTCAACCGTTCGGAATCCGCCCTTTTTCTTATAGAACACACTAGGAAAAGACTGGGAAGTATCCTGAATGATCCATATCCCGGATGACGGCAGAATCGTGTTTTGATCACCTTATATGTGAGCATCAATAAACAGCTCATGAGAGGCCATGATCATACTCCACTGCCGTACTTGTAACGGGACCGGCGAAGTCACGAATGAACAATTCAGGATCTGCCAGGCACTCAAGTCCCACGCAACAAAACGTTACTTCCATCTCCCGATGGACGAAGAGGCGGGTGACGAGAGAGAGCCCCAACAGCACGATGCCTGTAACAGCGTCCCGGAGAAAGTGGAATGCCCGGTCTGCGAAGGAGAAGGGGAGATCGCATTCGACGAGGAGGACTGGGACCTGAAGATTGTAGCCGATGATGACGAACATCTCGAGGAATGAGAACCGGTTACGTCGCTCCGATTTGTATCTCTCCTGGACAGAAAAAAATCCCTTTTTTCCCTGCGAGGGGCAGGCAGCACCCCTACAGGTCCCGTAACTTCTGCCCGAATGGGGGGAGGAAATCCTTTTTCCGGGACATGACCCCCTTGAAAAGCACCGGCTGTTCTTCGTAACCGAGCGCTGAAAGGACCGAATGGTCGCCAGCCGCAAACAGGTGGCTGTGGTTCCCGATCACGTTGGTGAAAAGAACGAGAAAGAGGTCGGCCGCATCCTCCTTCCGCAGCCGTTCAAGGACATTTTTGATCTCGCTCTCACGGCTCCCGAGGAACTCGTCCGATGCCATCATCACCTGGGATATGACGACCTCCCTGCCAAAGAGGGAATACCGCTTCGTGTCGCGGGAGAGGAGCTCGGGGAGGGGGGAATGATCGAGATCCATCCCTTTCTGTATCAGCTCGGTACCAAACAGAACGGGGTCAAGGCCGGTGATGCCTGCCAGGTACCTGACCGCTTTCTCATCGGCAGGGGTGGTAGTCGACATCTTCAGCACCAGGGTATCGGAGAGTATCCCCGCAAGCAGCATCCCTGCCACCGGGAGGCCCGGGTCCTTCCCCGTCTCGATGAACTTTGTCGCGATGATCGTGGAAGTGGACCCGACCGGCTCGTTCTGGAACCTGACCGGTTTCAGGGTCGTGATCATCCCGAGCCGGTGGTGGTCGATCACCTCGAGGATCTCGGCGGATTCTATCCCGTCCACCGCCTGCCCGTACTCGTTGTGGTCAAGCAGGATCACCTGCTTCTGTATCTCGCCAAGGAGCGTGTTTCTTGAGATCGTGCCAAGCAGCCTCCCGTCCGAATCCACCACGCAGGCGGTCCGGTACTTTGAGTCGGTGACCGCCTTCTTTGCATAGGTGAGCGTATCCTCGAGCCGGAGGACCGGCACATCGGTCGCAAGGACAGAGCGTGCCGGCAGAGAGAGGTGCATCATCCTCCCGACGGAGAAGGCATCGAGCGGGCTTGCCAGGATGGAGACCCCTTTTGCAGAGGCGGCCTCAAGCGTCCGGCTCCCGACCGGGGCACCTTCTGCAATCACGAGGGCCGCGATCCCCGAGGAGATCAGGGCAAGCTGGGCCGGCTCGTTGTCCCCCACCACCGCGATATCCTCGCCGGTCAGCCGTGACAGGGCGACATGGAGGGCATCGATCACGATCTCCACCTTGCCGCAGATCTCCGCCTTCCCTGCGACACAGATTCGGGCGTCCAGGATCCGGGCGAGTGTCGCGAGCGCTATCGGGCCGATGGAGAGCTGGGCCTCGCGGCGGGGTGTCACGTACGCCCTGGCAAGCCCGTGCTCGCTGACAAGTCCGAGAAACTTCCCTTCACTGTCGGTGATCGGGATGTTCCTGACCTCGTACTCGTCCATCATCGCCGCGACATCGATGGTCGGCATATCGGCAGGTGCCTGCTGGGTATAAAAGAACGGGATGTCCCCGACATTCGGCTCGACGCTGGAAATTTCGAGGGGTGCGTCTATCCCGAAATAGCCGAGGGCAAACCTCGTCTCGGCATTCAGGTCGCCGGTATACGAGGCGATATACCTTCCCGGTTCCCGGGAATTGAGGAGTTCGGCATACCCGAGCACGCTCCCGATGCTGTCAGTATCAGGCTGGCGGTGCCCGATCACGTATACCTTCTGCATAAAAAATTCCTTCCCGATTGTCCCAGAATAATGTGAAGTACACAGGTTTAACTCTCACGTTCGGGATGATTCGGCACCCCGCATACAAACCGGGATCCTCTCTCAGGGAGTGTACCACACCGCCGGAGTTTACCGTGATGCGGATCTCTATATGGTTGCAGGAGAGAAGTGATCCCGAAAGGAAGAATGAAAAACATAGTGATCCGCGGGGCACGACAGCATAACCTCAAGAATATCACGGTCGAGCTCCCAAGGGACAAATTCATCGTCGTCACCGGCCTGTCCGGTTCTGGCAAGTCCACGCTCGCGTTCGATACCATATACGCCGAGGGCCAGCGGCGGTATGTCGAATCCCTCTCGGCATACGCGCGGCAGTTTCTCGGGCTCATGAGCAAACCGGACGTGGATTCCATCGAGGGGCTCTCCCCGGCAATCTCCATCGAGCAGAAGAGCACCAGCAAGAACCCGAGGAGCACGGTCGGGACCGTCACCGAGATCTATGACTACCTGAGGCTCCTCTTCGCACGGATCGGGGTGGCCCACTGCCCGGTCCACAATATCCGGATCGAATCCCAGTCCCCGGAGCGTATCGCAGACAGGATCGGAGAAGAGATGAAGGGGACCATCACCATCCTCTCCCCTGTCGTGCGGCAGAAGAAAGGGACCTACCAGCAGCTGATCAGGGACCTGAACCGCGAAGGATACATGCGGGTCCGGATCAATGGCGAGATCCACCGGACTGACGAGGAAGTAGTGCTCGAGCGGTACAGGAAACACGATATCGAGGTCGTCGTCGACCGGCTGGACCCCTCCGACCGTGCCCGGCTGGTGGAGGCCTGCGAAGTGGCACTCGCCAAGTCCGGCGGGCTGATGATCGTGGTGGACGAAGAAGGGAAGGACACCCTCTTCTCGGCAACGATGGCCTGCCCGGTCTGCGGGGTGACCTTCGAGGAGCTGCAGCCCCGGATGTTCTCCTTCAACAGCCCGTTCGGGGCATGCGAGGAGTGCAACGGCCTCGGTATCCGGATGGAGTTTGACCCCGACCTGATCATCCCGGACAAGACCATCTCCGTCGCTGACGGGGCGGTCGCCCTGTACCGGAACTTCCTGGACGGGTACAGGAGCCAGTACCTGGCGGCGGTGGCCCGCCATTACGGGTTCTCCATCTTCACTCCCATCACGGAGATCACCGATGAGCAATACAACGCCCTGATGTTTGGCTCCGATGAAAAGATCAAATTCTCCATGAGCATGAAGAACGGGGAAGCCCACTGGGCCCACACCGGCGCATGGGAAGGTCTTGTCCCGCAGGCAACGCGCCTCTACCACCAGACCCAGTCCGAGTACCGGAAGCGGGAGCTCGAACGATTCATGCGGATCTCCCCGTGCCAGAAATGCCATGGAAAAAGGCTCAAGGAGAAGATCCTTGCCGTCAGGGTGCACGGGAAATCCATTATCGATATCACCGATATGCCGGTCGGCAGTTGCATCCTGTTCTTCAGGGAACTCGTCCTCACCGAACGGGAGGCCGGTATCGCGAAGCAGATCTTAAAAGAGATCAACGCCCGCCTGGATTTCCTTGAGAAGGTGGGGCTCTCCTACCTGACCCTCTCCCGCAACGCCGGGACCCTTTCCGGAGGGGAGGCGCAGAGGATCCGGCTCGCGACCCAGATCGGGTCGAACCTGATGGGAGTCCTGTACGTGCTCGACGAGCCGTCGATAGGCCTCCACCAGAAAGACAACCAGAAACTGATCGACACGCTCCGGAGGCTGCGGGACCTCGGGAACACGCTGGTGGTTGTCGAGCACGACGAGGATACCATCCGGAGCGCCGATCATGTCGTGGATATGGGCCCGGGGGCCGGCATGCACGGCGGGTACGTGGTTGCGGAAGGAACTCCGGACGAGATCGAGAAGAACAGCCAGTCCCTCACCGGCCAGTACCTCGCCGGGACGCTTCAGATCGATATCCCTCCGAAACGGAGGAAGAACTCCCGGTACCTGAAAATAACCGGCTGCCAGGAGAACAACCTGAAGAACATCGATGTTGCGATCCCGCTCGGGCTGTTCACGGTCATAACCGGGGTCTCGGGCAGCGGCAAATCGACGCTCGTGTACGATACCCTCTACCAGGCACTCCAGAAAAAACTGTATCATGCAAGGGTCACTCCCGGAAAATACGATACGATCGAATTCGATGCCGAAGTCGACAAGGTGATCGTGATCGACCAGAGCCCTATCGGAAAAACCCCGCGGAGCAACCCTGCCACGTATACCAAGGTCTTCGATGAGATCAGGCAGGCATTTGCCGGGACGAAAGAAGCCAAGGTCAGGGGCTACAAGCCAGGCCGTTTCTCGTTCAACCTCAAGGGAGGCCGCTGCGAGGCCTGCGAAGGCGACGGCCTGATCAAGATCGAGATGAACTTCCTGCCCGACGTGTATGTCGAGTGCGAGGAATGCCGCGGGAAGCGGTACAACCGCGAGACGCTCGAGGTGAAATATAAGGGCAAATCCATTGCCGAGGTGCTTGACATGACCGTCGAAGAAGCCCTTGACCTCTTTGCCAACATCCCGGCCATCCGGAACAAGCTGGAGACGCTCTCCGCGGTAGGACTTGACTACATCAAGCTCGGGCAGAGTTCGACCACCCTCTCGGGAGGAGAGGCACAGCGGATCAAGCTCACCCGCGAGCTTGCGAAGAAGGCCACGGGAAAAACCGTCTACCTGCTCGATGAACCGACAACCGGGCTCCATTTCCACGATGTCAAGAAACTGATCGCCGTGTTGAACGAACTCGTGGAGAAGGGAAATACCGTGGTCGTGATCGAGCACAACCTCGATGTGATCAAATCCGCCGATCATATCATCGACCTCGGCCCGGACGGCGGAGACGGCGGAGGCTACATCGTTGCGAGCGGGACCCCTGAAGAAGTTGCAGCAGACCAGGAGAGCTACACCGGCCAGTTCCTCCGGAAGATGTTCGCATGATCGGGACCTCTCCCCTCCCCCATGAACCGGGATGCTACCTGTTCAGGGACGCTTCCGGCACGATCCTCTATATCGGAAAAGCAAAGGACCTGAAGAAAAGGGTCGGCAGTTACTTCAGGAAACGGGACCTGGACCCAAAGACCCGGATGCTCGTGGAAGCGGCAGACGACCTGGACTTCATCATCACCGGAAACGAGGTCGAGGCACTGATCCTCGAAAACACCCTCATCAAAAAGCACCAGCCACGGTTTAACATCGATCTGAAGGATGCAAAGGCCTATGCCTATATCCAGCTCACCGATGAACCGTTCCCGGCCATCCGGATCGCCCGGAATCCTGCGGGAGCCGGGACCTTCTTTGGTCCCTTCGTCTCTGCAGCAGAGCGGGACTACATCAGGGACCTCGTCAAAAGAACCTTCCGCCTGCGGACCTGCAAAAAACTCCAGAAGAGGGGCTGCCTCCGCTACCATATCCACACCTGCAGTGCCCCGTGCAAAGGGGCGATCAGCAGGGAGGCCTATGCCGACCTCGTAAGGAACGCCCGGTTTGTTCTCCGTGGAAAGACCGCAGAACTCCTCGGGAACCTGCGGGCCGGGATGGCAGAACGGGCCGGAGCGAAGGACTTTGAAGGAGCGCTTCTCATCCGCGACCAGATACGGGCAGTGGAGCACCTCTCTTCACGCCAGGATATCGCACGGAGAAAAGAAGGAGACGAAGATATCATCAACTACCGTGTCTCCCAGGGGGTCGTCCACCTCATGCTCTTCAATGTGTACCGCGGGACGCTTGGGAACAAGACCGAGTTCTCTTTTGCGTATCATCCCGATTTTTTCGAGGAGTTTCTCGTCCAGTACTACTCTGACAACCCGATCCCCACCGAGATCATCCTCCCGGAGCAGGTCGGCGGACCGGTCAGCGAATTCCTCTCCTTTGCCAAGGGGAAACAGGTAACCGTGACAGTCCCGAGAATCGGGGCAAAAAAACGGCTCCTCGACCTTGTCGCAAAGAATATCGAGACCGTCCATTACGCCGGACAGGTCAGGGTGCTTGAGCTCCAGGAAGCTCTTGGCCTCGATTCGCCTCCCGAAGTGATCGAGTGCTTTGACATCTCCCACCTTTCCGGAACGTCAGTGGTCGGTTCCATGGTCAGGTTCCGGAGCGGGAGACCCGACAAGAAGAATTACCGGCGGTTCAGGATCAGGACGGTGGAAGGGATCGACGATCCGCGGGCAATCGGCGAAGTCGTCCGGAGAAGATATGCCCGTCTGATGAAAGAGGGATCCCCTCTGCCCGATCTGATCGTGGTCGATGGGGGGAGAACCCAGCTCGCCGCCGCGATAGCGGTCCTGCGTGAGATCGGAGCCGGCATACCGGTCATCGCCCTTGCCAAGAGAGAAGAACAGGTGTATGTCCCAGGCCGGACCACCCCGCTTCCCCTGTCAAGAAAAGAGCAGGGATCCCTGTATCTCCAGGAGATACGGAATGAAGCCCACCGGTTTGCCATCGCGTATCACCATCTCCTCCGGAAGAAGGAACTTCTCCCATGACAGGATTCGATCTCAAAGCACCGTTCGCCCCTTCAGGCTCGCAGCCGGAAGCAATCAGGAAGCTTGTCCTGGGCCTTGAGGAGTCCGAGCGGTTCCAGACACTGCTCGGAGTGACCGGGTCCGGCAAGACCTTCACGATGGCGAATGTGATCAGGGAGACCGGGAGACCGGCTCTTGTCATCGCTCATAACAAGACACTGGCTGCCCAGCTCTGGAACGAGTTCAAGGAGTTCTTCCCGGACAACCGTGTGGAGTATTTCGTCTCGTACTATGACTATTACCAGCCGGAATCCTATCTGCCGGCAAAGGACCAGTATATCGAGAAGGATGCCCAGATCAACCCGAAGATCGAGATGATGCGCCTCTCTGCGACCGCATCGATCCTCTCCCGACCGGACGTGATCGTGGTAGCCTCTGTCTCCTGCATCTATGGTCTTGGCCGGCCGGAACACTACCGGAACATGGGATTCGAGCTGAAGGCAGGGGATACCATCTCCCGGAAGCAGATTATAGAGCACCTTGTTACCGGTCTCTACGAGAGGAATGATATCGAACTCATGCCGGGAAGGTTCAGGGTAAAAGGCGATACCATAGACCTGATCCCGGGATATTTCAACAATATCATCCGGGTCGAACTCTTTGGAGACCAGATAGACCGCATCTCCGAGATCGACAAGAATTCCGGAGCGATACGGGAGAAGATGGGATATTTCTATGTCTTTCCCGCCCGGCATTATGTCATCCCGCAGGAGCTCCAGAAACTGGCGCTCCGGTCAATCCAGCAGGAACTTGATGAACGTCTCCCGGAACTCGGGATGCTGGAAGCCCACCGTCTCTCCCAGCGGACTCTGTATGACATCGAGATGATCGAGGAGACCGGGACCTGTAAAGGGATAGAGAACTACTCCCGCCACTTCGACTTCCGGAAAGCCGGAGAGAAGCCCTACTGCCTTCTCGATTATTTTCCCGACAATGTTCTCCTCTTCATCGATGAGAGCCACCAGACCATTCCCCAGCTCCATGGCATGTACCGTGGCGACCGTGCACGAAAGCAGTCTCTCGTCGACTATGGTTTCCGGTTGCCAAGCGCCTTTGACAACCGCCCCCTGATGTTCGGGGAATTTGAACAGTACATGCGGCAGGTGATCTTTGTCTCGGCCACACCGGGCCCTTACGAGATGTCGCACTCCGGTCAGATCGTTGAGCAGATCATCCGCCCGACCGGTCTCGTGGACCCGGAAGTCGAGGTCAGGACAACCGCAGGCCAGACTGAGGATGTTATGGATGAGATCCAGGCCACCATCGCCCGGGGTGACCGCATCCTCCTCACCACCCTCACCAAACGGCTTGCCGAGGAACTGACGGAATACCTGGCAGGGAGAGGGATCAGGACCCGGTACCTTCATTCCGAGATCGATACCCTCCAGCGGACAGAGATAATCAGGGAGCTCCGTCTCGGGAGATTCGATGTGCTGGTCGGAATCAACCTCTTGCGGGAGGGCCTTGATATCCCCGAGGTCGGGTTCATCGGGATCCTTGATGCTGACAAGGAAGGGTTCCTCCGGGATGCACGAAGCCTGATCCAGATCATCGGGAGGGCTGCCCGGAATGTGAATTCCCGGGTCGTGCTGTATGCCGATTCGGTTACCGATTCAATCCGGGCTGCCGTCTCCGAGACTGAACGGCGGAGGGCACTCCAGGTTGCGTATAACCGGACCCATCATATCACCCCGATGACGGTCAGAAAACCGGTACCTGAGAAGGAAGCGGACCTGAAAGATATACGGCACATCCCGAAGAGAGATATCCCGGACCTGATCATCGATCTTGAAGCACTGATGAACAGGGCTGCCGAGAACCTCGAGTTCGAAGAGGCGATCCGGATCAGGGACCGGATCCGGGATCTCAGGGAAAGGGAAGAGGGATAACCGTGTACAGGTATCCTGGCTTGTAACGCTTCAATCGGACACCGCTGCTCGTGACCCTGCACTACGTATCAATCTATACCTTGATTTTCAGGTGCCAACGACAGAGAGAAGAATGCCGGGAACCGCACATACGGTCTGTCGCAGGTATTCTGAAATTCTTTTCAATTATCAAAAAAAAGGATGAGGTGATCTCCCGCTTTTTACTGCGGGAAAGGTAATACGTTGATGTATCCGACTTTTACCTTCGGGGGATACTCTTTCCCATATGCATCGGTCACGGTGAGCGCTACCGTGTAAAGACCGGGCTCATTGAAGGTGTAGATCTGGTTCTTTTCTCCGGGACTGTTGATAGATGATGTTTTGCGGCTCCTTCAGGATAAGCCATTGACGCTTCACCACCTCGCCGGTTGAGATATCGGAGAGCATCACCGTGAGGGGAGCCGACCCTGTTGTTGGGTCGGCAATGAAATCAGGCTTCAGAGGAGGAGATTTAACGGTAACTGTCTTTGTCACCGAGTCGCTTCCTGATGGGCCTCGAATGTTGAGGGTGACCTCGTAGGTACCTGGATCGGGATAATAATGGATCGGATTCTGCTCATTCGAGATATACCGGTCCCCAAACTGCCAGGACCAGGTCAATATATCGCCGGTTGACCGGTCGGTGAACGCGACGACAAGCGGTGCTGTGTAATCGGGGTTGCTTGGGGTAAATTCGAAGTCGGCATGTAACTCAGCCACTGCACCAGGAGATTTGACGGTAATTGTCTTTGTCACCGAGTCGCTTCCCAATGGACCAGTAGTGGTGAGGGTGACCTCGTACGTTCCTGGATCGGGATAATAATGGCTGGGGTTTCGCTCTTTTGAGGTATACCTGTCCCCGAATTGCCAGGACCATGTCCACACCGTACCGGTTGACCGGTCGGTGAACTCGACGAGAAGGGGCGCTGTGTTGTTGGTGTTGCTCGTGGTATAGGTAAAGTCTGCATGGATACCCTGCCCGACGACTATATAGGAATCTTTTCTCACCGTGCTGGTGCCTGCATCGTTCCACGCGGTCAGCTGGACACTGTAGGTTCCCTGGTGGGTAAATACGTGCACCGGGTTCTGCTCGTTGGAATCCCCGCCGTCACCGAACTTCCAGAGCCAGGATGTCGGGTGGCCGGTGGAGATATCGTTAAACTGGACTGCCAGGGGGCTCACACCGGAGGTCACATTGGCAGAAAATTCTGCAACAGGACGTGAGGTGACCGTAATCAGGTCGGTGATGGTCCTGGTATCGGAACCTGCCTTATTGGATACCGTAAGGGACACCGTATAGTTGCCCGGACTCGTGTAAAGGTGATAAGGATGCTTTTCCGTCGAAGTGCCGCCATCCCCGAATCTCCAGGAATACTTGCCCGGGTTCCCCTGAGAGGTATCGGTGAACTGGACGAGCAGCGGCGCAGGGCCTGCCTTTGGCTCTGCCGTAAAGTTTGCGACCGGCGTCATAACGACGGTGATGTAGTTGAGTTCTGTTGTATCAGAGTTGCCGCCTTCATTTTGGACCAGCAGGGTTACATTGTACACGCCGGGCTCATTGTAGGTGTGAACAGGATTCTTCTGGTTCGTTCCTACTACCGTGAATCCGTCACCAAAGTTCCATGACCATATCTGAGGAGAATTCGTGGAGAGATCGCTGAACTGGACCGTAAGGGGTGCCGTACCGAATACCGGGTTTGCAGTGAAGTTGGGTCCGGGAGGGGGCAGAGTGATGGTGAACCCATTCTGGATGAGACTGCTCTTCCCGTCAGTATTCGTGACAACGACATCCCATTTCCCGGTTGCCCTGCCGGTCAGGTTCAGGGTACAATTGATCTTTGTGGGACTCTGGACAGTGACTCCGGTAGCCTGTAGGGGGGACTGGCCACTTCTCGTCAGCTGCACAGTCGCTCCGGGTAAAAATCCGGTCCCGTTCAGGGCACTGATAAGGACAGCCCTGTCATTCGGGCCCTTGGCTGGCGTGATACTGGAGGGATTCGGTGGAGGATTCTCAGTCCTGAACAGATTTGGACTGGTTGCATTCTGACCGTCGGGATTTGTAACGATCAGGTTCCACGCGGTGATATTTTTCCCTGCCAGGTCAAAATCACAGGTGATTTTACTGGAGTTTACCACCGTTACATTGGCAGCCGGGATATCAGTCTCTCCCGGACAGGTCAGTTTTACGGTGGCTGGAGATCGGAAATAAGCCCCGGACAGATCGGAGATGAAGACCTTTCCGTTATTGAGACCAGAAGACGGCAGGATGCCGGTGATCTGGGGTGCAGGGAACCTGACCTGGAATGCTCCTTTATAGACACCGGATTGTCCATCATTGTTGATCACCATCACATCCCAGAGCCCTTCCGCTGCGCCTGCAAGGTTCAGGTCGCAGGCGATCTCGGCAGGGCTGATTACCGTCGTATTCATGCCGGTGATAGTGGCTTCGTTGGCTTTCATCAGCAGGACCGATGCCCCTTTTTCAAATCCGGTACCGGTAAGGCTGCTGATGGTTGCCATTCCCGTGTTCACTCCGCTTGACGGGGTGATTCCGAGTACCTGGGGGGCTGCCGGATAGGTGATGAAAAAGCCGCCAGGCAGGGTAGAATTCTGGAGGTCGGCGTTCGTTACCACCACGTCCCATGCACCCACGCTGGCTCCTGTCAGATTGAACATGCACTGTATCTTTGTCGGGCTGAGAACGACCGGAGACCCTACCGCGCCTATGGGAGTTTCACCTGTTCTTCTGAGTGCAACAGAGGCTCCCGGTGAAAATCCGGTTCCCGTCAGTTCAAAAGCACCGATGACAGCACCATTCTTTCCCGTATCCGGGGCGATTGACAACAGGACGGGTACCGGGTTCACAACGGTGAACGCATCCACGAGCAGGGTCGATTTTCCATCAGTATTCGTCACCTCTGCCGACCAGGGTCCGAGAGCACTCCCTGTGAGGTCAACTGAACAGGAAATCTGGGATGGCGTTATACCAAAAACCGTTGCGGGAATCCTGGATGTCCCGTTGGTCAGGTTCACACCGGCGCCCGGCATGAAATTGTTCCCTTGCAGGGTAAGAGCAAGACTGGTCTCGTAGCGGACACCAGTATTTGGATATACCGCAGTAATCGTCGGGGGAGGATTCTCTACCAAAAACGTCCCTGCGAATGTTGCGTTCGATCCGTCAGTATTGTTTACCACAACCAGGGTTCGTTCCCCTGCGAGCTCCCCGTTCAAGTCAAAGAAACAGGCGATCCAGCGAGTATTGTAGTATCGGGTAAACTGCCCCGGGATATTCTCATGTCCGGCCATAATAAGATTCACGCTGAAATCTACCGGGAGATCTGTCCCCGAAAGATCCACATACACCCACCCGGTATTATTCCCCCTGTCAGGATCGATACCGGTCACTGCAAATGCCCCCGAGACCGGGAGCACCAGCAGGGTGGTTGCCAGCAGTATCATTGCAATAGTGAGTACCCCTTTCATCTCCATACGAACGCCTCAGTACCTAAGGTCTGTATACATCCTCCAATCATGAAACACGGTCATAACTGACGCCAAATTCCATGATATAAATGTATTCATCATATGCTCTATCGTAATATATTTAAACCTTTCCCCGATAATCAGGTCTGAAACGGTGTTATTTCATCAATATGGACTGCCGTAAGGCATAAAATTTCAATGTGAACAATATCAATGCGGCATCATGGGATTTCATGACATAGCAATCGCCCATTAAACATTTTCACCGTTCTGTACAATTTTTCGAATGATGAGTTGTATAGCTTAACCAGATAAACCAGCAGTATGAAGATGATACCCATCTCAATTCAGATTCTGTTCTTTATTTCATCTTCAAAACAGAAAAAAAGCCCGTATAAATGAAAGATGCGATTCATCACTACAACCGTCTGATCGCTATGAAAATCAGGAAAACAGAGTATCCCGATACGGTACGCAAATGCAGTAATAAGTATCAGCTTAACGCTCAGGGTGCATTGTTACTCCGCTGATTGAATCAGTGTATATTACCCTCAATTTTTGATGGCCCGTGCTATTCAGGCCGGATACTCCTGCACGGAGATGATTTTTGTTAACCAGAAGGTGTTACTTTGATGTACCATTTCACCTCCTCAAAATACGGGTGAGGGTATGGATCCGCTTCATTGCATCTCCAGATAGGATACTGATGAAAAACTGCATGAGTCCCGTTGTGACGCAACCATACAAAATGAAAATGCCGGATGCAGTTTCATAGTAAACCGCATCCGCGGATTTTCATAAGGGGGGCATGTGACGAGGGGTCTCATGTGCGTTTCATTCGAAATGCCGGAGGCAGTTTCATAGTAAATTTCAGCCAGTCCGGGCTGAACCCGGGATTTTTTCAAAAAAATAGTGATGAGTGCTGCCTTTCACGGGATCAGAGTTTTGGTTTTGTCTTGAGGGCTTCCACGAGCAGCTGTACGCCCGCCTCGATATCCTTTGGATCCACCACTTCGACCGGCGAATGGATATACCGGGTCGTAATAGAGAGGGTAGTGCTCGGAATACCGCCCCTTTCAAGATGAATGGCAGTGGCATCGGTGGTCCCTCCCGAACCCACTTCGACCTGGACGGGGATGTCACTGGCCTTTGCGGTCTTCCTGAGCCACTCAACCATGCCCCTGCTGGCGATGAGCCCCCTTCCGCTCGAATCGACAATCGTGATGACAGGCCCTTTCCCCATCTCGATCGGCACATCATTCTTATCGATGCCAGGATGATCACCGGGGATGGTGACATCGGTTGCAACGGCACAGTCCGGGTTAAGGGTGTACGCACTCGTCTTCGCGCCTTTCAGCCCGACCTCTTCCTGAACCGTGAAGACGCCATAGATGGTAAACGGGGATTTTACCTTCTGCAGGACGGAAACAAGCATGGCAACCCCGACCCGGTTGTCAAACGCCTTCCCGGTAAGACGCCCGTTTCCAAGGGAAACGACGTCGCGATCGATGGTCCCCGGGGTCCCGATCTCGATGCCGAGCGCTTCCGCATCCTCCCTGCTTGTCGCCCCGATATCGATGAACATATCATCAGTCTTCACCGCCTTCTTCCGTTCCTCCTCGTCCATCTTGTGGGGGGGTTTCCCCCCAAGGACTCCGGGTACTCTCCCGTTTGTGCCGTGGAGGATCACCCGCTGGTTGTAGAGCGTGGGAGCATACCACCCGCCCAGGGTTACGAACCGGATAAACCCTTTGTCATCGATGGATTTCACCATCAGCCCAATCTCATCGGTATGGGCGGCGATCATGATTTTAAAATCGTTCCCGGATTTTACGGCGATCAGGTTCCCCATGGCATCTTCATGCAGTTCATCGACCTGATTTTTCAGTTCCTTCCTGACGATTCCAAGCACACTTCCCTCGCTCCCCGAGACACCGTGTGCATTCGAGAGTTTGATCAGCAGATCTTTTACCATTTCTTCATTCACCAGCCGCAGCCCGGATTCGCTCCACCGCTGTCTTCAGGTTCTCCATCGAAGCGGCATAGCTCATGCGGGCATATTCAGGAGTATTGCAGCCAAACGCATCCCCCGGCACGATAAGGACACCTTTTTTGAGGATCCTCCCGAGGAGATCCTGCTTCATCGGCACGAACATATAAAAGGCACCTTCCGGAAGGGGAAACGAAAAACCCATCTTCCTGAGTTCTGCATACAGGTAATCCCTTCTCCTCATATATTCGTCCCTCATCACCCTGACACATTCCTGGGGGCCCGTATACCCGGCAAGTGCGGCATATTGCGATATCGAGGTCGCACAGGCCTGACAGTACTGGTGCACTTTCAGGCACTGCTCGGTATATTCCCTGGGACCCGCGAGATACCCGAGGCGCCACCCGGTCATTGCGTACGTCTTGCTTGCTGCATTGACCGTAATGACATCCTCGCCGAACCTTGCCGGGCTGTGATGGGATGTGCCATAGAGAAAGTGCTCATAGACTTCGTCGCTCACCACAGTCACACCCGCATCCTCTGCATATTCGACAATGGCCTTTATCGACTCCCGGCTCTCCACCGCACCGGTCGGATTGCCGGGTGAATTGATCACGATCATCCTTGCCCCGTCCATCAGGGACTTGGCGGCCTCGATATCGATGTGGAACTTCGGATCGAGCGGGATACCCTCCGGCCTCCCCCCCGCAAGGACTGCAAGCGCCCCGTACGAGACAAATCCCGGGTCGGCAAACAGCACACGGTCCCCTTCTTCGATCAGCCCCTGCATGATGATATGGAGCGCCTCGCTCGCACCGGCAGTTACGATGATCTGCCCCGGATCATAGGAGAGCCCGTTCTCTTTTTTGAATTTTGCGGAGAGAGCCTCCCTGAGTTCCGGGATTCCCATGTTCGAGGTGTATCCCGTCTTTCCCTCATGTATTGCCCGGATTGCTCCTTCCTTTATATGGTCCGGCGTATCAAAATCAGGCTGCCCGAGTCCCATGTTGATGGAGTCAGGCCCGGCTGCCTCGAATAATTTCCGGATTCCCGATATCTCAATTCCCCGGCACCGTTGTGCACACACATACTCCTTCATACTGCTCCTCACTCAATATTCGCATGACGGTCCTTCAACTCTTTCTCATCAATCTTCGAAATTTCCATCAGGCGCGATATGCAGGCATCGGCAAAAACCATCGATGCCGTCTCAAAGAGCGTCCCGAGCGGGGCAAATGATTTATGCTCTCCGGTCATCTGGCGTATCTCGAACTCCGCCGTGTCATCCCTGACCTCATCCCTTTGGTTCTCGATGAACACGATGGAATCCGCCATCCTGCCTATCTTCGAGTCGCGGTTGGAAGTGATAAGAGCGATACGGCCCCCAATCTCCTTCGCAGTCTCTGCGATATCGGCGATCGTCTTTGTCCGGCCCGAACCTGAGAAGATGACCAGGAGGTCGTTTGCCCGCATCGCAGGGGTGATCGTCTCTCCGACAACATAGGCGATGAACCCAAGATGCATCAGTCGCATCGCAAATGCTTTTGCCACGAGCCCGGATCGTCCTGCACCCATCACATAGATGCGCTCGGCACCTTTGATCTCGGACAAGAACGCCTCGGTCTCGCTGTCGGAGAGATCTGCGGCGGTGTCCCTAATCTTTGATGCCATCAGCCGCATCATGTCCTGCACCCTGTGCCTGGAAGCCATTTTCAGATGAGGGTATCACTGCATACTACATACAATTTCGTACAGGTGGTTCCCCCCCATAGTGATAGTGATTTATGCCACTATCGGCATACCATCCTTTACAGGAACTATCTGAAGGCCGGAACTACTGAGTATGACGGGAAAACCGGGCAGGGGAGACCTCCGTTCATGATACCTGCGCCATATTACAGCGATGGTGACGTTACCCTTTACCTGGGGGACTGTATCCCCCTGCTGCAGGAGCTGCCGGAAGAATCGGTCGACCTCATCTTTGCAGATCCCCCCTATAATCTGTCAAACGGGGGTTTTACCTGCCACGCCGGGAAACGGGCACCGGTTGACAAGGGACCATGGGATGCAAGCAACGGGATCGAGGAGGACTTCCTGTTCCACTGCGCATGGATCGGAGCATGCAAAAGGGTCCTTAAAAAGACCGGTTCAATCTGGATCAGCGGGACGTACCATTCGATATATGCATGCGGATTTGCGCTCCAGCGGCTCGGATTCCACATTGTAAACGACATCTGCTGGTTCAAGCCAAATGCACCCCCCAACCTGAGTACCCGGTATTTCACCGCGAGCCACGAGACGCTCATCTGGGCGAAAAAGAGCCGGGATACACGGCATACCTTCAATTATCCCCTGCTGAAGAACGGCGAATGGCCCGGAGATCCCTTCAAGAAACCGGGAAGGCAGATGAGGACGGTCTGGAGCATCTCTTCCCCAAAAGGCGCTGAAAAAAAATTCGGGAAGCATCCCACCCAGAAACCATACGCCCTCCTGTCACGGATTATCCTCGGATGTACCGCGGAAGAGGACCTGGTGCTTGATCCCTTCACCGGGAGTTCCACAACCGGCCTTGCTGCATCTGCAGCGGGGAGAAAATTTATCGGTATCGACAGGGAACAGGAGTATCTCGATCTCTCGGTCACCCGGTTCAGGGACTCTGTCCGGAGGAATTCCGGTAACGCGACACCGGATCAGGGGGAATGAGAATGCCTGATGAGTCTTACCCGGGACCTGGTGAACGGGAATATTCCTTCCTGCTTCAGTTGTACCAGGAACTGCATGCCCGCCCCGAACTTTCAGGGCAGGAGGACCGGACGTCCGACAGGCTTGCATCGGAACTCGCCGCAGCAGGTTTTACCGTCACGAGAGGTGTAGGAGGGCACGGGATTGTCGGCATCCTCACCCGGGGTAAGGGGCCTGTCCTGATGATCAGGGCAGATATGGACGGACTTCCTGTCAGGGAGGAGACCGACCTTCCGTACCAGAGCAGGGTCAGGGCACGCGACTCTTACGGGAGGGAGGTTGACGTGATGCATGCCTGCGGGCATGACCTGCACATGGCTGCATTCATCGGTGCCGCAAGAGCCCTTGCCAGGCGGGAAGACTGGTCCGGGACTCTTGTTATGGTCGGGCAGCCGTCAGAAGAGACGGTCTCCGGGGCTGCCCGCATGATCGCTGACGGCCTTTTCACGCGGTTTCCAAGACCCGATGCGGCGATTGCGCTGCATGTCGCCCCTGACCTTCCCTCAGGCACGATCGGCTGGCGGGACGGGATCATCTCTGCAGGAGGAGAATCGCTTGATATTGTGGTTTCCGGCGTAGGAGGCCATGCAGCCCATCCGGAACGGGCCCGTGACCCTGTTGTGCTCGCAGCGCAGATCATCCTTGCCTTCCAGACGATTGTGAGCAGGGAGGTCCCTCCCGGAGAACTGGGAATCATCACGGTGGCATCGGTCCATGGCGGGATCAAGCACAACGCGATTCCGGACGAAGTGATGCTCCAGGTGAACATACGGTATTTCAGGAAAGCCATCCGCGACCTGCTGCTCAACGCGATAAAAAGGGTGGCCGAAGGTCTCGCGATGAGTGCCGGCCTCTCCCCGGCGCTCTTTCCCCGGATCACGCTCCTCCCCCAGTCCGTCCCTCCCATGACCAACGATCGCTCACTGACCAGCAAAGTCACCGGTGCGTTCAGTCTGGTATACGGAGAAGGACAGGTTATCCGGATCGAACCGGTCACCGGGAGCGAGGACTTCGGCGTCTTCGGTCTTGTTGAACCCCGCATTCCGCTCTGCTACTTCCGGGTCGGGTGCGGAGATGAGAGCGGCTCCTGCGGTTTTCTCCATAGCAGCCGCTTCTCACCCCCGCCGGAAGTGATCCGGCATGCGGCAGGTGCCCTCATCATTGCAGCGACTGCCATCCTCGATCGGGCATCCCCCTCCCTGCAGGAAACGTAAGAAATGCAATCGGTCCGGCGTCCGGTTTGAGGTGCCATCCCCCTACCCGCCGGGGACGTAGTGCTCCACCGCACCAAAGGGGATCAGCTCTTTTCCCTCGAGGACCGAGACAGGGCCATGCCCGCAGCACAGCAGGCACCGTGTCCTGCCGCCTTCAAACAAACCCGTTGTCTCGCGGGCCAGGCCGATGAGATTCTGCCGCTCAACCCTTGAAACCTCGCTGTCCACATTCACCGAGGTGACCAGGATAACGGCGAGCGTATTGTAGTCTGCCCGCTCTTGCGAGAGATGCCCGAAGTTGATCACGGTATCGGCGGTGAAGAGCACCCCGAGCTCCCTGCAGAACAGATAGATCTGCCCGTGCATATGCCCGCCGAACCCTTCGAGCACCTCGAACTGGTATCCCCCGACATCGAGGGTCGAGAGGACGGGGAATCCTGCCCTCGTTGTGCCGGTCCGGGAGTCAAACAGGTGGAACTCTTCTGGGGGATTGAATCGTGAGAAGAGGTTGATCATCGTCGTGTAAATCTCTTCAAGGACCGAGGCCTCGCTCCTTGACCCGTACGCCCTGTTCGCCGCCCGGATGATGTCAAGGGTTCCGGGGTGCATCGCTGCCGGCACAGAAAACTCTCCCCCTGCCCCACAATGGTCGGCATCGGCATGGGTGACGACGATCTGCCTGATGGCGTCCTTTCCTCCCGGGACAGATGTCCTGATGATTGCCCCGATATCCCGTGAATAAATCCCATAGCCTGTATCGACCATCGTGCAGCCGCCGGGAGAATCGATCAGGTAGACATTGCCACCTGCCGGGGGCTGGATACAGGTCAGGGTGATCGTTGGGCCGAGCGGGATGGTCTGGATATCGGCATAGAAATCCTTCCCTGTGGTCCGGGTGAGCGTCCGCCCGGTCGAAAGAAAACTGTCGAAGATCTTTTTCGGATCCTGCCCGAGATGCATCAGCTCCTGTACTGCATGGTTGATATCTCCCAGGAAAGAGAAGAGGAACGGGTCTTCCGATTCTCCGATTATCTCACGGATCTCCTGGGCAAACCGGATGTAAAAGACCGTGTCATCGAGTTTCTTTCCGGTGGTGTCATATTCGAGGATCTCGATCCGGTAGCGGGACTTCAGCGCATCGAGGAGCGCTTCTGCCGTATTGCTCTCCTCAAGGCTGACCGTGACCGTGAGCCGGTCGGGGTGACGGCCACGGTCGTCGAAGTCGATGTACGAGATGTTTGCATCGTACCGGGTCGTGGTATTCAAAAACTCGAAGAGAGCCCCGGGTTCATGGGGGAGAAAGATGTAAAATTTGAGGACGTTTAAGGGCCGGAGGGTATCCTGGAGGTACCCCATCCCGGCAAGCCCTTCCTCGATCCTTCCATATGCCTCTTCCGGGCATGAGATCTCAAAGAAGACGATATAGGGGTCTATCCGCTGGTCGAACTGCACACGGTTGATGTTTGCCTTCTCGCGCATCACCACCCGGGCTGCATTGTGCAGGGCCCCGGGGTGGTTCGGCACCCGTGCGATGAATGAGTATTTCGGCATAGTGACGCTCACCGTTCCTGGTGTGTGGCATACCTGTTCGATCCAAAAGCACATCTCTTTTCCTGCATGAACCCTTTTTTAGAGCGCAACCCATCTTCTCCTGCATGACCGGGATGGAGGGATTTCCTGGAGTTCTTCTTTGTCGGTTCCACCACTCGTTTCAGGGAACTGGCTGGAGAGAGACCCCGGACCGTTCGGACCGGGGTTCACAACCCGTCTCTGCATCCGATCCTCCCTCTCAGCAAGGTATGAGCATTTTTCCGGACTGGCCGACTGCACGTATCCCGTCACCCATAACCGACAAATAACCGTCACCATGCAAGAACCGGCACATAACCGCCACACACAACCGAATAACCTCACCATGAAGACCGAAAAAAGGCAGATCGCAGCAGCGTGCAAATGATTTGATGATGAGAAAGGATATACAATCCCAGTAGAATCACGAAGCACGGTTGACCTGTTCATGATTGAGATTGCAATTATTACGGTACTACTGGCTTTTGCATTCACCTTTACGAACGGGTTTCAGGACGCCAGTGCCATTGCTGCAACCTTTATCGCATCGCGTTCGGCACCACCGAAATCGGGGATCATTTTCATTGCGACACTGGCACTGATTGGAGCGATCCTGGGGGGAAGCGCTGTCGCTTTTACCATTTCCGGACTGCTTCTCCTGGATTCCCCCGAACAGACGTTGCTGGTGCTCCTGATCGCATTGCTGACTGCAACGATCTGGAACATTGTTACCTGGAAATTCGGGCTGCCCTCATCATCAACGCACTCCCTGATAGGAGGACTTATCGGCGGAGGGTTAGCTGCCGCCGGTATAGGCAGTATTTACTGGGGTCTTGATGAGCTGATCACCCCTCCGTTTGAAGTCACCGGACTGGTCAAAATCCTGCTCTTTTTTGTCATCTCAATCGTGATTGGTTTTGTGGGAAGTTACCTGATGCACAAATGCACCAGTATTCTCCTCCGCAATGCACAAAGAACGGTAAACCGACCCATTGTGTTCTTCAACTGGTGTGCTGCAGCGGTCATGGCCTTTTCAAACGGTGCGAACGATTCCCAGAAACAGCTGGGCATTATTGCACTGGCCCTCTTTACCGCAGGGCTGTCGACCGCTGCAGAAGTGCCGCTCTGGGCCCGGGTCGCCTGCGCAATCCTGATCGCAATCGGCACCATGAGCGGAGGATGGCGTATCATGAACACACTGGGACGAAAAATCTTTAAAATCGAACCTATCCACTCATTTGATTCTCAGGTCTTCTCATCTTCATCCATTGCTCTTTCCACCCTGGCAGGGGCACCTGTGTCATCAACGCAGATCATCACCATGTCCGTGATTGGGGTGGGCGCGGCAGAGAATCCAAGGAAAGTGAAATGGTCAGTAGGAACGCATATCCTGATTGCCATGATAGTGACCATGCCAGTGACGATCGTCATTTCAGCCGTTCTCTACTCGGTCGCATCCCTTATCACCGGAGTGTGATTCACTATGGATATCGATAAAGAAACACAGCAGGCGAACCTGGAGACAGGGAGAAAAAAGAGACCGCTTTTCGAAATTTTCCCCCGTGAGTATGATTTTGAATCCATGCTTGCCCACCAGTCAGAGATGACCGTCTCCGGTGTGCAGGCATTCCTCGTTTGGCTGGAAACACGGGAACCTGCAGATGCCAGCGAACTTGCACGAATAGAAACAATGGTGGATGGTATGCGCCATGACCTGGAGGAGAAGCTGATACGGTCGTTCTCAACGCCGTTTGACCGGCAGGACATCTATCAGCATCTCCCGACAGATGGATTACATCCTCAACTTTTCAAATGAAACCGTCAAAGAGATGTATGCTTTCGGGGTGGAACCGGATCAGCCGATCCAGGACATGGCACACTCCCTTCTGAGCGGCACCCAGTGTATCTCACGGGGGGTCAGAAGCCTCACTTCCGACAAAAATGCCGTGGAAGGACAGATTCGGCAAGCCCGGGATGACTATCACCGGATCGAGGAGGTATACATCTCCGGAATGGCCGAACTGTTGCAGACAAATGATGCGATGTATGCATTGAGGAAACGGGAGATCTACCACCACCTCCGGGATGCAGGACGGGCGATGAGGGACACCCTGGATATCCTGCACAATGCAGTGATTGATCTGGCATAAAAGAATCTGACTTTTTATTATCGGGTCTTCGCTATCTGGTGTGGATAAGATTGGAGAACTGGATACATTTTGTGGGGGCTGATCGCTCCCACACCCCCACATGCGATACACGTCGCCGCCCCCGAAGGACGCCCTCGGCGGCGGTGTCAGTGACTGCACTGGTATGCAGATAATCAACCTCCGATTTATTGTCCCGACACAAAACAGCGAGGAGACTTTTTTTCTTTGAACTTTTTAATTTTTTTTATGGCATATGCCCTTACCACCAGGTGATCCACGGACCTGTCCAGGATCGACCTTGTCGCCCTGAACCCTTCAGGCTCATGGGTTTCTCCCATAGAGCGGGAAATGAGGAGGAGCACGAGTGTGCACACGGAGGGAATGCTTCGGGAGGCCATATCAAAGAACCTCAAACCCAACTGCTCACAGATGGACGTTTATTTTCGCGTTGGAGAGTTGCCGGAACTCTTTGTAAGCATATCCGGGGACAAATCACCAGAAAAAATATCTATTCCGTATGGGAACCGAAGATATCCTCGTACTCCATCATCAGGGAGCCAAAGATGATCTTCTCGAGGACCTGGGCGACATATTTTATCTTCTGCGCCTGCTCCATATCCTCGTTCCGGTGGATATCGGAATATATCTGCACCCTGAGCAGGGCAAAACGGAGATGGTCGAGGGTGTCATCATCGAAGGCCATCGCAGTGCGGTAGATCGTCTCAATGGAAAGGGGAAACCGCTCGATATCCTCGAGCACCAGTGAAATATCCTCATAGACCGGGAGGGAGGTCCCTCCCCCTTCGAGCATCTCCCGGAAATTCATCTATTGCTCAACCACCTTCACGAGCTCTTCCATGATTGCGTCGACCTTCTTCCAGGTGGGGCTGTCCTTGCTCCTGATCACGAAAGGTTTTCCCTCGTCGCCAGCCTTCCTCATCTCCGGGTCGAGGGGGATCGAGCCGAGGAAAGGAACCCCGAGTTCCGCAGCAATTCGTTTTCCTCCTCCTGAACCGAAGAGATCGATCTCTTCCTTGCAGTGCGGACAGACCAGGCCGCTCATGTTCTCGACAATCCCGAGCACGCGGATCTCGAGCTTTTCGACAAATTTCGCGGCTTTCATCGCGTCCATGGTGGCAACGTCCTGCGGGGTGGTGACGATGACCGCACCGGTCACATTCGGGGCGAGCTGGATGATCGAGAGGGCTTCGTCCCCGGTCCCGGGAGGCAGGTCGACGACAAGAAAGTCGAGCGGGCCCCAGTCGACATCGGACAGGAACTGGGAGATCGCACTCATCTTCATCGGGCCGCGCCAGATGACCGGGGTGCTGGTGTCAGGGAGGAGGAACGCCATGGAGATGACCGCGAGGTTGCCGGTCACCCGGACGGGCTCTATCATGTTCCCGATCGTGGTGAGCTTGTGGTCCTCTATGCCCAGCATCTTCGGGACGTTCGGGCCATGGATATCAAGGTCCATCAGGCCTGTCCTGAAGCCGTGTGCAGAAAGCGCAAACGCCAGGTTCACGGACACCGTGGACTTTCCGACCCCCCCCTTGCCGCTCAGCACAAGGATCACGTGTTTCACATCGATCTTCGATTTATCGGGGAGGCCTTTTGCCTTGCCCTTTGCGCTATCACAGGTCGCCGCAGTGGCGCAGCCCTCACATTCGTGATTGCATTCCTCTTCGGTCGACTTCTTTGTATCCTTCATCAAAAAACAGCCTCATTCGATTGCAGGTGTATATTGGAAAAAATGAAATAAAGAGGTATACATGAGGGCAAAGATGCACCTCTGTAGCAGATCACGTTTCACGGGACCCTGTCAAGGACTTCATTGCAGAGCAGATCTGCCTTCGCGATGAGCGGTTGATTCCTCGGGACGGAATGATATTCGATCTTCGCAAACCCTCCGGAGACCGATTGTGCCTCACGGTAAAGGGGGATAAGGCGGGGTGACGCGACCCGGTATGTACCGTTCATCTGCCGTATCACGAGTTCGCTGTCAGAGAAGACCGAGAGCGATGTGGCTCCGAATCGTAAAGCAGCCCGGAGCCCTTCGATAAGGCCATGATATTCGGCCTCGTTGTTCGTTCCCCTGCCGATACCGCCTGCACGCTCCTCAATGACATTCCGGTGCTCATCGAGGAGAATATACGCCCAGGCCGAAGGCCCGGGATTCCCCCGTGATGCCCCGTCTGTGTAGAGGAAGAGCGGCTTCTCTTCACCAAATCCCGGTTCCATGCCTGCTCCAGAATATGCAACGGTCAGGATATTTGCCTTTCCCGCAATCGATTCGTATGCCGGAATTCTGCCTGGTTTCCAATGAAAATGGCTTCGCCATTTTCATACTTTATGCCCGACCGAACGGCGGTCATAGGTGGTTAATAGGAAAATGCCTCCGGCATTTTCAGTTTGTATGCTTGTGGCCTTCAGGCATCATGTCCGTTTTCATCATCGATAGCCTGTATCCGGGCCCGTATTCATCCGATCCCGACACAGGGATATTCCCTGATGAGCTCCTGATTTATAGAACCCTGCCGATATCTCCTTTCATGGACCCACTTGTCGTCAGGCTCGACTTCCTGGAATTTCCCCCGACCAATACCTGTGACGGCGCCGATGCCTCCCCGCGTATCAGGATTTCCGGTCTTACAAACGCAGTATCGGTTGCGGTGATGGCCGTCAATCCATTCCAGCCGTCCTGCTGCTCCTTCTGCCCCTGGCTCATCTGGAACCTCCCTGCGAAGGAGGTGATCCCTGCCGGCATCCCTGCACAGGAAGTGGTGTCAGCCCCGGTTCCTGCCCTCCAGGGAAGAAATGATTTTGGAAGGATTGGGTATTCCGGCCCCTGCCCTCCCAACGGCACCACCCATCGCTACACCTTCAAGGTATACGGGCTCGATGCTCTGCTCAGCCTTCCGCCGGGTGCGACCAAAGCTGCACTGATCGGGGCGATGCGGGGGCACGTGCTCCAGTACGGGGAGACGATGGCACTCTACTCGCGGTAAAAAGGGATGAAGAGAATGGTTGTATGCCCGGGAAGAGAAGATCGGAAAAAAATAGTATTGCAGGCGAGTGTTTCAATCGAGGTCGAGCTTCTTCTTCCCGAGTGACTCGAGGTAGGGTATCTCTTTTCCCACCTCAACCTTCCCTGCTTTGTCGGAGGGATCTCAATTTCGAAGTTGGTGTACTCCTTCATGTCCATGAGCGTGGCAGTCGTCCCTGCGATGGTGATCACCTGGCCGCTTTTCCGCTCCACAATAGGGACATAGGTCTTGGCAGAGACCGGCTGTACGATCGAGCGCTTGACACCATCGAAGATCCCTACCGCATCGATACGTGCCTTTGCAGCGCCATGTTTCCCTGGTTTTGAAACATTGATGCCAAGGATCTTGCATGGCTCCTCTTCGATAACGACATAGCGCCCCTCCTTTAATTTACCAACTTCTGTCTGTTCTTTCATTCTTCACACTCGCTGAAGTGTATCCGCTACTTAATTTATCTATACCTGATGAGATAAATACACCCTAAAGAACCCTGAATCCATGGACTTCCAGACTGTATGCGACCTCATCGCCTGTGCTGTTGCCGATGCGATCGGCCCTCTGATCGGTACACCGGATGCCGGCAGGAACATCCGTATGGGAGCAGACGGAACTCCTACGAAATATATCGATCTCGTGGCTGAGGAGTGCGTCATCGAACACCTGGCCAGGTATCCCCTCTGCAGGACCCTGATATCCGAGGAGGCAGGAAAAGTCACGATGGAGGGGGAAGAAGGGACCATCTTCCTTGATCCCCTTGACGGGACGTACAATGCTGTCGCCGGGATCCCGTTTTATGCCCTCTCGATCGCGTATGCAGAAGAAGGGATCGTACACGATGCATTCGTCCGGAACCTGGCGGGTACAGAAACATTCACCGCAACGGCGGGAAAAGGGGCATTTCTCGATGGAAAACCGGTATTTGTCTCAAAGATCTCCTCCCTTGACGAGAGCGCACTCTCGGTGTATGGCAGAAAATTCGACCCGGGCAGGGCCATGCAGCTCGGCCAGAAAATTCGCAGGTGGAGGCTCCTTGGGGCATCCGCACTTGAGCTCGCGTATGTCGGGTGCGGCAGGATAGACGGATTCATCGACCTTCGCGGGACACTCAGAGTGACCGATGCGGCAGCCGGAATGCTGATCTGCACGGAGGCAGGCGGAACAGTGAGCGATCTCGAGGGAGAACCCCTCAGGTTTCCTGACGAGGTCAGCATCGGGCGGTGCATGGTGGCAACAAACGGCCTGATGCACCGGAAAGTGATCGAATACCTGCGGTGATCCCATGAAGTGCATGCTGGTATCCCGGATCGATGACAAAAACGCCCTCCGCTACACTGGGGAACTCGGTGATGCTCTCAGGAAGTCCGGGAACGAGGTCCTGTTCGAGACCGGGACTGCCCTTGCACTCCATCGCCCGGGGTTGCCCTTCACCGGGGCACGACCGGATATTGCGGTTATCATCGGAGGGGACGGAACGATCCTCCGCACCGTGCAGGATATGGGGGTGCAGGTACCGATCATCGGGATTAACTGGGGCGAGGTAGGGTTCCTGACCGATCTTGAACCGGAAGAGGCAGAGGATGTGCTCACCACTATCTCGGATGGATTTTTGGTTGAGCCGAGGATGAGGCTCTCGTTCTTTGCCGGAGGCAGCCATATCGGGGATGCCCTCAATGAAGTCCTGATCGTCACCAGCCGGCCGGCCAAGATGCTCAGGTTCGGCGTGATCATTGACGGTATCCTCTCGGAACGATTCAGGTCGGACGGTCTTTTGGTCAGCACCCCTACCGGCTCCACTGCGTATGCGATGAGTGCCGGGGGCCCGATCATCGATCCCCGTATCGAAGGTGCACTCCTTGTCCCCCTGGCGCCGTACATGCTCTCATCACGGCCTCACTTCATCAGCAGTGACCGCTCACTCGAGATCCGGCTCGAAAGTGCACAACCCGCCAGCCTTGTTATCGACGGCCAGAAGAGTATGGACCTCGGGTGCGAAGCCACCATCACCGTAAAAAAATCGGACAGTCCCGCACTCTTTGTCGATGTGGGGAAAAACTTTTTCGAGAAAGTCGACCAGAAGCTTCGCAGGCTCTGATGGTCACCTTCCACATTTTTATCAGATCGCATGCCAGAAACGATGTCAGGAGGAAGGAACTATGCAGATCACCGAATATCCCCAAGCTTCGGATGCCCTGAAAAAGGCGCTCGGCCTGGCTACCTCGCCGGTCGCGATCCGGATCGTCCACACGAAGGAAGAGATCCCCCCCGGCGTGGAGAAACTGGATAAAACCGTAAGACACTGCCAGATGGTCTCTCTCGCCCGCAAGGAAGGGAGGATCTTTTATTCGACCGTTGAGAACCATGAGTGCGTGGGCGGGGCCTGGGCCCTCGGGCTTCGCGAGATCTCGGAAAGCCTCAAGACAGGCGAATTTTACTTCAGACTTGGCAAGTTCGAAAGCCCCGCTGCCTGCAAGAGGACGATCGATCAGATACCGCACCTCGAATCAGGGACGACGTATGCAACGATGTATGCACCCCTTGAAAAAGCCCCGTTTGCACCCCAGGTCATCCTCATCGTCGCACCACCCAGAACGATGCTGAAACTCGCACAGGCGACCCTGTATCTTCTGGGGGGGAGGGTGCACGCACAGTTTTCGGGTATCCAGTCGATCTGTGCAGACGCGACCGCCCAGACCTATCTTACGGGCACCGCCAACTACTCGCTCGGGTGCGACGGATCCCGAAAATTTTCCGGGATCGAGGACGGGGAGATGGTCATGGGATTCCCTGCCGAGATGCTCCCCCAGATGGTGCGTGCCGTGGAAATTGTCACGGCCGCCCCCGGATCCAAAAAATAAATCCCAACCCTTTTTACCGGTCGTTTCCGCCGGTCCACTCTGCAACGACGACCGTGATATTGTCCCTGCTCTTCTCCCGTGCTTTCTCCACAAGCGTGTCACAGATCCCGGGTATTCCCATCCCACGCATGACCGTGAAGATCTCCGGCTCGCCCATTCCATCCATCAGCCCGTCTGAACAGAGGAGGAGCCGTGACTCCTTGAGATTGCAGGAAAAAATGTCGGGCACCTCCCCTCTCCGCCCGATGATCCGGGTGACAATATTTTTCATGGGATGGCGATCCGCCTCGGAGGGGGTGATAATACCCTGGTCCACAAGCTCCTGGACCTTTGAATGATCCCGGGTGATCCGGTGAATCCTTTTAGAAATGAGATAGGCACGGGAATCCCCGATGTTCCCTATAATGCATTCGTCCGCTTCATTGACCAGCGCCGCGACCAGTGTGGTCCCAAGCCCATTGCATCGCTCGTCCCGTTCACCTTTGGCAATGACCGCGTTATTTGCTTCCATGAATGCAGATTCCATCAGCCTTGTCATCGGCCCGATACCGAGATCCTGCAGGAGGGGAAGCTGATCCCCTGTCACCTTCATGAGCGTATCCACGGCCAGCGCGCTTGCCACCTCTCCTGCCGGGTGTCCCCCAAGGCCATCGGCAACAATAAGCAGGGCTACCGTGCCTGAGGGGTGATCATACCGCCGTACCCCGCACGTATCTTCATTTTCCATCCTTATCCCGGCATCGGAACGGCTGCAGATACGAAGGGTGCTTTTCTCCATGAGTGGTCTCTTTCCGGCACAGGTGCGTTACCTGGAAACGGTCTTCTGTAGTTTCATAGCGTGGAGGGGAGGTCCGGCAGGTTTCATCAGGATACCTAAAGATCTTATCCCGCCCCGGATTTATCTTTTATCGGGAAACAGACCCCTGATCCTCATCGTTCAAGTACCAGTATCCGTCTTGTGAGGCTTTTATGCACCCGCTGGGCATAGCATGCCCGGACCGACATCACCTTTGCAGCCTCACCGGATATATCCCTGTGGGTGACCACCACTGCCCTCTTCCCAGGTACGAGAACACGCCTGATCTCGGACAGGGCGGAACAATACAGCCCTTCCAGGCTCCCTGCAATAATCGAGACCGACTGTCCGTACGGGAGATCGGTCACCACGGCATCGATGCTCGCATCCCTGAACGGGAGGCACCTGGTGTCAGCACGCACAATTCCTGCACCAGGAACATTTTTCCGGCTCCCGTCGGCCATGAACGGATCGATATCGCTCCCTATCCCATACGCCCCTACGAGAGAGGCTTCAAGGACGATCCCCCCTGTCCCGGAGAAGGGATCGAGCAGTTTTTCCCCGGGACGGATAAGGGAGATATTGACAAGCGCCCTCGCCAGGCGGGGCATCATCACCCCGGGGTGGAAGAATGCCCGGGAACCGGGTCTCCGCTGGTCATAGGACGGCCGGTCGATACGCAGCAGCACCTTCCCGAAATAGCAGCGGTCATCGGAAAGGATCGCCCGGTACTCGCAGGAAGGATTCGAAAGACTGACCGTACCCCTGATACTCGATCCGATCAGCCGTTCGAGATCGGGGACGGGGGTCTCCATGGAAGATCCTTCCATCTTCCTGACCCGTGCTGCGAAGGGCGCTTCTGCCGTGATACCAAGGTCCCGTACCATCGCAGTAAACGATTCGCGATCGGCAGCAGATTCGCCGAGATATTCAAGTACCGCATGGGCCAGGGCGAGCCTCCGGGTCGTCTGGGGAGACCGGCACTCCACCACGGCAACCTGGGGCCTCCTGTCAATGACGGTGCCCACCACTTCAAGCTCGGCAAAGGGGAGATGCGGGTGTTCTCCTGATAGCTCAACGATCAGTCTCACGTCCCAGTACAGTGGAAAGCCGTGAGAATAAACCTGTGGCATAGGATGCCCCGCTTGCCCTGGGAGAAAGAGTGAGGGGCAGGGAAGGGGAGGGGCTTTATCCCTTGCCCTTCAATCCCGAGAAAAATCCCTTTTTCTTACCGGATTTTGAACCCTCGATCTCGAGTATCTTTCCGTAGAGTTCCTTTGCTTCCTCTGAGACGTGTTTTGGGATACGGATCTTCACGCGGACCAGGAGATCGCCCGGCCTGCCGCGCCGGCGCACCCCCTCCCCCGGTATTTTGAGGGCGGTATCATGCTGGATCCCTGCAGGAATGGTGAGAACCACCTTCTTCTTCTCGATGGTCTCGATCTCAATTTCAGATCCCACCACCGCCTGGGCAGGGGTGATCTCTGCAGTCGTCTCAAGATTATCACCATGACGGGCAAACCGGTCATGCGGCCTGACAGAGACCTCGATGAAGAGATCGCCGTTCGGGCCGCCAAAGTCACCCGCTTCCCCGTAGCCTTCCAGCCGGAGCCGCATCCCGGTATCGATTCCGGCAGGGATCCTGACGGTGACCTTCCTCTTTACCTGGGTAATCCCGGCCCCCCGGCAATCGGGACAGCGGGTCTCGGGCATCTTCCCAAGCCCCCGGCAATCGGGGCAGGTGGCCATCCTGACAAACTGGCCAAAAATGCTCTGGCTCGTCTGACGGAGCTGCCCGCTCCCCCCGCATCGGGGACAGGAGACCCGTTTTTTGGTGCTGCTCCCCGTCCCCTCGCATGCCGGGCATGGTTCAGAATGGGAGACTTCGATCTCCCGCTCGGTCCCGAATACGGTATCCTCAAGGGTTATCCAGAGGTGCATCAGCAGGTCGGAGCCAGGGCGAGGTCCCGGCTGCTGCCTCTGCCCGCCAAACCCTCCCCCGAAGAAGTCAAAGATGTCCCCAAACCCGGAAAAATCGGCAGAGAATCCCCCGGATCCCCCTCCGCCGGAATAGGAGCCCTTCGAAGCACTGGTGTAACTATCGTGCCCGAGATGGTCATACTGCGCCCGTTTCTGGGTATCCGAAAGGACACTGTATGCCTCGTTGATCTTCTTGAACCGCTCTTCTGCCCCTTCCTCCTTGCAGACATCAGGATGATACTTCCGGGCAAGGGTGCGGTATGCTTTTATTATCTCCTTCTCATCGGCGGTTTTCGGGATGCCCAGGATCTCGTAATAATCCCCCGCAGCCATCTGCTCACTCGTCTTTCATGGTATAATCGGCATCGACCACGGTATCGTCTTTTTCCTTTTCGCCCTTTTGTTCCGCCTGTTGCCTCAGCGGCCTGCCGCTCAGCCTGCACCTTCTGGTAGATCTTGGTGGTGACTGCGTACACCGCTTCAGTGAGCACTTCCATCTGTTTTTTGATCTCTTCCGAGTTGTCGGACTGGAGGGCGGACCTGACCGACTCGATCCCTGCCTGGATCTTCTCACGGTCGGCAGGCTCCATCGATTCACCGCTGTCCTTGAGCATCTTCTCGGCATTGAACACCGCGCTGTCTGCCAGGTTGCGGAGTTCGATCTCCTCCCGCTTCTTCCGGTCGTCCTCTTCAAACGACTTGGACTCGTTTACCATCCGCTTGATCTCGTCTTCAGAGAGCTTCCGGTCGCCTTTGATGGTGATGGCCTGCTCGTTTCCGCTCCCGAGATCTTTTGCCGAGACATGGATGATGCCGTTGGCATCGATATCGAAGGTGACCTCGATCTGGGGGATTCCCCGTGGGGCAGGGGGGATTCCGGAGAGCTGGAACCGTCCCAGCGTGAAATTGTCCTTTGCAAGGGCACGTTCACCCTGGACGACATGGATCTCGACGCTGGTCTGCCCGTCGGCAGCCGTAGAGAAGATCTGGCTTTTTCTCGTCGGGATCGTGGTATTCCGTTCGATCAGCTTGGTGGCGATGCCCCCGAGTGTCTCGATCCCGAGCGTGAGCGGCGTGACATCCAGGAGGACAATGTCCTTTGTCTCGCCCGTGAGTACTGCTCCCTGGATGGCAGCCCCGAGCGCCACGCATTCATCAGGGTTGATCCCCTTGTCCGGATCCTTGTGCAGGATCTTCTTGATCGTCTCCTGCACGAGGGGTACGCGGGTCGACCCTCCGACGAGCAGGACGTGGTGGATATCCTCGGGCTTCATCTTCGCATCGGCAAGGGCCTGCCTGACCGGCGGGACCGTGGATTCGACCAGATCGCCGATCAGCTGCTCGAGCTTCGCCCTCGACAGATCGAAATCGAGGAATTTCGGGCCGGTCGATCCGGTGGTGATGTACGGGAGATTGATGTTGCTCTTCAGTTTCTGGGAGAGCTCGATCTTGGCGTTCTCCGACGCATCCCGCAGCCGCTGCATGGCGATCGGGTCGGTCCGGAGATCGACCCCTTCCTTCTTTTTGAATTCATCGACAAGGTAGTCCATGATCCGCTTGTCAAAGTCGTCGCCACCGAGGAAATTGTTCCCTGCCGTCGCTTTTACCTCGAAGACACCGTCACCCAGGGTCAGGATCGATACATCAAACGTACCGCCGCCAAGGTCATAGACGAGCACGGTCACATCCTTCTCTTTATCGACCCCGTATGCAAGGGCACTTGCGGTCGGCTCGTTGATGATGCGGAGCACCTCAAGTCCCGCGATCTTCCCTGCATCCTTGGTAGCCTGGCGCTGGGCGTCATTGAAATATGCAGGGACCGTGATGACCGCCTTTGTGATCTTCTCTCCCAGGTATGCCTCGGCATCGACCTTCAGCTTCTGCAGGATCATCGCCGAGATCTCCTGGGGCGTATACGACTTGTCATCAATCCTGATCTTATCGGTCGACCCCATCTTCCGCTTGATGGACTGGATAGTCCTCGTGGGATTCGTGATTGCCTGTCTCCGGGCAAGGCTTCCGACAAGCCGTTCGCCGTCTTTTGTAAAAGCGACGACAGAAGGGAGCGTCCGCCCGCCTTCTGCATTCGGGATCACCACAGGGGTCCCTGCCTCCATGATTGCCATACAGGAGAATGTCGTGCCAAGATCAATCCCCAGAACTTTTTCCTTTGCCATATCAGACACCTTCCTTTCCTTTCGATACTGCAACTTTTGCGCAGCGTATCACCCGGTCATGCATGCGATAGCCGCGGGCATACTCTTCCACAACGGTTCCTTCCCTGCACTCCGAGGGGAGTGCGACCACCGCTTCATGACAGGCAGGGTCAAACCTCGTCCCGACGGATTCAAAGGAGCGAATGCCGTGCCGTTCGAGCACCGTCCAGAAGAGTTTCCGGATCTGTTCGAGACCCTCCCGGGGTTGTGGATCCTCTGATCTCAATGCCCGTTCAAAATTGTCAGCCACTTCAAGGAGTTCGATCGCAAATCCCTCGATAGCGAACCTGGCCAGTGCATCCATCTCCCGGTCCTTTCTCTTTTTGTAATTCTCGAAGTCGGCAGCAAGCCGCAGGAACCGTTCATTCAGCTCGCGGTCATCGCGCTGCAGATCTTCAGGGGAGGTGGGTGCTGAATCAGGGACTGATACTTCTTCTTTTTCCTGATCCAGCCCGTTAAATTCCTCCTCTGTTTCTTGAACCATAGGACGATCAGGATAACTATTGCATTGTAGTTCTATAAAATCATTGTTATTGATGCAACGTCTGAACCAGTATCGCACCCTCATCCAGGGGTTTGCCCCAGCCGATCAGAGAGCACCATCACACTCATATGAGATACTTTCCAATATCCCTTCATGAAGTGGGCACTCCTTTCGGTATGGGACAAGCGCGGGATCATCGAACTTGCGAAGGCACTCGATGCATCCGGGGTGAAAATTCTCTCCTCCGGAGGCACCGGTACGATCCTGAAAGAGGCAGGGATCGGTTTTACCGAAGTCTCGGCATATACCGGGTCAACCGAGATGATGGACGGGCGGGTAAAGACCCTCCACCCGAAAGTGCATGGCGGGCTCCTGGGGAGGAGGGGTATCGATGATGCAACCATGGCGGAGCAGGGTATTCACCCGATCGACCTCCTTGTCACGAACCTCTATCCCTTCGAGGAGATGGAACTCACGGTACAGGACCCCGATAAGCTCGTCGAGTATATCGATGTGGGAGGTCCGGCAATGATCCGTGCCGGAGCAAAAAATTACCGGGATGTCGCGGTGATCACGGATCCTGCCGATTACCCGCTCGTCATCGATGCTCTCGGAAAGGGCGGATTTTCTCCGGAGCAGCGGTTCATGCTCGCAAAAAAAGCGTTTGCCAGGACTGCCGCCTACGATGCCGCCATCAGCAATTATTTCCAGTCGATAGGACAGGACGTCGCCCCGGTCTTCACGCTCCAGTTCGGGAACGGGAGGAGCACTCCGTTATGGTGAAAATCCCCACCAGAAGGGTGCAGTATACGGGGAGGCAGGGATCGCCGGGGTTGTGCCGCTCCAGGGAAAGCAGATGTCCTACAATAACTACCTTGACCTGAACGCAGCAGCTGGCCTTATCCGGGAGTTCGAGGAACCCGCCGCTGTTATTTTCAAGCACAACAACCCCTGCGGGGTCTCACTGGGAGAGTCGGTACTGGAAGCCTATCTTGGCGCCCGGGGCGTTGACCCGGTATCGGCATACGGCGGGGTTGTCGCCCTGAACGGTGAAGTGGGGCTGCCACTCGCTGAAGAGATCTGTTCCACATTCGTGGAAGTGGTCGCTGCACCATCATTCACCCCTGATGCACGCGCTGCCATGCAGAAAAAGGAGAACATGCGGGTGGTGATACTGCCGAAGCCAGCGGGAGGCCCGGAGCTCCGCACTATCGATGGGGGGGTCCTGATGCAGGAAACGCCTCCCTACCGGGAGCACTGGCAGGTCGTCACCGACCGGGATGCGACGCCGGCCGAGATCCGGGCGCTGCAACTCGGGTGGAAGGTCTGCAAGCATACGCGGAGCAATGCAATCGTCTTTGCCACCCGGAATAAGGTCCTCGGCATCGGTGCCGGTCAGATGAGCCGGGTGGACTCGGCAAAGATCGCGATCGACAAGTCGCTCTTCTCACTCGAGGGATCGGTCGTTGCTTCCGATGCGTTTCTCCCATTCCCGGACACCCTGGAGGTCGCTGCTGCCGCAGGAGCCACGGCGCTCGTCCAGCCCGGCGGGTCGATCCGCGATGCCGAAGTGATCGCGGCGGCAAACACCCTGAACATGGCGATGGTCTTCACCGGCATCCGGTATTTCAGGCATTAGAGTGTTTAGTAAAATCACGATATCTTTTTCAATCACTTCATTCGAATCAATGAATATACAGGAGTGGTAGCATAATGGAATATGGAAAAATGCTTGGCGACTCTTTCGAGTACGCCAGGGAAGCGGTGTGGGGGAAATGGAAAAGATGGATTCTCCTCATCGTATCAACGATCATCTTCCCCCTGATATTTGGATACATTATGGAGATATACCGCGGGACGAAACCCGCACCCGAACTCCAGCACTGGGGAAAACTTTTCATTGACGGGCTGAAGCTGATAGTAGCCTGGCTCATCTACATGATTCCGGTCATTGTGGTTGTGCTCTTATTCGGCGGCTGGGCAGTATTTTCAGCCATCCAGCAGGTTACCATGAGCGGAAATCCCGACTACTTTACGTCGAACCCGGAACTGCTCATCCCCCTGATTGGGACGTTCCTTATCGGCCTGTTCATTGCCCTGATCCTTGCCATCGTCATCGGCATCATTGGATATATCGGGATCATACGGATGGCCCGGAAAGAGCGGTTCGGTGAGGCATTCAACTTTTCCGGTATTTTCGAAACAATCAGGAAGATTGGGTGGGGGAGTTATATCCTGGCGTTGATCGTGATCGCAGTTGTCATGCTTGTAGTGGGATTCATTCTTTTCATCATCATGGCAATTCCCTATATCGGCTGGCTGATCTACCTGGTACTTACCCCGGCCGTCTCGATATTTTCGGCACGCTACTTCGCCCAGGTGTATGATGAAGGGGACGAGATGAAGGCGGAAGTCATAGAAGCGGTTCCGGTCTAACCTTTTTTTGATTTAGGGTGTAGTGCCAGTTCATCCACCAAATTTTCCCACAACTATAAGATCGCATGTCTTTAAAGACGCTCCAGGGGGTTCTCGCCTTCGGCTCAACCCCCGCCGCTGTGGCGTCCCCCGGGATGCGATAGGACAGTATCCCGGCATCAGATTCTTTCTTCCTTCATTCATATCACTTTTTTACACAGGTTTTATGACGGGGAATATGGATAATTTCAATCGTTAATTGGTGGTTATAATTTAGGGTACAACTAATTCTAATTCCTTGATTTACTCTTCAAAACAGCTCTTTTCCTATATTAGTGGGGAGAATGAAAACTACTCATAGTTTCGTGTTTTTCTCGAAAAATCAGATTCCGGATGTCCGATACGTTAATGAGGATATGCCGCAATTCTATACATGTGGTGGATTATCCATGACAGATCGTTTTATTCCCTGAAAAACTGCGCTTTTTTGATACCACGTTACGGGACGGGGAGCAGACTCCCGGCGTCTCATTGAAACCTGTTGAGAAACTGGAGATTGCAACGCGACTCTCGGAGATCGGCGTCCACGTGATCGAAGCCGGGTCCGCTGTCGCATCTGAAGGAGAACGCCAGGCCCTCCGCCTCATAGCGGATGCCGGGCTCCAGGCAGAGATCTGCACGTATGTCCGTGCAGTGCAGCTTGACATCGATTATGCAGCAGAGTACGGGGCTGACTCCGTGCACCTCGTCATCCCGGTAAGCGACCTTCATATCGAGAAGAAGCTCCGGAAGACCCGTGACCAGGTCTACTCGATGGCGATGGATGCAGTCGCCTACGCGAAGGACCGCGGCCTGATCGTGGAGCTTTCAGGGGAGGATGCCTCCCGGGCAGACCCCGCGTTTCTCCGATCGGTCTATTCGGGCGGGCTCGAATGCGGTGCCGACCGGCTCTGCTTCTGCGACACCGTCGGCCTCCTCACTCCCGAACGGGTGGCAGAGATCATCCCTCCCCTCTGCCTCGCCCCCCTCTCCATCCATTGCCATGACGACCTGGGGATGGGGATGGCAAATACCATAGCGGCGCTCCGTGCAGGGGCGTCCTGTGCCCATGTCACGGTCAACGGCCTTGGGGAGCGGGCAGGGAACACGCCGTTCGAGGAGCTCGTGATGGCCCTTGAGATTCTCTACAATTACCGGACAGGGATCACTACCCAGGAGATATACCCGCTCGCTGTACTGGTGTCGCGGCTTACCGGCGTCCCTCTCCCCACGAACAAGGCAATCGTGGGCGAGATGGCCTTCACCCACGAGAGCGGGATCCATGCCCACGGGGTGCTGAAAGAGCCGAGCACCTATGAGCCGGTCCCGCCCGAGAGGATCGGCAGGAAACGGCGTATCGTGCTTGGGAAGCATTCAGGCACTGCTTCGGTGGAAGCAGCCCTTTCCGAACTCCATTATCACCCTGATGAGAAGCAGCTCGCGGAGATCCTTTCGCGCATCAAGGACCTCGGGGACAAGGGGATGAGGGTCACCGATACGGACCTGATGGCTGTCGCCGAAGCGGTGATGGCGATTGAGAATAAACCGGTCCTCACGATGAAGCAGTTCACCGTGGTTTCAGGGAGCAACGTCATTCCGACCGCATCGGTGACCCTTCTCGTCAAGGATGAGGAAGTCACGAGCGCAGCCACAGGGACCGGGCCGGTCGATGCTGCAATGGAGGCACTGCGGAAATCAGTCGCCGCAGTGGCCGATATCTCCCTTGAAGAGTATCATGTCGATGCAATCCATGGCGGGACCGATGCGCTCGTGGACGTGACGGTAAGATTAAGTAAAGACGGAAAGATAATTACGTCTCGCGGCGCTCGCACCGACATTATCATGGCAAGTGTGGAAGCGGTGGTCGCCGGCATGAACCGATTGTTGAGGGAAGAGCATGAAGACCGGAGCAAAAATCCTGATTGAAGGGCTGCAGCGCGAGGGAGTCGAGACCATCTTCGGCTATCCTGGCGGTGTGGTGTTGCCGATATATGATGAACTCTACGACTCGTCATTGCGGCACATCCTTGTACGGCATGAACAGGCAGCAGCCCATGCCGCTGACGGGTTTGCCCGTGCCAGCGGCCGTGTCGGGGTATGCCTCGCCACCTCCGGGCCCGGCGCCTGCAACCTTGTCACCGGGATTGCTACCGCCTACATGGACTCGGTCCCCATCGTGGCAATCACCGGGCAGGTCCCGACGAGCCTGCTTGGGAACGATGCGTTCCAGGAATCGGACATCACCGGGATCACGTTGCCGGTCACGAAGCATAACTACCTCGTGAAACGGACCGAGGATCTCGGCAGGGTGCTCCGCGAAGCGTTCTATATCGCAGGTACCGGGAGGAAAGGCCCGGTCCTCGTTGACATCCCAAAAGACGTGAGCATGCGATCGATCGAGTACGAGTTTCCGGGTCCTGAACCTGTCACGCTCCGGGGCTACCAGCCGACCATCCGGGGTCATGCCAAGCAGATCGACAAGGCCCTCGAGATGATCCTGGAGGCAGAACAGCCGGTCATCTATGCAGGCGGGGGAGTCATCTCATCGGACGCTGCGGGAGAGCTCGTGCAGCTTGCCGAGACCCTGATGATCCCGGTGACCACCACCCTGATGGGGCTTGGGGCAGTACCGTGCGACCATCCGCTCAACCTTGGCATGCTCGGGATGCACGGCACCCGCTCTGCCAACTATGCCATCACCGAATCCGACCTGCTCATTGCGATCGGGGTGCGGTTCGATGACCGGGTGACCGGGAAACTGGACAGTTTTGCCTCGCATGCCCGCATCATCCATATCGACATCGACCCGGCAGAGATTGGGAAGAACAAGAAGGTCGATGTGCCGATAGTCGGCGACGTGCGATCGGTGCTGCAGGATATGCTTGCAAAGGTCCAGAAGAAGAAAGCCTACGACCGGTGGCTCACCCGGATCAGGGGCTGGAAGGAGAAGCACCCGCTCCAGTACTGCTGTGACGGCACGCTCCGGCCGCAGTACGTGGTCGAGCAGCTCTCGAATATTCTCAAGGGAGAGGGCATCATCGTCAGCGAGGTCGGCCAGAACCAGATGTGGACCGCCCAGTACTACTGTTTCCGGAAACCGCGGACCTGGATCACCTCCGGGGGACTTGGCACCATGGGGTACGGGTTCCCTGCAGCCATCGGCGCCCAGTTCGCCTGCCCGGACGAGGTCGTCTTCGATATCGCGGGTGACGGGAGCTTCCAGATGAACATCCAGGAGCTCTCCACCGTGGCCTCGAACAAGATACCCGTCAAGGTCGCGATCCTGAACAACCGCTTCCTCGGGATGGTGCGGCAGTGGCAGGAACTCTTCCATAACCGGAGATATTCGTTCACCGAGCTTCCGCCTGTCGATTTCGTGAAAGTGGCACAGGCCTACGGCGTTGACGGTATCCGGGTGGATTCCTGCGATGACGTCGTGCCGGCCATAAAAGCCGCCATCGAGACGGACGGGCCGTTTGTCCTGGACTTCAGGGTCGAGCGCGAGGAGAACGTGTTTCCCATGGTGCCCGCCGGTGCAGCGATCAACGAGATGATCGGGGGGCAGCAGGGATGAAGCCGCACACGCTCTCGATCTTTGTCGAGAACAAGGCAGGAGTGCTCTCGCGGGTCACGGGGCTCTTCTCCCGGAGGGGTTTCAACATCGAGAGCCTTGCGGTCGGCCCCTGCGAAGAGCCGGGGATGAGCCGCATCACCATCGTCTGCATCGGGGACGATGCAGAGATCGAGCAGGTGATGAAGCAGCTCAACAAGCTGATCGACGTGATCAAGGTCTCCGACCTGACCGACAACGAGCGGGTGGAGCGGGAACTTGCCCTGATCAAGGTGAATGCCGAGCCGGGTACGAGCCGGGCCGAGATCATGCAGCTCGCCACGATCTTCCGTGCCCAGATCATCGATGTGGCGTCAAAGACGATCATCCTCTCCATCACCGGGGACACCGAGAAGATCGATGCCCTCGAAAAACTGCTCAGGCAGTATGGAGTCAAGGAGTTCGTCAGGACCGGCCGGATCGCGATGCTCCGGGGGTCGAAGGCGGTGAAGGGCGGGAAATAGGGGGAGTGTCCCCTCTTTTTTTAGTCACGTAGTATGAAACATGAAGGGTTCTTGTTCAATTCTTTTGGTTGTCACCCCCTATTTGTGCAGAAGCGGGATAGGATGAACGACACAAAAGGAGTCAATACAATAAAATGCTTCAGGATGACACGGCAGATTAAATGATATTCCCAATCCTCTCCCAGATACGATAGTTATTTAAAATAATTTACAATATAAAGGTACGAGAACAATGCCTCTCCTTAAGAAAAGGATCCCGGTTACTGAAGATACGTGGCAGGCAATGGGTGAATTAAAGGAACCTCACCAAACGTATGATGAATTACTCCAGGACATGATCGATGCATTGCATGCCCGCCGCTTGACACAGGACATCAAATTGGTCCGGGAACGAGGAAAGTATAAAAAACTCGAGTTCTGATGTTCGAGATTCTGATTGAGGAAACGGCAGATGAATTTCTTTCAAGCCTTCCCAAAAAAAGTCAGAAAATAGTGAAGGAACATTTAAAAAAACTTAAAAACAATCCCTTTCCTGGAAATTCCGGGGATAAGGAACTATTAGATATTCATGTGAATCCCCCTTTGTATCGTATGCATATAGGGCGATCGTATACGGCATTTTATCAAATTGATAGTGATCGAAAAATTGTGAAGATAGATTTGATTACCACCATCGAACAAGCCCATAAATGGTATGGGAGATTTGGGTAATCAACGACAGCCCAGTTCCCTTTCCGCTGACATTGATCTCATCTCACGATCTGGAAAAGATCCCACGATTTTTCATCCCTGTGAATTGGAGTAGTGTTGTCTATACAACCAGACCTGTCCATTCCCTCCTCCTCACTCCTTCGCCTTAAACAGCAGCCACTCCTTCTCCCCAGCCTTCTTAAACCGTACCAAAACATACCGGCCGGAAAGCCGGTCCCCTTTCATCACCACCTCGATCTTGTCCTTCTCCCAGATGAGCGGCTCAAAGATCCCCGAATCCCAGATCTTCACCTCCCCGGCCCCGTACTCTCCTTCCGGGATGGTCCCCTCAAATCCGGCATATTCGAGCGGATGGTCCTCTGTCTCCACCGCAAGGTGCCGCTCCCCGGGTTGTTCCGGGACCCCTTTCGGCACAGCCCATGACCGGAGCACCCCGTCTGACTCGAACCGCAGATCATAATGCAGGTGGGTCGCATGATGCTCCTGGACCACAAAGATTCGCGAAGGAAGCGGGGCCTGCCTTTATCATCCCCGCCGAGGTTCCGGGGTGGCTTTGAAATTCCTCTTCTTCTTATACGGTTCGAGACCCATGGGAAAACCGACCTCTCAGTCGGATCCTTTCACGGAAGCCCGCTCAGCCTTCATTTTGGCAAGCGTCTCCTCGAGCGCTGACATCAGGTCCCTGACCTCCGCTGCCTTCGGTCTCTCGACATGGTATTTTGTCCCTGCCATCTTCGAGCTGATCAGGGCTTCGATCCGTTCCCGGTAGGTGTCATGGTATTCGCCGATCTCGAATTCACCGGAAAGATCGGTGACGATCTTCTCTGCGAGGGACAGCTCTTTCTTCCCGGGGACAGGCATCCCGGAGAGCTCGGCGACCCTGCCGGGTTCGGTCACCTCGTCCGGATAATGGAGTGTCGTTGCGATCAGGGCATCGTTGTATTCCCGGACAAGGACGGGAGACTCCTTTGTCCGCAGGGTGATCCTGCCGATGCCGGCCCTTCCCATCCCGCGGAAGGTATCCCGGAGCAGGGCATACGCATCCGCAGGCCCGTCAGGAAGGAGCAGGTAGGTCTTGTCGAAATACACAGGGTCGACGGAAAGGACAGGATGAACCGGTCGATCCTGATCCTCCTGTCGGATTCCGGCCGTATCGCATCGATCTCCTCCTTTTCTATGACGATATACTCCCCTTCCCCGACCTCAAACCCCCTGGCAATCTCCGCCCATGGCACCACTTCGTTATCCCTGGTGCAGACCCGCTCGTATCGTACCGGCTGCCCGTCTTTCTTATGCAGGAGCCGGAACGGGATGGTATGCTCCTTCACCATGACGGCAAGCCGTACAGGGATATTGACAAGCCCGATGCTGATTGCACCGGTCCAGAAGGCACGGCGGGAGACCGGTCCCGCATCGTTCGTATCGCCGCTCATTTTCCCACCTCGGGCAACCGTTCGGCAGCCGTGTTCAGGTCTTTCCAGGGATCTTCACGCCCGGCATGTACAGTTCGTATCGTGAAATCATCGGGAACGATGCTTCCCGCAAGGACGCTCCATGAGACAGGCATGGAGACAGTCGCCGTTCCGGTCGGCCGAAGGCTGTAGGGTGCGATCATGGTCTTCCATGCAGCATTCTGGAGATAATCAATAAAGACCTTTCCCGGGTCATTCGTCTGCGTCAGTTCAGCAACGATAAGCGGCGAATCCTTTGCCAGCAACCCGCCGACTGCATGGACGAAATTCCGCGTCTGGCTGAAACTGTATCCGCCTGCGAGGGGAATCACCACATGGAGGCCTTTCTTTCCCTGATGTCTTCACAAACGACAAAAGGCCGAGATCGGTGAGGATCATCCCGCAAGGCAAGCGCAGCGGTCACCGCTTCAGAAAACCCGGCAGGGGGCTCGGGATCGATATCAAAGAGGAGGAGATCGGGAGCGTCCGGATCCTTCAATCGTGCCAGGGGGATGTTGAGTTCGATTGCTGCAAGGTTGGCAAGCCAGATGAGGGTGTCCGGGTTGTCGCAGACGATGTAGCGCAGGTCCCTGTCTGCGGAGACAGAATGGTGGAGATAGAGCCGTACCCATCCCGGAGTCCCTGCAGGGGCATCCTTTTCGTAGAACCCGGGACGATTCACCCCGTCAGGGAACCGCTGCAGGACAAGCGCCCGCTCTTCAAGCCAGGGAAGAATCCGGGGAGCGATGCGGAGGTAGTATTCGATCACATCGAGTTTTGTCAGATGAATCTCCGGAAACATCTCCCGGGACGTATTGGTGAGCACCACCTTCCCCAGCCTCTTTTCATCCATGTTCGGTTCACCCGTGTATCGTGATCGTCTCTTTTCACCTCCCTTCTCTTAAACAATCGCACGCGGAGGATGCCTGCAGGAAGTCAACCATATAAATTCCAGACAACAATGTATACGATGTGAAGACCGCGATTCTCGGTGGGGGACTTACCGGAGTCACCCTTGCCCGGTTCCTTGCCGGAAAGGGGGAGGAGGTCGTTGTACTTGAAGGAGAACCAACTATCGGCGGACTTTGCCGGTCGCGACAGGAGGAAGGGTTCTGTTTTGATACAGGGGGGTCCCATATCATCTTCTCAAGGGACGAGGAAGTCCTCCGCTTCATGCAATCGGTCCTCCAGGAGAATCGTGCAGAAAGGAAGCGGAATACGAAGATATTCTATAAAGACAGGTTCGTGAAGTACCCGTTCGAGAACGGACTTTCCGGGCTCCCGGCAGAAGACCGGTATTTCTGCCTCTATGAATTCATAAAAACCCTGATCGCTTCAGAGAAGGGCGAACTCCCCCCTGTCAAAAATTTCCGGGACTGGATTTATGCAACGTTCGGGAAGGGAATCGCCGAATGCTATCTTATTCCCTATAACACGAAGATCTGGAATTATCCCCCCGAACAGATGTCCGCCCACTGGGTCGAGGGAAGAGTGCCGCGGCCTCCGGTGGAAGATATCATCAGGTCGGCAATCGGGATCGAGACCGAGGGCTATACCCACCAGGCAGTCTTCTCGTACCCGCAGGAGGGCGGAATTGAGGCACTGGTCAGGGCGATTGCCGCCCCTGTCATGGACCGGGTGACGTGTGGTTTTCGTGTCTCCTCTATCCATAAGTCCTGTTCGGGATGGGAGATCAGCGATGGTAACCGTACCGTGTATGCCGACAAGCTGATCAGTACCATCCCCCTCCAGAATCTCATCCCGGCACTGGAAGGAGTTCCTGAAAAGGTGCGGCAGGCGGTAGCTTCGCTTCGGTATAATTCTGTCTGCTCGGTTTTTATCGGCATACGGGGAAAAGTCCCGGACATCTCATGGCTCTATGTTCCTTCCCTCGAAATCGGGCTCATGAACCGCGTATCGTTCCCATCGAACTTCAGCACCGGCGTAGCCCCGGAAGGCTGCAGTTCTGTGCTTGCCGAAATTACGTACAATGAAGGGGACCCCCTTACCGGGATGAGCGATAACGAGATCATCACGCATGTGATCGATTCGCTCAAGACAATGGATCTCATCAGAAACGAGGATGTCGTCTATACGGGAATCGCGAGGCACCGGTTTGCATATGTTGTCTACGACCTTGACTACCTGGCTAATATCAAAATTGTGCGGGAGTATTGTGAAGCGATCGGCATCGACCTTGTGGGGAGGTTTGCCCGGTTCGAATACCTGAACATGGACGCCTGCATCCGGGATGTCATGGACTACACGGGACGGGCAGCATGAATACCAGCGGTGAGGGCGGGATCAAGGTCAACTTTTACGTCGAGGACATGCTCTTTTTCAAGTATATTGGCTGTGCGACGGTTGCAAAGACACTCTACCGCGAGCTTTCGACCATGGACAACCTCCAGCTCGAGCTGGAAGGGTCTTCCGGACAACGATGATCTCGTTCATTACCATACCTTTGGCCCATTCGCACTCCTGAACCGGCGGTTTGCCGGGGGGAAAAAAGTCCTCACCGCCCATTCGACCCCCCGGGTCAACAGGGGGAACATCGCGCTTGCAGAGTTTATCAACAAGCGGTACCCGAAGATTTACCGGAAATTCGACCACCTGATCACGATATCCAGGCCATGCCATGAAGAGGTGATCGCGATGTTGCCGGATATGCCGGTCACCTATATCCCGAACGGGGTAAACAGGGAGTATTTCAGGAAGGATGCGGAACAAGGGGCAGCATTCCGTGATCGGTACGGGATACCTGAAGGGCAGGAGGTCGTGTTATCGGTAGCCCAGCTGACTCCCCGGAAAGGGCTCTATGACTTCCTTGCCCTGGCAAAACAGCACCCCGAAAAGACATTCGTCTGGGTTGGGGGGTTTCCCTACGGGGCACTCTCGAAAGACTGGCTGCGGATACGACGGCTGAAACGCCGCTGCGGCAACAACCTGATCTTTCCCGGGTATGTCGATGCTATTGTCGCACCCTACAGTGCTGCGGATATCTTCCTGATGCCCTCCTATGCAGAGACGTTCGGGCTCGTGATCCTCGAAGCCCTCTCCTGCGGCCTCCCGGTCATCGCCCGCGACATCCCCGAGTTCCGGGATATTTTCGGGACGTCCATCCTGTACTTCTCATCCCGTGAAGAGGCAGCGGCCCTCCTCGATGACCGGCCGCTCCTTTCACGATTTGGATCGGGAGCCCGGTCCTATTCAGCAGGATACGATATCAGGGATACGGCCAGGAAGCATCTTGATCTGTACAGGGAGCTTGTCGGATCATGATATCGGTTGTTGTTCCTGCCTACAACGAAGAGCAGAATATCGGAAAATGCCTCGAATCCCTCTCCCGCCAGACGGTCCCACGCGATTCCTACGAGATTATTGTGGTGGACGGCGGATCAAAAGACCGGACACGGGAGATTGCTGCTCGAGTATGCAGACCTGGTATTCATCCAGACCTCGAAGAAGGTGGGGGGTGCACGAAACGATGGTGCAGAAAAAGCACGGGGAGAGATACTCGCCACCACGGATGCTGACTGCATCATCCCCCCCGACTGGCTTTCCGTGATTGCGGCCGCATTCGATCGTGATACGGAAATCGTCCAGCTCTTCGGTCCGGTAACCCCTATGGAAGGCGGCGTGAAGAACCACCTGTTCCTTGCCCTTGCCAACAACTTTTCGAGGATTGGGTATTATACCCGGCTTTTTTATTACACGCTCGGATGCAACACCGCGTTCCGGAGAGAGGCATTTTTCGGGCAGGGATGTACCGGACCGTCGATGCCGGTGACGACCTGGAGATAGCCAGGAGAATGAAGGATCTCGGACGCGTGAAGTTTGAGAACCGGATGAGGGTTGTCTTCTCGATGCGCCGCTACGAGCAGTTCGGGACATTGAAGTCGCTCTACGAGTGGGTGTACATCGTTGCCAAGGGTGGAGATTCAGGCAAACACTCGTACAGCAAGAGGGAATACAAGAAATGATGAAGGGAGAAGAGACCGATCCCGAAGGGTCCGATGGCATTGTTGCCCGCTTCAACCGCTGCGAATGTGCCCGGCTCCTCGGGATGGAGGTCACCGAAACCTGGCCGGGCGGCGCCAGGGTGAGAATGGAGGCCACGGGGAAAAGAAACTCCAACGGGGTTATCCATGGCGGTGCAATATTTTCTCTTGCCGATCATGCCTTTGGTCTTGCCGCAAACAACGGAGAGACCCGCCAGGTCGCGGTGTCTGCATCGATCAGCTATCTCTCTCCGGCAAGGGGAACGCTCGAGGCAGTCGCTGAGACAGGTTGACGAGACAGCAGATCGTTCGGTTTTCGTTGTCCGTGTGTATGAGGGGGAACGATTGGTGGCGACGTTTGAGGGAGTCGGCGTAAAAGTGCAGACGGGACAGGGTGTTTGAGAGAGTCCGGATTCGTCCAAAACATGAATAAAAAAGAGATCAGATCTACAGCATAGTTTCTGTAATACAATCAGGAACCCGATGACGTGGCACGCCGAGGGGGAGATTTGAACTCCCGAGGCGCAGGGCGCCAATGGTTTTCGAGACCATCGCCTTTCCGGGCTAGACTACCTCGGCACAGGATCAGATATTTTTCTTTGGAACCCGTATAATGGTATCGAATGACGATACAGGGCAGGATGCACCTCATTCCGGGCGACGAGGTGAAGGTATACGAGGGAGAAGCCGGAGATACCTATGAAAAGGCCCTCCTGTCGTTTGGGATCAACCCCGACACGGTCCTGATCTTTTATAAGGGGCAGAGTATTCCGCAGGACAGCGAGGTAAAAGAAGAGATGGTTGATATATTGTCTACCTGCTCACGGGGCTGAAAAACAGCGGCCGGGTGGTTTTATGCACCCGGGTGTGCCCTGTCCTGGGTGACCATCATGTCGTCAACCCTGAGGAGGAGGACTGCTGCTTCTGCCGAGCTCTGGATGGACTGGCGCTTGGAACGGTGCGGTTCAAGAATCCCTTCCTTGAGCATATCGATAACCTTCCCGTTGTAGACATTGAGCCCTGCATTCTTCTTCCCTTTTGAATGCTCGTTCTTCAGGTCGACCAGCTTGTCGAGCTGGTTGAACCCCGAGTTCTCTGCAAGGGTGGTCGGGATGACTTCAAACGATGCTGCATATGCTTCGATGGCGAGCTGCACCCTGCCCCCGATGGTTGCAGCGTACTCGTGGAGCCTCATGAGGAGTTCAACCTCGACAGCCCCTCCTCCGACAAGGAGTTTCCCGTCCTCCATCGCATCCTCGACGACCCGGGTCCCGTCGACCACGGCACGTTCGAGTTCATCGAGGAGGTACTCGGTTGACCCCCGGAGAAGGATCGTGACAGCTTTTGGGTTCTTGCATCCCGAGACCTTGATAAGGTCGGCGTTCTCGACCTGTTCGACGGATTCGGCAGAACCGAGGCTCTTTTTGGTGAGTTCCCCGGGTTTGTTGACCATCTCTGCATTGAGGGCGAGGGCGGCAAACTTCATATCCTTCTCAGGCACGTCCTCAACGGCAAGGATGCCCGCCCGGGCGAGGTAATACCCCACCGCATCGGCAATTCCCTTCTGGCAGAAGAGCACATTTGCCCCGCTCTCGATCACTTCATCGGCCAACTTCTTCAGGGTCTCGCGTTCCTGCGAAGAGAAGGCACCGATCTGGTCGCTGCTGGTGATCTTGATCTTCGCTTTGACCTGGGTCTTTTTGATCTCCATCGGGGTTGCGATCAGCGCGACCTTTGCCCCCGTCACTTTGCGCGGCATATCCTCCGAAAACCGGGTCTTGTCAAGGACAATCCCCCGGACCAGTTCGGCATCATCCATAGCGTGCCCGGGTTGCTTCTTGATCATGACATTGTCATCATCGACAAGGACCTTGCCGTCCTTCTTCTCGGCAATCAGCATGACCGCATCGACCACGATCACATCCAGCTTCCCCTTCACCGATTCGATAGATTTCCCTGTCATCGCGGTATCCGCGATCTTGAGGAGGATATCCCGGTCGTAGGGGTCGATGGTGATGGAGAGCTCGTCGATAATTTCGAGGGCCTTCTCCATACCCATGCGATATCCCTGCCCGATGATGGTCGGGTGGATCTTCTTTGTGATGAGGTGTTCGGCCTGCTCCATCAGCGATCCCACCAGCACGACGGCAGTGGTGGTTCCGTCACCCACTTCATCGTCCTGTGCCTTTGCGACCTCGATCACCATCTTCGCACCGGGGTGCTGGACGGCGATGTCGGAGAGTATCGTTGCACCATCGTTGGTGATGGTGACATCTCCGGTCGATGAGACGAGCATCTTGTCCATGCCCCGCGGGCCCAGGGTGGTGCGTACGGCACTTGCGATAGCTTTTGCAGCGGCAATGTTCGAACGCTGAGCCTCCCGTCCACGGTTACGCTCGACATTCTCTCTAAGAATTATGATCGGTTGTCCTCCAAGCATAGGTTATCCTCCAATGTTGTAAAAGATGGAATTGAACTTCTATATAAATCAATCTATATAGAGGGAGAGAGAGGGGGAATTCATCAGTCGATCCGTGAGATCCTGAAGAGCGAATAGACCGGAACCCCGTCCACGTCCCTGATCCCGCGCTTGTCGAATATCACCAGCACTGCAACCGGGTTACCCCCGTGTGTACGGATGTACCTGACCACTTCGTGCAGGGTGTTCCCCGAGGTGATAACATCGTCCACAATCAGGCAGCGTTCTCCATGGATTGGGGCAAAGTTGCCGCTTACAGAACCGACCGGCGGGTCGTGGGCGCTCTGCTTTGCCGGGTAATAGATTGCAAGCCGGACATCCTCGGCGACCGCGATAAGGGTTGCAAGAGGGATTCCCGAAATGGCGATCCCCACGACCGCAGAAGGGAACAACTCCGGCTGTTCCTCGCCATGGGTCTCACCGGATATCGCAGTGTAATAGTGTTTCAGCATCATCATGGCGAGCTCATCAAGGAGCGGGCCTTCGCTGCTCACGGCTGTCCAGTCTATGCCGACATCTTTTGGTATCGCTCCCGATTTCTGCTGTGTCAGGAGCCACGTGACTGTCTCGACAGAGAGGGAGAGCTCATCTGCAATCTGTCCCGGACTATGGCCTTCTGAAAGGAGCATCCGTGCCCTCTCGATCAGCTCATCAAGCGATGACATCAGGAAAAGAGTATGCGCCCCCCTACTTAAGTTTTCTTTGAATGAGGGCACCGCAGACCTGGCATTCCCCGGGTCCCCGGTAGTATCTGCCGCATCCGCTGCACCGGAACTTCCACCGGATATTTCGTGCCCCTTTCTGCTGTATCGGGACCACCCGGATACTCAGGGACCGGGCGACATTCTGGAGCGCATAGTCATCGCTCATGATGCAGGCCTGGAGTTGCAGGGCGAGGGCAAGCACCTCGATATCCGTGGGGGAGAGGGCTCCGGCCTCGCCCCTCGCGACCGCGTTCTCCCTCACACGGCTGACAGACTCCCGGTCCGGGTCCATCACCTGGAGTCCGGCTTCGCGAAGGAGGTCGGACCGGGCCTTTGAAGGAAGGTCCCGCAATTCTGAAATGACCGAAGATGTTGTGTAGAGTTCCCCCTCAAAAGGAGCTGCAGTAAAGAAGGCGCTGGAATCGAGGACCGATCTCATGCGGAGAACGCCACCTCCTCCCCCTGCCTGACCTGGATCTCAAACCCGAACCGGGAGAGGAGCCAGCACATTGTCCGGGCATGAAGGGTATATTCCGAAGCCGTGTAGCACCCCCCGTAACGGGCAAGGTAGAGAAGGAGCTGATCACTCAGGTGGGAGTCGACCTCCCCAGGACTCCGGATCTCCCTGATAAGATTCGTTGCAGCAGCCTCACCAACGCTCTCGGCCGGAAGTCCGGGCCGGCCAAGCGATGAGGCTCCTTTTGCCCCACACCATACGGTACAGGAACTCCCGATCGAGGGTCCTTCAGACCGGAGGATCTCAACCGGGAGATCTCTCCCAAGCGTCCTGCCAAGCAGCAGGTGTGCACGGGATGCCTGCCGTTCAGCGACATGGGAAGGGAGACCGGACGAGCAGGAACGTATCCCGCATGACATATCCTTTTGTATGTCTATCGGTGCGGGATCCGCAGGTTGTACCTTCACGCGGACAACCCCCCCTCCGGCAGGGTAATACCCCCTCTTCATCGCCGTGACCGTTATCGCTCCTTCCTCAACCCCGAGAGCCGGGATCAGCACCTTCTCGAAGTAATCAATGGTAGGGCTTGAAGGCACTTCTGTCCCGCCAGTCACCTCGAGAACCCCGCCTTGTACCAGTGCAACAGGAAGCCAGGCCTGGATCACAAGCGGGATGCTCCCGGCAGTTCCTACATCAACGGCACACTCGGCCTTCCGGATAGCCTTCGGGATAAACGAGAGGCGGCTGCTCCCTGGTTCATTCCCTTCCATCTGCCCCTGGCAGGCACCGGCTGCAGCACGGACTGCTGCGCAGTGCTGGTAGCCAAGCCCGGGCTTGTTCCGGTTCTCCCTGATCCTGGTAATCTCGATCGGTATTCCTGTCACTGCAGACAGCGCAACCGCAGACCTGACGATCTGCCCGCCGCCTTCAAGACAGGATCCATCGATCTTCAGCATCGGGATATTCCATCTGCAATGCTACCCGCGGCAGAAAAGTCGCTGCAGCCCCTCTCGATGGTATCGCTGCAATAGATCTTCCTGACTCCTGATGCGATGAGATGTGAGTACGCACCTCCTGCAAACACCCCGTGGACGCAGGCCGCATACACGTTTCGTGCACCCTGGCTGTACAGGAGCCGTGACGCGGTCGCCAGGGTCCCGCCGGTTGAGATGATATCGTCAACGATGACCACATCGCGACCTTCTGCACTCAGATTCTTTGGGGACATCCGCACCTCTTCAGAGGAGAGCCGGGTCTTATCGAGATGATCGAACTCCCATCCGTTCACACCCGCAACCTCCGACGCAAAACGGGAAGCACCGTCATCGGGCGCGAGGATAAGAGGGTGTGAAAACCCGGCCTCTTGTAAGAATGTCCCGATTTTTGGAGCAAGAGAGAGGGTCTGCACAGGGATGTCGAAGAACCGGAGGACGCCCGGATCATGGACATTGACGAGAAACGCTCGTGAAACACCCCTTGAGAGAATTCCTGCAATGGCCCGTGCAGAGAGAGGTTCTCCCGGAGAGAACTGCTTGTCCTGGCGGGCATAGCCCATGTAGGGCAGGACCAGGGTGATCCCGGCCCCCTGACATGCGTCGATGAGGAGGATGAGCTGGACGAGAGCATCACTGCCGGTAACGCTCCCGACAACCACCACTTCGTCACCGACCTGGCCCGCCTTCAGGTAGAGTTCCCCGTCAGGGAACCGGGAGAACCGCACATCCACCAGATCGGATCCCATCGCATTTGCAAGCCTTGCTGCCAGGATTTGTGAGTATTCCGTGCTTATTACCTTCATCCCATCCTACCTCATGCTGAAAGTACTTAAACTACCATGGATAATGGATATTACTGTATTATTTTTGTGAGGTAAATCTGCCCATGGAATCCATAGAACCCGGTCATGAGGCCAAGGAGGAGCCCGTTTCCTTTGATATCAATGAGGAGAGCTCTTCGCAGATCGAGGTCCCAAAAAAACTCATCGACCAGGTCATCGGGCAGGAGCATGCAGTCGAGGTCATCAGAAAGGCTGCGACGCAGCGGCGACATGTCATGATGATCGGCAGTCCCGGTACCGGCAAATCCATGCTCGCCAAAGCGATGGCCGAACTGCTCCCAAAAGAGGAACTGCAGGATATTCTTGTGTATCCGAATTCGGATGACCAGAACAACCCGATTGTACGGACCGTCCCTGCAGGGAGAGGCAAGCAGATAGTCACCGCCCACAAGGCAGAGGCACGGAAGAAGATCCAGTTCCGGAATACGCTCGTGATGCTTCTGATCATAGGGATAGTCGGTTATTCGTTCATCATCAACCAGGGGCTCATGGGGATCATCGCTGCCGCCTTTATTTTCATGGCGATGCGATATGCAACGCCAAGGGAAGAGACGATGGTGCCAAAGCTCCTGGTCACCAATGATACCACGGTCGATGCCCCCTTTATTGACGGGACAGGGTCGCACGCAGGAGCGCTGCTCGGGGATGTCCGGCACGACCCGTTCCAGAGCGGGGGTCTTGAAACCCCCGGTCATGACCGGGTGGAGGCAGGTGCAATCCACCGTGCCCATAAGGGGGTGCTGTTCATCGACGAGATCAATACCCTTACCCCCCACTCCCAGCAGAACCTCCTCACCGCTCTCCAGGAAGGGGAGTTCCCCATCACAGGCCAGAGCGAACGTTCGAGCGGGGCCATGGTCCGGACCGAACCGGTGCCCTGCAGGTTCATCATGGTGGCAGCAGGGAACCTTGATGCCATCCAGGGGATGCACCCCGCTCTCCGGTCCCGTATCCGCGGGTACGGGTACGAAGTCTACATGAGCGAGAGCATGCCCGACACTCCTGACAACAGGGAAAAATTCATCAGGTTCATAGCCCAGGAGATCAAAAACGACGGGAAGATCCCCCACTTCGACAAGGGCGCCATGGAAGAGATCCTCCGCGAGGCACGGAGGAGGTCCAACCGGAAAGGGCACCTCACCCTCAAACTCCGTGACATGGGGGGGCTTATCCGTGTTGCGGGAGACCTTGCACGCCAGGAAGGGGTCGAGGTAACCACCGCAGATCACGTCATCGCCGCCAAAAAGACAGCCCGTTCGATAGAGGACCAGGTCTCGGATGAATACATCGGGCGGAGCCGCGAATATGAGCTCACGGTTGTGGAAGGAACCCGTGTCGGAAGGGTGAACGGGCTTGCCGTCATGGGGAGCGACTCGGGATCGGTACTCCCTATCATGGCCGAGGTGACCATGGCGCAGGGAGCCAGCGGGACCGTGATTGCGACCGGGATGCTCAAGGAGATCGCACAGGAGTCGATCAAGAACGTCAGTGCGATCCTGAAGAAGTTCACCGGAAAAGACATCAAAAACATGGATGTGCACATCCAGTTCATCGGGACCTATGGGGGAGTCGAGGGCGACTCTGCGTCGATCAGCGTGGCAACCGCAGTCATCAGTGCCATTGAAGGAATCCCGGTCCGCCAGGACGTGGCGATGACAGGTTCCCTGTCGGTGCGGGGAGATGTCCTCCCGGTCGGCGGAGTTACCTATAAGATCGAGGCAGCTGCAAAGGCCGGGATCACCCACGTGTTGATCCCTGCCGCAAACCTGGACGACGTGCTCATTGAGGATCGGTACCGGCCCCTCGTCACCGTCATCCCGGTCGACAACATCGAGGATGTGCTCAAGATCGCACTCGTGCCGGAGAACAGGGAAGGGTTCCTGAAAAAGCTCCGGAAGATGGCGATATCGACATCGGAAAAGCTTATCGAAGGCTCAGGGCTCGCTCCCTCCATCGTCTGATTGGAATGGACGGAATCAGGTTTTACGATATACGCCATGTCACCGGCCAGTCAACCCACATCGATATTGACAACGGAGTGATCGAGTCTGCCGGCACCTCCTTTTTCGATCATGCCGTGATCAGGGCGCTCTCCGCCAAAGGCTGGGGTATCATTACCGTCGATAATTTTGCTGACACGACAGACAGGGAGATAGAGGAACTGATCGGGAATGCCGGCAGGATCTCGGCGATTACCGCTGAAGAAGTCTCCCTTGCAGAGATACGACGGGGAATACGGGAAGTCCCGTCCATGCACGAGGATCCAAGGGATGTCGGCATTGGAGAGAAGGCGGACCTCATGCTCTCGATAGAACAAGCCGCAAAGGTCGAGGGCATCGTGAACACCCGGGCAAATTATATCGAAAGGTTCGAAGAGGTGACATTCAGGGACAGCAGCGGAGCTTCCGAGCATTACGGAATCTGCCGGAGCGGATTTGGGATTATGGCGGTTGCTTCGGAAAACGGGTCGCTCCAGATGGGATATGAACGCCGCCATTCTATCCGGGGGCTCAACATCCGCCACCAGCAGGAACTCGGGCGGGCTGCAGGAGAGCGGGCGGTGGCGCTCCTCTCTGCCCTGCCTGCGAGAGGCGGAACCATGAATGCCGTGCTCGACCCTGAACTCGCCGGTGTCTTTGCCCATGAGGCGGTCGGCCATGCAAGCGAAGGCGACCTGATCCAGGAAGGCAATTCTGTCCTTGCCGGGAGGAAAGGAGAGAAGATTGGAAACCCCATTGTCACCATAGTGGATGACCCTTCCCTGCACGAGTTCGGTTTTGAACCCTGCGATGCGGAGGGATCGAGAGTGGAACGGACGGAGATCATCAGCAGGGGGGTGGTTGGCGGGTTCCTTCATTCGCGGGAGACCCTTGCCGCGGTAGGGAATGGGCATGCAGGGAATGCCCGTGCGATGCCGGGAGATCCCCCCCTTGTGAGGATGAGCAACACGTTCATCGAGCCCGGAGACAGCAGCCTTGAAGAGATACTCGCCGAATGCAGGAACGGCATCCTTCTGAAAGGATCAAGGGGCGGGCAGGTCGACCCGGGAAGAGGGGTCTTCCAGTTCAATGCAGAGTATGGGTACCTAATCGAGAACGGGGAATGCGCAGGAATGGTCCGCGATGTTTCCCTTTCCGGAGAGATCCTCCGGACACTCCATTCGATCCAGCTCTGTGCCGGTGACAAGCGGATGCACCAGGGATATTGCGGCAAAGGTGGCCAGAGCGTTCCGGTGAGCGATGGCGCCCCGCATATTCTCCTGGCTGATGCGGTGGTGGGTGGCAGTGTTCCCGATTGATGAGATCCTCAGGAAAGGGGAGGGTAGTGCGGACGAGGTCGAGGTGTACATTACGGAGGGGCAGTCCGTCTCGGGAGACCTGAAACGCACGAAGGTGAGCCGGGCGGTGGAATCACGGTATTTCGGGCTTTCCGTAAGGACGATAAAAGACGGGAGAATTGGCAATTCCTCATCGAGCAACCCCGGGGACTGGGAAAAGTGTCTCGATGCATCGGTTGCGAGCGGGAGACTCGCTACCCCTCTGCCCTGGAACGGTCTCCCGGATCCTGCCCCGATTGACAACCGGCCTGTCGCGTACGATCCTTCACTCGCCCCCGATAACAAGGTTCTCGTTGATCTTCTGAAGGGAATGATAGACGGGGCATCGTCACACCAGGTTGACATCACCTCGGGAGGTGCTGCCATTTCGGTACAGACGCTGACTCTGGCCAACAGCCACGGGCTGTATTACTCGCGGCCCCATAGTCACGTCTCGGCATCTATCGAGACGATACGCGGGAATTCCACCGGGTACGAGTTCGGGAATTCACATACCCTCGATCTTGATCCGGTAGCAATTGGGGAGCGGGCAGGATTCCTCGCCGCAGCGTCTTTAGGGGGCACTGATATACAATCCGGTCCCTACGATGTGGTGCTCTCTCCGGTCGCCTTTGCCCAGCTCCTGGGGGCAGTTTTAATCCCTTCTCTCTCCGGTCGCAATGTGCATGCAGGCCGGTCAAAGCTTGCACAGTCGATGGGATTGCAGGTGATCGACCCGGCACTGTCCATCATTGATGATCCATTCCTCCAAAATGGCCTTTCGAGCACCCGCTGGGATGCTGAAGGCGTCCCAACCCGGCGGCTATCCTACATCAGTCACGGTATCCTGGAGAACTTTGCCTACGACCTGAAAACGGCGTACCGGTACGGGAAGGAGAGTACAGGGAGTGCGGTCCGGACAGGACAGGGTGGGGCACCTGCCATCGGAAACCACAACATCATTGTCGAGGGTCCGCGGAAGAATGTCATGGATGAGGAGGCAGTCTTTGTCCAGGACGTGGTAGGCGCCCACACCGCAAACCCCCTCTCGGGCGATTTCTCTGTCGAGCTGACCAACCCGTTTCGTATTTCCGGAGGAGAGTATGGAACACCGGTACGAAAAGCGATGATGTCGGGGAATGTCTTTGAGATGCTTGCGGATACTGCGGGTCTTGGGAAAGACGACAGGGTGATCGGATCGTTATGTTATTCCTTCGATACGATTAAAGAAACAACATATCATTGGTGTGTGAGATGTCTATCGATCTGGCCCTGATCGTGGCGGGACTACTGATCGCTGTTGTATTGATTTTTATTCTCAAGGATATCGTAAAAATTATCATAAATTCGGTACTGGGTCTTCTCCTTCTCTTTTTTGTCAATTACTTTGACCTTCTCGGATATTTCGGGAAACCGGATATCCCCTACACCCCTGTGAACCTCCTCCTCTGCGCCCTTGGCGGTATCCCGGGAGCCCTGATAGTCATCATCCTCCAGTTGACCGGAACACCGATCACATGACAGCGGATGAACGTATAGCGGTATTCCTGATCTTTGGCGCGAGAGCGATCGCCTCAATGAAGCGTGGATTGCGTCAGGTGTTGCCCGGGCAGGTTATTATGGCATTCCTGCACCCAGTAATATAAAGAAAGTATTTCGGGAAGATCCTATGGGAGCACTGCATTACTGCCTGCCTGATACAACAACCCTCCTCCTGATCCAGGGTTCATCGTCCTTTCTCCTTGCCGGAAAGATCGGATCGCGGTTTCCCCTCTGCATCGAATATTTTTCAGGAGAGATCTGCACAACGCTGGAGAAAGACGACATCATCGCCGTTTCTGCCCCCGAAGGAGGTCCGCTTGAGCCCGCGGTCATGCTCCTTGAACTCGTCAGGAGTCACCATATGCCTCTCCTGGTGCTTCCCCAGGGGCATCCCGGCTCGAGACGCCTGAGGTATATTGTCTCTGCCGGCCCGGAAATCACTCTTTCCTGCGGAATCCAGCGGGGGACCCACCCCGACCAGCATTTCCTCTGTTCATCGGAAGAACTGGCCGGGCTGGAGCTCAGGGGAACTGCAGAAGGGATCAGCACCGGGCCCCTTCCCGCACCGGTGAAGGCAGGTATTCTCACCCTCTCCGTAACTATTGGTTCAATGCCTTTCCGGGAGTAGAGAACGCAGGGAAAAACCTGTCCCTGGTCCGGATGCAGTCATTCCTCAAGTATCAGGATACCTGTATTATTCCAATGTCAGCATTACCGGTACTACTCAAGTATCAGGATACCTGTATTATTCCAATGTCGGCATTACCGGTACAGGACGACAGTATACGATCAGGAACTGTTCCGCGCATGAAATGGGGCGGATATCGGGGCAGTAATTAAAAAATAATCTGATAACTCGTTAAAAATTGCCGGATTTCGATAATCAGCGCATTTATCGACGGGAAAAATATCAACAGCTATAAGAACAATTCCTGTCAAATAGCTCATCTGCCGTGAGAGGAGGTTGGATGAAGACTGAGGTATTGAAGAACATCAAAGCAACCGAAGACGAGTACCAGTCGTTGATAAACACGGTTATGGCTGAGAGGAAACGCAGTCTTTCTGACGCCGAACTCGAGGCTGACAACCTGATTATGAAGGCAAGTACCAGTACCGACGAGTACCGAAAGATGCGACTTGCAGAAGCACGGGCGCAGGCAGAACGGAAGCACGCTGAAGTGGTAAGGGAAGGCGAGCGGAAGGCTGCAGATCTGAAGGAAAAGGGCAGTAAAAACCTTAATTCGGCCGTGGAACTGCTGGTTTCCCGATTTAAGGAGAGCCTGCATGCTCACACCTGAACAGATGAGCAAGGTCCTGATTGCGGGCCCAAAAGACGTAATGGATCCCGTCATCACGGAACTCCATCGCCAGAGGCTCTTTCACGTTGAAGACTTTGTCGAAAATGATCAGGAAGAGTATACCGGGTACCGGATTGGAAATCCCCTGGAAGGTGCCGGGGAGATATCAAATAAACTGCTCAGACTGAGATCGGTTACCGGTGCATTCTCGCTTCAGGCAGATGATCTGGATCCAAAGGAAAAGGTCCGGAAATCGGAATTAACGGCGCAGATCGAGCAGGAGCTCCCCAGGATAGAGGATGAAGTAGAGGTACTTCTTTCCCGGAGGATGGCACTTGAGAACCATGTAAAGGAGATCGAGCAGAAAATCGAGGCATTAACCCCCTTTTCGGAAATGCGGACCGATCTCTCCCTGCTTCACGGGTACAAAACCCTGACTGTTTTTGCCGGATATATCGGAAAGAAAATTGACCTTGGGGTCCCGAGCGAGGAATATTATTCCGAATCGAAGAGAGGGAATTTCCTCGTAGCCGCGGTTCCGGTTGACTACCGTCAGGAGGTCGAACGAAAACTGCTCGATGCGCAGTTTCAGCCAGTTCCTGTACCCGATGAACCCGGTCCTGCAAAGGAAAGGATCAGTGTGTACAATGTCCAGCTCGAAGCCGACAAGAAGGATCTTGAAGAGATCGCGACGCAGATTGATGCCCTGAAATCAGGACATTCTGAATTCCTGGCAGCCTGCGACGAACTCCTTTCCATCGATGCAGAGAAGGCAGAGGTTCCCCTGCGGTTTGCCACGACGGACCATGCATTCGTCGCCGAGGGCTGGATTCCCACCGAGAATGTCAGCAGTCTGACAGAGGGTATCACCGCTGCATCTGGCGGAAAGGCGTACACCACGGTGTTACCGGTCAAGGAAGGAGAAGACATTGCACCGATGGAGTATAATAACGTCAGTTTTGCAAAGCCAAGCCAGTTACTCATCGACGTATACTCCCGGCCGAAATATAACGAGCTGGATCCGACCCTGATTGTATCGATCGTGTTCCCCATATTCTTTGGGCTTATTCTCGGTGACGTCGGTTACGGCTTGATACTGCTCGCGATGAGCCTTGGTCTCCGGAGAATTATCAAGGGAGATGAAGGCCGGATGCTTCTTGACGTCTTACGCAATGCAAGCATCTCGAGCATCATCTTCGGCTTCCTGTACAGTGAATTCCTCGGGTTCAAAATTCCCGGGCTCGATCCTATACTGCCCTCAAGACACCTGAACATCGGGGGAGGGGAAGGCGGGCATGGCCCGGCTGTACCGGAGCTGATGGTCATGACCGTCTGGATCGGTGTCGCGTACATCACCCTTGGCCGGATACTCAGCATCGTAAACCATGCCAGGCAGGATCATGGATCTCATCGCACAAAAGCGATTCTGGCCAACCTTGGCTGGATCATGGTGATGTGGGGAATACTGATCATGATCTGGTCATATTTCTCCATGCCGCTCATGCTCGATTTGACAGAACCTGTCCACGTGGTTGCGGGGGTATCTGTCACCGTGATCGCCGGGGCCGTAATGATGGTGCTTGGCATCATCTTTATTGCAAGGGATTCTGCGCTTGAGATGGTTGAACTCCCTACCATCCTGTCCCATGTGCTCTCATTTGCACGTCTGGTAGGAGTAGGGCTCTCGTCAGTTGCTATCGCCATGGTGGTGAACTTTATCGCCATCGGGCTGATTATTGAACCGCAGTTGGAACATATCACCATTCTTGGTGTAATTGTTATTATCGTCGGGGTTTTTGTTTTCCTCCTCGGGCATCTCTTCAATGCTATCCTTGGATTGCTCGGGGGGGGACTACAATCCCTCAGGTTGAATTACGTGGAATTCTTCACCAAATTTTACAAGGGTGGAGGAAAAAAGTACAACCCATTCGGAATGAAAAGAAGATTTACGGAGGATTAAAACATGGTAGGAGAAACACTCGTTGGATTGACACCTGAGATGATCGAGGCCTCACAGGCCGGAATGAAGGCCATGGCTGCCGCAATTGCGGTAGGATCAACCGGTATCGCGACAGGCCTCGCAGAGATGACCATAGGATCTGCAGCAGTCGGAGCAACTGCTGAGAACAAGGATGTTTTTGGTCTTGTGCTCCTGCTGACTGTGATTCCTGAAACAATCGTCATCTTTGGTCTTGTGGTCGCGCTGCTGCTGTTATTCTGAAATGGGAGCAGACCATGGGACTGGAAGTGGTCATCAAGGAGATCAGGGACAAAGGGCAGACAGAGGCAGACCAGATCAGGAGAGAAACCCAGGCTGAGGTAGCAAGTATCCTTGGAGCCGCCCAGGAAAAGGCAGAACGGATCAAGCTGGCAGCCGATCAGGATGTGGAGCGGCAGACGACCCACATCATGAGCCAGGAAGCCTCTGCTGCGAACCTCGTGGTGAAACGTCAGTTTCTGAACACGCAGAAGGACCTTCTCGACAAGGTCTATTCGGCTGCCCTTTCACAGATAGCCAGGCTTCCTGAGGATTTTCACCGCGATGCGATGAAGAGACTGCTCTTGAAGGCAAAAGCAGAGATCCCTGAAGGCATTGTCCACAGCAACACGCGGGACAGTGAGACGCTCAGCCGGATTCTCTCCTCGGATACCTCTCTTGCAGGGTACACAAGGGGAGACCCGGTTGATATCGAAGGCGGTGTCGTCATCGAAAGTAAAGACGGTGAGCTCCAGATCGATTACAGCTACCGGACGTTCCTGAACAGCGTATGGGAGACAGGGTTGAAGGATGCTTCGGGAATCCTGTTCAGCTGAGGTGAGGCAGGATGGCTGAAACCAGTGGCGGCCCTGTACCGTATGTCTACGTCTGTACGAGGATGCGGGTGAGAAAATCAAAACTCATCCCGAGGGAGGACTATCTCCGTCTGCTCAACATGAGCATTCCGGAAATAACCCGTTTCATCGAAGAGACCCAGTACAAGCGGGAGATCGATGAGCTTGCCTCATCGTTCCATGGAATTGACCTCATTGAACTGGCACTTTCCTGGAATCTGGCAAAGGAGTATCAGAACATCCAGGATATCACTCCTGGCGTTCTCAAGAGGTTTACCCAGTCATACCTGAGAAAATGGGATATCCAGAATATCCTGACTATCTTCAGGGGAAAAATCCAGGGAATGAAACCCGGAAAGATACGGGAGATCCTGGTGCCGGCAGGTGAAATGGACAGAGTATTCCTCGATCGCCTTGTCAAGGAGGACTCTCCGGAAAGAATCCTGGAAGCCCTCAAAGGACAATCGGTGTATCCGGTCATAGCGGAAGGATTTGGTACGGCCATCGCTGAAGAGTCCTTTGCAAAAGTGGAGAATGAACTCTACAAGCAGTTCTATGCAAATCTCCTGTCGGAAGCGATGAGCGGTCTGAAGGGCGGCAAGCAGTTTCTCGAATACATCATGCTGGATATTGATATCACCAATATCAGGAACATGTTCAGGCTGAGGGCTGACCTGCTGCATGCGGATGCACGATCCATGATGATTCCGGGAGGGACCTTCTCAACCGATGAATTCCAGCAGCTCATCAGCATTGAAGACACAAAGGAGTTCATCGATACGCTGAAATCAAAGGTCCATTTAAAGCCCCTGCTCATGCTCCTCGAAGAGATGAGCGGAGGGACGAAGTCACTCCGTGAGATCGAGATCGACCTGATCAAGGTCCAGCTTGCCCAGATGGAGTCATTAACGAAACTGAATCCGTTCTCGATACATCCCATCCTTACCTACCTTGAGAAAAAGAAGTACGAAGTCTTCAATCTCCGGGCTATTGCCCGGGGAAAAGAAGTGAATCTTCCGACTGACCGGATTCGGAGCTACCTGGTGATGTGAGATGGAGATAGCGGTTGTTGGCAGCAGCGATTTCGTTCTCGGGTTCAGGCTTGCAGGGGTCAGGAAGACCTATGCAGCAGAATCAGACGAGAAGCTCGTCGAATACATCACCCGGGTCCTGGATGACGGCACTATCGGAATTCTTGTCCTCAAAAGCAAGGACATGAACAGGATCCCGCGGCGTCTCCAGGCTACGCTTGAAAATTCTGTAAAACCGACGGTGATTGCAGTCGGTGGCGAGGAGGGAGGATTGTCCATGAGGGAGAGAATAAAGCGATCAGTGGGTGTTGATCTGTGGAAGTAAAAGAGAAGAGAGAGAAAGGCCAGGAAGGAGTCCTCAGAAGGATTGCCGGCCCTGTCGTCACTGCGATCAATATTGATGCGCACATGTATGATGTGGTGAAGGTCGGCAATGAGGAGCTCATGGGAGAGGTCATCAAGATTCAGGGTAATGAGACCATCATCCAGGTCTACGAGGATACCTCAGGGATAAGACCCGGAGAACCCGTTACGAACACGGGGCTTTCTCTCGCCGTGGAGCTTGGTCCGGGACTCCTGACCAGTATTTATGACGGGATACAGAGGCCCCTGTCCGTACTCGTGGACAAGATGGGTGATTTCATCCAGAGAGGGGTCTCTGCACCCGGGCTTGATCACCAGAAGAAATGGGAGTTCAGGCCCCTTGTGAAGGAAGGAGACAAGGTATCCCCGGGCACAATTATCGGGGAGGTCCAGGAGACGAACATTGTCCACCGGGTTATGGTACCTCCGAATGTGCAGGGAGGAGTGGTAAAAAGCATAAAGCGGGGATCATTCACCATCGATGAGATTGTCTGCACCCTGGATTCGGGCGCAGAACTCACCATGATGCAGAAATGGCCCGTCCGTGTGCCACGCCCCGTCACGGAGAAGATGAACCCGACGATTCCGCTCATTACGGGTCAACGGATTCTCGACGGACTGTTCCCCATCGCAAAAGGTGGCACCGCCGCGATTCCGGGCCCGTTCGGGAGCGGAAAGACCGTGACACAGCAGCAGCTCGCAAAATGGAGCGATGCAGAGATCGTGGTCTATATCGGGTGCGGCGAGCGGGGCAACGAGATGACCGAGGTGCTTACCGAGTTCCCGCAACTTGAGGACCCGAAGACAGGGAAACCGCTCATGGAGCGGACGGTGCTCATCGCAAACACGAGCAACATGCCGGTCGCTGCCCGTGAAGCATCGGTGTACACCGGTATCACGATCGCGGAGTATTTCAGGGACATGGGATACGATGTCTCGCTGATGGCGGATTCGACATCGCGCTGGGCAGAGGCGATGAGGGAGATCTCATCCCGGCTTGAAGAGATGCCCGGCGAGGAAGGGTACCCTGCATATCTTGCAGCCCGCCTCTCGGAGTTCTACGAGCGGGCCGGGCTTGTGAAGGCACTCTGCGGGAAGAATGGTTCGGTGTCGGTTATCGGCGCCGTATCACCTCCCGGCGGAGACTTTTCAGAGCCGGTCACCCAGAATACACTCCGTATCGTGAAGGTATTCTGGGCACTCGATGCAAAGCTCTCGCAGCGGCGGCATTTCCCGGCTATCAACTGGCTGAACTCCTACTCGCTCTACCTGGATACCCTCCATGACTGGTACGACAGGGAAGTATCCCCGGAATGGAACGTGCTTCGTTCCTGGGCGATGGAAGTCCTCCAGAAAGAGGCCGAACTCCAGGAGATCGTCCAGCTGGTCGGGTCTGATGCGCTGCCCGAGGCGGAGCAGCTGACGATCGAGATTGCCAGGATGATCAGGGAGATCTTCCTGCAGCAGAATGCATACGATCCGGTGGACACCTTCTGCGACATGGCAAAACAGTACGACATGATGAAAGCGATCAAGGGCTTTGCAGATCTTGCCTATGCCGCACAGACTGCAGGAGTCTCCCCGGCACAGATCATCTCGATCAAATCCAAGAACGACCTGCCCCAGATCAAGTTCATCAAGGACTACAAGCCGGAGCTCGAACGTATTCAGAAGAGCATGGACAGTGAAATCAACACCCTGAGGTCGTCAGCATGAAGGAGTACAGAACGATATCAAAGATCGCGGGCCCCCTGGTATTTGTCGAGAAGACCGAACCGGTCGCCTATGGCGAGCTTGTCAATATCGCCCTCTGGGATGGTACCATCAAGCGGGGGCAGGTGCTTGACACGAGCGATTCTCTCGTCGTTGTGCAGGTCTTTGAGACCACTGCAGGGATAGGCAGGGATTCCGGAGTGCGGTTCCTCGGTGAAACCATCAAGATGCCGGTCGGAAAGGAGATGCTCGGCCGTATCCTTTCCGGGGGAGGAAAACCAATTGACGGCGGACCTGAGATTGTCCCTGAAAAGAGGCTTGATATCACCGGTGCTGCGATCAATCCCTACGCGAGGGCATCCCCCGAGGAATTTATCCAGACCGGGATATCCACCATTGACGGGACAAATACCCTGGTCCGGGGTCAGAAACTACCTATCTTCTCTGGCGCAGGGCTTCCCCACAACAACATTGCCCTCCAGATCGCACGACAGTCAAAGGTGCTTGGCTCTCAGGAAGCCTTCGCCGTGGTGTTTGCGGCTATGGGTATCACCAAGGAAGAGGCCAACCATTTCATGCAGGACTTCGAGAGGACCGGAGCCCTTGAACGGGCAGTCGTCTTCCTCAACCTTGCCGATGATCCGGCCGTCGAGCGTATCATCACTCCCCGCCTCGCCCTGACCACTGCCGAATATCTTGCTTTTGAACTCGACATGCATGTGCTCGTGATCCTCACCGACATGACCAATTACTGCGAAGCGCTTCGCCAGATTGGGGCTGCCCGTGAGGAAGTACCAGGAAGGAGAGGGTACCCCGGTTACATGTATACCGATCTTGCCGGTATCTATGAACGGGCAGGGATCATCAAGGGCAAGAAAGGCTCGATCACGCAGTTCCCGATCCTCACGATGCCGGGCGACGATATTACGCACCCGATCCCGGACCTGACCGGATATATTACCGAAGGCCAGATCGTGGTATCGCGTGAGCTCCACAGGAAAGGCATCTATCCGCCGATCAACGTGCTTCCCTCGCTCTCCCGCCTGATGAACCTCGGGATCGGAGCAAAGCACACCAGGGAGGACCATAAGAAGGTCTCTGACCAGCTCTATGCGGCATATGCCGAGGGCAACGATCTCCGGGGCCTGGTAGCGATTGTCGGAAAGGACGCGTTGTCGGAACGTGACCGGATGTTCCTGGAGTTTGCCGACCTGTTCGAGAACCGGTTTGTCCGCCAGGGATATGATGAGGACCGATCGATCTTTGAAACACTTGACATCGGCTGGAACCTCCTTGCAACACTCCCGGTCGAGCAGCTCGTCCGTATCGACCGCGACCTGATCAACAAGTATCACCCGAAGTTCAGGCAGGGTGCGAAGGTACAGGAGTAACGGCACATGGCACTGCGCGATATCAAGCCCACCCGGTCGGAACTGATCAACCTGAAACGCCGGATAGCATTGTCAGAGCGTGGGTACAAGATCCTCAAGATGAAGCGCGATGGCCTGATCATAGAATTTTTCAAGGTGCTTGAAACGGCAAAGGACACCCAGAGCGGCCTCCAGAAAAAATACGAACGTGCCATTCAGATGATGGCCTTTGCAAATACCGTCGAGGGTGCCATCGGGGTGAAATCTGCGGCGTTTTCCGTCCAGGAGGTCCCGGATATCACCCTGGCAAGCAAGAACATCATGGGGGTGGTTGTTCCCGAGATCGAGTCTTCAAAAGTGAAGAAGAGCCTTGTCGACCGCGGTTACGGTCTCCTTGGGACAACATCGGCCATTGACGAGGCGGCATCCTCATACGAAGATCTCGTCGATGCAATCATTGAGAGTGCAGAGATCGAGACCACCATGAAGAAGCTCCTGGATGAGATCGAGTCCACGAAACGGCGGGTGAACGCCCTGGAATTCAAGGTGATCCCGGAACTCACCGAAGCACGTGACTTCATCAAGATGCGGCTCGATGAGATGGAGCGGGAAGAGCTCTTCAGGCTGAAGAAGATCAAGGCACGAAATACATAACGGAGGAAGGGATATGGCGCCTATCGGTCTGCTCGGTGAGACCCCCTGTGCGGGAAAGACCGTCCTGTTGAGGCTTGACCTGAACTCCCCCATAAATCCCTCCTCACTCTCGATTCTTGATGACAAACGGTTCCGTGAGCATATTCCGACCGTACAGGCTCTGAAAGAGAGCAGGCTCGTCATTGTCACCCACCAGAGCCGGCCGGGGAAGAAAGATTTTACCACGCTGGAGGTGCATGCAGAGAAACTGGAGCAGAAGATAAACCGGCCTGTCAGGTATATCGATGATATCTTCGGCCATTATGCCCGGGAGTCAGTCAGGGCCATGAAACCTGGCGATGTCCTGATGCTCGAGAATGTCCGTTTTAATGCAGAAGAGAACCTGACGATGAAACCGGAAGAGGCAGCCACATGCCATCTCGTCCGGGGTCTTTTTGCTATCGGCGACCTCTTTGTCAACGATGCATTCGGGACGGCGCACCGTTCACAGCCGACCATGGTGGGCCTTCCGATCGTGATGAAATCTGTTGCCGGGCTCCTGATGGAGAGAGAGGTCCTGACCCTGTCAAAGGTCTTTTCCAACGCCCCACGGCCTGTATCGGTAGTTCTTGGGGGCACAAAGGTGGATGATTCAATTGCGGTTGCTCATCATATGCTCAAACATCACATCGCAGACCAGGTGATCGTCATCGGGGTTGTGGCAAATATCTTCCTCCAGGCGATGGGGTATGACATAGGCCGGCCGTCTGCCCAGCTGATCCAGCACCTCAGGTATGAAAAAGAGATAGGGAAAGCCAGGGAGCTGCTCAAGGAATTTGGAGAGAGAATCGTTGTTCCCGAGTGGATTGCGGTGAGGGAGGAGGGAGCACGAAACGAATATCCGGTCAGTGCTATCCCTTCCGATGCACCAGTGCTTGACCTCGGGATGGATTCGGTCCTCTCCCTTTCAGAGCGGATCCGCGAGTCAGGAACCGTGGTCTTCAACGGGCCGGCAGGTGTTTTCGAAGACCGTGATTTTGCCACGGGGACCATCGAGTCTGTTGAAAGCGGCCTCCAAAACGCCATTCTCAATAATCGGCGGGGGTCATACGGCAGCAGTCGTTGAGCAGCTTGGCATAGAGAGGGACTTCACCCATATCTCGACAGGTGGCGGGGCCTGCATCGAATTTCTGACGGGCAAAAAACTTCCCGCGGTCGAGGCTCTCGAGCGGTCAAAAGAGCTCTTCGGGTGAGAAGGCCCCCCTCTGTTTTCGACTCCTGTTTTCGATCCCCTCCTTTTGGTCATGTGACAACGGGGGAAAGCCATGGCTGTCCTGGACTGATTGCCGGACGAACAGAGCAGCCGGATATTCTTCGGGGATCATGGCGGCAGGGAATGGAGGAGAGGTGATCAGCCCCTGCACAGACAAATAAAGGGGTATGAATGAGCGGGAACAGGAATGGTCGAAAAGACTGGATTATTTTCTGTATCCCGGATATCCCGGACGATATTTTTTTCCCTGGGAGCGTAGTCTTGAACTGGTACCTTGTCTCGATGAAAAGGGGGACAATTTTCCGAGCATTCCCTGGACCGGACTGGATGTGGTATTGCCCCTGCCCGCTGAGGCCATCGCGTGAAAAACGGCTGCCGAGAAGACCACGGCAGTCCCAAGATAGAGGATAAGCCCTGTTATCAGGGCTATTCCCCCAACCAGCATGAACCGTGACTGCAGGACGACCATGACGCTGCCGAGAATGAAGAGCGGCCAGAACACAAGCACCGATATCCGGGTGAACATAAGGGGGCTCCCGAGCCCTGGCTCCCTCGTCTCCTGCCCGGCAACCGGACACTCTTCGATAGATTTCCCGTAGGAGAGGAGAATTCTGGAGAGAACCAGGCTTAAAACTGCAACGGATACGAGCCCGACTATCAGGAGTTCTTCCATCTGTTGCTTCTCCATTGAGTATGGGACCAGTACCTATTTAATGGTGTATCTGCTGTTCACGGCAGAGGACCCCTCATTGTCATGGCCGAGACCGTCGAAGTGCAGCAAGGCAGGATACATCGGGGGAGATCCTCTCTCATACCGGGGACAAGTACAGATCGGACCATCGCTTTTCTCTCCTGTGGTGATACTACGTACTACTCCTTTTTCCTGAAGGGATGAGAGAACCTTAATCGGGATTGCAGATGACGGGACCGGAAGCAGAAAAAAACCACATGATTCCCGCTTGGGACACAAACATACAAAATGAAAATGCCGGAGGCATTTTCATTACCCGCCGGTGTGCGGAGAAAAAAGGATGAAATGGCGGAGCCATTCAGAAAAGAGAGAGGCTGATACAGGCTTCCCGGGGTCTTGCCTCTGCGGATATCCTGTTTTCCAACGCCGAAGTGTTCAACCCGTTTACCGGTGAATGGCAGCATACCGGTTTTGCAACCAGGGACGGGGTCGTGATAGGGCCGGGATCCTACAAGGCAAAGAAAGAGGTCGACCTGAAAGGCCGCAGGGTGGTGCCCGGGCTGATCGATGCCCACGTCCATATCGAGAGTTCCCTCCTCTCCCCTCCGGAATTTGCCCGGCTCGTATCGAGACACGGTACCACCACCGTCATTGCCGATCCCCACGAGATCGCCAATGTATGCGGGGCGGAGGGAATTGAGTTCATGCTCGGGTGGAGAGGACGCATCCCGATAGATCTTTTCATCATGCTCCCCTCCTCTGTCCCCGCAACCCCGCTCGATGTGGGCGGTGCGACGCTCGGCTCCTGCGATCTTGTTGCATATTCAGGGAGAGAAGGGGTCCTTGGGCTTGGGGAAGTGATGAATGTCCCGGGAGTCCTCTCTCTTGACCCTGACATCATGGAAAAGATCGGACTCTTCCCTCTCATCGATGGCCACGCCCCTCTCCTTTCGGGGACTGACCTGAATGCGTATATCGTCGCCGGTATACAAAGCGATCACGAGAGTACCGGTTACGATGAGGCGAGGGAGAAACTGGAAAAAGGGATGTTCCTCTTCATCAGAGAGGGTTCGACCGAGAAGAACATCCAGTCTGTACTTCCTCTCGTTTCATGGAAAACTGTTTCACGGATTTCTTTTGCCACCGATGATCGCCATGCGGATATTCTTGCCGGAGAGGGCCATATCGATGATTGTATCAGGAAGGCGGTGGCCCTGGGGATGGAAGAGGAACTGGCCATCAGGATGGCGACGCTTTCTGCCGCAGAACGGTTCTCCCTTTCCGATCGGGGGGCTCTCTCTCCCGGGAAAAAGGCTGATTTCTGCACCCTTTCCAGGGGCAGGGAGTTCTCGGTTGAAAAGACCTTCCGGGGAGGGGAGCTGGTGGACCCTGATCGTCGGGTATCCTGCCCCCCTCTCGACGGACGGTTCTGCTGCGAGGCCCCGGCAGTTCCTGACATTCACCTTGATGGTCACGGGACAGCACTCGTCATCGGCCTTGTCCCTCACCAGATTATTACCAGGCGTCTTGCGTATCCTGTCGAACCGGGGGATATCCCGGATAGAAAGAGGGACCTACTCAAGGCGGTGGTGTGCAGCAGGTACCGGAAGGGGAGAACCGGGACCGGGCTCGTGCACGGCTTTGGTTTCACCACCGGGGCGATTGCAGGGAGTGTCTCCCATGACTCGCATAACATCGTCGCCGTGGGTGCCCGGGATGAGGATATTATCCGTGCAATTGCGCTCGTAATCCGGAACCGCGGCGGTCTGGTCGTGGTCTCCGGGGAGGAGTCAACGATACTCCCTCTCGGCTGTGCCGGCCTGATGTCGATCCGGCCGTATGAAGAGGTCTGTGATTCCCTGGAGAGACTGAACCGGCATGTCGAAACGATCGGGGGAAGGGAAGACGCTTTCATGTACCTCTCCTTCCTCGCTCTCCCGGTGATCCCCCGATTGAGAATCACGGAGCGGGGGCTTTTTGACGTGGACAGATTCACGGACATCCCCCTCTTTTCCGGCAAAAATTCCTGATCGGACGATGAAGAGGGGATTTTTTTATAAAAAACCCGTGGGAACGAGAGAAAGAAACACGCCGGGAGAGAGGACAAACAGGATACTGAGAATTACCGGCTGGTGGATGAGGTATAGTGCGAGCGAATGTCGGCCGAGAAAACCGAATGTCTTCCCAGGAATTTCCGGAATCACGACGTTCCATCTCCGGATACCTTCAGGGTATGCGAGAGTGCCGAAATAGACACCTATCAGTACCACTCCCAGCCATGGAAACACCGGAGTATAATCGATACTGTAGAATGCAGGAGGATGGATCCCAAGCCAGAGAAGCCATCCGGTACCTCTCATTGCCGCAACGACAGGACCGAGAAGGATGATGACCGATCCTGCCACCAGGTTCTGCCATGAAAATCCTGTATAGAGGGGGCTCAGTACTATGGCAAGCCCGATCAGGTGCAATATGCCAAAAATAATGAAGTACCCGGGCAGGATGATCCAGGTTACAAGGGTGATCGCTATACCGATTGCAAAGATTCCCGCCCCTCGTTTCAGGTATTTTTTGATGAATTCATTTCGTGAAAGCGTTTTCCGGGCGTAGCCCGCGCTGATCGAGAGTGAAACCCCGACAAGAAAGAGGAAGAGCCCTGCCGTCGACATTGCAAAGACCCTCCACGGCAGGGAGTTTGCCGCAACCGGCATAATGTTGAGGAAATAAAGATCGAAAGCGATGTGGAAGAACACCATCATGACCACCGCAATTCCCCGTGCAACGTCGATTTCAGGGAACCGCTCCGGCACGTGCGTGGTCGTCATGGAGAATGGATCCTCTTTCATTTGTATCGTCGCTGTGCATGATAAGAATTGGTTTTTTACCGCTCTATCCATCATCAGGAGAGAACACTGTTCTCGGCATGATCCGATTCGTCAATGAACTCCCCTGACCGCTGTTCGGTCGAGACGTATAACGCTATGAAAATGGCGGAGCCATTTTGGGCCATGCAAAATCCCATCAATGATTCCCGCTTGTGACACAAGCCATACGAAATGAAAATGCCGGAGGCATTTTCCGTAGTAACACTTCTGCATAACCGTCGGTTTCTCCCATTACAGCCGGGCATCGTGATGATGGGTAAAATCTCATGTGCATTTTAATGAAAAAGGTTGCCGGTACACGGTTTTGGGAGGACCCTGGGGCATCAGGGGCTGTCATTTCGCCCGGGGAGGAGGAACTCCGGGAACGAATCTCAAACTTTAACTGATCGTATTTTCCACATACTCCTGTAGCAGACCGGCCTGAAGTGGAGGGCCGGAGCACCAGGTTCAGGGATTGCAATGATTGACAAACTGCTTGAAGGAAATAAAAAGTTCAGAGAAGGATTCTTCAAAGAGAACAAGGCACACTATGAAGAACTTGCCAAAGGTCAGAGCCCTTCGGTACTCTGGATAGGATGTTCGGACTCACGTCTCCAGACAGGGCACATCACGCAGACCATGCCCGGTACCCTTTTCATCCAGCGCAACATTGGGAACGTCGCACCGATCCACGACTGGAACTTCGCCACGGTGCTTGAGTATGCCATCCGCCACCTGAAAGTGAAGGAGATCGTCATCTGCGGTCATTCGGACTGCGGTGCGATCAAAGCACTCGACAAGGAGACCGACGATGTGTATATCCCGCTCTGGCTGAACAATGCAATGGACGCGAAGAGCCGGGTCGATGCCAAAATTTCTCCCCCGAAGACTCCGGCGGAGATAAAGGAGCGATCCCGTTTGATCGAGCAGGAGAATGTGCGCCTCCAGATCGAGCACCTCAAACGCTATCCAATCGTGAAAAAAGCGCTCGAAGAGAAAAAAATTGAGATCCACGGACTCTATTACGACCTGTCCAACGGAGCCTTAACCCCTATCGTGTGACCGCCGGATCACACTTCTCTATCTCTTTTTGCAGAAGGGGCAGAGAGATCCTCCCCATAGGAGCATAGTTCCCATTGACCAGCACGATCGGAAGAGGCGGGTAATGCTCCTCGATGACCTTCTTTATGTACGGAGGGACCCCGTCATCTATCAGGGTAAGGGTCATTGCCACACGGTCCCCGTACTCCTTTTGTATCTCATCCGCGAGTGCGTTGAAGGCCACCACAAGCTTTCCCGAGGGATAACAATCATACAGCCCGCAGCTGCGGGTATTATCGCAGGGGAACGGAGAACAGGAGATATCCTTCAGACCGATGATCTCGATATGGATCAAAGATGCCATAGTAGGTACTGCTGCCGGTGATATTTTAGCATTCAGGATCCTGCATCAGCCGTTCCCATTTCGGGATTCTCACATGAATCGCTCGAAACGGTCTTTTGTTACCTTGCAGACCGGGCAGACCTGTGGCGGAGTCTCCCGTGCACAGAGATACCCGCATACCCTGCACCGCCATACCGGAAACGGAAGCTGCTGCCCCCGCACAGGGCCCGGTGTCTGGGGTATACCTGCCTTCCGTTCACTTCTTGGCGGCCTCCGCTCCGGGATAGAACTGACGGCAAGCTTCTTTTTCAGGACAGCATCGCTGACGTACAGGGCACAATAACATGCGTTATACTGATCAAGATCAGGATCACGATAATCACACGGGCAGATAATATCCCGGTCCTCCTCCCTGTTTCCCATGGATATGCGGCATGGGCAGGAAGGATACCCGAACCGTTGTTCATTCACAAGCAGCCCCCTGACGAGGTTTTTTGTGAACTCCCGGTCATTATTGAGGTGGTATCCTCCCTCTTCCGCCTCACTGTCGAGTTTTTTGAACCGGGCCTCTATCTCATCCTCAGAAGGAGGAGCCGGACTCATCCCAGGGCCTCCCGGATCTCCTGTTCCTTGAACCCAATGATCACATGGGTCCCGTCATTGATAACAAGGGTGGGAAATGATCCATGGGGATTGAATTTTTCAACCTCCTTGATCGCGTCTTCCAGGTCTTCCTGAGGCAGAAGGTCTACAAAAACATAATAGTGATCCACCCCGAGTTCCTTCAGGAGCCCTTTTGTCTTCGCACACCACCCGCATGTACTCAGGGCAAAGAGGATGATCTTTCCTTTTGACGTTCCCGGGACATGCTCCATCTTCATCATTTTCATCGGATCCCTTCATTAGGATTGCCGGATCTCCTATTTAATGCTTTCAAACTGGGTAATATCTCCTTATAGACGGAGTAATAGCATTGATATCCGGTTGTTGTTACGATGAAATCCATCTACCCTCAGTAATTTCAGGAACATATGGTCTGAAATGCGAGACACTGATATTCTGATGGAGAGGCAATGGAGATAGTACCCCAACAGACCTGATATATCCGGATCCGGGACAAGAAAAACCGGCATCGGGAATGCGAGAGCTCTTCGGATTGCCATTCGAATCTCTCATTGGAGACCGCAAGGCAGGGAACAGCGGTTGTCTGAAGAGGCGGGAGATCCCCTCCGTAAAGAAAGAATGAACGGAATTGGACGATCAGAGACGCCCACTCAACCTGGCAATCTGGCCCACTATATACTCAGCCCACTCGGCCGCACCCGCAATCATCTCTGCGAGGAAGGCCTCTATTGAATACACGAGGCCATATACTCCTGTAATTTCTCCCTTTGGAGGGATCCCTGTTGACAGGAGGAGTGCAGCTCCTGCGAGCAGCATCACGATCAGCAGAAGTATGATCAAGAGAATAACCCCGATGAGCATTCTCATTCTCATTGCAGGTCTGTTCCCATATTGAATGCTTCATTATTTAAAATTGAGTATACCAGGACAGAACATGGCTGATCCCGGATTTTACCCTGCCGGGCCCCACGATCCCGGTAATTTTGCAGAACAATTTCGACGACCCGCTATAAAAAATCGAAAGATATAAGGGAGCACAATCTTACATCGATCATATGTGTGCCCGTTTTTTTGATCGTTTTTTTAAACCCCGCCCACACATTGTGGAGAGCCCCCCTCCGCCCTCAATCAGCCATGGTCCGGGTACCTATATCCCTGAGTTCAAGGTAAAACCCTATTTTATCGTGGCATCTGTCGAGATGGGGAACACCACGACAAAGTGCATCCTCACCGGGGTGAATCTTGAGACCGGCATGAGTTATGTGATCAACAAGACGGTGAAAATGAGCCGGGACGTGAGGAAACCAAAACCCGGGGAGGAGATCTTTGGTGAAACACTGGACGGCACAAAACTTACCAAGGAATCTGTCACCGAGCTTGTGAGAGAGACGCTCATCCAGTGCCACAGGGAGGTGCACCTCGATATCCAGAAAGACCTGGATTTCGTGGTGCGGAGCACCGGGGTGGTTGCAGCGATGGACTCACCCGACCAGGTAGGGACGTTCGTGCTCGCTCTTGCGAATGGCTGTCTTGATGCAGGGGTGCCGCCAAGAAAAATGACCCCGCCGATGTCGAAAGCAAACCAGCCACAGAAACTCCAGCCGTTCTCGTATGCCGACAAAGTCGTCTTTATCGGGGCTGTTGCCGGTGTGATACCCCCGGTAGGAAGTACCGGCGTCGAGATGGTGGCAAACGAGATGGAGGGTGAGCTCGCCATGGCAGGGATCAAAGAAGGGGCGATGTGGACCCCGGTCGACTTCCGGAATCCCTGCATCTCGATCGATTTCGGGACGACCCTTGATGGCAGGATCACGAGCGATGTCGCAAAAGATGACCCGAACCCGTTTGCAAAGACCATAGGGAACTTTTGTGGACTCGCTGGCGCAATCCCGGATGCCATAGTGAAAGGGTCCGGGCTCGTCGATTCGAAGACCGGCACTGCCCTTGATGTATTCGGGGACCGGAGCGTGGTCGCCGAGTTTTCCCTGAAGGGACAGACCGATACGTCCCTGGAGTACGTCAGGAGGTGTCGCGAGTACATCGATATCAGGGTTGTTCCACCCGAGAGGAGGAGGTTTGGGAGGGTCCCTGTCTATGCCGATGTCGCCAAGGAATCCGGGGTGGCACTTATCGGGTGTGATGCCGGGGAGAACGGGAGTGCCCTTGATCTTCTGCAGGCTATCGGGTCTGAGATCTACAAGAACCACAGCCTGAGCCTCCTCAACGACGTGATTGACCGTGTCTGTGCCGATATGGCGTTACGGCTGATCGATATCACACGGGAAGAGGGGCTGCTGCTGCCGAATACTTCGATCGGATTTACCGGCAGGGCGGCAATCTCCGGCAGAAAACCGGAGTATATCCTCGAGGGGATTACGAAGAGAGACCTCTTTTCAGACCCAAACGACCACCTCGTATTTGTGGATGACGGCCTCGCACGGGGAGCGGCGCTGATGGGACGCTGCATGAACTCACTTGGCAAGCCGAAAAATCCGATAGGGGGGGTCAGGGGCGGCCCCTGCATCATGGCGAGAAGGATAAAAGCAGGGAAGTAGAGGTGATATGATATGTCTGAAGAGAATCCGCAACCGGGAACGGAACAGCCGGGCAGCGAAGAACTTTTTGATCTCCTGATACCCCCCGGTGTCCCAAGCAAGCTGATCATCGAGATTACGCAAAAATTCAACCTTGAAGTGGTTGAACGGAAAGAACGCATGTATTTTGCGAACATGGACAGGGGATGAGCGGGAGCTTCTTGCGTTCCGTGGCAGGCGGGAAGACCTCGAAAAAGCACAGGCCTACCTTATGGACGAGCTGATGAAATTCATAGGGGAATAATCCAGGAGACCCTCCTCTATCCCTGCCAATCGACTGTTCTCTCTGCAGGGCATTGCCATCATTGTCCCCTCGTTCTGAAACACCCTGTGAGGTGGTACAGGGTGCAGCCAGTACCGTATCACAATCAGGAGGCCATATGATCAGAGATCCGGCACCTGGCGTGCCATGTACCAGGCATGGATAGCAATAATCACGTACAATGGCAGGAGGTAATCAAGGGTGACCAAAGGCCCCAGAATCCTGGGGAGAAGGGTGATCGCAATAAAATTCATCTGGAAGACGAGTATCCCCCACCATTTTCCGAGGTAGAAATATCCCATCCCGGCCACGACAAAATTGAGGAGAGCGGCAATGTTCGGGTTTTTCCTGGTCATCGGCCTTCTCGCGAGTGCCCTCGGCAGGTACCTTGGGGAGATCCCGCACTTCTGGGATGCCATGACCGCCTCCCACCGTACCTGGTCATCGGGGTCACGTATGGCACGGTAGATGATGGGGATGGCCTTCTCGTCACCGATCCGGCCAAGGGTCCTGATCGCCATCAGGCGGACCGACCTGTCTTTGTCCTTCGCAGCGATATCGAGCGCGGAAATGGTATCCTTTCCCGTAAAAGCCAGAGCATCCCATTCCTGTTTCCCTGCAAGGAGGAATGCAAGGTCGACCGGTGAATCCGGGGACCATCCCATCTTTTCGAGCGCGATGGCAGAACCGTAGCGGACATACCGGTCGGGATCGCGTAATGCCCCTTCGAGGGGACCGAATGCACGCGGATCCGCTATCTCGCCGAGGGCCAGCGCTGCCTCCCATCTCACCTCGTTGTCTTTATCCCCGAGGAGTCCGATCAAGGGTTCCACCGCCCGTGGATCCCGGATCTCACCAAGTGCCTCGATGACACCGAGGCGGGTATCTTTGTTCCAGGTTTTTAAGGCAGACAGCAGGTGATCCATCCCCTCCTTCCCGAGCCCGGCGAGAGCACTGGAAGCCTGCCACTGGATATCGAGGTTTTTATGACGAAGGGCCCTGATCAGGCCGCGATAATTCCTCCCTGCCTTCATGGCCCCGATATCAGGTTCTTTGAAAGAGAAGATCGCCACGGATCAACCATCCCCCGGCCAGGATCCGGCCAATACCACCGTGAGAGGGGTCGCATGCTGGACGCTCTGCCGCCACGAAGCCATCCTTTTTCATAAGTCCGGCAGCCCCCTGAGATACAACCTGGTATGGACCACTACAAGAGAGGATATTGAAAACCAGAAAATAAAAGGGAAATAGGCAGGGAGAGACGGGGCATAGAGAGGGAGAAGAAGAAAAAGGGTCATGAGCGTGGTAAAATTGATCTGGAATAACAAAAATCCCCACCAGATTTCAAGATAGCTGTAGCCAAGGCCGGGGAATAAGAAGTTCAGGATCATCGCACCATTGGGGTCTTTCTCCCGCTTCCTCCTCGAGAGCCCTCTTGGAAGATGCATGAGGGGGATATTGCATCTCGGAAATGCCTTGAGAGCTTCCCAGCGGACCGGTCCGCTGATGTCCCGAAGCACAATGTCACATGCCCTCTTTGCTTCAGGATCATGCAGATCTCCAAGAATATTGACGGCATGGGCTCTTACGGCTGGATCGTAATCACTCAGGTGATGGATAAGCGGTCCGACCGGGGCATTGCGAAGTGCCGGGATATCGTCCCAGCGCTGAGCGGCGGTCAGGAAGAATACCTGCCCTTCCGGATCTGGAGGGATCCACCCGTTCTTCTCGAGTGCAAGTGCGACACCGTATCGGACGTATTTGTCAGGGTCCCTGAGCGCTTTGATCAGCCCCTCCCTGGCGGATTCATCGCCGATCTCCCCGAGTGCAATTGCAGAGGCCCAGCGGACCTCGTTACTCTCATCACCCGAGAGAAGACGGAGGAGGCCTGGCACTGCCTGGAGGTCGCGAATGTCGGCCAGTACTTCTACCACGCCTATCCGCATCTTCCGGTCGGGGGTATCCAGGGCATCGACCAGTTTTTTTGTCGTCTCCCCGCCGCGGAGCCGTTCGAGTGCTGACGCTGCTTTCCACTGGATCGTGTAGTCACGGTTGGAAAGGAGCCTGATCAGAGCATCAACAGCTCCCTCTCGCTCAAGCCTGCCAACGTCTGGCGTCCTACCGATGGATAACGGCAGGGAGGGCGTTTATTCCACCCTCCTCTCCCGTACAGATTCTCTATTGTTCACGCTTGTTCCATCTCAGATAAAATACGAGAGTAACGAGGACTACCACAAATACCACGGAGAGATTTTTCAGGAGGACCATGATAGGTGGCCGGAGCGGGTGAAGGTTGGAGGGACGGTAGGTAATCCCGGTGTGGGAGTTGGGGCCGAGTGGAGCTGGGGGGTTCGGTGGTGGTCGGGGATATCGGCCAGTTTCCGTCACTTTAGGAGTTAATCGTGGGTATAGGGGTCGGCGTTGTGCCTTTTGTCTGGGTAGGTGCCGGTGTAGGAGTCGCCCCAAGACCTGCGACGCCGCTTGAAAACCCGCCGCCGCCACTCCCACCGGTTTGTGGTTGGACGCTTTGGGCTATTGCAAGGTAGAGCAACCTGAAGAGATTGCCTCCTTCGGAGAGCGATGCAAGGCCAAATGTGGAGAGTCCATTCGGAGACTCGGCCATGAAAATGTCAAGGTTTCGCTCCTGATCGTGCCCGATGAAGGTTGTATTGAGGACTTCCCCTGCACCGTCATCGCCAATCCGGATGACATGGATGCTTTCCCGTTTGTCGCTGCCGATAACCTGAGTGGAGATGGTGTCATAATACCCGTCTTTACTGATCTTCACCTGGTGTTCTTTCGTGGGTAGAGAGGTCCGCGTTTGGCCCGGGGTCAATGTCAAAACCGGCGTAGGAGTTTGCACAAGTTCTCCGACACTGCTCACTGCCACCGCCGCCGCCGGTTTGGGATGTAACACGTTGGGCAATGACGAGATAGAACAACTTAAAGAGATTATCCGGTCCGCCCAGTGCACTGACGGAAAACTTTGACATCCCGCCGGGGGAGTCAGCCTGGAAATAATCAAGATTCTGAACAGGATCATGATGCAGGAACGTGGTATTCAGCACTTCTGCAGACCCGTCGTCCCCAATCCTCAGAATTTTTATGCTGTCGCGCTCGTTCCTGACTTTGAACGTGTCTTCCCTGACAGTGTATCCTTCCAGGTCGACAATCAGCCGGTGTTCCCCAGGATCGAGTCCGGTGATAGTTGCATTTGTTATTCCAACATAGACTGAATCGAGGAAGATTTTTGCACCGGGAGGACCGGTCTCAATAGTAACGGATCCATTATCCCCTTCTCCGTATCTCTGGACCCATGCGGCATCAACACCCACGGTGATGGTGCAGTCACCCTCCTGTTCAATGCCATCGAAGGTTAGCGTATAGGCAATATCGTTGATTTCTCCATAATCGTAGTTATCAAGAGCTTTGACAAAAGCCTGCTCATCATCAGGGAACACCCCCTCCCAGATCTGGCTGTGCAAAGTTTCCTGAAGAGGATACTGTTCCGGACAAACCGTGTATCTGAAAATACCGATACTGCCATGAACGGGATCGGTGGGGTAATGTGCAATATTCGGGCTTTTTATGGACACTGATGAAATAGTTCCCCAAACGGAATTGGTATTTTCGGAGAATCCTTCATTGTCAGCCTGGAATTCCAGCTCTGAAATTCCTGATGATGCAGGAGGATACATGATTAATTTTTGCCCTATCTCCGTTAGAACAAATGGAGGGGCTTCATTCACATCAAGATTCAATACCTGTTCATTGCCGTTTTGTTCGATCGAAATGCCGGTACTATTGAAAATCATCGCTGATTCAGTGGCATTGGCGACCATGATCATCTTGATTTTGATAAGGGATGCAGTGCCATAGGAATTCGACACGGTCAGACTGACATTGTAGGTCCCCTGTGAGTCGTATATATTCACCGGATTTTTTTCATCGGACGTGTTCCCGTCACCAAAATCCCAGTGCCACGTTTCCGGGTCGCCGGAAGATACATCAAAGAAATGGACAGGGAGGGGAGCGAGGCCTGAGACCGGATCCGCAGAGAACCGGCATACCGGTTCTGCACCGGCACTGATGAACGCTTCTTTTCTTTCCACATCCCTCTGGTAAGGGTTTCCTGTCGAAAGGGTGACGGTATACGTTCCAGGAATCTCAAAGAAATGAACCGGATTTTGCTCTTCAGAACGATTGCCATCTCCAAAATCCCAGTCCCAGAATTCCCGCTCGCCTGTACTTGTATCAGTAAAAGCAACATTCAGCGGGGATTTCCCGGCGGTTACATTGGCCGAGAAGTCGGCAAGTAACCCGGGTTTATCAATTCCAATCGTAAAGAGACAGGCATCATATTCCCCGACGGCAGATTGGCCCTGCCAGACAACCCTGTTTTTGTAGATATCGGGTGAGACCTGATCGATATTGCTATCGGAAGCCAGGAAAAGTAGCGAATGAGAGGGGATATCATACACCACAATATCATGGACATACGTATTCAGCCGGGTATCCTCCCACACCACCTTGTTTTCGTGGATTGATGGATTCTGCTGATCGCTTTCCGGTGTATCATCTGAAAGAAGGGTGGTTGCTTGCGATGGTATATGGTAGAGAAAAACATCATGTTTATTCGTCAGCTCGTCAACCCCGTCCCATACCACATACTCCCCGGAAATATCAGGATTTTTCTGGTCCGTGTAAGGGGTGTCAGGAGTGAGGTTGACCCATACAACATTCTCTAAACCGCCCTCCAAGGTACAAAGGTAAATATCATACGTCCCGGTCAAGAGGTCAAGACCTTCACAGACAACATAATTACCAGATATATGAGGATGTTCAAGGCTCAAATCCGGCGTGTTGGGAGAGAGCAGTATCTCTTCATCAGGGGGGATAAGGGAAAGGTAAATATCAAACGTGAAAGCCCCATAGTTCTCATCAAACCCTTTGGTACGGTCATCCGCCCATACTATCCTGGTTCCCGGAAATATCCGGTGACATCTGGTTTGAGTCGTCAGTATTTTCTGTAACCAGGGTCTCGTTGCCGGATATGATGTCGAAAAGAAAAATATCGCTGGTAATGTTTCTCGTATCCTCCCACACTACACAGTTGCCATCAATAGCAGGAGCTTCCTGGTTTGGATTCAGATTGCCGGGATTCTGACACTGCCAGTCTGGCGTGAGGTCAGTTTCATTCCCGGTTGATAACCGATAAAGAAAAAGATCCTTATTCTGGTCAACAGTTGCGGTCCACACCACGTAATCACCCGAGATACGAGGTGAGACAGAATCTGCAATTGTGGGAAGGGCCGTCAAAGGACTATAGGTTCCCGGTGCATTTTCTGGTGAGGGAACTGCAGAGACCACGACACTCCCGGATTGCGGGGATATCGTGGATTCATTACCATCATCAGAATCGTCAGGACCTGCAGGAAGTACCCTAGTATGATCCGTTGCTCCATCGATAGAGAGATTCTCTCCAGAGGATTCACTCATTGCACCATGAGCAATAACAGAAAAGAGCAGGAGCAGGAGAATTGCTCTACGCATCAGAGAATTTTTTTCCATGTTCCCCCACCGATAATCAACCGTTATCCTCCCCTCCATGATTACTCTGCTGTACAGTCCTTATCAGGTTCTATACGCCAGTTTGTCGAAATGCGTCTGGAATGTCGCAAACCTGAGGGCAAATATCCCATCAGAAGTTGTCGAGAGATAAATTATCTGTTTGCCGGGAAGCGTGACTGAGCCAGTGGTTTTCACTATGGCAGGATCAATGGGATCTCCCCTGGAAGGACCGTAAGGATTACGGAGGATTACATAGTCCTCAGCCGGATGAACCCCGAGGACCGAATAGGCATGGTCCTGGATGATATTGTTGGGATCATATACCCCGGCAAGGGGTGCACCATGATAGGTCCATGCGATCAACGCATTGTTCAGGGGATTGCGACCATTTATCAGAGCTCGTATCTGGTTGGCAGTATAAGTAGCGAGAGAGTCTGTCGCATAATTGTACCCGGTGATACGTTTCATTATCAATTCGGAATTTGCCCAGGAAATACCCGATAAATTGGGCTCGTCCACAACGATAGTCTGGTTTACCGGTTCCCCGGCAAGGACCCACCCTGCATATGCCTTCTCATACAGGCTTGGCCATAATTCTTGTCCGTCGGATGAATAGGCACCACCCGTGTCTACCTTCTCGCTGGCATTGACCGTTCCCCATGCGGCTGCGGCAGGTTTATAAAATCTGAACTGGTAGTACCTCAAACCATTTATAATTCCCACATACACGTTCGGTATCAGGGCTGGATTCACCCAGGCGCGGGATGCTATCCCCGCAATAAAACCACAGTTGGGAAGAGAAGTGCCCTGAATCGGATCCTTATACATCTTGCCATTGACCATGTACTGTTTGTACGGATACGTTGTGTAAACCATTCCAATCTCCACTCCTTTGTATCTTCCATACCATTTTCAACAGGATCAGGGGTGAATCTCCCATACAACCTTTCATTCGCTCTCTGTCTGTGTTCTGGAATAATCGCCAGTTCAGCCGCTGAAATTCCCTGAATCCTTTCGGATTCGTACCCACGAAACACACACCACCCCTCATTCGAATGTGCGATTCCGGGATGAGAGAAATATACTGGCGTTCATTGAATGAATTAAAAATGTAGTATTTATATCTATGCACATCACTTGGTTTCACAACACTAATGGTTATATCGAGACTCGTTTCCACTCTTATGAAAATAGTTGCCTCCTCTCAAAATTACTGCCAGCCAAACGCTGGAGTGAGACTTTTAACCAGATCCCAGAGATACAACGATATCCAGTACAAACCATATACGGTGAGCAATAATCATTTCGACAGGACAGAGAGCAGAACGATGCAATCGCTTCATTGAGAAAGCATTCTTTACGACTTTGAAGAGATCTTCAATGAGAGACAGGACAGTCTTTTTAAAAACGATCAATTTTGATTGTATTCCAGAAAAGAAATAAGTGTTGTAATTTTTTGCGGATTATATCTTCCCGATCTTCCGCCCGATCATCTTCACGAGCACCGCCTTCTGGGCATGGAGCCGGTTCTCGGCCTCGTCAAAGACCACGCTCTGCGGGCCTTCGATCACCTCGTCGGTGACCTCCCGCCCCCGGTGAGCAGGAAGGCAGTGCAGGAATATCGCACCAGGGTCCGCCTTCTTCATCATACCGATATTGACCGTGAATCCTTTGAAAGCCCGTATCCGTGCATCCCGCTCGCTCTCCTCCCCCATCGATATCCAGGTGTCCGTGACCACGACATGGGCATCCCTTGCAGCCTCCAATGGGTCCTGGAGCAGGGTTACCGTTCCGCCTTCCGATTCGGCCCGCTTCACCACGGACTCCGAGACCCTGTACCGCTCAGGTGAGGCGACGGTTATCTCGAACCCGGCACGGGCAGATGCCAGCACGAGTGAATTGCAGACATTGTTCCCGTCGCCGATCCAGGAGACCCTGAGGCCCTCAATGGACCCGAAATGCTCCCTCATGGTCATGATATCGGCAAGGATCTGGCAGGGATGCTCGATATCGGAGAGCCCGTTGATGACCGGCACACTGGAGTTGCGGGCAAACTCCTCGATGGTCGAGTGCTTGTATGCCCGGACCATCATCCCGGACACGTACCGGGACATCACCCGGGCAGTGTCCCTGATCTCCTCGCCTCTCCCGATCTGGAGGTCCTGCGGATTCAGGAACAGGGCATGGCCCCCAAGCTCTTCCATGCCGACCTCAAACGAGATCCGCGTCCGCGTGGATGCCTTCTCAAAGACGAGGGCAAGTGCTTTTCCGAAGAGAAATTCATGCGGCCTCCCTTCGTTGCGGAGCATTTTCAACTGGTCGGCATCATCAAGGATCTCACGCAGTTCATCACGCGAGAGATCGAGTATCGAGAGAAGGTCTTTTTTCATCGCAGCTCCTTCATGTGGGATATCCTTTGTTCCAGGAGTGCCGCGGTCCCGATATCACTCCGGTGACGGACCCGGCCCTGTACCGATTGTGCTGCCTTCTCGGCGACCTCTTCGGCCACCTCAAGCGTATCGCCAGCACCGACAAAGGCAAGCGTCCGTGAGGACTGGGTATAGAATATCCCGTCCCGCTCCTCTATATTGGCATAATAGAGGAGAGCTCCGGGATCGTGTGCAAACGTGAGCGGTTCCCCGGTCCGGGGTGCTTCAGGGTATCCTTCGGGAACGAGATACTTGCACACCGTCGCCTTTCGGGCAAACCTGACATCGTTCTTCGAGAGCGACCCGGATATGATCTTCGCAACGATCTGGGAAAAATCTGATTCGAGCAGCGAGAGGACATTCATCGCTTCCGGATCGCCAAACCTGGCGTTGAACTCGATTACCATCGGACCTCGTGCGGTATTCATGAACTGGCCGTACAGCACACCCCGGTAAGGGGTCCCTGCCTCCTCCATGACCCTCACCACGTCTTTCATGATGGCAAATGCCTTGTCGCGATCGGCATCGGTCACAAAGGGGAGGGAATGGTCGGGCATGGAGTATGCCCCCATACCCCCGGTATTGGGGCCGAAGTCGCCCTCAAAGGCACGCTTGTGGTCCTGGACAAGCGGCATAGGGACGAGGTGCTTGCCGTCCACGAATGCCTGGAGGGTGAACTCTTCTCCGATAAGGCGCTCCTCCAGCACCACGTTCCCGCCAAGAGATCTGACATACGAGACAGCCCCCTCCCGGTCCAGGTGCTCTCCCATGATCCTGACCCCCTTGCCTCCCGTGAGACCGATCGGCTTGATCGCGAGATCCCCCTCGTAATCCCTGATAAAACCGATTGCGTCGGCGGGAGTATGGAAGGTCCGGTAACGGGGACAGCCGGAGATACCATGCCGCTGCATCATCTCCCGGCAGAATGCTTTATCGGTCTCGAGCAGGGCTGCTTTCAGAGACGGCCCTACACAGGGAATACCCTTCTCCTCAAGACGATCGACGATCCCTGCTTCAAGCGGCGCTTCGGGGCCTATCACGGCATAGTCCGCCCCGCGTGAGACCGCAAACTTGAGAACCGACGGGATGTTGGTCTCCTTTTCGATCAACACATCAGAAGAGAGCGACGCAATCCCGGGATTTCTCTTTGCCATCGCTGAAAGCAGGATAACCTCTTCTGACAAAGAGAGCGCCCGTGCTATTGCATGCTCCCTTCCCCCGCCCCCGACCACCATCACCTTCATTGTCATGTATAGTACGATCCGGGATTCTTAAAATTGCAGCTGAACTGCCTGGGTCACAAAGAATTTCACTCGCCCGTGAAAGAGCCAGCAGACGTATTCCCCTTTCTGCAAGCGCATCCTGTGCGCCGGCCTCGCGATCGACCACGGTGATCACCGTGTCGGCCAGGGCGCCTTCGAGACGGAGCGCTTCAATACCCCTGATGACAGACCCCCCGGAGGTTGTCACATCCTCAACGAGAAGCACCCTCATTCCGGCGACTTTTCCTATGATTCGCCCGGCTTTTCCATGGGATTTCTCTCCGGCTCGTATGATTGCATACGGTTTCCCGCTGGCAAGCGAGGTTGCAACCGCGATGGGTACCCCTCCCACGGCAACCCCGGCCACCAGGTCGAAAGAGGCCATCCCGGCTATCTCCTCCCCTACCGCTTTCAGCACGGAAGGGTTGGCAAGGGCAGACTTCACGTCGAGGTAATACGAACTCTTTGCACCGGAAGCGAGAGTAAACTCACCATACTCGACGGCCCCGTTCTCTTGTAACATACGGGCGATCCTGTTCACCATGGTACATCCTTTATCCCGGCAAGGTATCCGATAATGTTGACCCCCCTGTGGAGCAGCGGGGTTATCACGATGATCCAGAAGAGGACCGGGAGCGTGATATACGCAACTACCCAGGAATACGCGAAGAGGAGGAGCAGGCCGAGTGATCCGATTACCAGATCGTACTGATCGACGATAAGCCATTGAGCACCCCGGTCCTTCCCGAGTCTCCGTTTAAAGAAACTCTTCACGAGATCCCCGAAAAGCGCCCCGAACGACAGGATGCAGACCACCGGAATCGTAAGTTCCGGCAGACGGGTGAATCCGGCGGCATCATACACCAGGATCTGGAAAATGCCAAAAATAATACCGGCTGCGACCCCGGCACCAAATCCCCTCCAGGTCTTGCCGTCCCCAAATATCCTCCGCCCGTCGCGATACGTTCTCCCGCCGTCTATCGGTCTTCCCCCGCCGAGAAAGGCGGCAACCGGGTTAGGCACATAGGCCGGCATCATCATCCAGAGCGCGGACAGGAGCGGGATAAGAAGGGAATCGGGACTAATCGCAAATCTCCCACTATCAGTAATAAACAGCAGATATAACCATTAAGATATCCCACACGTAACAATTTATGATACGAGATCGGTGGGGAAAAGGATGAAGGTAAAGACAACAAAAACCCTGTGCCCGATCTGCAATGCCATCCTCGACGGATCCCTCACAGAGGAGGGTGGCAGCATCTGGCTGGAACGCTCGTGTCCGGAGCATGGATTTTTCCGGGACATATATTGGTCTGATGCCGCATTATGGCATAAGTTCGAACAGTATGACTCGGTCGGAAGGGGGGTTGAGAATCCACACGTAGTGGATTCTCTGGGGACCTGCCCGGAAAACTGCGGCCTCTGCAGTACCCATAAATCCGGCACCCTGCTCGCCAATATCGATCTCACGAACCGGTGTAACCTCGACTGCGATTTCTGTTTTGCCAACGCCCGGGCATGCGGGTTCGTCTACGAACCTACTTTTGATCAGATCGTCGGGATGATGAAGATGCTCCGGAGCCAGAAACCGGTTCCTGCGCCTGCTGTTCAGTTCTCAGGGGGAGAGCCGACGATGAGGGACGACCTTATCGAGCTCATCCGGACGGCAAAGGAGATGGGGTTTCCCCAGGTGCAGCTGGCTACAAACGGGATCAAAATGGCCCAGGATATCGGGCTTGTGGAAGGACTCAAGACCGCAGGACTCTCCACGGTCTACCTCCATTTTGACGGGGTGACAAAAGAGACCAACTCCAAGCTCAGATCGGATGAAAAAGCAGTGAAGAACTGCGAAGAGGTCGGGCTCGCAGTGGTGCTTGTCCCCACGATCATCAAGGGACGGAATGATCACGAGACGGGAGCTATCATCCGCTTTGCAGCCGACCATATAAAAGCGGTGCGGGGTATCAATTTCCAGCCTATCGCATTCACGGGAGCGGCCTGTGAAGAGGACATGCTGCGGGAGCGGATCACCATTCCCGAGCTGCTTCAGGATATTGAGGATCAGACCAGCAGTGTAATCAGGAAATCTGATTTTTACCCTGTACCTTGTGTTGTCCCATTCTCGGACCTTGTGGAGGCATACACGGGACTGCCGCAGGTCAGGTTCACCCCCCACCAGCACTGCGGCGCGGCGACCTATGTGTTTATCACCGATAAAGGCCTGGTCCCCATCAACAGGATAGTCGACGTCGAAAGTTTCTTCAGGTCAATAGAGAACCTGACCGAGAAACTGAAGAAGGGTGGGCCAGTTGAACAAATACATGTCCCTGATCGAGGGGATCAGGGAGATGAACGATTCATTCAAAAAGAGCGAGCAGGGAAGTTCTGCCCAGTTCTGGAAACTGATAGGAAAGACGCTCGTGATGCAGAACTTCGATGCATTGCGTGAATTCCACTGGAATGCGCTTTTTATCGGCACCATGCATTTCATGGACCGGTACAATTATGATATATCGAGGGTACAGCGCTGCTGCATCCACTATGCCACACCCGATGGAAAACTCATTCCGTTCTGCACGTACAACAGCGGACCGGTGTACCGGGAGAAGGTGTGGAGCGCTCACAGGAAATAAACCCAGGGCAGACCCCTCTTTTTCCAGCCCCGTATACATTGGTTTGAACTGCCTTGTGGCTGCAGATAAACAGGTATCAAGGGAACCTGAGGGCTACGCGTTCACGGCTCTTCATTGCAATATCTGCAATCGCCAGGTCCTGAATCGCAAGCCCGGTGGAGTCAAAGACCGTGATCTCGTCGGAACTCATCCGTTTCTTCCTGCCAAGAACCACCTCACCCATGGTTCCTTCAATGCTCTCCGGAGAGAAGAGGCCTTTTGTAATCGGGACATTGATCTCTCCCGAATGGACCGCCTGTGCAGGGTCGTCAACAAAGACCCGGGCACGCTGAAGGATACCGGGATCGAGTTCCTGCTTTCCCGGTGCGTCGGCACCGATTGCGTTGATATGGGTCCCTTCATGGATCCATTCGCCCCGGACGACCGGTTCCCGGGATGGCGTGGTAGTGACGAGGAGATCGCAGTCGCATACTTTTTCGATCGGTGCGACGGTGCAATCGAGGGCACCGTATTTCCTGCAGAACGAAACAGCATTCTTCTCGTTCCTGCTCCAGACCCGTATCGCCTTCACCTCGAGTTCCACGGCAATTGCATCCAGCTGGGCAGCAGCCTGGCGACCACTCCCGATAATTCCGAGCGTCACTGAACGCGAAGGGGCGAGGTATTTTGCTGCAATACCACCCGCTGCACCGGTTCTCAGATCAGTAAGTCCCGTAGCGTTCAGGATAGCAACCGGTATCCCGGTGCCAGGGTCCAGGATAACCGTAAGCGCCATCACGGTAGGAAAACCTATCCGGGGATTTCCCGGATGGACATTCACGATCTTGACACCTGCGAGCGAAAGGGAGGGGAGGTAGGCAGGCATCGTACGGAAATCCCCATGGTCAAACGTGACATAGATCTTGGGCGGCATCTGGACCCGCCCGCGGCCATGCTCGGCAAAGGCCTCTTCGATCGCGGCATTCACCTCGCGGATATCAAGCCCGTCGGCAGGGTTCTGGTAATAAAACATACAACAGTCTCTCTTTTCCGGGGAGAAGATAATCGCTCCCCTCACCTTCCGCGGAGCTTATACCCTCCCTGGACAATACTGTTCTGTACGCCAGAATGAGAGGGTGAGGAGCAGAGCATGATCCACATTGTGCCAAAACCGACCGATTCCCCGGTTGACAACTCGACAACTGCGGTAGCAGGGGAGATACGAAAACAGGGCGGGAACTACCAGCTGCTCGACCTGAACCGGATCGACCCCTTCGCACTCCCCTTCGAACATGAGCTCGTCTGGGTCTGCGGACTTACGCAGGATGATCACCAGTTTGAAGTGCTGCAGGCGCTTTCCCTGTCGAATATTCTCGTCAACACCCCTGCAGCAATAGGCACCTGTGCCAGTAAGGTGCTCACCACCGCGCTTCTCATGCGCCATGCCATACCCTCGCCTCAAACCCTGTTCACCAACTCACGGGAGACCGCGGGCGATTTCATTCAGGAGCAGGGTAACGTCGTTATAAAACCGGTCTACGGGTTTGACGGGCATGGAATCTTTCTCATCGATTCTCCCGATCAACTGGGAAAACCTCCCTATTATCTCCAGGAATACGTCCAAAACGACAGGGACTTCCGGATATTCGTCATTGACGGGGTGCCGGTAGGGGCGATCATGCGGATCTCCGATTCCCTCGCCCACAATATCCACCAGGGTGGAACCGGCACCCCCTGCGAGATTGACGATGAGATGCGATCGATAGCCAGTGCTGCGGCGCGGGTTTCCGGGGTTGACTACGGGGGGGTCGACCTTCTCCGCTATGGTGACAGCTACTGCGTTCTCGAAGTGAACGGCACACCAAACTGGCACTGCATGGCTGCACCCATCCCGGCCTTCCTTGCCCGGTACCTGCTCGAAAAAGAGCGGAGTCTCTTGTCGTGAAAGCGTCCGTCCCAGGGTTCACCCGGTGACCGCGTGAAGGACAGGATACCGATGAAGGCAAAAAGAAAAAATGCAGGCGTGACCAGGGGTGTTTACTGGATATATTCCATCTCTTTCAATGTCTTTGCGGCGAGCTCCCTCATCCGGGCAGAGATTCGTCCCGATGCTGAGAACTCAACATCCTTCATGGCATTGGCAAGCTCGTTTCCCAGGACAAAAATGGCATATTTGTGTTCCATTTTACTTTTATGAAGCTGTGCCGGGTTTATTTTCAAGGAATGATATTCGGAAAATTTCAGGTCGGGATTTGAACCCTCAAAGTAGTCCTTTATCTCGTAGAGCATCTGGTGTAATGATATCAGTTCCTCTTTGTGCACACTCTCACCCACCATAGTCTTGATTTCCCTGAAAATAAATAGGTAACGATGGGGAGTATCAGGAGATTTTAATGAGCCTGATTGTCAAAGGGCGTTTGATAATTCCTTTAAAATCGCGTGCAGCGACGTATTCGATCCCTTTGCCGGCCGACAGGTCCAGGATCCGCTGATTGATACCTCCATCAGTGACAAGTCCTGTAACGTTCCCGTTGAGATTGGAGAGCACGCGTTCGACCTCGTCAGAACCAGATTCCTTTACAATTGAGAGGTCCGAAGAGAGGAACCGTGCGATCCGTTTTCCCCTGACAGCATCGATATGATCTCCGAGAGTCTTCTGTTTTTTCTGCCCCGGGTCCTGCTTCTTCTTTGGTGATCCTCTCCTCTTTTCATCCCGCTCATCCTTCTCCGTCTCCTTATGGAACGGGGAACGGGGGACCTCTTCACCTTCCCCGTCAGGGCCCTCTTCTGCTTCCTGTTCTTTCACATACTCTACAGGTATTTTGTTCCGCAGCGCTTTGATGATCTCCTTCCTTGTGAGATCTTCAACGCTCTTTCCCCGGGGAGCATACGCGACATAATCGATCTCGGTTACCTGGAGGAGTTCCTGCAGGAGGAGATCCCCTCCCCGGTCCCCGTCAAAGAATGCAGTAGATGTCTTCTTTTCACAGAGATCGATGATTGTCGGCGAGATCTTGGTCCCTTCAACTGCAACCGCGTTCTTGATACCCAGCCTGAGCAGGTTGATCACATCAGCCCGGCCTTCAACAACAATGATGGCATCCGAATCGAGGACATTCGGGCCGGCGGGGATGCGATCCTCACCTATCGTGCCAATTTTCTCTATCCGGAGGCTCTCTCTGACACTGTCAATAATCTCAGTACTGTCGATCGATCCCTCTTCAAAAGAGTCGATGAGGAGTAATTTTGCCCGTTCGACTATCTTTTTCCGCTTGCTCACCCTGATATCCTCAACCGAGACCACACTGACACGGGCAACGCAGGGCCCCACCCGGTCTATGGTCTCCACTGAAGCCGCAAGGATAGCAGTCTCTGCCCTGTCAAGGGACGAAGCGATGAATATCTCGCCCCTGGTCTCGCCTTTTTTGCTGGAGATCTGGACGTCGATCCTTCCTACCCGTCCGGTCCTCTGGAGATCGCGAAGGTCGAGGTCTTCGCCGAGCAACCCTTCAGTCTGGCCAAAAATGGCACCGACTACATCAGGTTTCTCGACCACCCCCTCTGCCTCAAGGTGAAGATGAATAAGGTACTTGGTAGTATCGGATGAATACATGTAAGCGCACCCCCATGCATCATGCAGTTGCTGAAACGCCTGATCATAGGTAAAATAGTGTTGCTCCTGTGAGGGTATAAAAATATGCCAGTGAATAATATTTTATAATTTATTTATTGAACAGTATATATCACTGCCCTCACCATTTCAGGCGACAGAAAGGACCGATCTCGAGCTGGTCGGGTGTCATTCCCTCAACCAGAACCTTTTTTATGGGTGACATGCTCCCGGAGAGGATACGTATGCGTGTTTTTTCGATGCCGGTCAGTTCCGAGATCACCGCGATGACCTCTTTATTCGCCCTCCCCTCCAGGGCAGGTGCCCGGACCCTGCATCCCACCGCCTTTCTCCAGGCATTGTATCCCGCAGGAAAGCAGGCGTTTTTTGAACCTGCCGTCACCTCAATGGTGATGATCGTACCGTTGTCAGAAGAGGAAAGCGCCGGCGTGATATCAGTCATGATCCACCCAAAAGTTTGTCGCCCGGCATTAACAACACCGGATCACCAGTGGCGTGCTGCCGTCCTTCACCATGTTTTTCCCATTGCCGGGCGGTGCCTGTCGCGCAACCGGGTTGTCCCGTGGCTCATCTCCAGATCGTCGCCAGTTGATCACCCGGGGACCTATGGAGGCGCTGTATCGGCACGATCACTCAATGGTATCTCCCCCAATATAACCCCTTCCCGCAAACCATCGGGGAGATGCCGGGAAAAACTCCCCCTCTGAAAAGACAATTTTTCCCGATTGGATCACCGTCCCGGGGAATACGGCAGGCATTCCTTCAAACGGGGTAAAGCCCGCACGGCTGTGGAGGTCCTCTGCAGCGATGCGGCTGCACTCTACCCCGAAAATGGCAAAATCTGCCCTGATCCCCGGGATAATATCCGGCTTTTGGGATACCAAGAAGTTCTGAAGGCCGCCAGGAGGTTTTTGTAATGAGGGAGCTCTTTTCGATCTCGCCGTTCCTGAAGGCAGCAACAAGCAGGGGGAGCATTGTCTCGACTCCGGGTATCCCGGATGGGGCGACATCAAACGGTTCCTCCTTCTCCATAAGGGTATGGGGGGCATGGTCTGACGCGATCACATCGATCCTCTCCCACGCGGTCCAGAGCCGGCGCCTCTCGGATTCTGTCCGGAGAGGCGGGTTCACTTTGCAGAACGTATCAGATTCAGAAGCCTGTTCATACGAGAGAAACAGGTGATGAGGGGTGACCTCCACCGATGCACTCCCCGCTGCTGCAACTGATGATGCCGTGCTGAGGTGGCAGAAATGGATCCGGCAGGAGTGCGCTTCCCCTGCAATCCTGCTGACTGCCCTGGTCTCTCCTGCAGGGCCACGGAGCCGGTTGTGGGAGGCGAGATCATGCGGGGTTCCCGGCATGACTTCCTCGGCATGGATGGTGGCAAGCCCGCCAAGCCTGCCGACCTCTCCAAGGGTGGAGACGAGTGTGCTATCAGCCAGCCCTTCGCCATAACTTGAAGGGGCGGCAAACAGCTCGCCGAATGCCATGGCACCGGCCTTCCAGAGCGACCCGATATCAGTCCCGGGCAGGACCCCCGCATTTACCGCATAACTGCAGAGCGAGTCCTGCGCCGCTTCCGCAACCCTGGCCCTGAACGTTTCGGCGCTTGTGAGAGGGGGGAGGGTATTGGGCTGGTCAACCACCACGGTGACCCCGCCTGCTATCGCGCTCATGCTCCCGCTCTTCCAGTCTTCCTTCCCACGCTGCGCACCCCCTCTCATATGCACATGCATATCGACAGCAGCGGGAAGCACGGTCAGGCCCTGGCACGGGATACTCTCATCAGATGATAGCGGGGACCCGGTATGGACAACCCTGCCGTCCATGATCGAGAGATCGGCTACCCTTCCATCAGGGAGCGTCACATCCCTGAGTACGAGATCGCAGCGGGAAAGGGACATACTGTGTTATTGCGGCATTCGAGAGGAAAATAGTTATTTGTGCACGGGTCCTGCCTGGGTCTGCAGGGTATGATCGAACCGGCTCATGAGAACAATGATAGCCGGCATGACGATAATGGCCCCAATCAGTGAGAACCCGACAGTTATCACCGTTACAAGGCCGAAATTGCTGATCATGTTGAAGGATGAGGCGAGCAGCGCTGCAAACCCAAAAACCGTGGTCATCCCTGAAACGGTGATAGCGGTGCCGATCTGCCTTGTTGCCTGTTGTATCGAATCGATGACAGAAAGACCGTTTGCCTTCTCTTCATAGTACCGTTCCATGATCAGGATAGTATATTCAGAAGCAACTCCGATCGTCAGCGATCCGAGCGTGGCAGTCATCGGGGTATAATCGATGCCAAGCACATACATGACAAGTCCGTTCCAACCGACGATCATCATGATAGGAATGACCGGGGTAATAGCCTTGACGGCATTCCGGTAGATCAGGAGGAGGAGCCCGAAGATCAGGACGAATGCGAGTATCGTCATACGGGTTTTGCCGATATTGATCTCCTTGATCAGGTTCGTGAACATCTCTCCCATCCCGGTCACTCGGACCGATACTCCCGGGGGCGGCTCATTCCATTCGATCTCGCGGGCGAAATTATCGACCATCGCCATCGCAACCTCGTTCTCCATATCCACGGTTGAAAAGAGGATCACGGCATCGGTCTTTCCGCTCACATAGCGTTCTTTTTCAGCTGCCGGTATCCTGGCAAGGACTGCAGTGACCTCAGGGTTCGATGACGGGAGTATCCCGTTGTTATACCGGACAATGAGGCTTGCGATGCTTTCAGAACCTGTTATTTTGCTGTTGTGGCTCTCCTCGTATCGCTGGAAGTCATGCATCCATCGTACCGTCCCGATATCCAGCACGTTGTCGCTCCGGACATACACAGGGAGCGAGGAGGTGGAACCCATCGTCCGGCTTACTTTATTGAGGTTGATCAGGGCGGGCATGTCCTGCGGGACAAACGTGTCCTCGTTGGTGTTGATGGCGATCTCGCTGTCCATGAGAAAACCGATGACCCCGAGGAGGGAACAGATAAGGAGAACGGGAACAGCATGTTTTGCGATCACCCTGGCAAGGTTTCCCACCGCGATATTGTACCGCTCCATCAGGTGGCTGCTCTCATTTCCTTCACCCCCCTCGTTCCTGCCATACTTTGGCCGGTACTTCAGCAGTATGCCAAGCGACGGGATTGCCAGCAGTGCAACAAGGTAGCAGCATGCAACACCGATGACACAGACAACACCGAAACCGGCAATCATGGGCACGGGTGAGATCCAGAGCGCTATGAATCCCATGGAGGTGGAGAGCATGGCAAAAAGGATGGATGGACCGGATTTCGTGATGGTGGTAAAGGCCGCTTCTTCCGGTGATGATTTTCTTGCCTCTTCATCGAACCGGGTATGGATGTTGATAGCATAATCGATCCCGACACCGATGAGGACCGGGAACGCCGCGATCGCTACCATGGTGAGGGAATACCTCGCGTAGCCGATAATACCGAACGTGAGAATGAGCCCGCTCGCAACGATCCCTACCGGAAGGAACCGGTACCTGACATGGGAGAAGAAAAATCCAACCGCGACCACCATAAGGACCATCGCGACCATGATCAGGATCCCCATGGAGGTGCCCATCTCCTGGCCCATCTGCTGCTGGAAAGCCGGCTCGCCGGTTATTACCACATGCACCCCGGGGGGAGGATTCGAGAGTGCAACGATATCATTCAGATTTTCGAGAATGGAATTTTTCGTCTCCTGGGAGAGCCCGGGCTCCAGCGTGATCGCGCTGATGGTGAGAAGGTTTGAAGGAAGATAGCGCGAGGCCATTTCAGCAGGAACGCCCGCCCTGATTGCGTTCACTTCAGCCGAGGACTGGGGAAGGGTTCCTCCGTTCCTCTGCTGTAACAGGGAAACGATGCTGCTCGTCCCGGTGATATACCGCTGGGTGGAGATCTCCCCTTCCAGGCGTTCGAGATACCTGAGTGTCTCAAGGTTGAGCACATCATCGCTCTCAATGAGGAGCATAATACTCTCGGACTGGAAGGTCTCGGAATATTCAGAGAGGAGCATCGCCCGCGGCGTATCGGGGTCAAGATACGTCTCCGATCCGGTCTCCATCACGATGAGGCTGGTCCCGACAAGGGCGATGAGTATCATGATGGCGACGACGGCAAGGACCATCTTCGGTTTCTTTACGACACTATCAGCAATTATTTCAAAAGGAGGTCGCATCGGAAGACACCGCGTCTGCTAACAGATCAACCGGATTGGTATTAAATGGATTGTTGTGAATAAGACAACAGGTGAGGTCGTCCCGGTCGTCCCATAGGGTGCCATGAGGCTTTTTTCCCGTCACAAGAAGAGAAGATACGAGAGAGAAATAAAAAAAGAAGTTCATTTGACAGGGAACTGCCGTTACTACCTTCCCGGACAGGGACGCTTTCTCATACCTCCCGATTGATAGTTGCCCCCTTTATAGGGTAATCGTACCTATACTTGATCGGTTCAGTCCAGATTACCCGGACAGTATGCCCTGGATACAGCGGAATCGTATCATGAATGCCAGAGGTCCTGCAAGGATTGCCCTTTTCATCGCGATCCTTGCCGGTTTCATGACCCCCTTTGACCTCTCTGCGGTCAATATCGCCCTTCCGGCTATCGGAGAGCAGTTCTCCATGGATGCTATCGCTTTGAGCTGGGTCTCCACCGCCTATCTCCTGGCATCCGCAATATTTCTCCTCCCGTTCGGAAGAGTAGCCGATATTTATGGCCGGAAGAAGGTATTCACCATCGGCATCTCAATTTTCACTGCAACATCGCTCGCCCTGGTCTTCTCCCCGTCTGCATCCTTTTTCATCCTTCTACGGTTTGTGCAGGGGGCTGGAGCAGCCCTCATTTTTGGGACCGCGGTGGCAATCCTTACCACGGTCACGCCTCCTGAACAGAGGGGGAAAGCGATCGGGATCTATACCACTGCCGTGTATATCGGGCTCTCGGTGGGACCGTTCCTTGGCGGGATACTGACGGGATATTTTGGCTGGCAGAGCATCTTCCTGGTCAACGTCCCCATCGGCCTCTTCACCGTGGGACTGATATCCTGGAAACTCCCGGGAGAATGGGCTGAATGCAGTGGCGAACCACTTGATGGGATCGGCTCGGTGTTGTATGGGGTATCTATCCTCTCAATTATGTACGGTTTCTCGCAGCTGCCTGAACCATTTGCATTTGTCCTGATCCTGTCGGGAATCGCCATACTTGCCCTGTTCATCCTCTGGGAGCTCCGGAATAAAAGTCCGATCCTTCACATACGGATCCTTGTGAAGAACAGGGTGTTTGCCTTTTCAAACCTGGCAGCACTGATCAATTACAGTGCAACCTTCGCGGTAACCTTCTTCCTCAGCCTTTACCTGCAATACATCCGCGGTTACAGTCCCCAGGCTGCGGGTCTCATCCTGATCGTCCAGCCGCTGGTGATGGCGATATTTGCCTCACTCTCCGGTACCCTGGCTGACCGGACCGATCCCGGTCGTCTTGCATCGTTTGGCATGGCACTTTCAGTGATCTCCCTGCTGCTGCTCATGTTTCTCGATGAAGGGACGTCCCTTGCGTACCTGATAGTCTGCATGATCATCCTGGGACTCGGCCTGGCCTTCTTTGCATCGCCCAATACCACCGCGATCATGGGATCGGTCGAGAGAAAATTCTATAGCGTGGCTTCCGGCACGCTCGGTACCATGCGGCTCGTCGGCCAGATGCTCTCGATGGGTATCGCCACCATAATCCTCGCACTCTTCATCGGGAAGGTGGCAATCACCCCGGATAATTATGCCCGGTTCCTTGCGGGGATGCGGGTCGCGTTTTTCATATTCGCGGTGCTCTGTATCGCGGGCACTGCTTTCTCCCTGATCAGGGGGCAGGTACACGGATCGACCGCCCAAAGCAACGAGCAGAGCTGATGAAGAAGGCCCTGAAAATCGATGAATACGATCACCAGCGGGAATACTATCCTAAAATCCTGGGGAACCGAGTATCGATTTCCATAAGGCCGGCAGAGAGAGCACAGGTTCCGGCACTACCTCTACAGGGATTTTCTGGATTACCATAAAAAATATGCGGATTCTCTCTGAATACCGGTTTTTTGGAGGTAAACCGAACCTGAATCAGAACCCCGGAATCTGCGAGAGACATTTCACGATTCGATATACAGAACCAGGTCAACGTCTTCCGAATGCCCCCCTCCGATGCCCGTAAGGTTCCGTGTACCGTGAGAGGAGCCGGCGCCTGAGACGGGACAACAACCCGGTACTCGTAGGTTCTTGGGATAGGGGGGTTTCATCACTCCCGCATCATACGTGCCCCGGAACACCGCCCCTGCATCAACTTCAAGGTGTAGTGCAACTGACTCATTAAATCCGTTTTGAGGTACGATGAGAACCTCACAATCAACCGGATCGCCTGGCCGTGCATGGGCTGTTGCCGGCGTCACGGTCATGATGAAGGAAGGCGCAGGATGTGCCGGGTCTGATAGATTCTGCTGATTCAATCCCCCCGGTTCATCCGGGTGTGGAAGAACCTGACCCGATAGAGAGAATGCAACAATAACCAGAACGGCTGCTGAAATGAGGATTACAACCCTGATCCCGGAATTCATCGGTGGAATAGTACCTGCAATTTTTACAGCATTGAACTTTACGGGAAAAGATCGGGAGGTCCACCCCATCCACCTCCTCGACAGAGTAGCTCAGGGAGGGCCACAGACCAGACGGGATGCGTGGAACAGGAACCTCTCCGGGAACTGAGAGTCCACGGGGCTAATCCGGGGTAGGATTCTTAGTATGAATAGAGTGTGCCGGTTTCCCACAGCGCCAATGAAGTCCTTCATAAAAGGATCGGGTTTTGCTGAAATGCTGAAGGATGATCCCGGTCATTGGTGTCATCAAGCCAGACCGTTCCTCCCGGGAACCCGGGACAAGTACCCGGGTTCTGGCAATCCCGATTCGTACGGGCCATACGCTTCCTTCTCCATGGTAGCAAGAGGGAACAGGGTGAATGGTGATTGAATTATACCCGGTCCTGACACGGGAACAGAACAGCGAATGGAATGGTACACCTTTCTCATCCAGGCGAGCTTCCGGGAAAAACCGATGTAATTTTATACTCCGGAAGGTTTTTTTAGATAGTAGTTCTCCCCGTGCGATCTCCTCCCCAGGCCGGAGAACATTCGGGATGATACCCCATGCCTCAACCTGACAAGAACACACCAGGATGGTTCCGATTCGTTCGGATCGAGACGGTCTTTCTTGTCCTGCTCCTCCTGACGACCTTCTTATCTGCGTTTTGTGCATACCAGGCCAGCGTCTGGAGCGGCGTCCAGAACGCGAAATATCAGGAAGCCACGGAACTGAGGACCGAGTCTGTCCGTGCCTATAACGATGGGAATACGCAACTTCTCATCGATCTCAACGTCTTCATGACCTGGGCTGATGCAGTAAGCCGGGGTGATACGATCCGCGCCAATGCTGTTGCAAGCAGGTTTTCTTCCGAGTTCAAACCGGCGTTTAAAGCCTGGATTGCCCAGGCTCCAGGGCGCCCCCAGGGAACAATACCAAACGGCACCCCCTTCAGGCTCCCTGAATACCGCCTTGACGCCCGGGCGCAGGGTGTCCTCCTGGAAAAAAACGCCAACGCGGCTTTTGTCGAGGCACAGAACGCGAGCGATATCAGCACCAGGTATGTGATGACCACCCTTCTCTATGCTATCGTTCTTTTCCTGTGCGGTGTCGGGGAGAAATGGGATGACCTGCGGTTCAGGAAACTGATCCTTGGAACCGCCATCCTTTTCTTCAGCATAGCTGACGGCATTGTTTCTCTGGCTGCCAAAACAATTCTGAAATCCGCGATGACGTGCTACCGAACCTCCCGGGAACACCATCCCGGGGAGGTTGAGCAGTGTCCCGATGCTGAACCCATCAGGGTCTGCTACGACAAGCCGGCATATTTCGCTATGTACCCAGATCCCCGTCGTGACTGCGTCACGCAGGTAATCCAGGCCATCTGGCAGCGACTATCGCAGTTGTCCGGCGGCGGATGACCCGCTCCAGAACCCCTTTGTCTGTTGAGCGATAACCACCCGACGATCGTGTGTAGTGCTCGCGTTCAGGATATCGCTGCCCTTCAACGTCAACGGACAAAAACTCTGTCAACAATACGGATATTAATTGAGGCACTCTCCAATATCCATAATAGGAAGAAAAATTTAAATATTTTGAATAGGTGGAAATGAAATTCCATATATACCAATAAAAATCAGGTACATTCTTCAGGTTTGATTGCTGATGAGCGAAACAAGCAATAACAAGAGATCAATTGTTGAGATTAAGGACATTACTGCCGGAGCTGGGGCTCTCGGACTTCTGGGATATGGTATGCCAGGGGTCCTCATTGGTTTGACGAATGCAGGAGTTATCCAGGCTGGATCTATGATCATCGCAATGGCGATCTTTATGGGTGGGTTTGCCATGTTCACTGCCGGTCTGATGGAGTGGAAGAAGGGTAATACCTATGGCATGGCGGCTTACGCCTCATACGGCCTCTTCTGGTTCTCGTTTGCCGCACTTCTCCTTCTGCCGGCCCTCGGGCTTGCAAAAGACACCGGGGGCGCTGGTGCAATGGCTGCATACCTCGCTCTCTGGGGTCTCTTTACCGTCATTCTGTTTATTGGATCGCTGAAAATGTCACGTGCACTCCAGTTTGTTCTTGGGACACTTGCCCTTGTATTCTTCCTTGAATCCGCAGGTGCTGCCTCAGGTAGCACTCTATTCACGATAATTGCGGGGTATATTGGGATAATCAGCGGGCTCGCTGCGATTTACACTGCTCTCGCACCGATCCTCAATGATATCTACGGCAAGACCGTCGCACCGTTAGGATAGCGGGATTGAGTAGGTGTTGGCCCTGAAAAGATCTCCTTGGGTTTAAACCACAAACATCACCCTTTTTCATAAAGACTGTAAAGGCCATACACTCAAGTCCCGTAGATTGTTCTATGGCTTCTCTCACGGTCTGATGAGACCAGATTTTTTACTGCGATAAAGAAATAATCCCGTCTCACTACCGATAAATACCATCGCTTGCACAGTATTGAACGAAACGCACATGAGAACCCATCGTCACATGCCCCCCTTATGAAAACCGCCGATGCGGTTTTCATGCCAAAATGAAAGTCCCGCTCACTGAACTTGACGACCGGCTGAACCGTTTCCGGGCCCGGATGGACAGGGCGCAGCCAGGCTGGGAGATGGCAGCCATCACCGGTAAGGTCCCCCTCTACTACTTCACGGGTACCATGCCGGACGGTCTCCTGCTCATCCCGCAGGACGGCGATGCCGTCTTCTGGGTCCGGCAGAGCTACGAGCGGGCGATAGACGAGTCGTTCTTTCCAAACCTCCGGAAGATGCGGAGCTACCGGGACGTAGCGGCGGGTACGGGAAAGATCCCGCGAGAGGTGTACCTTGAGACCGATCTTGTCCCTGTCGCCCAGGTCCAGCGGATGCAGAAGCACCTGACGTTCACGGAAGTGAAACCGGTAGATGCGGAGGTGTCCGCGGTCAGAGCAAAGAAGAGCGCGTACGAACTCTCTCTGATGGAGAGGGCCGGGAAGATTCACCGCCATGTACTTGAGGACCTTGTGCCCGGCATGCTCGCTGAGGGAATCGACGAGGTCTCCTTTGCCTGCGACCTGTACTCGGTCATGGTGAAGGAAGGCCACCAGGGAATCATCCGCTTCGGGAGGTTCAACGAGATGCTGCTCGGCCAGATCGGGTTTGGCACAAGTTCCCTCAGCCCGATCTGCGTGGATACCCCGGGCGGGGTTTCCGGTATGCACCCCTCGGTCCCCCAGATGGGCTGCCGCGACCGGTTGTTACAAAAAGGCGACCTTGTCGTGATTGACATCGGGTGCGGGTATAACGGGTACCAGACCGACAAGACCCTGTCGTACATGTTCGGCAGGCCTCTACCGGATGCCGCACTACAGGACCACTTCCGCTGTGTGGAGATTCAGGATACGATGGCGTCCCTGCTGAAACCGGGTGCCATCCCGTCAGAGATGTACCGGACCATCATGGCAGGTCTTGAACCGGCGTTCCTTACCAACTTCATGGGTTTTGGTGATCGCCGGGTGAAGTTCCTCGGTCATGGGATCGGGCTCTGGATCGACGAGACGCCGGTCATCGCGGAAGGCTTTGACGAACCGCTCGAGGAGGGTATGGTCTTTGCCCTTGAGCCCAAGAAGGGGATCCCGGATGTCGGGCTTGTGGGTATCGAGAATACCTTTGTCGTGACCCCGCAGGGTGGCCGGTCAATCACCGGGAAGAGCAGAGGGCTTGTTGAGGTATACTGACGGATACTCTCATCCTCACCATGGCTGGCCGTGCGATTACCGGGGGATCCTGCTGTTCTGCTGGCGACCGTTCACTTCTTTGCCATTTTTTTGAGGGGGATGAAATACCGGGCGTGATGTGCAAAAAAGGAAAAACATCCAGGTCAGTAATACCCATATTTCTTATGCGCCTGCTCTATTGGCAGGATCTCCTGGACAATCACCAGTTTCTCGTCTTTGTCGATCTCGTAAAACACCGTGTAACTCCGGGAGATGTGAAGCCGGTAGATAACAATCCCGTCCCGGAGGACCAGTTTTTCCTTATCCCCCTGGCTCCCCGGGAACGGATCGTATTCCAGCCGTTTCAGGGCGGTCCTGATAATACGGCGGGTCTTATCAGGAAGACGGTTAATCTCCTCCGCCAGCTCATGCCAGAGAATCAGGCTGAAGGTCAATCCTTAATCTCCGAGAGGGAGACGTACCCATCTTTCCTGCGGCTGCTCCAGGTCCTGACATCTTCCTCAAGCCGGCGCCTCTTCCGGTCCTCGATCATCTCCGCAATAAGATCCGTATAGGTCTGCCCTGCCGCCCGCATCTCGGCAAGATCCTTCCAGACCGGCTCGGTTACCGGGATACGCTTCACCGCTGACATGATCGTATTGTAAGCATTATAAATATGAATACTTTTGGCAATATGTCCGGTTCCCCTCACCCTTATCCATTCCCCTTTTGGTACACCAATCATAACCATTTTGTTAATGATAGTGTACGGGAGGGGGAATTACGGACCGGCAAAAACATCCGTGATGATCCGGATTTCGCAACAATCCCGGGGGAACATCCGGAAAACATACGCGAAAAGGGTGTAGCAAACAATTCAGAGTTCCTCTTTTCGCTTCATCTCCGCAATCCGTTCGTCAATCAGTTGCCGAATGATATCCGGGTTTTTATGCACGCTCTGCTGTATTCCCTCATCCGTATCAATCACAACATCCGTCAACCGCTGGCCACGTGAGAAGTAATAGTTCGAAACGGGGGGTTGATCTTACGGTAGTGCGGGACTGGACTGGCTCCAGCCATGATACAGCATTATCATTGTCCGTGACGCTGATGCCGTAACATTTCAGAGATAATCAAACGGTTTGCTCCGATACCAACTTTGTGGACGAAGTACGAAATCTCGCACCGGTCTTCAGCGGGATCAACCTGGAGGACATCGCCACCCCGGGGTGTTTTGAGGTGGAGGAGGCCCTCCAGGATATCGGCATCCCGGTGATGGATCAGCGTATCGACCGCCCGGATATAAAATTGGCGAATGCCAGCATTTTCGTTCAGAGAGTCCTTCTATTTGAGCCCCACCAACTGAGTTTTCTCAAGTCTACAACGGTTCAAAGAGGACTCTCTTGGTGGTGCATTCAGGTATTACACCATTTTACTCGTGATATGGGCAATCCTTGCCGCAATTGTCTGGATGGCGATGGGGTACCTGGCCTTCCAGGACATCATCATCCGTATCGGGAACATGGGGTTTTTCGGCAGCCACATGGCAGCGGCGCTTGCTGACTTCGGTGCATTTGTCGTGAGCTTCAGCTCTTTACGATATACGTTCTCTTCTTCGTGTCCCTCATAGGAGTATTCTTCACCGCCTTCTTCTGGCATGTGTTTGCACTCCTCTTCGGGGCCAGGAGGGAATTTAAGCAGACCATCAAGACCACGATGTACGCGGCAACACCCTTCTTCATCCTTGGATGGATTCCGTATGTCGCCATTATCGGGTGGCTGTGGTACCTGGTGCTCATGGTCCTCGGACTCGCCGAGATGCAGGAGATGACGGTGGGCAAAGCGGCGCTGGCGATTGTCGTGCCCATTATCCTCGTGCTCATTGGGGTGCTCCTCTGGGGTGCTGTCATTGCCACGCTGATGACAGGGATTGTGGGAATTTTCACCTGAGGCAACACAAAAAGAATTCAACCATCCCTCCAGGGCCCGGTGACCCGGGAAGGATGACCTCCCCTTTTTCCTGGCTTTTATTATTTGTAGATGGTACAGAGTCTGTAAAATACCAGAAAAGCGCCTCAATGAATATCGTGGCAGTGAATGATAGCGATTTTATAAGAGTGGCGTTTACTTGGGATTACCGATAGTTATGTCCAGATGCGAGGGATGGGATTCGAACCCAAGAACTCCTGCGAGACCAGGCCCTGAACCTGGCGCCGTTGACCTGGCTTGGCTACCCTCGCGCCTTTAACTGGTTTGGGTTACGGGGAAATAAAGGTGACTAAATACCGGGAAAACCCCCCGGCTCCTGCCTCGAATATAGCAGCACGGGCTTTTCGCTCACTCAATCGTTGTTTGCTTCTTTTGGGAGATTTGCGAGTTCCCGTTCGCGGAGTACATTCCGTCTGATCTTTCCCGAGATCGTCTTTGGCAGGTCATCGACAAACTCGATAACACGGGGATACTTGTAGGGGGCGGTGCTCTTTTTCACAAACCTCTGGATGTCCTTTGCCAGCTGTTCGGTCGGTTCGAACCCTTCTGTCAGGACGATGAAGGCTTTTACGATCATGCCGCGGATATCATCGGGAGAGCCGACCACGGCAGCCTCTTTCACGGCAGGGTGCTCGAGCAGGGCACTTTCGACTTCAAAGGGCCCGATTCGGTACCCTGAACTCTTGATCACGTCATCGTCCCTTCCCACAAACCAGAAATACCCTTCCTCATCGGTATACGCCTTGTCCCCCGTATAGTAGAAGTCGCCCCTGAAGGCCTCGGCCGTCGCCTCAGGGTCATAGAGATACCCGTCGAAGAGCCCGACCGGCCGCGGGTTGATCCTGACTGCGATCCTCCCCGTATCCCCGGGGACTACCGGTCGCCCCTCTTCATCATGCAGCTCGATATGCCACCCGGGAGAGGGTCTGCCCATCGATCCGGGTCGGGGTTCCATGCAGGGGAAGGTCCCAATCACCAGCACGAGCTCGGTCTGCCCGTATCCTTCGTAGATGGTGAGCTTTGTCCCCTCTTTCCATACCCTGATCACCTCTGGATTCAGGGGTTCTCCGGCACTGACGCAGTGCCGCAGGGAGGTGAGATCGAACTTCTCGAGATCGGCAAGGATCAGCATACGGTATACCGTAGGAGGGGCGCAGAAGACCGTCACCTCGTATTTTTCGAGAACCGGCAGGAGCTCGGTCGGTTTGAACTTTCCCCTGATATCGTACACAAGGATACAGGCACCCTGTGACCAGGGTCCGAAAAACTTCCCCCACGAGGACTTGGCCCAACCGGTATCGGCAAAGGTGAAGTGGAGATCATGTGGTTTCAGATCCAGCCAGAAGGCCCCGGTCACCACATGCCCGAGGGGAAGAGCATGATTGTGAACGACAAGTTTCGGTTCGCCGGTCGTCCCGGACGTAAAGTAGATCACGAGCGGATCGGTACTCCTGGTCCGCCCCATCCCTTTGATCTTGACCAGATGGCGGGAGACAGGGGCAGGGTAGTCGAGTTCCTCGATATAGCTGACCCACCCCGGGAGTTTTGCATCGGTCACCAGTCTGCCATCGCAGAGTCGGGCAATCGGAGCAGATCTCTTCGACCTTGCCCGCATTCTCCTGGTCGGTGACGACCATCCTGATCTTGGCGGTATTGATCCGGTACTTCAGGTCCTTAGGGGTGAGCATGGTCGGGCAGGGACAGAAGACGGCGCCGAGCTTGATACAGGCGATCGCAAAGACCCACCATTCGGGGACCCGGGGGAGCAGGATGATCACGCGGTCTCCTTTCTTCACCCCGTACTTCAGGAGCATGTTTGCCGCAGAGTTGGAGAGGTTCGTCAGCTGCCGGAAGGTGAAGGTCTTCTCCTTTCCTTCCTGGTTCACCCAGATCATTGCGAGCCGGTTCCGGTCCTCCAGCGCAAACCGATCGATAACGTCGAACCCGAAATTGTAATATTCAGGGACCTCCAGTGAGAACGTCCTGTAGGTCTCCTCGTAATCTTGCATAGTATGTCCTGCGCAGGGCATATGAACAGAACTATATCGTGCGGGAAATCATTAACCTGTCTTTTTTGACAGGAAACCGCAGTGAAAAACTGGTTTTATGATTGCAGAAGGAAATTGGCCCTGGTTTTGCCTTTACCGTATATCGTTCTCCGGTAAGGAACCGGGATATACATCGCGAGAGAGTCTTCCAGCACAGTGACGAGGTTTTTTTCCCTTTCATTCGAAAATGCTCATACTACAGCAGGAACTGAATGGAAAGGGGGGAAACTCAGCCGTTGCTCCTGTATTTTTCCAGTTCCCGCTGGCGGAGCTCATTCCTCCGTATCTTTCCGGACAGTGTCTTTGGCAGCTCGGGCACGAACTCGATTGCCCGGGGATACTTGTATGGCGCAGTGGAATTCCTGACATGGGTCTGGATCTCCTTTATCAGGGTTTCAGAAGGCTGGACCCCTGGTTTGAGCACAATGAAGGCCTTGACGATCACTCCCCGGATAAGATCCGGCGATCCCACGACAGCCGACTCCTGGACTGCCGGGTGCTCCAGGAGGGCACTCTCCACTTCGAAAGGACCGATGCGGTACCCCGAGCTCTTGATGATGTCATCATTCCTTCCCACAAACCAGAAATAACCGTCTGCATCCATGGTGGCCTTGTCTCCCGTGTAATAGAACCCGTTCACAAACGAGGATTCATTCGCTTCAGGGCTGTTCAGGTACTCGACAAAGAGCCCGACCGGCCGGGGGTCCAGGCTGATGGCAATCCTCCCTTCCTCCCCTTGTTCGACCGGCTTTCCTTCCTCGTCATGGAGCTCGATATGCCATCCCGGAGCAGGTCTGCCCATCGATCCGGGTCGTGTCTCCATCCCCCGGAACGTCCCGATGCAGCAGACGGTCTCGGTCTGGCCATACCCTTCAGAGATGGTCCGGCCGGTCCCTTCCATCCAGACCCTGACCACCTCGGGATTGAGCGGCTCGCCGGCGCTGGTACAGCGGCGGAGCTCCTTTAAGTCAAACTTCTCGAGATCTGCGAGGATCAGCATCCGGTATATGGTGGGAGGGACACAGAATGTGGTGATCTCATATTTTTCAAGCAGAGGCAGGAGCTCGGTTGCCTTGAACTTGCCCCTGGCATCATAGACGAAAATGCATGCGCCGGCAATCCACTGGCCAAAGATCTTGCCCCAGGCACACTTCGCCCAGCCCGTGTCTGATGAAGTGAAATGGACATCGTTCTCCCCCACATCGTGCCATAACTGTGCCGTGACAAGATGTCCGAGAGGATAACTCTGGTTATGGAGGACCATCTTCGGGTCGCCGGTTGTTCCCGAAGTGAAGTAGATCAGCATCGGGTCGCCTGAAAGCGTTTTTTTCACGGTGGGAAGACTGACCGATCGGAACGAGACCGGTACCGGAAAAATAAGCTCTTTTGGGTAGTTGATCCATCCGGGAAGATCACCATCCACCAGGAACCGGCAGGTCAGGGTTGAACACTCCTTTGCTACCTCATCGACCTTGGCAGAATTCTCAAGATTCGTGATAATCATCTTGAACGTACCGGCATTCAGCCTGTACCTGATATCCTTTGGGGTAAGCATCGTCGGGCAGGGGCAGAACACCGCACCGAGCTTGATGAGTGCAATAACAAAGATCCACCATTCCGGCACCCGGGGCAGCATGATCAGCACCCGGTCCCCCTTCTGGACACCGTACTTGATAAGGATATTTGCCGCCTGGTTGGAGAGATTTTTCAAATCCCTGAAGGAGTATTTCTTCTCACTCCCTTCCTGGTTCACCCAGATCAGGGCAAGCTTGTTCCGGTCCTTTTCGGCCCATTGATCGACGACATCGAACCCGAAATTATAGTGTCTTGGTACATCGATACGGAAATTTCTGCAAAGTTCCTCGTACCCCTCTGCAACCATGTTCCTATCAGCCATAAAACACCAAAAGATAGGAGATACTATGACATGAACCTGTCTTTTTCCAATGAAAATGGCTCCGCCATTTTCATCCTTTATTCTCGACCGCACACCGGTCATGGGCGGTTGGCATGAAAACCCACATGATTCCCGCTTGTGACACAAGCATACAAAATGAAAATGCCGGAGGCATTTTCATAGTAAACCGCATCCGCGGTTTTCATAAGGGGGGCATGTGACGAGGGTTTTCTCATAGTGCGTTTCATGGGTGGCAAAAAGGCGGAGAAAATCCTCTTTCCGGGGTAATCCAGTAGTATTATAGTGGTCTACAATTCATATAGTGATCAATGGACGATAAGAGATACGATTCATTAAAAATTGAAAATATCGTCGCATCCGGAGCTATTGCCGATTTTATCGATCTTGCAGAGGTCGCAAAAAAAGTCGAAAACTGTGAACTCAATACAAAGAGGTTTCCCGGCGCAGTATTCCGGATAAAGGACCCAAAGAGCGCATCTCTCATCTTCTCGTCCGGCAAAGTGGTGCTGACCGGAATCCGGAACACGGAAGCACTCGCTACAGGGCTTGCCATCATCGTCCGCTCATTAAAAGAGGCAGGGGTCGAAACCTACGAAGAGCCTCGTGTTGTCGTCACGAACATCGTCTGTTCGTATGATATCGGTAAATACATCAATCTGAACCGGGTTGTCATCACCCTCAACCTTGAAAATATCGAGTACGAACCGGAACAGTTCCCGGGACTTGTCTACCGGATCCACGACCCGAAAATTGTCGCGCTCCTCTTCTCTTCCGGAAAAATCATCCTGACGGGAGGCAAGAATATCGAAGACATCAAACGCGGCCTTGATCTTCTCGAGCAGAAACTCGAGAGCATCATGTGATCTACCAGTACCGGCGGGTCCTGATATAGTTCCGTTCAGCCTTCAGTATCTCTTTATAGAAGGCGTCCCCGTCCATGAGGGTCGAGAGGACCCGTGATGCATGTTCCGGCCCGACCCCTTTTGCAGCAAGGGCGAGCACTGCCTTTTTTCCTCCTGAGAGGACGATATTTGCGTTCCGCATCAGCCTGGCCTCGATTCCTGCCTCCTCGAAGCTTTTTTCCTTCTTTGATGCAATGGCATACAGCGGTTCCTCATACGGTTTCAGGACTGCGATCAGGCGTGCCCCGCACTTCGGGCAGACCGGATGCTCCTGTACCCTTCCCGCAAGGGTGCGGCTCTTCCATTTCCGGCAGTGCATACAGGCCAGCACAATCTCCTGAAGGTCGATCCGCCTTTTGAGGGTGGCGAGGACCGCCTGGTCCTGTGTCGGAGGCGGGAGCTGGTCCCTCGAAGAGAAGAGGCCCTCGGCCCCGAGGATACTCAGCCGCGACAGCTCGATTTCGCATGTACCCTGTCTGACCAGGTTCACCACCCGTGCTGCTGCCTCCACATCCATGTATACCGAGAAGAGCTCGCGGTATGCTTCCTTCTGGACCACGGTATCCTCGAACAGCTCGGTGAGCCGGTAAAAGCTCATCCGTTCATAATCGGCATCCGGGTCGATTGCCCCGAATTTCTTTGCGATCTGCACAAGTTTCCACTTGAAAAGTGCGGTCCGTTTCATGGCGAGCTGGAGGATCCCCCCGATATGTTCCGGTTCGAGCCCCGTGAGAATCTCCCTGACATCAGATGCCCGGATTGTACCGGGAAGAGAGAGAAGTACCCGGTAGGCATCAATCTCGATCCCTACTGTGGTCCCGAAGCGTGCCGAGAGGAGGACCGAGATCACCCTGCCGAGCGCTTCATTCGCCTTGTGACCGGCACAGATATTGCATACCACCCCTTCTTCGGCATCTTCGATGACAATCATCCGGTCGGTGGCAATACGGCTCCTGTTTTTATCCATTTCTGCAAGGAATTCACCTGCAAAAACACCTGCACCCGGCTCCGTATGATACGCGGCAAACCTCCGGTTTCTCCGCAGAGCCCCCACCTCACGCGCAACGCCGTACGGGACAGGGATCTGCTCACCTTCCCACGAGGGAATCTCTCCCTTGACCCGACGTGCCTGTTCCACCGTGATCCGGCCGTCTTCCATGTCAAGGACCCGCCAGAGCTGCCCCTTGGTGATAAAAACAGCCCCGGTGTGAATCGATCCCACGACAAAAGACTCGTCAAGGGTCCCTACGGTCCTCCTTGAGACCATGTCAAAGACAGGGATCTTTTTCTCATCATGGATCATCGAGAGGTTTCCCGCCAGGTAGCGACGCGCCCGCATTGTTGTTCCTATGGTGTCTCCTTCAAGCCTGATCAGCCGGTGTTCTGCCATCTGGCTGCACACCTCGTCAAGAAGGGCACTGCACCCGGGGAAGGTATAGGTCCGGTCGAGGATCGCCATGATCTCCGCCTTTCCGATCCTCCCGTATTCTACCGCAAGGCCTGCAACCTGGTTGGCAAGGACATCGGCCGGGTTCATATGCGGGATGACATCCTCAACCTCGCCTGCCCTGGCTCTCCTGGCTATGACAAGCGACTCGAGCAGGTCATCGAATCCAAGGGCAAGGATAGTTCCCCGGGACACTGCATGGATCTGGTGGCCAGCCCTCCCTATCCGCTGGACAAGGCGTGATACTTCTCGTGGTGAACCGAACTGGATGACATGCTCGATATGCCCGATGTCTATGCCGAGTTCCATCGATGAAGTACAGATCAGGCCCCTGATGGCCCCCGACTTGAACCGTTCCTCGGCATCAATCCTGACGTCACGGGAGAGCGACCCGTGGTGGACCTCCACATCTCCCCTGGCGAAGAGCTGGTGTCCGAGCGCTTCAGCGGTTGCACGGGTGTTGACAAAGATGAGGGTCGAACCGAACCGGTCGATACCATCCGAGACCCATTTCGCCTGACGTTCAAAGCTGTCACCTGCAAACTCAACCGTGATATGGAGGTGCCTGGTGACCGGCACCTCCACAACCGAGTAGTGTCTCCTGCCGCAGAGAAACCTGCCCATCTGATCGGGGTTGCCAACGGTCGCCGAGAGCCCAATCCTTTGGAATTCTCCGGAATAACAGACGAGCCGCTCAAGGGCAACAGAGAGCTGGGCTCCGCGCTTGCTCCCCGCAAGTTCGTGGATCTCATCGATGACAACGTACCTGACATTGGCGAGGTGTTTTCTGAGGACCTTCCCCATAAAGAGAGCCTGGAGGGTCTCAGGGGTGGTAATGAGGAGTTCAGGGGGCGAAAGGGCTTGTTTTCTCCTCTCGGCCATTTTTGTGTCGCCATGCCTTACCCCGACAGAGATCCCGAGTTCCCCGCACCACCACGATAACCGCTGGAGCATATCCCTGTTTAACGAACGGAGCGGTGTAATGTAGAGGACAGTAAACCCTCCGGTCCTCTCTTTTAACATCCTGTCAAAGACCGGGATCATGGCACTCTCGGTCTTTCCGGTCCCTGTCGGTGCAATCAAAACCAGGTTTTTGCCGGATGCCACAAGAGGTATTGCACGGTTCTGTATCTCGGAGAGTTCCTCAAAGCCGCGGATCCGGATGCATTCCTGTATCCTCTGGTCAAGATTCCCAATCGGTCCCATGCTCCTCCAGGGCTTTTACCGGTCCGAGAAACGTGCCATCCGGAAGCAAAACCTCCGCTTCTCCTGCACTCATGCACCGGGAGAGGGGGCTGAACGGCTCCTTCACCGTTCTTAAAAGATCGTATCCGGTCAGTTCATTGAGTGAGGGCATGAACATGACCCTGCTCCTCTCCCTCCCTCCTTCATCTGGAGGAAAACCGAGACACTCGTCATTGAGCGGTGCGAAGAGATATGCCGGGGATCGGAGTGCACATCCCACCTCGTCCCTGACGCACACCATAGGATGGTGATGCCCGGCAATGATGAGTCTCCCTGCAAGGGACACATCAGGGTACATGTGCCCGTGAACATATCCTGTCCCGTCGATGACCACCCCCTCTTTTGCCAGCAGTTCACCCGTATCGAAGAACTGCCCGATGCCGGTATCATGATTGCCCGGCACCAGGCGCAGGGACACAAGCGAACGGAGATGATCGATAAATGCAGGGATCTCGCGGTGCTCCTGTCGTGAGGTGAACGGTATTTCGTGTTTCAGGTCTCCCAGGAGAATGAGAAGGTCAGGAGATGTCTCCCTGATGCAGGCCTCGACGCGTTCTCTCCGCTCCCTGGTCCTGCTTCGGAAATGGAGGCCGTGCCTGTCGAGATCCGATTCGATTCCAAGGTGAAGATCCGCAACCGCCAGCACTTTTTCCCTATCACTGATCAGGAGTGCCGGGCCCTGGCTTAAAAATTCAAGGTTCATAGAGGTTTCAATACTTCACGGGCCGGCTGGTAGCATTCATCTTCTTCCAGCAGGGTCCGGACCGTCTGCCTGACGGTTGTCTCATCAATGCCGGATTTTCCTGCAAGCCCGATAAGTTCATCGAGAGGCATTCCTTTCTTTCCTGCCGATTCCCTGATAATTGAGAGCACTTTTTCCCTGACCCCGGCATGTATTCCTTCTGGTGGTGAGGTATCGGCAACCTGATCGAGCGCCCTGCATGCCATTTCCGCCAGTGATCCTATGGCAGAGCTGCCGATCTGGAACTCCGATAGAGCATGCACGAATTCGTGGCTCCCTGTGCCGGATCGTACTGCTTCCTTCATGAGAGAAAGCCGGCTGCAGGTGAGCTCTGCGGTCCTCACGATCCAGGTATCCCTGACCGTGCGATCAACCTCCTTTATTTCCAGGAGTTCAATGTAGGGGGCCGGGTCTGCACCGTGTGCCGTCACCCTTGCCCGACCCGTTACGGTCACGAATGCCGGAATGTCAATTCCTGCAAAACCAGCCTGGAGTCCCGCATCCGGCCGTATCTTCCGTATTTCAAATACACCGGTAGGATCGGCAACCCTCCCGTAGAGATAATCCCCGCTGTTCTGCCCTTTTTCGGTCAGGGTTCCGGCAACAAAGAGGAGATGGCAGACCATGCCGCCCGGAGTGAGCAGGAAAGGGTTTTCACCCGCAAAATCGGCGCGGACATTCCGTGCTCTGCAATATTCCCCTGCAAAGATCCGTCCCGCTCCCTCCATTTTTTCTTCCCTCCTGCCTGATGCAGATATGCCGCTTTCTCCGTGATGTCTCCGGAAATGCGTCCCTGGTATCAGAATGTACTGGGCCCTCTCATACCATATCGGTTCTGTTTATGATGGTTTTCCTGATTGACATCAATGTCTGGTTTAATCGCTTCTGTGAGAAAAAGCAGTCAGGATAGCCTTTTTTATAGGATAACTTTATAATATATGAATTCGTCAACTGAAATTAAGGGTTTTTATGAGACAAAAAGAGATCCTGCTGTTATTCATACTTTTGGTGCTACTGGCGGGATTCTTCCCTGCAAGTGTCGCAGAGGAGATTCCTGCCCTCTCTGGTGCACCGGGTATTTCAGGAGTGTTCGGGACACCCCCCCTCCTGTTCGAAAGTTCGGATACTGCTTCTGATATGCAGTGTGTATTGCCTACTGAACCTGAAAGCGGCCTGATATCGATTCCGCTCATATTCATAGAGAACAACGGGCAGAGTGCCGATGATGTGCTCTTTGAAGTAATATCCGACGGCGGTACGATATCGTTCACAGGGAATGGGTCGAACATCCAGCTGGTACGATATGATGAGGATAACGAGGTTATAGCCTCAACCGTAGGGTTCACCTACACGGGGAGTTCTGCGGTTACATCCGTCCAGGGAATTGAACCACTACCCACCACGTTCAATTTCATGAGAGGGAACAATCCATCGGAATGGGTTATCGGGGCATCAACATTCGGGACCATCAGATACTCAGATCTGTACCCTGGCATTGATCTCACCTATACGGGAACCGATGATGGATTAAAAAGCACGTTCATCGTGAAACCTGGTGCGGATCCTTCGGACATCGCAATGCAGTTTTTCGGACATGACGGGCTGACACTATCAGATGATGGTAGTCTCATAATTGCAACAGACGCCGGTCCGCTGACCCAGAGTGCTCCTTATTGTTACCAGGAGATTGACGGGAAACGGATTGAGGTGAGAGGCACCTACGTTCTCCTCGATCAGAATACGACAGGGTTCGTTCTGGGAGAATACGACAGGGAAAGAGATCTCATCATCGATCCGGTTATCAAGTACAGTCTCTATCTGAACGGGATTGGTATATTCCAGGGGAACGGAGTAGCGGTTGATACTGCGGGTAATGCCTACATAGTCGGACCATCCCTGCCGAAGCCGGGCACAATGGACACGGATGCGGTCGTTGCCAAAGTGAACTCTGGTGGCACCCTGCCGGTGTATGTGACCTATATCGGGGGCAGCGGAAATGAAACGGGCAACGCGATCGCGGTTGACCAGGACGGAAATGCGTATATCACCGGAACCACCAGTTCATCCGATTTTGTTCTGAAAAATCCGATCCAGGGGTCCCTTGCAGGGAAGGATGATGCATTCGTCACCAAGCTGAATGCAACCGGTGGTCTGGTCTATTCGACCTACGTGGGAGGAACAGAGAATGATTCCGGTAATTCCATTGCAATCGATTCCGCAAGGAATGTATATATCACGGGAAGCACCGATTCGACCATATTCCCAATCAACCATGGATCAACGGATACCACTCATGCAGGAAACGCAGATGCTTTTGTCGTCAAAATCAATACGAACGGGACAAATATTGTATATTCTGAATATATAGGCGGGACCAGGGATGATATCGGACGCGGAATCGCTCTTGATGCATCAGGGAATGCTTTTATCACCGGTGATACCGTCTCCACCAATTTCCCGGTGAAGAATGCGTTCCAGTCTGCATTTAATGGTGGGGGGAATGACGCGTTCGTCACCAAGATTGGCCCTGCCGGAACTCCCTTTGTCTATTCAACCTATCTTGGAGGTTCAGGAAGAGATGGAGGGTATGCTATAGCCGTCGATAAAGATGGATACGCCCATGTGACAGGCACGACATCTTCCAATAATTTCCCTCTCAAGTCAGCGTTTGTGCCCACGTATCCAGGGTTCACCTGCTCGTTCTACACCCGCCTCGAACCGGCGGGGAATGCTCTTTCTCTTTCAACGTATCTGACGGGTCCTGGTTTTGACACCGGACGCGGTATTGCTGTTGATTCAGCAGGGAATGCATACATAGCCGGGTTTACTGAAGACCGTTTTATCGAGACCATCAATGCTACCCAGCCAAAGTACGGTGGTGGCTCATCTGATGCATTTATAGCAAAGTTTGTCCGTGGCCAGGATGTTCCCGTGTTCCTGAGTTATCTTGGCGGATCAGGCAAGGATCAGGGGCATGCCATAGCCATCGATGGAGCGTGTGGTATATACATTGTCGGATGGACCAGATCGATAGATTTCCCGACCTCCAATCCTTACCCCTCCCCGTTCCTGCCAATGCAGGAGGGCGGATTCATCACCAAGATCTACGAGGATGGATGTCCATGCCAGCCGCACGCCGATTTTACCTTCAGGACATACGAATGCAACCGTACCGTAAGGTTTACGGATGCCTCTTCCCAGAACCCCATCTCGCTGGTCCTGGCAGTTCGGCGATGGAGCGACATCAACCCTCCAAAATCCTGAACATACCTACCAGAATAATGGCACTTTTACCGTCACCCTTACCGTTGGGGAGATCTGCAGTAACGGGCCCGCCAGCATATCCACCATAGCAAAGCAGGTCGTTGTCAGTGCGGAATCTCCGGCAGTTGCCAACTTCACTGCAAATCCCACTTCGGGTGTTGCACCCCTCACCGTCAATTTCACTGACACCTCCTCCAGCAACACGTTGAGCTGGTCATGGCAGTTCGGTGACGGGGCTACCTCAAATGCGGAAAATACGAGCCATGTCTATACTGCAGCAGGTACGTATAAGGTCAACCTCACTGCAGGCAACCGTTGCGGGAATACGACGATCACAAAACAGATCGTCGTTGATGTGTGTCCCCCGCCGGTAGCGAATTTCACGTTCACTACGTATGATTGCAACCGTACCGTCAACTTTACCGATACGTCCACAGAGAATCCCACCAGCTGGACCTGGCAGTTCGGCGATGGAACGACATCAACCCTCCGAAATCCCGGTCACCTCTACGCGAGTGCCGGTACGTATACGGTCAACCTGACGGCACAGAAGGTCTGCAGCGACGGGACATCCCGTCAGTCCACCATCTCAAAGCAGGTCGTTGTCAATCCGGAATCTCAACCGGTGGCAGACTTTACTGCAACCCCGACATCAGGAGTTGCTCCTCTCACCGTCACTTTCACCGACATGTCCAGCAGTAATGTCCTGAGCTGGTCCTGGCAGTTCGGTGACGGGGCTACCTCAAATGCGGAAAATACGAGCCATGTCTATACTGCAGCAGGCACGTATAACGTGAACCTCACCGTCGAGGGCATATGCGGGGAGGCTACCAAAACAAAACAGGTTGTCATTGATGTGTGTCCCCCGCCGGTAGCGAATTTCACGTTCATTACCTATGATTGCAACCGTACCGTCAACTTTACCGATACGTCCACAGAGAATCCCACCATCTGGACCTGGCAGTTCGGCGACGGAACGACATCAACCCTCCGAAATCCCGGTCACCTCTACGCGAGTGCCGGTACGTATACGGTCAACCTGACGGCACAGAAGGTCTGCAGCGACGGGACATCACGTCAGTCCACCACCTCGAAGCAGGTCGTTGTCAATCCGGAATCTCCACCGGTGGCTGACTTTACTGCAACCCCGACATCAGGAGTTGCTCCTCTCACCGTCACTTTCACTGACACGTCCAGCAGTAATGTCCTGAGCTGGTCCTGGCAGTTCGGTGACGGGGCTACGTCAAATGCGGAAAATACGAGCCATGTCTATACTGCAGCAGGTACCTATAACGTGAACCTCACCGTGCAGGGCATATGCGGGGAGGATACCCAAACAAAACAGATTATCGTCGATGTGTGTCCCCAGCCGGTAGCGAATTTCACGTTCACTACGTATGATTGCAACAGCACCGTCACCTTTAAGGATACCTCTACAGGGAATCCCCAGAGTCTGACCTGGCAGTTCGGCGATGGAACGACATCAACCCTCCAGAATCCTGAACATGTCTACACGAATGCCGGCACCTACACGGTCAACCTGACCGCAACAAGGGTCTGCAGCGATGGCACGTCACGTCAATCCACCATCTCGAAGCAGGTCGTTGTCGATCCGGAATCTCCACCGGTGGCTGACTTCACTGCAACCCCGACATCAGGTGTTGTCCCCCTCACCGTCAATTTCACTGACATGTCCAGCAGTAATGTCCTGAGCTGGTCATGGCAGTTCGGCGACGGGTTTACCTCAATCCTGAAAAGTCCGAGCCATGTCTATACTGCCCAGGGTACCTATAACGTGAACCTCACCGTGCAGGGCATATGCGGGGAGGATACGCAAACAAAACAGATTATCGTCGACGTTTGTCCCCAGCCGGTAGCGAATTTCACGTTCACCACGTATGATTGCAACAGCACCGTCACCTTTAAGGATACCTCTACAGGGAATCCCCAGAGTCTGACGTGGCAGTTCGGCGATGGAACGACATCAACCCTCCAGAATCCTGAACATACTTACACGAATGCCGGCACCTATACGGTCAACCTGACCGCAACAAGGGTCTGCAGCGATGGCACATCACGTCAATCCACCATCTCGAAGCAGGTCGTTGTCGATCCGGAATCTCCACCGGTGGCTGACTTCTCTGCATCCCCGACATCAGGAGTCGCTCCCCTCACCGTCAATTTCACTGACATGTCCAGCAGTAATGTCCTGAGCTGGTCATGGCAGTTCGGTGACGGGGCTACGTCAAATGCGGAAAATACGAGCCATGTCTATACTGCTGCAGGTACCTATAACGTGAACCTCACCGTGAAGGGCATATGCGGGGAGGATACCAAAACAAAACAGATTGTCGTTGATGTGTGTCCCCCGCCGGTAGCGAATTTCACGTTCGTCACCAATGAATGCGACCTCATCGTAACGTTCACGGACACAACCACAGGGAATCCCACCAGCTGGTCCTGGCAGTTCGGTGACGGGGCTACCTCAACCCTCCAAAATCCTCAACATACCTACCCGATTGCCGGTACGTATCTGGTGAACATGACGGCACAAAAAGGCTGCAGCGACGGGACATCCCGTCAGTCCACCATCTCAAAGCAGGTCACGGTCATACCAAACACTCCACCGGTGGCTGACTTCACTGCAGACCCGTCGTCCGGAAACGCTACCCTCACCGTCCAGTTCACTGACAAGTCCAGCAGTAATACCCTGAGCTGGTCCTGGCAGTTCGGTGACGGGGCAACGTCAACCCAGCAAAATCCGGTCCATGATTATACCACCGCTGGAGACTATACGGCAACACTCACGGTCTGCAATAATTGCGGCTGTACTCTGAAATCAGTACCCATCACCGTGGTATCTCCCTGTCCCACGGGCAATTGTGTCCCAATCCCCTGCCCCGTAGAACCATGTCCCACCTGGTTTCCCACAGTGACACCAACAGTCCCAACAACAATCCCGACAACAACAATCCCAACAACTTCCCAGACAACTAATCCGACAACTTCCCAGACAACATACCCGACAACTTACCCAACAACGTATCCGACAACGTATCCGACAACCTCCCCGACAACATACCCGACAACCACAGTCCCGACAACTTCCCCGACAGCCGTTCCTGAGATCCCTCATTCATTCTACGGAGGAATAGAGGTTAATGGAGCACCGGCAGCAGCAGGGACCGTTATTACCGCTGCAGTTACTGGCGGAGGAGGATCCATTACCACCACGGAAAATGGGATGTATGGGGGTCTCGAATGGACCGAATCAAAACTGCTCGTCCAGGGATCGATTGAAACAGGGGCACCGATCACGTTCTTTGCTGATGGTGAACGTGCCGAGTCCTATGATGTGATGGCAGGTGGTCCCTGGATGCCTACGTATCCTTACAGTTCCGGAGGAGTAACCAACCTTAATCTCCGTGTGCAAAACGTGACGCCGACCGCTCCCCCTGTCACGGACTTCGTGGCTAATAGGACCAGTGGTATGGCACCCCTGTACGTCGGATTCACCGATACCTCATCGAACAACCCCACTTCCTGGAACTGGAACTTTGGCGATGGGACAACATCCACCCTGAAAAATCCGGCGCATGTCTATACGACTCCGGGTGTGTATACGGTGAACCTGTCGGCAACCAACAATGTGGGCACGGGATTTGTGTCAAAGAGCAGTTTCATCAGCGTTTCTGCAACGAGCCCTGTGGCTGATTTCGCGGCAAATAGTACTCAGGGCATGCCACCCCTCACTGTTGGATTTACGGATACATCATCGAATACGCCCACTTCATGGTCATGGAACTTTGGCGATGGGAATACTTCAGTCGAGAAGAACCCTGTGCACACCTACACCGCGGAAGGTGTCTACACCGTGACCCTTTCCGTGACCAGTACAGGAGGGTCTGACACCGAGATCAAAGAAAACTACATCCATGTGAATCCACTTGTCGGCGGGGACAGAGGATACTTCCTCGTTCATTCCAATGTGAACGGGGCGAATGTCTTCTTTAATAACGATTTGAAAGGATCCACCGTAAACGGAACCCTGACGGTCCCGGTTTACCTGACGGCAACCCACTACACGAATTACACCGTGACAAAGACCGGTTACTCCACGGTTGCAGCAAACCTTCCCGGCTATCCGGCGAAGGACCAGACCGTTGACATCTACGCAAACCTCGTCGCCATCCCCGCGGGTGATGTCTACACTATCACGACCACCACCAATTCCGGAGGCTTTATCACCCCGGGTGGAATTGTAACGGTCAACTCAGGTGAGTCCAAACTCTTTAACATCACCCCATATGCTAACTACCAGCTGTACAATGTCCTTGTCGATAACCAGTCGGCGGGAGCCATTACCAGTTATACATTCACCAATGTGATCTCCAATCACACCCTTCTCGCCCAATTCACCCTGAACAGCAGCATTAGTGGCGGCGGTGGCGGTGGCGGCGGTGGCGGTGGAGGTGGCGGCGGCAGCAGCTACGTTGCCACAACGACCAAGCCGACCACAGTCCCGACAACAATAAAAGTTACCACAACACCTGCCGGAGGCTCTGGAAATACGACAGGCGGAAATGTGACGCAAACTCCCACGGGCACCATCACGGTAGCCCCCACCACCGCAATGGAGACCAGCCCTCCACCCACAACTGTTCCCCCGGCACAGCCGTTCTCGTCGAAGTTCCCGATGGCATGGGTCATACCGGTCATACTGGCAGTCGGCATCATAGCAGCACTCGCTTATTATTATTACCAGAGGGAAGGCGGAGAAGAGCTCTATGAGGAGAAATAACCCTATTTTTTATATGAAAACACCCCTGGCATTTTCATGATGCGTGCGTGTTGAATTGTTGGATTGACCCAACTTTTCAGGTAGTGTATTTTTCAGGCATCGTATCATTTCCCTTATCAATTGTTTCTTTTTGAAAAGAGAGGGCTCCTGATTATTACCAGGAAACTGGATGTCAGGATCCCGCTGTTCCGGAATTCAAAATGAAAACCTTCATGATGCGTTCTGCAACAGGCCCGACGCATGAAAATGCTTACTTTTCCCGTTGAGACTACAGGTGGTATGATGGGCAGAAGAGGTTGTCGGCATTAGAAAAAAGACCCGGAAATCCTATGAATCCCTTATTTAAGCCCATTTTCATAGGAAATGCTCCCGGCATTTTCATTTTGTATGGTTGTGTCACAAGGGGAATCATGTAGTTTTTCATCCAGGTCTGGCAAACCCACGTTCCGGAAAAAAAATAGGATATCAAGACTAATATAACAGTGAGACCACGATTAGGGATTACATATGGATGAGAGCCACACGATCTGGATCGAAAAATACAGGCCGGTAACCCTTGCGGAGATTGTGGGGCAGGACGAGATCGTGGAACGCCTCCAGTCGTATGTCAGGGCCGGGAGCCTTCCGCACCTCCTGTTTACCGGGAGTGCCGGGGTCGGGAAGACCACCGCTGCCGTCGCTCTTGCGAGAGAATTTTTTGGAGAGGCCTGGAACCTGAACTTCCGGGAGATGAATGCCTCCGATGAACGCGGGATCGATGTGGTGAGAAACCAGATAAAGCAGTTCGCCCGGACATCCCCCCTCGGAGGAGCAGAATTCAAGATCCTCTTTCTCGATGAGGCGGATGCACTCACCCCCGATGCCCAGGCTGCGCTCAGGAGAACCATGGAGAGCTATGCCCAGACATGCAGGTTCATCCTCTCCTGCAATTACTCATCCAAGATTATTGATCCCATTCAGAGCCGGTGTGCCATCTACCGGTTCAGGCCCCTTGATGCCAATGCCATTGCAACCGGGATCAACCGGATTGCACGGGAGGAAAACCTGAGTGTCAGGGATGACGCGATCGAAGCAATAGCCTACATTGCACAGGGCGACATGCGAAAGGCGATCAACGCCCTGCAGGGTGCGGCTATTCTCTCCCGGGAGATCACCAGGGATACGATCTATGCCATCACCTCCACTGCGCGGCCTGATGAGATCGAGGAATTGCTCTCGCTTTCACTTTCCGGGGACTTTGAAGGTGCAGGAACGGTACTGTCACAGCTGCTCCATGATCGGGGTATCGCCCCAAATGAGCTGATCAACCAGTGCTACCGGGCGGTCATAAGGAGACCAATGGACGAAAGCCTCCGGGTCGCCCTGATAGACCAGCTCGGGATCACCGACTTCAGGCTCTCTGAAGGGGCGAGCAGCGACCTGCAGATGGACGCCATGATCGCACAGTTCGTGATGCATGCAAAACGTTCGGGCCAAAGGTGACGGGATGGACCAGGAGCCTGAAGCCGAGATAATCGATCGTGATGCCGACTGGAACAGGTTTTTGAAAAGCCGGTACAAAAAGCAGCTCTCGGAAATATCCCGCGAATACCCGTATAAGAAATCCCTTCACATTGATTACCGGGAACTCGAGAGTTTTGGCAAGACGGGGATCAGGATGGCAGATGAACTCCTGGATAACCCCGGTAAAGTTATCGAAGATGTAAAATCGTCAGTTCTTGCCCACCAGCTCGTCAAGGGAAAGGACGGCAAAGCAACCCGGGATATCAATATCCGGTTCACCAGCCTTCCAAAAAAAGTAGCCATCCGACATATCCGGTCGGACCATATCAACCGGTTTGTCAGTGTCGAAGGAATCCTTCGGAAGACCACCGAAGTCCGGCCAAGGATCGTGGAAGCCTATTTCAGGTGTCCGGGAGGTCATATCACGATCAGGGAGCAGGGATATGGCAAATTCAGGGAACCGGAGAACTGTGCAACAGACGGGTGCACCTTCAGGAAACTTGACCTCATTCCGAAACGGTCAAAATTTGTGAACTCGCAAAAACTCCGGATTCAGGAGTCTCCCGAAGGTCTCCGGGGAGGGGAGCAGCCCCAGACACTCGATGTCGATGCGACCGATGACCTGACAGGCATTGTTACCCCGGGAGACCGGGTTATTATCAATGGGATCCTTCGATCCATGCAGCGGGTCAGTCACGGGGAGAAGAGTACGATATTTGACATCTATCTCGAATGCAACTCGATCGAGATCGCAGAAAAAGAGTTCGAGGAGGTGGAGATTGACGATAAGGCAGAAGAAGAGATCCTTTCCTTATCCCATGACCCGAACATCTACCGCAAGATCACCCATTCGATTGCTCCGACCATCTATGGAAACGAGGATGTGAAAGAAGCGATAGCACTCCAGATCTTTGGCGGGATCGCAAAGGAGATGCCAGACGGGACCCATCTCCGTGGTGACATTCATGTGCTCCTGATAGGAGATCCGGGTATCGCAAAAAGCCAGCTGCTCCGGTATGTGGTCAGACTCTCCCCCCGCGCAATCTATACAAGCGGCCAGTCTTCCACCTCGGCAGGCCTGACCGCAACCGCGGTCAAAGACGAGTTTGGCGACGGGCGCTGGACCCTTGAGGCCGGGGCACTGGTGCTTGCGGACATGGGGATCGCGGCAATCGATGAGATGGACAAAATGCAGAAGGAGGACCGGAGCGCACTGCACGAAGCAATGGAACAGCAGTCGATCAGTGTTGCGAAGGCAGGAATTACTGCCACCCTCAAGTCCCGGTGTGCCCTGCTGGGCGCTGCCAATCCAAAATACGGAAGGTTCGATGATTTTGCCCCTATAGGCGAACAGATCAACATGCCTGCCTCGCTGCTCTCCCGCTTCGACCTGATTTTCATAATGGGTGACAAGCCCGATCAAAAAAAGGACGGGGCAATTGCTGAACACATCCTGAGAGCCCACAGCATCGGGGAGCTGATTGTGCAGCACCGCAAGAGCCCTATCCCCGGGGTGACTGATGAATACATTGCCGAGCAGCTCAAGCCGGTGACCCCGGACATCGATCCGGTGCTCTTCAGGAAGTACGTTGCCTATGCGAAGAGGACGTGTTTCCCCCTCCTCTCGGATACAGCCCGTGAAGCCCTGATCGCATATTACATGCGGCTCCGGGGCCTTGCATCGGAATCGAACAAACCTGTACCGGTAACCGCACGGCAGCTCGAGGCGCTGGTCCGGCTCGCAGAGGCAAGCGCACGGATACGGCTTTCCAGGGACATTGAAACCTCAGATGCCGAACGGGTCATCAACATTGTCGACACCTGTCTTCGCCAGGTTGCCTACGATGCCAAATCCGGATCGTTCGATATCGACAAGGTGGTGACCGGGTTTTCGAAAGGAAAGCGCGACCTCATCCGCAGGATCAAGGAAGTGATCCGGGGTATTGCGGATGAGAGCGGCAGGGCGCAGATCGACGAGGTGATCGAGCAGATCACCCGTGAAGGATTCGGGAAGGACGAGATCAGGAAGCAGATCGATATGTTCCTGCGGCAGGGCGAGGCGATGGAGCCAAAACCAGGCATCATCAAGCTCATCTGAGCGACTCCCTTTTCCAATGAAAACGGCTTCGCCACTTTCATATTTTATGCCCGACAGAACGGCGGTCATGGAGGTTTATGTGAAAACGGCTCTGCCGTTTTCATCCTTTAGGCACGACCGCGACGGTCATTGGCGGTTCCAATGAAACCACTGAGACTCCGTAATCACATCCCCCCCAAGTGAAAATCGCGGATGCGATTTTCATGCCAAAATGGCTCCGCCATTTTCATTCTGTTATTCTCGACTGCATTGCGGTCATGGAAGTTTATATGAAACCACGATCGCGCAGCATACAATGAAAATGCGGAGCATTCATGAAACGGCTCTGCCGTTTTCATTCTGGTATGCCTGTGTCATCCAGGGATCATATGGGTTTTTTTCCGGCAGACCCTATACTATGCATGGCAAGTGAGCGTGATCAGGCAATATTTGAAGCAGCGATCAAACTGGGTGCGCTCTACCACCAGTGGGTGGGTACTCCCGTCTCGCCTTCCATTGCCTCTACCCTTGAAACAGCGATACAGGAGAGCGTCGGTCTCCAGCCCTTCGTGTACGATATCCATATCTCCCTTGACCGGTCCCAGATGGGGGAAAATATCTATGGATACTCCGAACTGAAGGGCACTATGTTCACGGTTGATATCATCACAAAGGTGGGCAGTGCATGCTGCCATGCCCGGCTGCATCGGAAAGGAGACTACCCCCTCATGGAGATCGTCACGTGCTATGAAGAACCCTGATATCCCGATCACTGATGACCATATGCATATCGACCCCGTCAACGGACGGGGACTTGAATCGGTGAAGGATTTTATGCGGGCTGGCGGGACCCATCTCTTCCTTGTGACAAAACCCTCCTCCTCATTTGGAATCATGCCGCGAACCGGACGGGAATATACGCAGGTGTTTGACGAGACGATAGCGATTGCAGACCAGGCCAGGGCTCTCGGGATACGCGTGTTTGTCATTCTCGGGATACATCCTGCCGAAATAACCCGGCTTTCAGCCGAAATTCCGCTTCCCGGTGCGGTCGCAGCCATGAAAAAGGGGCTTGATTGTGCGGCCTCCTACATCGCAGAAGGAAAAGCGGTTGCCCTCAAGAGCGGACGGCCCCATTATCCTGTGCCCGACGAGGTACTTTCCGCATCCAATGACGTGCTCTCCCACGCCCTGACACTGGCAGCTGAACTGGATTGCGCCGTGCAGGTCCATGCAGAGACCGGGCCCTGCAACGATATCGTGGTTCTGGCAGAACGTGCCGGACTGTCACCCCGTAAGGTGGTGAAACATTACGCGACCCCCGATACCCCGCTCACTCCTTCATTCCTGGCTACCCATCCTGACATTCCGGAATCTTGCCCGGATACATCGATCGTTTACCATGGAGAGTGATTATATGGACGAGAACTCGAGGCCGGGAGCGGTGATCGGTCCAAAGTCGGTTCCAAAGGCCACGTTCAGATTGCTTGAAAAAGGCGCCATCACAACGGATGATGCATTCCGGATCCACAAAGAAACACCTGAAGCGGTGTATGGCGTTGAGATAACCCTCTGAGCAGGATACCGGATCCACAAAGAAACACCTGAAGCGGGGTATGGCGCTGAGATAACCCTCTGATCAGGATACCGGAATCACCATTTTAAGAACTCTCCTCTCCCATAGTACACTATCAATGTACCTGAAGATCCATCGCACCCCGGCCGGTGATGAAGTCGTTGCCGTCTGCGACAGGGAACTCCTCGATAAGCGGATACAGCAGGGGGATCTCGAGATCCATGTATCCGAATCATTCTACGGGAAGAGCCCTGCAACACCCGACGAGGTCAGAGCGGCGCTCCGGAGCGCAGGAAACATCAACATTATCGGTGAGCGGACGGTTACCCTTGCAATCGAGATGGGACTTATCGGAACACACGGGTTTATCCGGATTGGATCGGTACCCCATGCCCAGATCATCAGACTCTGAACGGAAGATCAGGGAGAATATCTGCCCCCGCTGCGGGGCTGCATCAGCTACCGGTGAGCTCTGCGGCCGGTGCAGGGTGCAGCAGGACCCGTGGTTCTCCTGCGATAACCGGGTGATCTGTACCTTCTGTCCGACCTGCGGGTCAAGGAAGGAGTGTGGGGTCTGGACGGACAGCACCGCAGAAAAGGAGGAGATCGCCCGCGAGCTGGTACGGCGGGCGGTGCACATCAGCCCGGGTGTCGTTTCACCTGTTTTGGAAATCAGGGTACACGACAAGAGCGTCAACCGCTCCCTTGCCGATGTGACATTCGAGGGAACCCTGTTCGGAGAGAGGGTGAATGCCGAAGCCCGGGTTGAAATTCTCTGGCAGAAAGAGCAATGCGACAGGTGCAACAGGATCTCGGGGAGCTATTACGAGGGAATCGTCCAGGTTCGGGCCACCGGAAGGAAACCCCATCCCCATGAGATCAGGACTGCGGCACTGATAGCCCAGGAGATCGAAGAGAGTTGTTATTCTGCGGGTGAACGCCTCTCGTTCATCTCTGATACCGATGAGACGAAAGACGGACTTGACATCACCGTCGGGTCCCAGCGAATCGGGCAGGCGATTGCCACTGCTCTTGTCGAGCGACTGGGCGGGCGTTTTTCCACACATCCGAAACTTGTCGGGGAGCGTGCAGGGAAGAGACTGTACCGGGTCACCTATTCAGTCAGGCTCCCGCATTATGGAAGAGGCGATATCATCGAGGTGAATGGCAGGGCCGGCGAGGTGCTCCATGCGACAGGAAAAGATATCAAATACCGGGAGATCCTCACGGGGAGCGAGCGGTCGACAAGGGAGGAACGTGTGGAGCGGTATATCGGAAACATCCGGGATGCACGGGATCACCTGGTGACGTTCCGGGAGGGAACGATCATCGGTGTCCTTGACCCGGACACCGGGATCTCCCGCGAATCCACGGTCCCAAAGGACGCTGGCATCAGCCCGGGACAGACCGTCAGGGTCCTGAATGACGGTACAACCCTCCTGGTGGTAGGCTGATCATGCGGGTGAGGCAGGTTCCTGCAAAAGACCTCCGGACGATTGCCGGGGAGGAATGGTGGAAGAGAGAGAGGAGTCCCTATGTCAGGAACGGTATCGCGTACGTGCCGGTAAAAGACGGGTATCCTGCAGATACCGAACTCGCTCCCCGTATCCAGTACAAAGGCCGGGGTTTTTACATGGTCGGTACGATTGCCGTCCTTCATGGCAGAGCACCTACTGATGACGAGATTCTGGAGATTGAAACATTGAAAAACCCCACGGGCATCATCTGGGTCCGTTCCTACCGCGGCAGGGAACGCATCCCTGATATCCGTATCCTTTCCGGAACATCATCGGATGTGTGCCACCATGAACTGGGAATGTCATTCTGGCTCAATCCCGCAAAGGTAATGTTCTCACAGGGGAACCGGCACGAGAAGATGCGGATGATGAACAGTGTGAGACCCGGTGAACGGGTCGCCGACATGTTCGCCGGTATCGGGTATTTCAGCATTCCCGTTGCAACGTCAGGTGCCGCTGTTCACGCGATGGAGATAAATCCTGTGGCGTACCGGTACCTCCTCAGCAATATCAGGGAGAACCATCTGGATAGCCTCGTTACTACCGGATGCGGTGACTGCAGGGATCTCCTCTCCGGGGAGTATGATCGTATCATCATGGGTCATTTCGATGCCCCCCGGATGCTCGGTGCAGCGTTCGATCATATCAGGGACGGCGGAACGATCCATATGCATTCGGCAGGCACAAAACCCCCGGTCATCCCTTTGAAGTACCGGGACGCATGCAGTGACGGGGGAACTGTCAGGAGAATAAAAAAGGTAGCACCGCACAAATGGCACTATGTGCTTGACATGAGGGCAGGATGACGGGATCAGGGTGTCTTTCAGGGAAGCAGATCATCCTCGGAGTGACCGGAAGCATCGCAGCGGTCGAGACGGTTCGTCTCGCCCATGCATTACGGCGCGAAGGGGCGCTGGTGACGGCTGTCATGACTGCAGCTGCGACCCGGATTATCCACCCGGATGCACTGACCTATGCAACGGGTCATGATACCGTCACCTCACTCTCCGGGCGGGTGGAACACGTCACGTTCTGCGGTGACGGAGGGTGTGCTGATCTTCTGCTGATCGCCCCATGCACGGCGAACACCCTCTGCAAGATCGCCGGAGGTATCGATGACACCCCGGTCACCACGTTTGCCAGTACTGCACTCGGTTCCGGTATGCCGGTCGTGGTGGTCCCTGCCATGCATGAAAGTATGTACCGCCATCCGGCAGTGACAGAAGGTATCAGGCGTCTCCTGTCATGGAACGTCCGGATCGTCCCCCCGAGAATTGAGGAAGGGAAAGCCAAGATCGCAGGTATCGACGAGATTGTTCTCTGGTGCGGACGGGCGATGCCGGCATCCCCGCTTGCAGGGAAGCATGTCCTGATCACGAGCGGGCCATGCCGGGAACCGGTGGATGATATCCGCGTGATGACCACGCGTTCATCCGGACGGATGGGACGGGAGCCTGCCCTCCAGGCGTTCCGTCTCGGGGCAGAGGTTACTGTCGTGCACAACGAAAAGATTCCCTGCGTAAGGAATGTCGACGTGGAAACTGCGCAGGAGATGCGGGATGCAGTGCACCGGATCTGTGCTGAGCGGGTCCCTGACCTCTATATCAGTGCGGCGGCAATCTCCGATTATGCCCCACTCTGTCACGAGGGAAAACTCCGGAGTGGTCAGACCATCACCCTTACCCTGCGCCCGCTCCCAAAACTCATCGATGAGGTTATCGCCAGGTACCATATCCCGGTGATCGCCTTCAAAATCGGAGAGGATGAAGAGGAGAGAGCAGAAGTCCTGATTGCCAAAGGCGCCAGTCTCGTCGTGATCAACGGGCCGGGGGCGATGGGGTCAGATACCACCGAGGCTGTGATCTCGGGTGCCTCGGGCAGGGAGCAGGTGAAAGGAACAAAAAGGGAGCTTGCAGAACGGATCTGGGAGAGCGTCCTTTCCCTGTCATCGGGCAGGCAAGAGGGTTGACCGCATGCCGGAAATGATGGCAGAACGGGGGATACTATCGGACATAAGACCGGGAAGGCCAGTGGCACAATCGGTCACTGCCTGCTGCCCCGGCCACATTTCCGGTTATTTCAGGCCCGTGACGGGATCCGGATACAGGAACACCGGGAGTATCGGTGCCGGGATTGTGATAAAGGAAGGCGTGACCGTCCGTGCAAGTCCCTCTGACACCACTTCAATTATTGCGAAACGTCTTTTTGAAGATGGAACAGTCCGGGAACGCTTCAGTGATTCTCCCCCGACTCTCGTATATCGCAGGGCGGCTCGGGGTCAGTGTGCTGATCGAGACCGAATGCCATCTTCCGATTGGGGCAGGGTTCGGCCTGTCTGCTTCCGCGCTCATGGCCTCTGCGGCAGCCATCAATACCCTCTTTTCCCTGGGGCTGACAGAAGCTGCCTGTGCCGAACTCGCGCATGAAGCCGAGATCGTGCACCGGACCGGGCTTGGGGATGTTGCAGCATGCCAGGGGGGAGGGCGCGACTTCCGCACGGGTCCGGGGATCGGGGCCCGGATCGAGAGGTTCTATGATCTGGACGAGCCTTTGTACGCCGTCAATTTCGGACCCCTCCACTCTCCCCGTATCCTTGGCTCATCGGATGCTCTTTCCCGTATCAGCGCCGCTTACCCCGACGACTATCCCGGATCTCCGGAAGAGTTTTTCCGTCTCTCCCTTGCGTTCGCAGAAAAGAGCGGCCTGCTCTCTCCAGAACTCAATGACCTCCTTGTTCAGTGCAGGAACGAGGGGATCCCTGCGAGCATGACGATGCTTGGGAACGGGATTTTCGCCCTGGGAGAGGGTGCAAGGGACCTTTTCGATTCCTGCGGCGAAGTACTGGAGCTGCACGTCGCTTCGCACGGGGTAAGGATCATGGAGGTCGTGCCATGATCCCTCCGGATCATCCCCGCTACCGCTCGCTCAAAGTGAGGGAACGCCTAGCCCGGTGTGCAGAAGAGGGAGTCCTGTCCCTTGAAGGGCTGACTGCACACGGCCGGGGTGAGGCGTTCGATTACCTTATTGGCGAGCGAACCACGGAGAGTGCGCTTTTTGCCGAAAAGTCAGCCGCCGCCCTCCTTCTCGTTGCGAAAAGACCGGTCATCTCGGTGAACGGCAATACTGCTGCGCTGGCCTCCGGCAGTATTGCGCTCCTCCAGCAGGCCTCGAATGCCGCAGTCGAGGTGAACCTCTTTCACAGGACTGATGAACGGGTCAGGAAGATCACCTCACTCCTGGAAAAGCAGGGGGTGCGGGTGCTGAAAGGAGAAGCCGAACGGCTGCTCCCCCTCTCCCATGACCGGGCTCTCTGCCTCCGGGAAGGAATCGGGTCTTCAGATGTGGTGCTCGTTCCCCTCGAAGATGGAGACCGGTGCCAGGCGCTCGTGCACATGGGAAAGACCGTTATCGCCATCGACCTGAACCCTCTCTCGAGAACTGCCAGGTGCGCCACCCTGACAATCGTCGATGAGGTGACCCGGGCACTTCCTCTTATTGCCAGGTTCTGCAGAGAACTTACAAAGGAGGAGGCACAAATGCTCTCTACAGGGTACAATAACGGTGAACTGCTCCGGTCAGCCATCCGGGAGATTCAGTCGAGGCTTGATCATGCTCTGGATTGAGAAATACCGGCCGAATAGTTTCGAAGAGATACTCGGGCAGGACCATGTGGTCACCCACCTGAAAAACGCGGCGCTTTCGGGAAATGTTCCCCACCTCCTGCTTACGGGACCTCCTGGCACCGGGAAGAGCGTCTCTGTCGAATGCCTCGCGCATCAGTTATACGGGGACAGGATGGAAGAGAACCTCACGATCATCCAGACCGCTGATCTCTTTGAACAGGGGAAGAAGTACCTGGAGAGCGATGAGAGGTATGAACACCTGTATCGGAGAGACCAGAGCCTTCTTTCCAATTTCAAGAATATCACCCGGTGGTATGCATCGATCCGCCCCCTCGATTCAGAATTCCGTATCATGGTCTTTGAAGGAGCCTCTGCATTGACACGGGAAGCACAGCAGGGTATCCGGAGAATCATGGAACGGTATTCGAGGACCTGCCGCTTCATCTTCGTCACCAGCCGGCCGTCGGCTATTATCCCTGCGGTCAGTTCACGATGCCTCCCCTTCTTCTTCGTCCCGATTCACAGCGACGTGATAGGCAACCACCTGCATGCTATCCTCGCTTCGGAATACGGGAATGCCCTTCCCCTTTCGGATGATGAAATCGACCTGATCGTCCAGGTGGCTGGCGGCGACATGAGAAAGGCAGTCATGCTGCTGCAGGTCAGTGCCGGTGCAGGGGACCGGAGTGACCTGATCCGGTGCTCCCAGACCGAGACCGGGCAGATCGCACAGGCAGCCCTTGCCGCGGTATGCGGAGGAGACATGCAATCAGCAATACGAAGGTTTGAGACGCTTTTGATCGAATATGGCCTCACCTCCCGCGAGGTTCTCCATGAATTCCGTTCGGCAGTCAGGAAAGAGTACAACGATCCAAGGCTCGCCATCGCGATTGCAGATACCGATTATACCCTCACCCATGGCAATAACGAGTATCTCCAGCTGAATGCCATGATGGCCCGTATTGTCGCAGAGGTGTTCTCCTGACCAGTGCAATTGCGAAAGTTCGGCAGCATTACGACGAGGTCGCAGAGATGTATGACGACCGGTACGACAGCAGCAGGGGGAGGGAATACTATCACCATATCAGCAGGCATGTCCTTACCTGCATCCCGAACGGAGGGAGGATCCTCGATCTCGGATGTGGAACCGGTCTCTTCCTTTCCGCGTACGAGCATGCAGGGGGTACCGGAGTCGGCCTTGACATCAGCAGGGGGATGCTTGAAAAGGCACGATCGCGCTGCACAACCTGTGAGGTCACGGTCGGCAATGCCGAGATTCTGCCTTTTCGGGATGATAGTTTTGACGGGGTCTCAAGCCTCCTCGCATTCTCCTATGTCCGCCACCCCGACAGGCTTCTCGACGAGGCATGGAGGGTCCTCCGACCAGGGGGATCGCTTGCTATCTGCACGCTCGGAAAACATTTCCTCACCACCGGTCTCCCTGCCGTGTATACCCTTGCAGAAGTGATGAAACTCAGGAAGATTGGGATGGGAGCGTTTGGCGAGCGGTATTATGACAGGAATGAGATGGGAAGGTTACTCGAGGATGCCGGGTTTGAGGGAATTACAATAAAACGCTGCTCGTTTGCCCACCTCAATCTCGTGCATCCTCTCTTCGGGCTTGCACGGAAGATTGAGCCTATCGTGGAAGAGAGGATACCCCACCTCGCATACAATATCCTTGCAAGCGGGAAAAAACCGGAACAGTGAGGTCAGCCGACTGGATTTGAGATGCCGGATGACCCTGTTCTTTTTTGCAACTGCCATGCGGGCGGCATGCTCCACGGCACGTTGCATCCCTTCGAGATCGGCCGGGTGCCGGTCCACCACTTTTTTCACCGGGGTGTAGGCAGACTCCCTGAAGCGGGGTGAGAAGTCCTGCTCCTCTCCCTCTCTCACAAGGTATGCCCCCGGGCTGCCCGCCTCTATCCGCCCTATTTCCTCGATTCGTACCCCCGCCCCGGTGATGACCTTTTTTATGGCCGGCACTGCATGGCCTGGTGCCACGATAAGGAGAGAATCCAGGGAGACACCAAGATAATCGATCAGAAGGGCATCCAGCATCTCCTGCACCTTCGCATCCGCAATCCCCCGGACGTGCTCCTCTTCAACCACGACGCGAAGACCTGCAGTGTGTGCGAGTTCATGCGCATCACCGCGGAGACCCCCGTTTGTAACATCAGTCATGGCGTGCACCTCCCCGATTGCCGTGCTGTCAATGAGCGCTTCCACCGCTTTTAAGAACTGCAGGTTGATCGTCCGCTCCACCACGTCGGGAAAGCCGGAATATATCGCGGCGGTTGCAATCGTCCCTCCTCCTGCCCCCTCGGTCATCATGATAACATCACCAGGCGCTGCCCCTTTCCTGGGTGTCAGGTGTTCCGCGATACCGGCTGTCCCCACGCATCCTGTCATCCGTTCCCCAAGCACCATGTCCCCACCGATCCTGAGCGTGGATCCGGACACCAGGGGAACTCCCATCATCTCCCCGACTGTGGTGATACCCGCAGTATATTCAAAGATCTTGGCGACATCCCCGTCGTCAGCAACATGGATGTCGGAAAAGAGCATCAGCGGTCTTGCCCCCATGACATACGCATCGCGGAGGGTTGCCCTCGTCGCATGGAACCCTGCAAGGAATGGAAAATCGGAGAGGCGTGAGTGCATGCCATCGACGGTACAGACCACGTACCGGCCCTGTGCGGCTCCTGGCAGTTTCACTACCCCGCCATCATCCATCTCGTCTACCCCGACTGTCAGCTCCGGTCTTTCCGATCACCCGGGCTATCTGGCGGTGAGCGAAAAAATCACCGGTACCCCGTGAACCGACACCGAAGCTCCCCATGCTCACACCGGAGCGATGAAACGTCAGATAATCGCCGGAAAATCCTGTCGAATTCCTGACTTCGCTTATCACCGCCTGTGCAAACCGTTCCGCGTACTCCTGCTCCTCGTCCGGTTTATAGACAAGAATCTGGTCCGCAAGGGCTCTGCAGAGTGTCTCCTCCGGGACACTTTGGCGGAAACCGCGGCGGACATACTCCTCGATATCCATGGCTAACCGTATCGCGTTTGTGACTAATAAGCATAGAGAGTGCCTGGCACGTGCGGGTCCTGTCGGTGCATCGTCATTGGGATATCAAGGGGAGATCATGCTGGATGCAGGTGTTCAGCATGCTGTACATCAACTCAGGGAATTCACATTTTCATGGGGTATGTTTGTGAAAGCGAAGGACTCATGTAATTTTTTAAAAAAGGTATGAAGATTGGTGATACTACGGTCTGTGTGGATAACCGGGCCCCTGTTTTTCCGGGGCTGTCTGATTGTCTCTGGGAGAGGGGTATGAAGGTATGCATACCGAAGATGTCGGACAGAAGTGCATGGCAGTACCCTGTTAATCTATTTCAGTTGACTCATAAAATAAGTTAAAATATCGTCCGGATCTTAAAAATAACGATTAGATAATTATATCTCATTAAAGGAATAAGAGGCAGTGTTATAAAGGTGTTTTCATGGACATGAAATACGTACAGACGACCTGCCCCTACTGTGGGACGGGTTGCACCTTCAACCTCGTGGTGAAGGACGGGAAAGCGGTGGGCACGGCACCGTACCAGCGCTCGCCGGTCAACGAAGGCAAGGTCTGCCCGAAGGGCACCTATGCCCACGAGTTCATCCACAGCCCCGACCGCCTGACAAAGCCGCTGATCAAGAAGGACGGCAAGTTTGTCGAGGCGAGCTGGGACGAGGCGCTCGACCTGATCGCAAAGAAGTTCAAGCAGTACAAGCCCGACGAGTGCGCATGCCTCTCATCGGCGCGTGTCTCCAACGAGGAGAACTACGCGATGATGAAGTTCGCCCGCGGGGTCATGAAGACCCGGCACATCGACCACTGTGCGAGGCTCTGCCACGCATCGACGGTTGCAGGGCTTGCGGCGACGTTTGGCTCCGGGGCGATGACCAACTCGATCGGGGACATTGCGCAGTCGAAGTGCTGTTTCATCCTCGGGTCGAACACGTTTGAGCAGCACCCGCTGATCGGGCGCCGGGTGATGCAGGCCAAGATGAACGGCGCGAAGATCATCTACGCCGACCCGCGGTTCACCCCGACTGCCAAGCAGGCCGACCTGTACATGCAGTTCCGGTCCGGCTCGGACGTTGCGATCCTGAACGGGATGATGCAGGAGATCCTCCGGAACGGCTGGGAGGACAAGGAGTTCATCAAGAACCGCACGAAGGACTTCGACAAGCTGAAAGAAGTCGTGATGAAGCCCGAGTACTCGCTCGAGAACGTCTCGAAGCTCTCGGGCATCCCGGTAGCCCAGCTCAAGACCGCGACCGAGTGGTTTGCGAAAGCCGAGTCGGCGTGTATCCTGTACTCGATGGGGATCACCCAGCACACGGTCGGTGTCGACAACGTCAAATCGTGTGCCAACATCCAGATGCTGACCGGCAACCTGGGCAGGCCGGGCACCGGTGTCAACGCACTCCGTGGCCAGAACAATGTCCAGGGTGCCTGCGATATGGGTGCGCTGCCGGTGGTCTTCACGGCATACCAGAAGGTCATCGACGAGGCTGCCCACAAGAAGTTCTCCGACGCCTGGGGATTCCCGGACGGGATCGCCCCGCCCAAGAACGGCTATGAAGTCACGACCATGATGGACGTGCTCGCCGACAAGCCCGGCGAACTCAAGTGCCTGTACATCATGGGCGAGAACCCGATGATCTCGGACCCGGACCTCCACCATGTCGAGAAGGCGCTCAAGAACCTCGAGTTCATGGTCGTCCAGGATATCTTCATGAACGAGACCGCCGAAATGGCCGATGTCGTGCTGCCTGCCTGCTGTTACGCCGAGAAGGACGGGACCCAGACCTCGACCGAGCGGCGTGTCCAGATGTGGAGAAAGGCCGTCAACCCGCCCGGCGAAGCCCGGCTCGACTGGCAGATTATCGCCGATATCGCCGCCAAGATGGGATACGCCAAGCAGTTCCCCTGGAAGTCAGCCGAGGAGATCTTCACCGAGATGTCCAAACTCACGCCGTCCTACGCCGGCATGAACTACAAGCGGCTCAACCAGCCGGAGGCCGCACACTGGCCCTGCCCCACCGCGGAACACCCGGGAACCCCGATACTCCACAAGGAGAAGTTCTCCCATCCCGACGGGATCGGTGTCTTCTTCGCGGTCGACTGGAAGGCGCCCGCTGAGGTCCCCGACAAGGACTACCCGTTCATCCTCACTACCGGCCGGTGTCTCTGGCACTGGCACACGGGAACGATGACTCGCCGGTCCGAATCACTCGAGGCCGAGGAGCCGACCGGCTGGATCGAGATCAATCCCGAGGATGCCAAGGCGCTCAATGTCCAGGACAAGGAGATGGTCAAGGCAACCAGCCGCCGCGGTACCGTCAATGTCCCGGCACGGGTCACCAAGGATATCATGAAGGGCGTGATGTTCATGCCGTTCCACTTCAAAGAATGTGCGGCAAACATCCTCACCAACAATGCCCTTGACCCGATCGCCAAGATCCCGGAGTTCAAGGCCTGTTCGGTGAAGGTCGAAAAGATCGAGGGGGCGAAGTAACATGGGTCTCTTTAGCTCGAAACCTGATCAAAAGAAGGGAGATATGGTCTATGCATGGACCTCCGACTCTGAGATTGCAAAGCAGGCAGAATGCGGCGGTGCCGTCACGAGCCTGCTGAAGTATGCGCTCGAACACAAGATGGTAGATGCAGTGCTCGTCATCAAGAGAGGGCAGGACATCTATGACGCGGTTCCGACCCTGGTCAGGGACCCGAAAGAGCTTGCAAAAACCGCAGGGTCTCTCCATTGCGGGACGCTGAACACTGCCAAGATTGTGGCGAAGTATCTCGACGGGGCCAAGGGTATGAAGATTGGCATGACCGTCAAAGGCTGCGACCTGATGGCACTGCAGGAGCTTGCCAAGCGGAAGAAGGTGAACCTGGACCAGCTGCTCCTCATCGGTGTCAACTGCGGGGGAACGGTTTCCCCTGTCCTGGCCCGGAAGATGATCGCTGAGAAGTACGGGGTGGACCCGGACACGGTCCACAAGGAAGAGATCGACAAAGGCCAGTTCATCATCGAGTACGAGGGAGGCCACAAGGGCATCTCTATTGACGAGCTGGAAGAGGAGGGCTTTGGGAGGAGAACCAACTGCCGCCGCTGCGTCTACAAGGTCCCGCGCCAGGCCGACCTCGCCTGCGGGAACTGGGGAGTCATCGGCGACAAGGCAGGGAAGGCCACGTTCGTCGAGGTCTGCAGCGACAAGGGTGCTGACCTGCTCTCCCGTGCAGTAAAGGCAGGGGCTCTCAATACCGAGGCGCCGAACCCGAAGGGAATCGAGATCCGCGGAAAAGTCGAGGGAGCCATGCTCAAGCTCGGCGAGAAGTGGCGGAAGAAGGACTTTGCAGCCCTCTCAAAGGATCCCTGGGGGATCATCCAGAAGGAGACCTCGCGGTGCATCAAGTGCTACTCCTGTATCGAAAACTGCCCGGTCTGCTTCCCGGTCGAGGGGGATCTCAAGAGCAAGCAGTACATGGTCAAACCCGGCGAAGTACCGCCAAACCCGATGTTCCACTTGAGGCGGTTTGCCCACATCTCTGATTCATGCGTCAACTGCGGGCAGTGCGAGGAGCTCTGCCCGATGGAGATCCCGCTCGCCAGGTTCTCGCATGCCATCAGGGCAGAAGGGGATGCGACATTCGAGTCAAAGCTCGGAAAGTCCGCATACACCAACTAATTTCAATTTTTTTACCTCTTTTCTGACGGAAATCCAGGGCTGGTCCCGGATGTTCGGGAACTAGTATCCGTACAATGGACTGGACGCCGGTCTTTTTCGATTTTCAACCATAAAAGAGCAGTTTCTTCCAAAAAACTTATGTATGAACGCCGTCCTTCGATATATATAAACATTGCGTGCGGTGGAAGATATTCAGGCCCCAGCATATGACGAGACCAGAGATCTGCTGGGTGTCGGATCTGACCCGCAGGGGTTGTAGTGAGGATGGTTCAGAAAAAAAATACCCATAAAAAGTTGCAGGGTAGTGACTCTCTCATTCCGGCAAAGGGATATGGATCAGGTCCGGGGAGCCGGGGCAGAGGACTGTGCATTGTACTGGTCCTCTGCCTCGTTCTCGCGTTTTGTGGTATCTGCTCGGGAGCTACTGATACGGAACCCAAGATTCCGCATGTATTCTATGGGAACGTCAGCATCGGGGGAGTCGGGGCGCCCGTCAGTTCAACCATTTCGGCGACGGTTGCTGGTGGAAATGGCACTTTGGTTACCGACACAGCAGGAAAATATGGACGCCCGGGTGCCACTACTCCAAAACTCATTGTACAGGGAGTAATTTCCAATGGAGCTGAAATCCAATTCTTTGTGAATGGTGTGCCTGCCACATGCAGGGAATCTGGCACAACGGTGTGGAAAAGCAGCTATCCCTACACCTCCGGAAGTGTCACCAATCTCGATCTGAATGTCGGAGGGAGCAATGGGGGGAGCACGCTCGTTGCAGATTTTTCCGGGAACCCAACGACGGGTACTGCACCGGTTACCGTGCAGTTCACCGATCTTTCTACCGGGCAGCATACTCAATGGTCATGGATTTTTGGTGATGGGGGAACCTCAACTTTGCAGAATCCGAACCATACCTATGCTTCCGGCAAATTCACTGTCTCGCTTACCGTCTCAGATGGTACGCTGAATAGTTTCGCCGAAAAAAGTAATTATATCAGCATATCTTTACCGCCCAGTGCAGGGGGAGGTGGCGGCGGTGGTGGCGGCGGTGGCAGTGGCATCGCTGTCACAACAACCACGCCGACCACAACAAAGACCGTGACCCCCACAGCCACAACGACTCTGGCTCCATCATCAGGAAGCCTGCCTCTCGGCAGCGACAATACGACAACCCAGCAGGTGACTATACTGGCCACCGACAGCATCGGATCGCTGACTATTGGAAAAGGAGTAGCACCGGTGAATGCTTCAGGCCAGCCCTTGCAGCAGGTAGTATTAGCCACACATTCTGCCGGTTCCCTGCCACCGGGTTCCCCGTGCACCTCCACCCCCTATGCATACGAGATCGCCCCGGCCGGATCGACCTTCACCCCTGCGGTTGCCCTGGTGCTCTCGTTTGACGAAGCCACGTGGGCCGGAATGAGTGGTAACAGCACAACGATCATCCGGTATAACTCTTCCACGGGAGTATGGGAGGCTAGTGCCACTGAAATAGATTCAGGCGCACGAACCGTGAAGGCAATGGTTGCGAAAGGAGGCACCTATGCCCTGTGTCTGAACAAGGGTCCGGAGACATCACCTACCACCTCTCCACCTCCAGTCACCTCCCCGCCGACGGGCTCATCAGGAATACCCATGGATATCGTTATTCCGGCGGTTCTGCTCATGATCGTGGTTATAGGAGCCATCGTCTATCTCATCAGCACGCGGACCTCCAATGGAGAATCCCCGCCGAAAGAAGAGAAATAGACCTTCCTTTTTTTCTTTTTCAAAACAACCGGGAGACAGAGGCTGCCACGTTCTCCTTCAACTGAAACTACCGCGAGAGAGTTCCATCGGAGAGATCAGCGGTATACAATCAGGTCCCTTATTCGCGGAAGAGAAATCCCGGGTTTTTTTGTCATGAAAATCGCATCCGCGGTTTTCACTTGGGGAGTGCATATGACCCATAGGTATCATGGGCGTTTCATATGAGAGAAAACCTCTACATCCTCATTACCTGACCTGATCATTTGCTATCTCCAGCCCTGTACCATAGCGGAGAGGACCTGGGCATAGAACAGCCCCCTGCAATTCGACCTGACGGCATCGAAGGTATTTTCACCGGAAAATGGTCATCTCTCTTCATACGCGTCCAGGGTCAACGGTGGCCAGGGACTCAATGTATTTCAGGATACATCCCGTAAAAATGGAGGTACAAATGAACGGATTTCTCAGTCTCCCTACATGGTCGCCCTACATCGTCGGGGTGGGTATCGGGCTCCTTGTCTGCCTTGCCCTGGTAGTGTCAGACAGGCCGATCGGCTGTTCCACAGCCTTTGTCAAGGCAACCGGACTGATCGAGCAGCTCATTCGCGGGAGGAAGGTGCAGGAGAAAGAATACTACAGGAAATTTCCCCCACGCATCGACTGGCAGTTCATGATTGTGCCCGGGATTGTTATCGGTGCATTCATCTCCTCATTCCTTTCAGGCACATTCGGTTTCTTCATCGTTCCGCCACTCTGGGCTGCACAGTTCGGAGACTCAGCTGTACTCCGGATCCTCGCAGCCATTGCCGGGGGAATCCTCCTTGGTTTTGGGGCACGGTGGGCCGGAGGCTGCACAAGCGGGCATGGAATCAGTGGAACGCTGCAGCTCTCGGTCGGGAGCATTCTCTCGGCCGCCTGTTTCTTTGCGGGAGGAATAGCCATGGCGATGATCCTCTTTGGAATACCCTTTTGATGAGAGGACAGCACATGGATCTCACCCAATTGCACAAAAATGGGAAAGCCCAGGTCATGCTCGGGCTCCTCTTCGGGATCGTATTCGGATTCCTCCTGCAGAAAGGGGGAGCCACCAGCTACGAGGTGATCATCGGGCAGCTCCTCCTTACTGATTTTACCGTGCTCAAGATCATGGCATCCGCAGTTGCAACCGGACTTGTCGGCTTTTTCCTCCTCAGGCACTACGGGTATGCGAAGCGGCATGTCAAGGCTGCAACGATAGGCTCCAATGTGGTTGGGAGGCCTGATCTTCGGGCTGGGTTTCGGGCTCCTCGGGTACTGCCCGGGAACCGTTGCCGGAGCGGTAGGATCGGGTGCCCTTGATGCCCTGTTTGGAGGAGTGGTCGGCCTCCTCATCGGTGCCGGGATCTTTGCCTGGGCATATCCCTCTCTCGATAAAAAGATCCTCAATTACGGGGCGATCAAAAAGGAGACCGTGCACGAACTTCTTGGTGTACCGGAGTGGGTGACAGTCCTTGCAGGATTTTTCGGGATCGTGTTATTTCTCTATTTCCTTGAGATGTCAGGGTTCTGAACCTGCACCTAATCATTTTTTAAAAAATGTTCATAAATATCTCCCTGCGAGGTTTTGATGGAGGTAGTCGTTGATCAGGTCAGATACAAGGATCTCCCTCATGAATTCCAGGATTCATTTATCATCAAGGATTTCTTTAGGAAATTTATTTATATCAAAAATGTATTTCCAATAAAATTAGGTGTTGAAAGATGGGAGAGGGTGAATTTTACCGTACAGATTGGCAGGGTAATATTCAGATGTTGAAGAAGCATGCTGGCTGGCGCAAATCTTGGTCTATTATCGTACCCGTTGAATATGGCGATGGTGGAACTCCCGGTGGTGGAGCTACCGGTTTGCTATTCTATGAGGCCTAAGACATTCATTAAACTCTTACTTTTAAGGTATTATTTCGGTCTCCACTATCATATTGGCTAGAAATCATGATTGGAATTTTTAAAAAGAAAGATGCCCTAGTCAATGGATTCTATAAAGGGTAAACTCGAATAATTTTAAGGTTAACAACAGTTGACTGTGTGTTATTAGTGACCAGTTACGACCTGCCCGCAGGCTGTCTTCGTTCACCCCCCTCTGGCGTCATATTGCATACCCAAGCCCTTTTGATCAAGAAGACGTTCGGTGTGTGACCCGGTATTGACAATCGTTCCCTTCTCCAGCACGTAGATCACATCCGCAAGGATAATCGTAGACAGGCGATGGGCGATCAAAATGGAGATCTGATCCCGGGTTCATTGCGATATTCCCGATTGTATTCGTAATCTTCTCATCGGCCAACTATTATTCGGGTTGTAACAGGTGATGGAGTGGCGGGATCGAAAGATGGGCTTCGTTTCTTCCCCCGTTCCGGTCAGGCAAAGCATGTGACGGGTTGTTCCCGGGGAAAACATTCTCCGAATGACAGATAATAAAAAGAATTGCGATTGGATCATAACGAAACTGGAAAACCCATTGCCTACTTCTTCTTCCTCTCCTCGATCATCCGTGCCTGGATCCCGTAATACGCCGACACCCCGATCGCGTGGCACTGGTCCATCGTGGTGCTGTCAAACGAGACCAGGTCGTCCGAGTAGATCCCTTCCGGAGAGGACCGGCCGAGCACCCTGCAGGAGCCCTTGTAGAGCTGGACGTCCACCTTCCCGGTCACCTTCTGCTGCGACTCGTTGATGAAGGCGTTCAGGTCATGGAAGAGCGGTTCGTGGACGAGGCCCATGTAGGCGAGCTCGGACCACTTGTCGTCAACCATCCGCTTGAAGGCGAGCTCCTGCCGGGTAAGGGTAAGCTGCTCGAGGTCGGCATGGGCGGTGAGAAGAACCGTTGCCGCCGGGTGCTCGTAGTTCTCGCGGGCCTTCAGCCCGAGGATACGGTCCTCGATCATGTTGGACCGGCCGATCCCGTGTTCGCCGGCAACAATGTTCAGGCGGGTGATCAGGTCGAGGCCGCTCATCGCCTCACCGTTCATGCCGACCGGCACCCCTTTCAGGAAGTCGAGCCTGATGAGTTCAGGCTTGTTGGGGGCTTTCTCAAGCGGGGCGGTCCAGCTGTATATTTCCTCGGGAGGGTGATACGCAGGGTCTTCAAGTCTCCCTCCCTCGATGCTCCGGCTCCAGAGATTCTCATCGATGCTCCACGGTTTGTCCCTGGCGACCGGGACCGGGATCTTGTGCTCTTTTGCGTACTCGATCTCCCACTCCCGGGTGAGGTTGAGCTCGCGGATCGGGGCGATCACCTCGAGCCCTGCAATCCGGAAGATGAAGTCGAACCGGAGCTGGTCGTTTCCCTTTCCCGTGCAACCGTGTGCGACCGCCTTTGCCTTCTCGCGGAGGGCAATGCGGACCACCTCATCGGCGATCAGGGGCCGGGCAAGTGCCGTGCCCATCGGGTATCCCTCGTAGGACCCGTTTGCCCGTATGGCAGGGAACAGGTACTCGGTGACAAACGTATCCCGTGCATCGATGGTGTAATGGACATCGGCATACTTCTTCCCCTTTTCAGTCGCCGTTCTGATATCTTCCTCTCCCTGGCCGACATCGACGGCAACGGTCACGACCCGGTCATAGTCGTAGCGCTCCTTCAAAAGCGGGATGCATATCGAGGTGTCGAGTCCCCCCGAGTATGCCATGACAACGGTTCCTTTTCCCATGATAACGCTCCGTGCCAGCGGGCACGTTATAATTATTCAGTTCTGTTTCGCGGATAAATAATGTTACCAGAAACACGCCCGCAAAAAAGATGGAGGATGGGTTGGTGACGTGCAGGATATTACGGGGTGATCCCGAGATGCCCTGTGCAGACTGTCAAGGGATACGAACGGGAAATGCGGATGAAGGTGTAATTTACAGGAGGCTTATGCAGAATGCATGGAGGAATAGAGACCGGAGTTCACGTGCTTCAAAAAGAAAAATTATTTTGCCGCATGATAATGCGCCAGCGGCTCGATCGTGATCTGCTCCTTCTTGATCGCCTCGATGGCGAGCGCTGCAGCCCGTGCAGCCTGGACCGTGGTGATATAGGGGACCCCGTAATCGACGGCAGCCCGCATGATCTGGTAGTGGTCCTGCCGGGACTGCTTGTCGGAGGGAGTGTTGATGATCAGCCGGATCTCCCCCTTCCGTAAGAGGTCGATCACGTTCGGGGAGCCCTCCTGCACCTTCCGGATGAGGTGGGCATCGACCCCTGCCTGTGACAGGTACTCCACGGTTCCCGATGTCCCGTAGAGGGCGAGGCCGAGTGACCGGAGCTTCCGGGCGATCGGGATCACCTCGTCCTTCTGCTCGGAGATGACCGAGATGAAGATGTTCCCGCGGACCGGGAGCTCGTTGTCGGCCGAGATACATGCCTTGTAATAGGCTCGGCCGAAATCGTAATCGATTCCCATCACCTCGCCGGTACTCTTCATCTCGGGCCCGAGCACCGTGTCCACGCCCGGGAGCTTGTTGAACGGGAGGAGCACCTCTTTTACCGCCGTATGGCAGATCCGGGGCTCCTTGATCCCGAGGTCTTTCAGCTTCTTCCCAATCATCACCTTGGCCGCGATCTTTGCGAGCGGGATGCCGGTCGCCTTGCTGACAAACGGCACCGTCCGGCTCGCCCGGGGGTTTGCCTCGAGGATAAAGACGGTCTCGCCCTTGACCGCCATCTGGAGGTTGACAAGGCCGATCACCCCGATCCCGAGCGCGATCCGTGTCGTGTAGTCCTTCACCTTTTCGATCACCGCAGGGGAGAGCGACTGGGTAGGGATCACGCAGGCCGAATCCCCTGAATGGACCCCCGCCTCCTCGATGTGCTCCATGATCCCGCCGATCAGGACCTCCTCGCCGTCGCAGACCGCATCGATGTCGAGTTCGATCGCGTTCTGGAGGAACGAGTCGATCAGGACCGGGTGGTTCCTGCTCACCCGGACGGCCTCTTTCATGTACGACTCGAGCTCGATCTCATCGTGGACGATCTCCATCGCCCTTCCGCCAAGCACATAGGAAGGGCGGACAAGGACCGGGTACCCGATTGAGGCCGCCTTTGTCCGTGCCTCCTCAATGGAGTAGGCGGAACTGTTCGGCGGGCTTGGGATATCGAGCTTCCTGAGCAACTCGGAGAACCGGTCACGGTCCTCGGCAATATCCATCGAGTCCGGGGAAGTCCCGAGGATCCGGGTACTCATCCCGCGACTGAGCAGCTCCTGGTGGATGGGTACGGCAAGGTTCACGGCGTTCTGGCCGCCAAACTGGACCATCACCCCTGAATAATGGTCCTTCTCGAGGATATTCATGATATCCTCAAGTGCCATCGGCTCGAAGAAGAGCCGGTCCGAGGTGTCGAAATCGGTCGAGACCGTCTCGGGGTTGTTGTTGACGATATGCACCTCGACATGCTCTTCCCGGAGCGCCTTTACCGCATGCACCGTGCAGTAGTCAAACTCGATCCCCTGCCCGATCCGTATTGGTCCCGACCCGAGGATCAGCACCTTGTTCCGGTCACTTGGACGGATCTCGCAGGTCTCGTCAAAGGTGGAGTAGAAGTATGGCGTTGTAGCCGGGAACTCAGCGGCGCAGGTGTCGACCATCTTGTAGCTGGGATCTCCGGCAAGTTCCCTGATCTCGCCGGCCCCGATCCCGGTCAGAGCGGCAAGTTCCGGTTCGGTGAACCCGTAGGTCCTCGCAAGGAGGATATCATCCCGGGTCGCCGCATCGCAGAGCCTCTTCTCAAGATCGACGATATTCCTGATCTTTTCGAGGAAGAAGGGGGCGATGTCCGTCAGGTCCTGTATCTCGGAGAGAGGGAACCCTGCCTTGAAGGCATCGAACAGGGTGGGGAACCGCTCGTCGGTCGGCCGGGAGAGGATCATCCGGATCTCGTTTGGGTTGGTATGGAGGTACACATCGGTGTCAAGCGACCGGAGCGCCTTTTTGAATGCCTCCTCGACACACCGCCCGATCGCCATCACCTCCCCCGTGCTCTTCATTGCCGTGGTAAGACTCCGGTCGGCATTCTTGAACTTGTCGAACGGCCAGCGCGGGACCTTGACGACGATATAATCGATAGCCGGCTCGAAGGATGCGGGCGTGCACCCTGTTACCGAGTTCGTGATCTCGTCCAGGTGGAGCCCGATCGCGATCTTTGCGGCGACCCGGGCAATCGGGTACCCGGTAGCCTTGGAGGCAAGGGCGCTCGAGCGGGAGACCCGCGGGTTCACCTCGATCACGCGGTAGTCCCCGTCCTTGTAGGCGAACTGGATGTTGCACCCCCCCTGGACATTCAGCGCCCGGATGATCTTGATCGAGGCGCTCCGCAGCAACTGGAACTCGTCGTCCCGCAGCGTCAGGATCGGGGCTACCACCACGCTCTCGCCGGTGTGGATCCCCATGGCGTCGACGTTCTCCATCCCGCAGACGATGATGCAGGTGTCGGAGGCATCCCTCATCACCTCAAACTCGATCTCCTTCCAGCCGACCACGCTCTCTTCGACGAGCACCTGGTGGATCCGTGAACGGGTGAGCCCGATCTCGATGATCCTGATCATCTCGTCCCGGGTGTGGGCGATCCCTCCCCCTGAACCACCGAGCGTATATGCCGGGCGGATAATGGCCGGGAGGCCGACGATGGCGAGTGCCTCGTCGACCTTGTCGGGCGAGTTCAGGATCATGCTCTTTGGCACCGGCTCGCCGATCTCCCCCATCAGGGACCGGAACTTCTCCCGGTCTTCCCCCTGGTAGATCGCCTCAAGCGGGGTACCGAGGATCTGCACGTTCCTGAGTGCCCCCCGCTCGGCAAGCTCTGCGGTCATGTTCAGGCCGGTCTGGCCTCCCATCCCGGAGAGGATACCGTCCGGCCGCTCCTTCTCGATGATCTTTTCGATGATATCGGCCTTGATGGGCTCGACGTAGATCACATCGGCTGTCTCGGGATCGGTCTGGATGGTTGCCGGATTGGAGTTGACAAGGACCACCCGCACTCCCTCCTCGCGGAGGGCCCGGCATGCCTGTGTCCCTGAGAAGTCGAACTCTGCTGCCTGCCCGATCTGGATCGGACCGGACCCGATCAAGAGGACCGTCCGGATCTCCGGTTTCTTCGGCATCTTCAGTCAAGCCTCCGGAACATCGTGTCGAAGAACGGAATCTCGGTATCCCTCGGCCCCCCATGTGCTTCCGGATGGAACTGCACGCAGGTGATGTCGAGGTACTCGTTCTCGAACCCTTCAAGCGAGCCATCGTTCACGTTCGAGTACAGGATCCGGCACCCTTCAGGCAGGGAATCGGCAGAGACGGCAAATCCATGGTTCTGGGTCGTGATGTAGATGCTCCCGTCCTTGTACCGCACCGGCTGGTTGCTCCCCCGGTGACCAAACTTCATCTTGTACGTGCTCCCGCCAAGGGCAAGCCCGCACACCTGTATCCCCATGCAGATCCCGAAGATCGGGAGCGTGCCCGCAAGGTCGCTGATGCAGCGGATGACTGCCGTGGCATGGACCGGGTCGCCGGGACCATTGCTGATAAAAAGGGCATCGGGCCGGCAGGCCATGACCTGGTCGGAACGGGTGTCATGGGGGAAGACATGGATATCGGCGTTCCTTGCTTTCAATGAGAGGATCATGTTCTTCTTGATACCGAGGTCGATCACGGCGATCCTCTTGCCGGAACCCCCGATATGATAGGGCTCCCTGCAGGAGACAGCAGGGATCAGGTCGCGATCCGAGATCGGGGGGATATTCCTGGCACAATCGACCGCATACCCCCCGTTGTCATCGCCAACGACAAGGGCAGCCCGAAGCGTCCCCTTCTCCCTGGTTTTTATGGTGAGCATCCTCGTATCGACCCCCTGGATGCCGAAAAGACCATTCTCTGCAAAATAGTCGGCAATTCGGGGGCCGGCCTCAGGAGCATCACAGATCTCCCTTGCAACGCACCCCATCGCCCAGACCCGCGGATGCTGAAAATTCTTCCTGTCCACGCCGTAATTTCCGATTGTCGGGAAGGTGAACATCAGGATCTGCCCATGATAGCTCGGATCGGTCAGCGCCTCCATGTACCCGGTCATCTGGGTGGAGAATACGAGCTCCCCTGCACATTCACCTTCTGTTCCGAAACCTTCCCCACGCACAAATGTGCCATCCTCAAGACCCAGAACCGCCTTCATTGTTCCATACCTAATGGCGCCGGAATACATTTAATAGGTAGCGGAATGGAGAGGAAGCGTGTTTCAGGCGGCAGTTCTGGCCCCATGGCGGCCAGTGTCCATTGTCGTATGATTCCTGCGATACGCATTTTTTTCTTCTATCGTCACTCTATTATTGGTTATTTTTTAATTCATACAAATAATTGCGTACCAATTTGAAAATAAAGGCGATATTGCCGATAGATTGCCGAATAAAAAATTTTAAGTTGGACGACCTCCCACTTATGATTATGGCCGTACCCTCCAGGATCTTTTTCACCAAGGGTGTAGGTGTACATAGAGACCGTCTCGCATCGTTCGAGCTTGCGCTTCGGAGGGCCGGAATCGAGAAGTACAACCTTGTCTACGTCTCGAGTATCTTTCCTCCGTTCTGCAGGGTCGTTACGGTGGATGAGGGTGCACGGAGCCTTGAACCGGGCAGCATCACCTATTGCGTCATGGCAAAGAACGAGACCAGTGAGCCGAACCGCCTGATCTCTGCAGCGATAGGGCTCGCCCTCCCGAAGGATTCACAGGAATACGGGTACCTCTCCGAGCACCATGCGTATGGTGAAACCGCCGAAAAAACGGGCGATTATGCCGAAGATCTTGCTGCCACCATGCTTGCCACCACGCTCGGGATCGAGTTCGATATCAACCAGGCCTGGCAGGAGCGGGAGCAGATCTACAAGGCGAGCGGGAAGATCATCAAGACCACCCATATCTGCCAGTCGGCACAGGGTGACAAGTCAGGACTCTGGACAACCGTCATCGCCGCTGCGGTGTTTATCGCGGACTGAACTATTTTTTCCAATAATCCCGGTCTGCGTGCAGTTTTTTTTAAATCACGAAAGAATCGGACGACACGTTCCTCCTCTCCATAACCAATAAATAAGGGTTCGACCCCATCCTCCATGAATGACGGGAACGCGGATAATTATCGCCGGGGCACTCATCCTTGCGGCCATGGTATGCCTTTCCGGATGCATCTCACCGCAAGTTTTGAATCCGGCAGCCAGTCAGGGATCGGGTGTCAGCACCACCCCGACCGGGACCCAGGCGGGTGATGGGAGCGGGCCGACCCCCGCGGCCAGTCCGGCGCCGGGAGAGGCGGGGTATCTCACACCGGCAACTCCATTCCCGACAGCAACAACCCCTGCGTCAAATTATGCAGGCACCCGCCTCCCTGATGCAACACCGGTTCCAACAAAATACATGGCCATCTACTACGATACACTCACCCCCAAAAACAACAGGACGGCATACACCTACGAACTCTACCGGCCACCACTTGTAATCGAGCTGTGCTTTTCCCCGAACATGACCTCACGGACCATCTGGTACGAGAGCGACTACGGACAGCACGAGGAGAGAACCGAGACGGTCACTTCCATCAGCCCCTATGCCTGGTTCAAGGTAACCGTGCGTGACGCGGTATCAGGCGAGGTGATCGCAGAGGACGGCTACTCAAGGGGATACAGTGTGGAGCCAGGAAAAGATCTGACCATAAGATCTCCCGGGAAGTACCTGATCGAGTTCTCAGGAAACGAGCTGTCTGCGGAGATCCAGGTGAGTGTGCCCGAGGAAGGAAACCCCGGGGGTTCGCCGTTAAGAGCTATGTCCTGCGCTTGAGTCCCGGTCAGGGAGGATCTCCGGGTAGCAGGTTTTCCAGGTCCTCTAATTTGTTGATATTGGTGAACGTGGAGAGGTCCGGGTCGATGGTCCGGAGCCTTTCCACCGGTACATAGACGACATTCAGGTTTTTTATCATGGATCGGAGCGAGAGCGAGGGCGGGTTATCAAGATACCGTTGCAGGGGTTCCTTCCGGTACACCGCATGGAGCGGTTCGAGCATCTCGGAGTTCCACGATGGGATCGCTGCATCATACGCTCCCAGTGCCTCAAACAGGGTCTCGACGACCCGTGTGTCGATGCAGGGCATGTCGCAGGCGCAGATAAAGAGCAGATCTCCCCTGCTTGCGCTTACTCCTGCATGAAGTCCCCCGATCGGCCCGGTCCCCTTCCTGATATCATGGACACACCGCACTCCTGCAAGATGGGAGAACCGCTCCCGGTGCTCCTCGTTCTTTCCGACAAGGACGATCTCGTCCACGGCCGGCTGCAACGAATCAATCAGCCGCTCGATGAACGTCTTTCCCAGGTAGGTGAAGAAATACTTCTCCCTGCCGTTCACCCTGCGCCCTTCGCCGCCGACAAGAACGATCGCCGATCTCACGCCAATGCTCCCTGTCCAAAACGATCTCGTCCTGCTTCCTTAAATCCCCGCTTCTCAAAAAGCTCGTATCTGCCCGAAGCGGTCCCGGGTGAGTCGGTAACGGGCTTCCGCCAGACCATGCCCCGGTTCATGCGTCATCACCGGATCTTTCTCTTTTTCTGCTTCGTTCCTTCCCCCGACTCTCCATCGCAAGGAGTTCAGCCTTTATCGCGGGATCGGGGGTGAATCCACCAATACCGGACAGGGATATCACCCGGTGGCAGGGGATGATGAGCGGGAGCAGGTTTCTTGCAAGAGCCTGCCCGACCACCCTCGCATGGGTGCCGGCCCGTTCTGCAATCTTGCCGTACGTAGCGGTCTCCCCGTAGGGGATCTGCTGTACTTCACGGTATATCCGGCCATACTGTGATTCCCGGGGGATCTGACCCGCAGGTGAACGTGGAGAGGTCGACTTCCTTCCCGGAAAGATATTGCGTGATGGGTCGTGGGACCGGTCCTGCGACCGGGGTCCGCGAGAACCGGACCTGGTAGATGGTAGTACCCGACCAGCGGACATAGACATACCAGAGCCCGAAACGGGCCGAGCCCTCGGTCACTTCCATCGCTTCATCGCCTCCCCGAAGGATTCTGCCGTGCATTCCACGAGTTCCTCGCGGATCCAGGCCGGGAGGCCGTTTCGTACCCTCAGTTCAAGGAACCGCTTCTCCCCAAAAACAAGGATGCCCCTGTCTTCAGGGGTGCGGATCACTCTCCCTATCGCCTGCTGGGCACGGTTCAGTGCGGGAAGGGTGTAGGAGATAAATTCCCCTTCGCTGCCGAACTTATGGCGGAAATAATCGATCGTCATCTGCCTGACCCGGTTGTAGGGTGCGAGCGGGAGGCCGATCACCATCGCACCCGAGAGGAGTTCCCCGCGGTAATCGAGCCCCTCGCTCCATTTTCCCCCGGCCACTGCAAAGAGGATCCCGGACTTTCCCCGGGACGGCAGTGAGAGGAAGGTCCGGAGCGCTTCCCCGGCATCCCTGGCGTCTTTCGGCTCGATGATCAGGTTCCGGGAGGCGAGGCTGTCTGAAAGCATCCGGGTGTACGTGTCGAGGATCTGGTACGAGGGGAAATAGACCGCGATATTGCCCTTCAGCCGGGCAAAATTCCTGATATAGAGGGCTACCCGGGCAGAATTCTCGCGGTTCTCACGCATGGAGAACGCCGTCGTGATATCCCCGGCGCAGAGGACCATGCGGTTCTTTTTTGGGAATACATTCGGGAGCGAACAGGTGGTGACGGGGAGATCGCCAAAATAATACCGCCGGTAGGAATCGACCGGCGAGAGGGTGCCCGAGATGAGGACCGTGCAGTGGTGAGACGAGACAAGGTCCCGGAGCCGGTCGGACGGGTCGATGCTCCGCACTTCGAGGAAAATATCCGCATCCTCCCTGCGGTACACGGTCAGGTATCCGGGATCGGTGGACGAGCAGGAGATGCGGAAGAGAAACGCGGTGAGCGTCTCGGTGGCGCTCGTCGAGTATTCTCCTGCCATCATGTTCTTCTCCCTGATGTATTCACTGATCTTCATCAGGTCTTCGACGACCGCTGACATGTCCTTGTACAGGGAGCCGCGGACCACCATCCGGTCGAAGATGGCAGGGTCGAACCAGTCCTCGGTCTCGTGCGAATTTTTCAGGCCCTGCATGAACGTAGCGACATTCGCGATGATCTGCCCGATGGCAGCAGCACTTTTCAGGTGACGGCGGACAGAGGTGATCTCCCGGTCTGCCTGCGCAAGGACCTGCTCCCCGATGACGACGTTCATGATCCCGGTCATCACGTCCCCGCAGTTGTGGGCTTCATCGATCAGCAGCATCACGTCGGCCGGCTCGATCCCGAGGTTGCCATAGAGCTGGTTTCGTATCTCCTCGTCGAAAAGGTGGTGGTAGTTCACGATGACTACCTCGGCGCGCTGGGCAGCAAGGAGGAGCATCTCGTACGGGCAGATCCCGGCGCCGATATCGCGGAGTTCGTCGGGACGGGCAAGTTCCCGTGCCACCCGTTCCGCCTTGGCCTTCAGCGGCGTGGAGGGGATCATGCGAAGACCGCTCCCCTCCCCGGATATAAATATCCTGCTCCTGATATAGTAGGGGCAGATGACCGGGTGCTCTCCGTCGAGTTTCCGTATCTGCTGGGTGATCATCGCATCCTTTGACGGGACGAGCGACCCCTGCTCTGCCCGCTCCCGCATCAGGCTGGTCGATACGGCCTTGACCCCTTCGCACCGCTTGTACACATCCCCTTCCCCGGAGAGCATGCAGAGGCTCCTTTTCCCGATCAGGTAGGAATAGTTGATCGATCGTTTCTTTTTCCGGATCAGTTCGAGTTCCCTGATAAACGTGTTCAGCTGGCTGATGGTCCGGACCGCGACAAAGATCTTCCTCCCGGAACGCTCCGCGAGCATTGCGGCGACCACGCTCGACTTCCCGCTCCCGGTCGGCGCATCGATCATGGCGATCCCGCCCTCCCGTGCGCACTGTGCCACCCGCTCCAGCATCTCGCGCTGGAACGGGCGGTAGGATTCGTACGGGAAATAGGCGTCCAGCTGGTCCATTGTATACTCTTTGTTCCGGACTGTTTTTTATTCTTCCAAAGGAGAATCTCTACCATATGGCGATCCATCCCATCGACTATCGCTACGGAACCCCCGAGATGCGTGCGGTCTGGGGCGAGGAGAACCGGTTTGCCTGCATCGTCCGGGCCGAGGTGGCCCTTGCACGGGCAGGGGCGGATTTTGGGCTCGTTCCCCCGGTTGCAGCCGATCTCATCGGGAAGAACGCGGGAGCGGCGTCCCTCTCCCGCGCCAAGGAGATCGAGGCGGAGATCAACCATGACATGATGGCGATCGTGAAAGCGATCGCCGAGGTCTGCGGCGAGGCAGGGGGATGGGTGCACTATGGCGCGACATCGAACGACATCCTCGACACGGCCACGGGGCTCCAGCTGAAGGAATCGCTCGCGATCCTCGATGCGAAACTGAGGAGCCTTCTTGCGGTGCTCCTGAAACGAAGTTATGAGACCCGGCACCTCGTCTGTGCGGCACGCACGCACGGCCAGATCGGGGTCCCGACGACCTACGGGCTCCGGTTCGCGATCTGGGCGGCGGAGACGGCCCGGCACCTCGACCGGCTCTCCGAGCTCACCCCCCGGGTAGCGGTCGGGCAGCTGACCGGCGCAGTGGGCACCCAGGCAGCCCTCGGGGAGAAGGGGATGGAGATCCAGGACCGGATGATGGAGATCCTCGGGCTTGTCCCGGTCGAGGTATCGAACCAGGTGATCGCACGCGACCGGTACGCCGAGTATTTCATGTTCCTCGCAAACGTTGCCACGACGCTTGACAAGATCGGGATCGAGATCCGGACCCTCCAGCGGAGCGAGATTGCCGAGGTGGAGGAGGCATTTGGGAAGAAGCAGGTCGGGTCGAGCACGATGCCCCACAAGAGGAACCCGATCAGGAGCGAGCAGGTCTGCGGCCTTGCCCGGGTGATCCGGTCGGCAGTCGAGCCCGCCCTCCAGAACAACACCCTCTGGGACGAACGCGACCTGACGAACTCCTCCTGCGAGCGGGTGATCTTCCCCGAGGCGACCATCCTCACCGACCACTGCATCAGGCTGCTTACCGGGGTGCTCGAAGGGCTGGTGATCCGGGAGGAGAACATACGGAAGAACCTCGACCTCCTCCATGGCGTGAACATGGCAGAATCGGTGATGATCGCACTCGCCGGGAAAGGGATGGACCGGCAGGAAGCCCACGAGCTGGTCCGGGTCGCGAGCATGAAGGCGCTGGCAGAGAGGAAGCCGCTCGATGAAGTGCTGGCTGCAGATCCTGCGGTTGCCAGGTGCATCTCGCCAAAGGAGATGAAGGATCTGCTCAGTCCTGACCGGTATATCGGGACGGCAGTGAAGCAGGTGGAACGGCTGCACGGGAAGCTGAAGGGGAAGTATTTGGAAGGGTGAGGGGGTAGTTCTTCAGGAATGAGGGAAAATAACTCTTAATTTTCACGTAAAATGGGATTACATTACATTCGGACTTTAATCCTCCAGATTACATGTTATCCACGATATTTCAGCATTTGATCTACTTGTTGGACCATGTGGTCAAGGCCGAGATCTTGGAATATTTTTTTTGCGGCGAGAAGGTGTTGCCTGCCTGTCGTTTTATCCCCTAGTTTTGCATAGGCCAGGCCCATGTTGCCGAGAGCATTGCCCTCGCCGCGAATATCGCCGATGCGCCGGGCTATCTCGAGTTCGTTTTTCATAGAGTTCGATAGCCTTCCGATACTCGCCAAGTTTTGCATAGGCCAGAGCCCATGTTGCCGAGTGCGTTGCCCTCGCCGCGAATATCGCCGATCCGCCGGGCTATCTCCAGGTGCTTTTTCATAGAGTTCGATAGCCTTCCGATACTCGCCAAGTTGTGCATAGGCAGAGCCCATGTTGCCGAGTGCGTTGCCCTCGCCGTGAATATCGCCGATGCGCCGGGCTATCTCGATGGGCTTTTTCATAGTAGTTCGATAGCCTTCCGATACTCGCCAAGTTGTGTATAGGCAGAGCCCATGTTGCCGAGAGCATTGCCCTCGCCGCGAATATCGCCGATGCGCCGGGCTATCTCGAGGGCTTTTTCATAGAGTTCGATAGCCTTCCGATACTCGCCAAGTTGTAAATAGGCAGAACCCATGTTGCCGAGCGCATTGCCCTCGCCGCGAATATCGCCGATGCGCCGGGCTATCTCCAGGGCTTTTTCATAGAACTCGATAGCCTTTCGATACTCGCCAAGATCTGCATAGGCAGAACCCATGTTGCCGAGCGCATTGCCCTCGCCGCGAATATCGCCGATGCGCCGGGATATTTCGAGTTGTTTTTCATAGAGTTCGATAGCCTTCCGATACTCGCCAAGTTGTAAATAGGCAGACCCCATGTTGCCGAGAGCATTGCCCTCGCCGCGAATATCGCCGATGCGCCGGGCTATCTCCAGTGCTTTTTCATAGAGATCGATAGCCTTCCGATACTCGCCAAGGTTGTGCAATAGGCCAGACCTCTTGTGAGTGTATACAGAATCCCTTGGTAAAGTCATCAAGGGTGGAAATGTGTTCAATAAGTGGATCGAGAAGAGAACGAGTGTCTTTACTTCTCCGATATCATCGATGTTGATAAGATTCATTTCGATGAGGTAATTGAATGCATCCTGGTACCGACCTTCCTTAAGCAAGGTCCGGTAATAGTGACTCAAGTTGTCGATGAAACGCTCGCGAACCTCTTTTCCATTCTCCAATTCGTTTGCCTGGATCAATGCCTGCCAGATGCCGTCCTTTTCCCTTATCAAGGCTTGAGGGTCATCATTATGTGCCGCAGTAAAATTGAGGAAATACATGCAATGATTCTTTTTCACCCGTTTTTCTTCTTCAGGGTTACTCTTCAGTTTTGCATCGGCGATCTGCCTCATCAGCGGGTGCATTGAATATCGTCGTGATTCTGACAGAAAATTCAAGGAGAGAACGGATGATAGAGTGTTCCTGCCAATGTCTCAAGAACAGTCGTTCTCCAGCCTATCCAGTCCTGCTGCATTCCCTAATGTACGAGAGGTGAACCCGGATGCTGCACATGCTGCACCGCTCCTGAATAACAACAGTAATGAATCTCCATCGGGTTAGTCTTTTCAATTGATCCAGGCTCAATTCCAGGGAGGCCTTCACATTCGAGTCTTTTTCATCCTCAATTTTCAGTTCATGAATTTTATTCTGGACCTTGCCGATATAATCCGAGAAACTCAAGGCTGGAGCTTCCCGCAAGTGCTTTGCCGCAATATCGATGGCAAGAGGCATTCCCCCCAATATTTCGACCAATCGGAGATGCACCAGCATGATCATCATCGATCCGTTTTTGGCCTATAACCTTGCCAAGCAACTCGATCCCATCGTTGTCCGGGAGTTGTTTCAGCTCGTAAATTGCCTCCCGTGAGAGTTTCTTATGGAGGATGCCCTCGTCCCTGGTCGTGACGAGGACAGAGCATGCAGGTTTGATGATATCTTCCGCATCGTCAACGTTGTCGATGATCAGGAGGGCATCTTTTCGATTGAGAGCACTCCTTTGAGGAGCGATTCAATCGCTTTCTGTTTATCGGGAAAGACAGGAGGATTTTTAACGAAGTATGCGGCAGCTTTGATCTTCCCTGCTTCTTCCTTCCATGTGCTTGCCTTCAACGATGCCCAGAAAACCCCGCCGGGATACTCATTCCGGTACTTCTGGGCATACATCCGTGCGAGTTCTGTCTTCCCAATCCCGCCGGATCCTCTCAATCCGGTAACCGCACCAGCACCCCGTGTGCGGATGATGTCATGGAGTTTTTCGAGATCGGGAACCCTGCCGACAAATGTCTCGACCGGTTTTTCGGGCATGAAAGGAATGGTGGTGCTACAACTCGGCCTCAGCAACAAGTTCCAATGAACTGAACCTATCGAGTCCAGGTACATTATTGAATCGTGCAGGATTGCAATTTTTTTGGTGAGAAGTCCTAGGAATTCATCGGGATCGGGATTCGTTGCCCTGTCCCAGTACATGATTATATTCGTATTTTCAATCTTCAACCAAAGGGATCTGATCGCGAATGGATTCTTGAGACGGATTGAACCTTATGTAGGTTTCATCAGCTTCGTCAGCCAGGCGCAATAGAGCGGTGAGTTTGCGAAGATTGAAATTTGGTTCCTCGAAATGCCTGGTCGGGAAAATCATCAGGGATGTCGTTGAGCGGGCAATCATAGGGGATATGACCCTCACAGAGTTTACCGACTGCTTCTGCTATACGGGGACAGGGACTGTGATGATAGGGAGGAAAATCACCCAAGTGATAGGTTGACGGTTCATCGAGGATCATCTTTTTGCTCTTTTTCCCGTGCCTGTTCCCGCCATATCGATATCCGATATCATGCATGTAGACCGCACAAAGCAGGACGAATGCTTCTTCAGGAGTGAGTAACTTTCTCTGCCGCAGATCCCCCGTAAGATCATCAAGATACTCCTCTAACCTCTCGTGAATGTTCATACCCGTTTTTCCCGAGATCTTTGAGCCAGTCTACCTTTGCGCTCTGCTTGATCTCCGTTATTCTATCGTAGAGGTTTATCGGAGGGTCTGGTGATTTGGATTCCGCACCTTTCAGGAAATCGTGGAGCGCCGACATATCAGAACGAACCTCCGGTACTTGAGCATATCCTATACTCTCGTTCTTTGACATGGTGTTTAAAGTCTCTCATTTAATCTCTTGTTCTTTATGACATGGTGTTTAAATGATCGCTTTCTCATTCCACGACGATAGTCTCGTTCCCTCTAATCAGGATGAAGGATCGAATGGTACTCACGGAGTGATACCATGGTCCTGCTGCCCATAAAAAAAATAAGCCCCCGCAACCCCAAGATATGCCCATGCGTTCACCCTACGTGCAGTATGCCGGGACCCTCCTGTTCATCGCAGGGTTCATCGCCCTGATGGGAATAATCACCGGCGAGATCTTCTACCCTGCAGGCTACTCGACCGCTGACAGCGAGATCAGCGATCTCGGGTCCACCCGGCCACCCGAAGCACTCATCTACCAGCCCTCGGCAACTATCTTCAATGCCACGATGATCCTGACAGGGATTTTCACGATTCTCGGAGCATATGCCGCATATCGTGCAGGATGGGAACGGTGGTCTTCGGTGCTCCTCGCCCTGCTTGGTGTCGGAATCCTGGGAGTGGGGGTCTTTCCTGGCAACGTCGCCGTCCTGCACCCGCTCTTTGCCATGTTCACCTTCATTATCGGCGGGATTGCAGCGGTGCTCTCCGTAAGGGGGCTGTATGGACCCTATCGGTATATCTCTGTCGTGCTGGGATCAATCACGCTCCTGTCCCTCATCTTTGCAGGTCTGTTGTTCCCGGTGCTCGGGGATGGCGGAACCGAACGATGGGTCGCCTACCCGATCATCTTCTGGATCACGGGTCTTGGGGGCTATTTCCTTGGTGAGGCAGGTTCCCTGGGACAGCAGGCGCTCCCGGATTAGTCAAAATGGAGGAGGGATGGGAGAACATTTTTGGACTTGGAGAGACCTTCAGAGTTATGAAGTTTTCGATCGGTATACAATCGACAATTGTAGGGTGCATGCAAAAAGATCTTTGCTGCGTCAGGATGGGAAGATTCCATCCGTAAACAAAAATCGTTTCATCCGGATGCCTTCCGAGTACCGCTGCACGGTTCACGAAGAAAAACCGCTTTTCCACCAGCTTGAGCCCCGCTGTCTCTGCTTTTGTGAGATTGGCCCGGAATTCGCTGCCAGAGACCACAAACAGCGGTTCTGCATAGAAGAACAAGCCCCCCGGAGCGAGAAGCGACGAGATCTCCTGGAATAGCTTCTGGGGATCGGGAACTTCGTGCACGACAAAGATTGCAAAGGCGGTGTCAACCGTGCCCTCAAATTCCCCCGGGAGGCCGATCGAGTCCGGGGCGCAACGATGCGTCCTGATACGGGCCATGAGCCCCTCACGCTCCATCTTCTCCCGAAGGATGCGGAGCATGTCCTCCTGCAGGTCCACCGCGATCACTGAACCCTTGTCGCCAACCCTCCTCGCAAACTCGCGGGTGAAAAAACCCGGCCCGCACCCGAAATCAAGGACACGGCTGCCGGGATGGACGTATCGTTCAGCGAGGCGATCAGGCCGGTACAAAAACCGTCTCAACCGGGTATCAAGGATCCCGGCCCGGGAGGCAGGGAAGACCGCGTGGTGGTGAGGGTGCGGAGTCTCCTCTGGGTCGACTCCACCGGTAGGTTCCAGATTGATCATTGAGAGAAGGTTGGGAACTCCATGCGTATAAAGGAAACAGAGATACTGCTCCCCCATTCCCAGATCCGCGGTTTGAAAAGCGAGATTTCCTGGATTCTGTGGGAGCGTCTGCGAATGAAGCGAAACCTCACAGAAATTGAGCACGCTCATCGGTATCAATCGGCTGGTATCCTGGCAGTTGAAGGTACTTGAAAGTGAGAAAAGAAAATGTGAATCAGAAATTTACTGCTTTTTTCGTTCAGAACCGACAATCACAGGATTCTCTTTCACGGGGGTGCCATTCTTCTGGTTCCACCACCGGTTGTAATCCTCCTGCCAGTTTTTCTGGGGATTCTTTGGTTCGTTTGCCCGCATATAAATACCATATTACTATTGTCCTGCGACATGATAGCATAGCTGATGCCCCTCCCTAATTACGGAAGGGATGAAAAATGGGAAAAAACTTGGGGTTTTCCGGATGCTCCTTCGACGCTGAAATACGGGGAATTGCAATAATTGCCTGACCTCATCCTGCCCGACCTGCAGGCATTGGAGCAAGTTTAGATAGCAGGACTCGATGTAAAAGAGAGACTGGTCAGAAAAAATTGGGACCGGAAAGGCCGGATTATTCAGACTCCGCTTTCCTCTTGAAGGTCTCGACCAGCGTAATCTCGTTGATCTCAGGGATGTGCTCGAGCGACTCCCCGATAACCCGGCTCCTCCAGAGCACCCAGCGGCGGTCGTAGTTGATGCCCGGCGGGAGAGTGATCGTGAGGACGCCGTCGGCAAACGCGATCTCCATATCCCGGCCGGCATAGAGCCGGATGAGCCCGTTGACCTTGTCTTCGATCGAGGTCACCTCTGAATCGATCGTGTACTGGTAGTGGATCTCCTTCCCGGCAAAGGGGTGGTTGAAGTCGATCAGGACCCTGTTCCCGATAACATCAACAACGGTCCCCTCCCCCTTCTCCTCAACTTTCAGGTGCATACCCGGCTTTACTTTTTCCTTGAAGGCGTTCTTGTTGAATGCCTCGACTTTCTGCTGTTCATGGGGTCCGAACGCCTTGTCCGGGCCGACATCGACCTCGCCTTCAAAACCCACCTCTTTTCCTGCAAGCGCCTCATCGAGGCCAAGGATGACGTGGTGGCTTCCCACGCGGATCGTCACCGGTCCGTACAACGCCTCCGGGTTATGGATCCCTGCCCCCTTTGCTATCTCTTCATCGGTGGTATCGAAGATGATTCCTGCAATGCTGCCCGTATAGCTGAGCGTGATAAAGTCGCCTTCCTGTATTGGCATGAAAATAAACCTCTCCTCAAATTTAAGGGCGGGATATCACATTATTGTATCCCAGGTGTACCCTTGCCGGACATTTCATCAAATATCGCGGGATTACAGGAAATGAACCGGGACGGAATCAGGTCATGGTCTGAATCCTGGTGATGCGGTGACACGCACTGATATACTACCAACGAGAAGCCAAAAAACGGATACTCAAGGAGCGAGATGACTGATGAAACTATTAAAAAAAATCCGCTTCACCTGCCAATGAAAAATAGGGGATGGAGTGATCGTATCCGGTCACCTCAGAATGTGATACGATTGGGCCTGGAAAGCGAAGACGTTGGGAGAACGATACTTCTGACCTGCCTGCTGGTTTGCTCAAAATCGGTGCGGTGGGTGCCTGCTAGGATCGTGAACGTGGTCCCTGACGGTGAAACAGATGAGGTAAAACTGCAGGAAGTACAGGTGCCGAGCGTGTTGGTGGTCCCGTACGAGATTCCACACGACGAGCATCCGGTACTCGTATCGGCTATCAGGTTGCCGCTGCTGTCATACGAGAAGATACAGTTCGGGCAACCGGCATAGGGATTGTCGCCTATCAGGCTGCCGCTGCTGTCGTACGAGAAGATACAGTTCGGGCAACCGGCATAGGGATCGGCATCCGGGAGGCTGCCATCATCGGAGGCAAAGAAACAGGTCGGGCAGTCTGAGAGGGAAGCCGATGCCATTCCGGCCACGAAGAGCAAGACCAGGCAGAGGCTCAATAGAACCGGTTTCATACAATCTCAAGTGTCTCTCACCCATTAATAACCATTGGGATGGTGTGCGGAGCTGGCGGACAGCACCAATGATTCGATACACCAATAGGATAACGTCAGGACGATACAACATACCATGTGGAACGGCATGCTTGAAATCGAAATAAAAGTCCGGGTCCCTGACCTTGCCCCGGTCCGGGAGCGGATCCTCCTCGGCCATGAGGGCACCCCCGTCAAGGTTCATGAGAGGGATATCTATTACAACGCCCCTCACCGGGATTTTGGCGTCACCGATGAGGCGCTCCGGTTGCGATACGCAGGTGGGAGCTGCACCCTTACCTATAAAGGCAAAAAGAGATCGGAGTACCGGATCAAAGCCCGCGAAGAGCTGATCTGCGGGGTGGATCCCGGTGAGATAACCGAACTGATCCTGCAGAGGCTCGGGTTTTTCAAGGTCGCCGAGGTCGAGAAATGGAGAGAGTATTATTCCTACCGGGGAGCGACCGTCTCGCTCGATGAGGTGAAAGGTCTCGGGTCATTTGCCGAGATCGAGGCCCCGGGAAGCCCAGGGCTTGAGAACCCGGAGGAGTTCGTGCGGGCGATAGCAGAAGAGCTGGGGATCGAGGGCGAACCGATCCTCTCCTCGTATCTTGAACTGCTCCTGGCTACACCGTGAGCAGTTCGACCTCGATCTCTTTTGGATCCTTGCCGAAATGGAGCATGGCGCAGTCGCCGAGCGCAGCCATGCCGGGATTGACCACTTTCACCCCTTCAGCCATGGCAATTCCCCTCTCCTCGTGGATATGTGCACAGCAGACCAGGTCAAAACTTGACAGGTGCCGGCGCACGCTCTGGCTTCCGACATGGTTGCCATTGGCCTTATCGAGGAGGCCGAAGGGTGGTGCATGGCTGATCAGGACATTATGGACCGCAGATTCGCGCTTTTCAAGGACCTTGTGGAGGAGGTCGTCGATCTGCTTGTCGGTCAGTTCAAAGAGGGTGTTGAAGGGGGTGGGATTCGACCCGCCGATCCCGCAGATCGAGATCGTTCCGAGGTTGATGTGTGCCCCGTGGAGGCAGACACAGTCCGACCGCTCGAGGAGATCGATCATATCCCTGGGATCGCAGTTCCCGGGCACCGCAAAGCAGGGGACATCGATCCTCTCAAGAAAGTCGATCGCAGATTCGGCGGGGCCCATGTTCGTGAGATCACCTGCAATAAAGATCCAATCCGGGTTCAGATCCAGGAACGGATCGAGTTTACCATATTCACCATGAAGGTCTGCCAGAAGCAGGACATCAATCATGCTCTATCATTCGAACATGAACCACAAAATGCTATCCTTGGATCACACTCCAGGATCCGGTCACCTTTCCCTTCAGGGCCAGGGACCCGAGCAGGCGGGAGAGTTCCGTGGAGAGCGGGGCAGGGCAGGTCCCTTGCAAGGGGGTTCCCGGCAGCGGCATGAAGCGGTGTGCGTGGATTTTTCCTCTCGAGCTGATCCAACGGATAAGATCCGCAGTTGCGCGCTGATCTTCATCGTTCTCGAAAGGAAATCCCACGATCAGATCAACAACCGGGGAGAGGCCTGCATCGAGGCACAATTCAACCGCCCGGATGACATCATCCACCGTATGTCCCCGTTTCAGCTGCTCAAGGACCTTGTTGCTGCCCGACTGTGCACCGAACTGGAGATTCGTGTTTTCACAATACGTGGTGATCAGCGAAAGCGCCTCCTCTGTGACAAACTCAGGCCTGACCTCGCTTGGGAACGTGCCGAAATAGATATTGTTCGGGAGACGTTTCAGGAGCGCCCGTATCTTTTCAAGCCGGGGACTTCTCCCGTCAGACCCGTACGCGAATGCGTTTGGCGTGACAAACCGTGCATCCCGGTAACGCGAGGCAAAGGAGACAATCTGGTCGATACTCCGGTGGCGCATACCATGGCCGAAGATACGGGGGGTCTGGCAGTACGCACAGGAGAACGGACAGCCCCTCGATATCTCCACATACCCTTTCACCTGCGAGAACGGGGGCCAGGCATCAAGACGGACGGACGAATCTGCAGGCCGGTATCCCCTGCGGGTAGCGACTCCCGGGAGCGTATCTGCCGTCCCTTCAACAATTGCAGAGAGCAGGGAAGGAAGCAGGGACTCCCCCTCGCCTACAATCACATAATCGGCACATTGTGCCACGTCCCTGAAGCATGCCGTGGCATAGGGACCGCCGGCGATTGTGATGCACTCCGCCCGTTCGATTTCAGGTAAAAGACCCTGTGCATTCAGCGAATTGAGACTGTAACAGGTGACGTCCCGGGTCGGGGCACTGACGGGTGCGAGCAGGACTCCCTCCCTTTCGCATGCGGCATAGAGTGCAGCGTAGGTGTTCCGGGTTCCTGTCGTGTAGCGCCAGTGCACGTTCATTATTTGTATACTGTTCCGTTGCGGATAAAAAGAGAATGCGGTACTTATCCCCGTGTCCGGTAGGGGAGGAGACGGTCCATCACCTTGTAGGTAACCCCGGTATTCATGGTGACGAACACCTCGATCCGGTCTGTATCCATGCTTCCCTGCAGGATCAGTTCATCACCCTTCACAGGGCGGAGGTGCCCGATCAGCACCTCGCCGTCAGGTCGCGTGACGCGGACAAGGATATCTTTTGTGGCAACCTGTCCTTCCCCTCCGGAAAAGATGACAGAGATTTTCGCATAGCTGGTATCTTTCTCGTTCACCTGGATGGCAACAGTCTGACCGGGAGGCAGAGTCATGGTGGGGCCGGGAGACTGGACGGATGAGGAATTGTTCGGGATGACCGGGGTGTCTGGAATGACAGAAGTACAGCCTGCCGTAAGGAGTAAGCGCTGCAGCCACAGTGACGAGGATCAGAACCAGGTTCTGCATGAGCAAACACTGTATTTTCAAGACCTGTTTAATAAATTGTTTATCCTCCAGGTTCAAGGGAGGAGATCGCCCTCGTACTCGATCTCCCCCGAATCGCCGTCAACGCTGACACGGGTCCCGTTCCTGAGGTGCATGATATCGACTCCCGGCTCGTCAACCATGGGAATCTTCCCCATGATCGCTCCCACGGCAATGATGGGATCGGCCTTCCGGTTGATGATCGCGGCAGGAGCCTTTCCCTTCCTTGCCAGTGCATAAAGAACGTACGATCCTACGGTCGACCCCTTTCCGTGACTGAACGCAAGCACTTTCCCCGTGATGCTCTCTCCTTCGAGCGGGTGGCCTCTCTCCACAATGACCCCGGTATCAGGATCGACACCGGAAAGAAACGAGATGGGAGCAGGGCTGACCAGGAGCTCCCCGGTCGCTCTGCCCCGTGAGATCCCTCTACCGCGAAATAGCAAAATCACACCTAATAAATGGTATGAATTCGATTGTTATAGTAATATGGAAGAGACCATCCTCACTCCAGGGGGGGAGACCGAGATTGGCTGGCAGCTGAAAGCACAGGACCTCGAGTCCCAGCTCCTTGACCTCAAGGTGAGGTATGATGAGATTGCCCGGGACAATGCCCAGCTCAAGCGCGAGAACAACCAGCTCAAGCGGATGCCCCTTTTCGTTGCCGTGGTGGTGGATATTCTTGGCAAAGGGGAGGTGTATCTCCGGCAGCAGGGGAATAACCAGGAATATATCACGCATGTGAGCGACGAGCTCTTCAGCCAGCTCAAGCCGGGGACCAAGGTTGCGGTCAACAACGCCCTCTCCATTGTCAGGATCGTGGGCAATATCTTCGATTCCCGCGTCCGGGTGATGGAACTGGAGGAGTCGCCGGACATGACCTTTGACCATGTCGGGGGGCTCGCAAAAGAGATCGAAGAGGTGAGGGAAGCGGTGGAATACCCGCTCACAAAGCCCGAGATCTTCGCACGGGTAGGGGTCGAGCCGCCGAAAGGCATCCTGCTCTATGGTCCGCCGGGGACAGGGAAGACCCTGATCGCAAAAGCGGTTGCCCACGAGGCGAAGGCCACCTTCATACGGATGTCGGGAAGCGAGCTCGTCCACAAGTATATCGGAGAGGGTGCGCAGCTTGTCCGGGAGCTCTTCACGCTCGCCCGTGAGAAGTCACCCACGATCGTGTTCATCGATGAGATCGATGCGGTCGGGAGTACCCGCACGAACGACGGCACATCAGGGAGTGCCGAGGTACAGCGTACCCTTATGCAGCTCCTCGCAGAGATGGACGGGTTCGACAACAGGGGAGATGTCCGGATCATGGCTGCCACCAACCGTGTCGATATGCTGGACCCGGCCCTCCTCCGCCCCGGCCGGTTCGACCGGGTGATTGCAATCCCGCTTCCTGATAAAGCCGGCAGGAGCGCAATCCTCGCGATCCACTCGAGGAAGATGACACTTATCGATGTGGATCTCGACCGGATTGTCGAGATGACCGAGAATGCGACGGGTGCCGATCTCCAGGCGATCTGCCGTGAAGCCGGCATGATGGCAGTCCGGAAAGAAGCGACAGGGGTCTCGCAGGACGACTTTGAGAAAGCCGTCCGGAAAGTGAAGGCCGAGGTCGTCGCCGATCTCCGGATGTATACCTGAATATCTCATTTTTTCCAGAGAACCGCTCTCAAAGAGTGATGTGACGTCCCTGCGGCTTGTCCGAAGGGAGGAGATCTTGACAGAGAACCGCCAGGAAGCGACCGTTCATCTATCTCTGGGTCCGCGGTACTGGTGGATACTGTCTGCGTCCCGACGTGTACTGGTATCATTGCGTTCATGGCGGAGGGCTCCGGGACCGAAGGCTCCTGCTCCATGCATCTTCTTTTTTTGGTTCTTCGCTCTCTGGTGTGGGTGAGATTGATGAATCGGATACATTTTGTGGGGGCCGACCGCCCCCACACCCCACCATGCGATGCACGCCGACTCCCCCGAAGGACGTCACGGCTGCGGTTCAGTGACTGAATTGGTGTGCAGATAACAACCCCGATTCAGTCTCCCCACAAAAAACAGCGGGGAGGCTCTTTTTCCACCGTATTTTTTCTGCTGCCTGCCTGATGTGAGATCCATCTGGGGAGCCTATAAATTCCCGGTGACCCCATTATCAGCAGACAGATGCACGTCCTCTTCCTCCCCAAAGAAGGAGTTGCCCTGTACCGCGAACTCCTCAATTCCGAGACGAGCAGGGGTGCACTCAGCTTCTACCGGCCGGTCGAGACCCCGTCAGGGATTGCCATCTCCGTGGCATCGCTCGGGAGTGCGTTGTCTCTTGTGGCTGACCTCCGCTGGTACGTCAGGAAATACATGCGTGGCGTCCTCTTTGAGATCTCCCCCGGAGTGTACTGCTCGTATGGCCTTGCCCGCGAGGTCTATTTCGACCGGGCAGTCACGCTTGGGGACACCTGGGAGTTCCGGCTCATCTACCGTATGAAAGACGGGAGCGTTGTCCGGGAGGAGCAGGTGCTCCTCGGGAGAGAGCAGATCCTGTCTTGGGACGACAGAATCACCTGAGATAGAAGTCTGGTGCACGGAAGACGAGTACCATTGCGGTATCAGTGGTCCGGCTGAAGAGGATGACGGGAAAGAGGGGGAAGAAGAGGCAGGGCCGTGAAGGATACGAGAGCGTCATTTCCCTGTTGTCTTCAGGCTGGATGAAAAAGCGGTAGCGGAGAGGTGAACGAAATCCGTACAATAACGTAGTATCGGGCTCGCACAGAATTTCTGTTGAAAAAGTGCAAGGGTTATTGTATCATGAAATGACTGTCCGGTAGTCCATTCCAAATAAATCCAGTCTCCAGGAAGGAGAGGGCAGGATCCCCTCTCTTGCCGAGCGTCAGAACCGGTACCCCTAATCTGTTGTTTTTCCGTCGAAATGCTCTTCCTTGGTCATGGCATCCTGCTTCGTCTTTCGCACAATCTTGTCCTGGTGCTCGGGCGGCGAGTAGATGGTGTAGAGCTTGAGGTCAGCGGTCTTTGAGGTGTTCACGACATTGTGCTTTGCCCCGCTTGGGACAACCGCACCACTCCCGTCCTTCACCACGTGTTTTACACCATCAATGACAACTGCACCCTCCCCCTCCTCGAACCGGAAGAACTGGTCGACATCATCATGCGTCTCCTCGCCTATCTCTTCCCCGGGTTTCAGGCGCATCAATACGAGCTGGCTGTATTTTCCCGTGTACAGTACCCTGCGAAAATCGGTGTTCTTCCTTGTTTCTGCTTCGAGATTTGCGTTAAAACCTTTCTTCATTCCGATCACTCTTTGTTCGTCTCTGGAACCACAAGTCATTCTGTACAATCTGATATCAAGGTAACCTCAGAACCGGGAAGGCAAGGTAACTTTACCGAGTGGAACCATCACTACCCCTTCGTATCTGAAACAAACGGGATCGTACCGTTCCCGGCCATATAAAAATGCTGCAGGAACCGGGGAAGAGGGATACACAGGCACCCTTGGTGAATGGGGGCTATCATACGACATCTTCATGTCCCTCATGGCAAAAA
>CAWHEC010000003.1:0-602464 GCA_963828315.1 uncultured Methanoregulaceae archaeon | reverse complement strand
GAATAAACATTAATAGTTAAAGATGCTATGTCTGTCTGCTATGGAAGGATCAGTTACATTAAAGGTGAAGGTACGGACGTTTCCAAGTCATGGCCGGGCCAGGGTCAATGAGACGATCCTGCCGATGATCGGTGCCAAGGAGGGGGAGGCTCTTCTCCTCGCACAGTACCCGACGGTCTATGATCAGAAGACAAAGACGGTCGCAGTTACCGGGTATGGCGATAAGCAGGTGGACACGTCGGTCATCATGCTCTCACCGGAAGATATGGCGGCTCTGGGCGTTGCCGAGGGAGATACCATCTCCGTCATACGAAAGGTCACCTGGACGGAGAAGATCACCAAGGGTGCAGGGAAGGCTGGTGCCACTGTCAAGGAAGAAGCAGTCAAGGCCGGACATGTCGTGAAGGAAGGAGCAACGAAAGCAGGGAAGACCGTTGAGAAGGGTGCAAAGGACGTTGCAGAAAAAGTCACCCCGAAAAAGGGCGACAAGGAACTGTAACTCAGGGGGAAATGACCTGTGGCAAACGTTACAACAACAGTATCCGCTTCAGTTTCTCCCTACTGGGCGTGGTTCCAGTCGGTCTTCTGGGTGATCCTCCTCATCATTATCCTCGTTATCGTGTACTTCATAATCAAGGAGATCCGGCTATGGAAAAACACCCCGAGGCTCGCTGAGATCGATCTCGAGAAGGAGAAACTCACCCTGATGAAGGCCGAGATGGCCCAGCGGGGGACCCCGTTCTTCCGGGTCTCTCCCGAACAGATGACGGAGATCCGTTCGCTCGATGAGGAGAATACCGCCCTCGCCACCGACATTTTCGCAAAGCATAGTGCGGTGGACAAACGGATCGAACGGCTTGAGAACAAGGTGAAGATCAACAAGCTCGATCAGATGGTCGAGAAGATCAAAAATGAGGAGAAGAAACTCGGGTGATCATGATGTATGAGAATGCACCTGCAGAGACTGCAAAAAAATCCTCATTCAAGGATTCCCTGGTGGCGATCCCGGGAACAATCGGGGCAAAACTTCCCAGTATGGACAAAAGCCTTGACCGGTACTTTGATGCCCATATGTCCGCGATCATCAGCGAGTGGGGTCTTATCACCACCAATAACCTCGATGATCTCGATGACAGGCTGGACATGGTGACGACAGAGATCCGGAACCTTGAACGAACCAGGATTGAGATCGAAAAGCGGGCGGCTGCCCTCGATGCAGGTATCCGTGAACTGGAGGTCCGCTAAATGGTCGGGACAGACAGTTACATGAATGCCTACCTGGACAGGAGGATGAAGGACCTCATCCAGGAATGGGACCTTGCCACAAGGAACGATCTCGGCGATTTCGAGGACCGGTTGCAAGCAATCGAGGAGACGACAAAGCAGATCGAGACATTCCAGACCAGTGCGGATATCAAGCTGGACAATCTTGAGCACCGGCTTTTGAGTCTGAAGGAGGTAAAGAGATGACTCCCCTCGAGGCAGCCCTGATTATCATTGTCGTTGCGATCCTCCTCTTTTTTATCTACTATTACTGGAAGGGGGCGAAAGGGGATGTATCGCTCGCACGGCCGGTCGAGAGCAGGGTGGACGAGTACCTCGATCGCAGGTTCGAGCTGATGATCGAGGAATGGTCGCTTGTCAGCCGGGCAAAGCTCCAGTCATTCAGGCAGTCAAAGGACCAGATCCTTGAGTCGAACGAGGGTAAGGTTGCATCTCTGAAGGATTTTTCTGAGACGATGGAGGGCAGCCTGAAGAATCTGGAGGACCGGCTGGATGCTCTGGAAAAACAAGCCGGGAAGAGCTGAGACCAAGGGGTCGGGCAAAGACCCCAACCTCTTCTCCCGCGTCCGAAACGACGTTACGGTGATGAGGAAGCAGGGGGAACCACCGGAGAAAGATGCAACCACCTTCTCACGCTACCATTGCGACCTCTGCAACAGCACCTTTCCCTCCACAGAGCTGAAACAGTGCACCCTGTGCGGGAGATGGGCCTGCGCCACCTGCTGGACACAGGAATACTATATCTGTAACTCATGCAACGGAATCCTCAGGCTTCACCTCCTCCAGGGGCAGGAGAAGGGCAGGTCTAAGGAATAAAGCCCGGGATTCCCGGTCCGTCCTTTTTTATTAAATTCATGTGAGTATAATTTGAAATATACAATAAAGCGAAAGGGACGCTGACATGATAAAAAATGCGTGGTTTCCAATAGGTTATGTTCTTCTCTCTGCCACGTTGTTTGGAATAAGCACCCCACTATCGAAGATCCGGTAGGGAATATATCGCCAATTTTCCTCGTCTCCTTCCTGTACCTTGGTACGGCAATTGGGATGTTTTTTCTTGGAAAAATCTTGGAATCCAGACACTGCCCCCTGTCAGGGGAAGCAGGATCCGGATTCGTGATATCCCGTGGCTCCTGGTGGCGATTCTCGCTGGGGGAGTCATTGCACCAATCTTGCTGATGTCAAGCCTTGAGATTACTCCTGCTGCGACAGCGTCACTGCTTCTGAACTTTGAAGCAGTCGCAACGGTTATAATCGCCTTTATTATTTTCCGCGAGTCGGTCGGGAGGAGGGTATGGATAGCACTTGGTATCATCACGTTAGCAAGTATTCTGTTATCGTGGAATCCCAACGCTGCTTTCGGATTATCGGTCGGTGCGATTGGGATACTACTCGCCTGTGTTTTCTGGGGTGTCGACAACAACGCTACCCGGAACATATCCGGAAAAGACCCGTTCACCATCGTCGCGCTTAAGGGTTTTTTTGCCGGGAGTGTGGCCTTGATTCTAGTGTCCTGGGACACTATACCGTTCCAGGAATATCCTTCATTCTTGCCGCAATGGTCCTGGGATTTCTTTGTTATGGGGTAAGTATGGTCTTGTTTATCCGTGCATTGCGGGACCTCGGCGCAGCACGGACGGGTGCGTATTATTGCACAGCACCATTTATCGGTACAGTCTTCTCATTTCTCATATTCGGGGTATACCTGGACTTACAATTGGTGATCGCTTTTAGCCTTATGGTTTTAGGAGCCTTGGTTCTGGCGACCGAAAGGCATACCCATCAACACCACCACGTTCCGATGGAGCATGAGCACCTGCATCATCACCCAGAAGAACATCATAGGCACGACCATGAGAGGGATATTGCCGGGGATCATTCGCACCCTCATTTCCACGAACAGTTGAACCATGACCACCCGCATAATCCCGATATCCACCATCGGCACGACCGATAGAGGGAAAAACGGAAAGGGACGGGTTGTACCGAAGGGGCCAGTCAGCCTAGCGACGGGTGAAGTGCCCCGATTCCCGGCTTTATACGGTGATCGTCTCACCCGGAGACAGTATTTTTACCCGGATATCGGTAGTCCGTTCAAGTGCCGTCCTGAACCGATCCGGGTCCTGCCGGATCACCGGCCATGTATTGTAGTGGATAGGGATGACCAGGGGGGCTCCGATGTAACGGGCAGCAATCATCGCCTCTTCAGGGCCCATGGTGAACCGGCCGCCGATTGGAAGCAGGGCGATATCGGGGTGACAGAGTTCCCCGACCAGTTTCATGTCGGAGAAGAGTGCCGTATCCCCCGCATGATAGATCCGTTTCCCCTCCATCCCTATCACAAATCCTGCTGCACCTCCGCCGTTGCATCCGATCCCTGCCTCTTCGATCCATGACGAATGCACCGCCTGCACCATGCGGAAGGTTATCCCTTCCAGGCTGATAGTTCCCCCAAAGTTCATCCCCTCGGCAGGTACTCCTTTCGATTTCAGGTACTTCGCCACCTCGTTGATCGCAACGGTGGGCCGGTTCAGTTCGACGGCAGATCCCATATGGTCGGCATGACCGTGAGTCACGGCAACCACATCCGGATTTTTGGGAAATTCCGCCTCCGGGGAGAAAGGATCGATCAGAACCGTCTTTTTCCCTTTCAGAAGAACGCAGGAATGTCCGAAATACGTGAGCTCCATGCAATAGTATCTGGGCGGATACTAATAGAAAAAGATGGCGAGGGAGTCTATTGTTCAGGTGATTCCAGGAGTGATCCCTGGAGTCTTGAAGAATAAAATAAAATGGGAGCATTAATGGATCCCCTGTTTTCAGGAGACATCCACCAACTCTGACTCGGTGGCATCGAGGGAGTCCTCGAGCCCGTCATTTGTTGCACTCCGGGTCATCAGCTCGGAGAGGTCCCGGTCCTCCATCACGTCCTTGATCCGCTCAAGATATGAATCGATGGTCACATCGTCCCGTTGCTCGATAACATGCCGGTATTCACGAAGGGTGGAGGGGCTGACCCCCAGTTCATCGCTGATCTCCTTCATGGTGTTTCCTGATTCAAGCAGCAGTTCCATCTTTTCCCGGTCAAACGGCATCTTGAAATCGAGATCCCTGAACAGTTTCAGCCTTACCCGGGCCCGTGCAACTGTTTTTGACAGCTTGTCATCGCCAAGCTCCCTGGCGATCTCGGTATCGTTCTTGCCCGCGTAATAGGCTGATACAAGTTTGGCAAGCTGGATGGGGCGTAACTTGGTTTTGAAAAGGCCCTGTTCAAGGATCTCCCGCATCACGAGGGCAATCTCACGTTCGACCGCTTCACGGTCACGCAGAGTCCCGTGAATCTTCTTCATCGGCTCAACGATTTTGGTTTTTCCTGAAATGTTCGTAAAGAGCTGGAGAAGTTGAGCTTTTCTTGTATCGTCCTGCATGAATTACCGAAATACATACAATCGAATGTATTTAACACTATCTCTATGATCCGGATTCCGCGATAAAAAGGATTTTAAACTAAAATAATACGTATTATACGGTATTTTTTCCTGGGCATGGCTCCCGGAATTCCGGTCTTTCTGCGGCCTTTCTCACCAGACAGGGTACCCCAAGGGTATGCGTTTGACGGCTCTCTCTTTTCCAGGATCCCTACACAGCTTTTTGATTCAGGGGAGTGAAATACATAAAGAACCGTGAACGCCATGAGTGACAGCTATGAGAAAATAATGGATCTGGCAAAAAGGCGGGGTTTCATCTGGCCCACCTCTGAATGTTATGGTTCGGTGGCTGGTTTTATCGATTATGGGCCGCTCGGGTCGATGATGAAACGGAATATCGAAAATATCTGGAGGAATTTTTACATCGTCAGGGAAGGGTATTACGAGATCGAATGCCCGACAATCGGACAGGAAGAGATCTATATCGCATCCGGACACGTCAAAGGTTTCTCCGACAAGATGTGCCAGTGCCCCCACTGCAGGGAATACCTGCGTGCCGATCACGTAGCCGAAGCTCATGGGATACCAGGTGCCTCAACGATGAAGAGCGAAGAACTCGGATCCGTCATCGCTCCACTTCCCTGCCCTGCTTGTGAAGAGGTGCTCGGTCCTGTCGAGGTCTTCTCCTTCAACCTCATGTTCCAGACCACCATCGGTCCGGGCTCCCAGAGGACCGGGTATCTCAGGCCGGAGACCGCACAGGGAATTTTTACCGATTTCCAGCGACTGCTCCGTTTCTATCGTGACAAGCTCCCCTTTGGGACGGTCCAGATCGGCAAGTCCTACCGGAACGAGATCTCCCCCAGGCAGGGCATGATCCGCCTCCGCGAGTTTACCCAGGCCGAGGCAGAGATCTTTGTCCATCCCGATCAGAAGAACCATCCCCGGTTTTCCCGGTACGCCCGGTACGAGATGCCCCTCTTCGCGGCCCCGCAGCAGATGGCCGGAGAAAACCCGATCTCCATGACCATGCAGGAGGCCGTGGAAAAAGGGGTTGTTGCCAATGAATATGTGGCGTATTACCTTGCCCTGACCCACGACCTCCTGGTCAGTATCGGTGTTATTCCCGAAAGGCTCCGGTTCCGGCAGCATCTCCCCGATGAGCTGGCTCATTATGCCGAGGACTGCTGGGATGCCGAGGTCTTCTCAGAGCGGTTTGGCTGGGTCGAGACGGTAGGGATTGCGGACCGTACCGATTATGACCTGCGGGCACATGAACGGCAGAGCGGGGAGAGGTTCGCAGTCTTCCTCCCTTACGAGATCCCCCGTCGCATGAACCGTGTCCGTGTCGTTCCCAACATGGGGGCCCTTGGCCCGAGGTTCAGGGGATCAGCCAAAGCGGTTGCGGATGCCCTCTGTGCCTGCGTGCCGGGACCTGAAGGGATCCGCTGACAATAGACGGCAACGAGGTGCTTATCACTCCCGATCTCTACGAGGTCCGCGATGAGGTGGTGGAGGTGCCCGGGGAGGAGGTCACGCCCCATGTGATCGAGCCATCCTACGGTATCGACCGCATGATCTATGCCGTGCTCGAGCATGCGTACCATGAGGAGATAGTCGATGACGAGGAGAGAAGGGTCCTTTCTCTTCCCCCGGCCGTTGCACCGATCCAGGTCGCCGTCTTTCCGCTCATGAACAGGGACGGACTCCCGGAGATCGCCGGTGAGATTACCGATGCATTACGATCCCGCGGGGTCCTCGCAGAGTATGATGACTCGGGTGCTATCGGCAGGCGATACCGGAGACAGGACGAGGTGGGGACTCCCTTTGCCATCACGGTCGACTATGATACCAAAGAGGACAGGACCGTTACGTTGAGGGACCGGGACAGCATGCGACAGGTCAGGATCGGAATAGAGGGTATCCCGGACCTGATCCGGTCGCTTATCGATGGAACAGCGGGTTTTGTCGAGCCTCTAATGCCATGAAATGGATCACCCACCCGTTCATCCGTCCCGGGACCCTTGAATCCCGCACCTACCAGCTCTCGATCGCGATGCGGGCGCTTGACGGCAATACCATGGTGGTCCTCCCGACAGGTCTTGGAAAGACCGCGATTGCCCTGATCGTTGCTGCTTCCCGTCTCTACAATGAGAAAGGAAAAGTGCTGATGCTGGCACCCACAAAACCCCTGGTGGAGCAGCACTACCGTTTCTTTCGCAGATACCTGCTTATAGACGGGAAAGAGCCGGAATGCGCCCTCTTTACCGGGGAAAGCCCTCCCGATGAACGGCGGGAGGCGTACTCGCAGGCCGCACTCATCTTTGCCACCCCCCAGGTGATCAAAAACGATCTCCTCTCTGGCGCCTACACGCTTGCCGATGTCACCCTCCTGATCGTCGATGAGTGTCATCGCGCCGTGGGAAATTATGCATACGTGTTCATCGCGTCTGTGTACCGTGAATCTGCCCGCTCGCCCCTTCTCCTTGCCATGACCGCATCTCCCGGAGGACAGGAGGTGAAAGTGGAGGAGGTGTGCCATAATCTCGGGATAGCGATCGTGGAGACCCGGACGGAACAGGACACCGATGTGGCACCCTATGTGCATGAACGGGCGATCCAGGTGATCGAAGTTGACCTCCCCCTTCCCCTCAAATCCGCGGTTGAGGATTTGAACGAACTCCTGGAGGAGAGGATTTCTGTTCTCAAAAAACTCGGGTTTGATGTACCGAAGCGACAGCAGACTCTCCATGAAAAGTCTCAATGCGCTCAATGCCCTTATCCAGGAGCGAATCCAGGAGCGGGATGCAGCCGGATACACCGCGGCATCCCTCTATGCGGAACTGATGAAACTCCGGCACGCGGTATCCCTGGCAGAGTCCCAGGGGAGCAGGGTGCTCGCTTTGTATGTCCACCGGCTTTTTGCCGAAGGTTCATCCGGAGGGGGTTCGAAAGCGGCTGCCCGGCTTGCAAAGGATCCGGTATTCATCCGTCTCCTTGAACGGTGCATGTCCTGGGATCAGGAACTCCACCCGAAAATGGAGATCCTTGCTGCCGTGACTGCTGAACAGCTCGGTCAGTACCCGGAAAGCAGGATCATCATATTCGCCACGTTCCGGGATATGGTCCAGCAGATCGTGGAGTATCTTGCAAAAAGGGGTATTCATGCCGAGCGGTTCGTTGGCCAGGCGACAAAAGACACGGAACGGGGGCTCTCGCAGAAGCAGCAGATCGATGCGCTCAGAAGGTTCCGGGAGGGTGAGTTTTCGGTGCTGGTCGCCACCTCGGTGGGAGAGGAGGGGCTTGATGTCCCCTCTACCGACATGGTGATCTTTTACGAGGCGGTTCCTTCGGAGATACGGAGCATCCAGCGCAAGGGGCGGACCGGCAGGAGCGGAAGCGGTATGATCGTGGTGCTGGTGACGAAGGGCACGTCTGATGAGACGTACCGCTGGGTCAGCCAGTCACGCGAGCGTGCCATGATAAGCGGGATCCGGACCCTTGGGTCCCGGATGGATGCCAGGATAGTTCAGGAACCGGCACCTGAGGGGGATGCTCCCCTGCAGAAAAAGATCGAGGAGTTCATACCAAAGGGACCTGCGATCGTGGTGGATGACCGGGAGACCTCCTCCAGGGTCGCCGAACACCTGCATGCCCTCGGCGCATCCCTCTCCGTCCGGCGGCTTCCCCACGGGGATTACATGATTGGCGACCGCATCGTGGTGGAGCGGAAAACAACCCGTGATTTTGTGGATACCCTCATCGAACGGGATCTGTTCGGGCAACTCAAAGGATTGTCGGGGCATGCCCTCCGCCCGGTCCTGATCATCGAGGGAGGTGACCTGTACACAGAACGGGGGGTCAACCAAAACGCCATTCGGGGAGCTCTCGCCGCAATCGCGGTGGACCTTGGGATCACTCCCTTTTTTACCAGGGATGCCGGGGAGACCGCCCAGATGCTCATTGTCCTTGCACGGAGGGAGGAGGAGCGCGGAGAACGGAGCGGGCAGCTTCCCCTCCGGAAAGCCTACCATTCGGTAAAAGAGGAGCAGGAACGAATTATCGGGTCATTTTCCGAGATCGGGCTGAAAAATGCGCGGCTCCTCCTCGAGCACTTCGGGACTGTCCAGGCTGTCGCCAATGCCAGCGCCGAAGAACTCGCCGGGGTCAAAGGTATCGGGGAGAAGAAGGCGAAACGGATCGCTGACCTTGTACGAAAAAAATACATCTAGCGGAGAAGCCTGAGCGCTTCAACCCCGGATTTCACCGCGTTTGCAAGGACCAGCACCTGGCCGGGATCCTTCTCTTCCCTCATGCGAAGGCAAAGTGCCACGAGAGTCTCCTCCAGTGAGCTCGCCAGGGCAGGGCAGGATTGTTCGGCGTTCACGGGTTTTTCCGGGATGATCGGGACATCGCGGGTGACAGCCCGGGAGGTTTTCTTCCGGCCGGCCTCCTCTTCCCGGCACACCACGCAGATCGTCTCTCCCTTGATCTCGAAGAGGGGGCAGCCGCAGGACGGGCAGCTCTTCGAGAGCATTTTTCCCCCTTTGAGGAGGTATCCGGCCATGATATCATCTTCGCGCTTCATGGATCATGTTCCGGGCAATCGCGTCCAGCACCCGGTCTCCTTTCACCATACCAGATCTGTTGTCAGGTATCATGATTCCTCCTCATGGAGAGGAGAGCGCGAGGGAAGCCGCGGGAAGGAGAGGATACTCTAAAAATAATGTAAATCCTGACTCTTTTTATCTAAAAACCAGTCGGAGAATGATACTTACCAAACTATATAAACGGGATATTCTTAATAATAAGAGAAGAATGGAGAGTCCTCTATGCCAAGTCCCGAGAAAACAATCGAGAACTGTGTCCTGATGCTGCAACACATCATGGATGACAGCACCATCCCCCGGAATATCCGCAGGGTTGCCGATGAGACACGGCAACTCCTGATGAACCAGAACAAGGGGACAGGGCTCCGGGCCGCAGAGGCCATCTCAAAGATCGATGAGATCAGCAATGACCCGAACATGCCGGTCCATGCACGCACGCGGATCTGGGAACTGGTCTCCCAGCTTGAGACAATTCCCACGGACTGATTGAAGAGAGAGACCCGGGTTTTTTGCGAGAACCAGGTTCCACCGTTTTTTCCTAATCCGTGACTGTCACGATGATAGTTCGCGACCGTCCCTCCCTCACGTCCAGCTCAAGCAGTACCACCTGCTGCCAGGTTCCAAGGGCCGGGGTATTCCCGGTGACGGGAACGGACAGGGACGGGCCGACTATCGAGGCTTTTACGTGCGAACGGCCATTGCCGTCTCCCCACCTGCTGTCATGGGCATAGGGGATGGTGGCAGGTGCCATTGATGAGAGGGCCCGGGACAGATCCGCGAGAACTCCTTGTTCGTACTCGATGGTGGTGACCGCAGCGGTAGACCCTGTCACAAATACGTGTACCATCCCTTCAAAGACCGTGCTCTCGCGGACGATCTCTCTCACTTCAGGGGTGATATCGATGATATCCCCTTCCTTTGTTGTCGTCACATGGATCTCTTTTCTGTACATACGAAACTACTAAAAGTCCATGCCTCTCTAATAGTTTCGCCTTTCGCTCTCAATTCCCGGTTTCAGAAAAGTGAGTGCGGGAAGGGATTGTGGAAAACGCCTTCTCCCGTATGGAGCCCCATTATGGGAGGGGAGAGCAAGGCCCGGGTGAGATATCATCACGGTGGAACAGACAAAAGGCGCGAGCTGCGGGATCATCCCGGAAGAGACCAGGCATCAAATGCCGACTGAACAGGTAACGTTCATGCAGGCAGTAAAAAAGGATCGGGAAGAGATCTTCATTCTTCCGAGGCGTCAGGGAGAATTGGTTCCATTGCATTCACTGTACCCTCATCGACCTCTGCAGGTACGACGGCAATACCAATGACCCGGTCATTCTCGTCAAGGCGCATGATCCTGACACCTTTTGTTCCACGGCCTATCACCCGTATCTCGCTGACAGGCGTCCTGATAACGATCCCGGATGCGGTCATCACGAGAATTTCATCAGACTCGAGGACTGCGCAGGATGCGATGATGACCGCCTCCCGCTCGAGCTGCATGTTCCGGACCCCCATCGTCCCCCTTCCATGCCCCCTGAAATCGTCAAACTCGGTCCTCTTTCCAAAACCGACATCCGACAGGGTGAGCAGGTGGTCCTTCTCAAGGAGCGTCAGGGCAACAACCGTATCCCCGCCCCGGAGTTTCATCCCCCTGACACCCTGGGCATTTCTCCCCACGGTCCGGATGGTGTCTTCGTGGAACCGAAGGCTCTGGCCGAACCGGCTGGTAAGGATGATCTCCTTGGTGCCGTCAGTAAGGATCACGTCGACCAGCTGATCGTCACCCCGCAGTTTGATGGCATTCGTCCCGACCGACCGCGGGAATGAAAACTGGTCCAGCGGGATCTTGATCGCCTGCCCGAGCCGGGTCACAAAGAGGAGGTTTCTGTCCCTGGCAAACTCCCGGATCGGGATGACGGTGGTCACCCACTCATCCTTGAGATTGAGGAGGTTGACGATCGGCTTGCCTTTCGCCACGCGGGAACTCTCGGGTATCTGGTACACCTTGAGCCAGTAGACCCGGCCCGTATTGGTGAAGCAGAGCAGGTAATCCTTCATCGCCGCTACAAAGACAGAATCCACCACATCGTCTTCCTTGATGGTCATACCGGTGACGCCGTGGCCGCCGCGCCTCTGTTTCCGGTAACTGTCGATGTCGGTCCGCTTGATGTAATTAGCCGTCGTGATGGAGACGAGCACCGTCTTGTCCTCGATAAGGTCCTCGGTAGAGAGGTCGCTCATGTCAAGCGCGATCTGGGTCCTCCTTGCATCCCCGAACTTTTCGGCAACCTCATCGGTCTCGCGCCTGATCTCGTCCCTGATATTCGCCTCGCTTGAAAGGATAGAAAGAAGGCGGGTTATCTCGGCTTCAAGCCCGCCCTTTTCATCGATGATCTTCTGCTGTTCAAGCGCTGCGAGGCGGCGGAGCTGCATCTGGAGGATCGCATTGGCCTGCGGCTCCGAGAGGCCAAACATGCTCTCCAGGGCGGCCCTGGCCGTATCAACGGTATCAGAAGCGCGGATCGCAGCGATGACCTCATCGATCCGTGCAAGAGCCAGAAGGAGCCCGTCAAGGATATGGACCCTGTCCTGCGCTTTCTTCAGTTCGAACTCCGACCGGAGCCGGATCACCTGGATACGGTGCCTGACAAACTCCTCCAGGAGCCCCGGCAGGGTGAGAATTTTCGGCTGCCTGTCCACGATAGCATAATTGATCGCCCAGAAACTGGACTCGAGCGCAGTATGCTTGTACAGGTTGTTCAGGATGACAGGGGACATTGTCCCTTTCCGGAGCTCAAAAACGACCCGGATACCATCCTTGTCCGACTCGTCCCTGATATCGCTGATCCCGTCGATTCTCTTGTCCTTGACCATCTCGGCAATCGCGGTGATCCACTGGGCCTTGTTGACCTGGTAGGGGAGCTCGGTCACGATGATCCGGTCCCCGCGGCTGCCGCTCTCGGACTCCTCGATGGTCGCGACACCGCGTACGATCAGGCGGCCCTGGCCGGTCTCGTACACACTCTTTGCCCCGTCGGTCCCCATCAGGACTCCGCCCGTAGGGAAGTCGGGGCCGGGCATGACCCGCATGTAGTCTGCGATAGCAGCCCCGGGGTTATCGAGATACAGCCTGACCGCACCGCAGACCTCACGGAGATTGTGCGGGGGCATCTTGGTTGCCAGGCCGACGGCGATTCCGTCCGATCCGTTCACGAGGAGGTTTGGGATCTTTGCCGGGAGAATGACCGGCTCCTCGAGCGACTCATCATAGTTCGGGATAAATGTGACGGTCCCCTTGTCAATGTCATGGAGCAGCGCCTCGGCGTACGGAGAGAGCCGCACCTCGGTGTACCTGCTCGCGGCCGCAGAATCCCCGTCGACCGATCCGAAATTGCCCTGTCCCTGGACGAGCATGTGGCGGTAGGAGAAGGGCTGCGCCATCTTCACGATAGTGTCATAGATGGATGCATCGCCGTGAGGGTGGAACTTCCCCATCACCTCTCCCACCACGCGGGCGCTCTTCTTCGTGGGCTTGTCGCTGGTGTTTCCCATCTCCCACATCGCAAAAAGAGAACGGCGGTGGACGGGTTTTAACCCGTCACGGACATCAGGGATGGCACGGCCGATGATCACACTCATCGCGTAATCGATATAGGAGGTCTTCATCTCGTGCTCGATACTGACCGGCTCGACACGGGGGACAAATCCGTCCTCGTTCCCGTCTCTCTTCTCAGATGTCAAGGTTCGTTACCTCCCGTGCATGCCGCTTGATGAAGTCCTTGCGGGCCTCCACATCTTTCCCCATCAGGGTCTTGAATATCTCGTTTGCCTCCATGGCATCCTCGATATTGACCTGCTTGAAGATCCTTCCGGCAGGGTCCATCGTCGTATCCCAGAGCTGCTGCGCGTTCATCTCGCCAAGACCCTTGTACCGCTTGACCGAGACCCCCTTCTCGCCAAGCTCTGCGAGGAGCCTCTTCATGTCCTCCTCCTTGTAGGCGTACTTCTCCACCTTTCCCTTGGAGAGCGAGAAGAGGGGCGGCTGGGCGATGTAGACATACCCGGCCTCGATCAGCCTGAGCATGTACCGGTAGAAAAACGTCAGGAGGAGTGTCCGTATGTGAGCGCCATCCACGTCGGCATCGGTCATGATCACGATGTGATGATACCGTGCACGTTCCATGTCGAACTTCTCGCCGATGCCCGTTCCTATCGCGGAGATGAGGGTCTGGATCTCGGCGTTTTTCAGGATCTGGTGCTCTCCTGCTTTTTCGACGTTCAGGATCTTTCCCCGGAGCGGGAGGATGGCCTGGAATTTCCGGTCCCTGCCCTGCTTTGCACTCCCCCCGGCTGAATCCCCTTCCACGATATAGATCTCGCTCTTCTGCGGGTCACGCTCCGAACAGTCCGCAAGTTTCCCGGGCAGGCCTGAACTTTCAAGCGTGCTCTTTCTCCGGGCAAGCTCCCGGGCATTCCTGGCAGCCTCGCGTGCTTTTGCCGCAAAAAGAGCCTTTTCAACGATCACCTGGAGCACTTTCGGATTTTCATCGAAATATTCGGTGAGTGCCGCGTAGACGAGCGAGTCGGTAATCCCCTTCACATTGCTGTTCCCAAGGCGCATCTTGGTCTGCCCCTCGAACTGGGGGCTTGCCATCTTGACCGAGATTACTGATGTCAATCCCTCCCGGACGTCCTCTCCCCGCAGCGTGATCGTGGCGTTCTCCTTGACAAGGCCGTTCCGCTTTGACACGACATTGATGGCACGGGTGATTGCACTCCTGAATCCCTCGAGATGGGTCCCGCCTTCCCGTGTGTTGACCGAGTTGACGTAACTGAATATCTTCTCATCGTATCCCGTAGTATACTGCATCGCCACTTCGATCTCGACCTTGTTCTCGACATCCTTCCTGGCGATTACGATAGGGACAGTGTTCAGGCATTCCGCTCCCTCGTTCAGGTAATTGACGAACTCGGCCAGCCCTCCCTCGTAACGGTAGGTGGCATGGTCACCGGTCCGTTCGTCCGAGATAAGGATTGCAAGGCCTGCATTCAGGAACGCAAGCTCGCGGAGCCGGTGGGCAAGGATATCGTAATCGAACTCTGTCGTCTCAAAGATCGTCTTGTCCGGGATGAAGGTGATCCGCGTCCCGGTCATACCGGGACCGTAGCGGGCGAGAAATTCCCGCCTCTTTTCGTTCTGAGCCTCTCCGGGGGTCGATCCAATGACCGCCATTTCGGGAGAAAGGGGGGCTGGCTCCCCGTGCCACTGAAGGTAACGGTTGACCAGTTCTCCGAGGGTCTCCTCCCGCTGCGAGCAGGCGGAAAGGACTTTTCCCTGTGCGAAACGCATCTCGTAGATATTTCCGTCCCTGTATACCCGTGCTTCAAGCCAGCTCGACAGCGCATTGACGACCGATACCCCGACCCCGTGAAGACCTCCCGAGACCTGGTAGGATTCCTTGTCGAATTTACCTCCTGCATGCAGTACGGTGAGCACCACTTCAAGGGCGGTCTTGCCGTTCTTCTCCATCCGGTCGACAGGGATCCCCCGCCCGTTGTCCTCAACGGAGATGGAGCCGTCCCTGTTGATCAGCACTGAGATCCGGGTGCAGTATCCTGCGAGTGCTTCATCGATCGAGTTGTCTACCACCTCATACACGAGGTGGTGGAGTCCTCTGGTATCGGTGCTCCCGATATACATCGCCGGCCGTTCGCGTACCGGCTGCAGCCCTTCGAGTATGGTGATATGGGATGCATCATACGTCTCGGTCATCTCTCACCTCTGTCCAAAAAATGAATCGTAATTCCTGACCGTCACACTAAGTATAGGTCGTTTTCCCTCTTAAATAGGTCGTTTTCCCTCTTAATGTTCGCACGTAATGCCGATTCAGGGGCCGGAATTTCAGCGGAATTCGCCCAGTCCGGGATCGGTGATCCCGAGCGATGTGTCGATGGCGATGATCAGTTTGTTCAGGATGCGGGTAACCTCGGCGGCTTCCTCGCGGTCAAGGGTTCCCGGCTGGTGCCAGGCAATTCGTTTCCGGAGCTGTGCAGAGAGTTCCTCCACTTCAGTCCCCCTGAACTGCGCGGGTATCTCGAACCCGTCAAGGTGATCTGCTGCACCGTAGAATGCCTGTTCGGGAGGAAGGGTGAAGTGTTTGCAGAGGAGCACGATGCTCGTGATGAATCCCCGTCCGAATTTGTTCTCCATGGGGAGGTATCAGGCGCCGGGAGGGATAAAGGATGCGGGCGTTTACGGGAGGACAAGGAGGCGGGTCCAGGCCAGGACGGGAGTCACGATGACAAGCGCCATTCCGGCCGTCAGGAACACCCAGTCTTTCCCATTCAGGGGCTTTTTGGCGATATACAGGTGGCTCTCCCGTCCGTATCCGCGGCAGAGCATGGCCATGTAGGTCCGTTCACCCTGCTCATACGACCGGATAAAGAGGGTTCCCACGGCATACGCGACTTTTTCCAGGCGGTAGCGATAGGAAAGGGCCCGGTCAAACGGGTCAAAGCACCGGGTTTCGAGCGACTGGGTCATCTTCCGTATCATGTATCCGAATACATACAGGTAGCGGAGCATCATCCCGAGGGTGAGGGTGAACTCGGCGGGGAGCCCCATTCTTCCTGCACCCTCGAGCAGGTCCTGGGTCCTCGTTGTCGATGAGAGGAGGATGATAAACGAGACAGAGACGAGGAACTTCACGAGAAGTATGGATGCGAACTGGACCGATTCGGCGTATACCTCGATGCCGAACGGCAGGGTGGCGATCGTGGTATACTCCACATAGTAAGGGTTCTTGAAAAAAATCTGGAAGATGATGAGGAAGATTCCAAACGGCAGAATGACCGCGAGTCGTTTGAAATATACGAGGGGAGAGAGGCCTGAAGCCGCCCACATCAGGGCAAAGAAGACGAAGAAGACCGCGCCCACCGTATAGATCACTGTCGAATAGGGGACAGCAACGATCGCGATGATGGCTGCGAATGCGATAATGATCTTGACCCGTGCATCGAGGGAATGGACCGGGCTCTTTTTGTAGGTCTGCTTCTCGAGGAAGAAGAGATCCTCTATCATGCCCGATCCCTGTAGGACTTCAGGAAGGCGGTCTTTGCTTCGTCGAGCGTATACGCCATCCCGATATCGAGCCCTTCCTCGCGGAGCAGCCTGATGAGTTTCGGGATAACCGGCACGTCGAGCCGCACAGAGCTTAACAGTTCCAGGTCGGCAAACACGTCCGATACTCCGCCCTCTGAAACGATCCTTCCCCTGTTCATCACGTAGATATAATCGGCGACCTCCGGGACGAGCGAGACGTCATGGGTCGAGAAGATCACGGTGATTCCGTAATCACTCGCCAGGGAATTGATCACCGAGATCAGGTCGTTCACCCCCCTGGGATCGAGCCCGGCAGTCGGTTCGTCAAGGACGATGACCTGCGGTTCCATCGCGATGACGCCGGCGATAGCCACCCGTTTCTTCTCCCCGCCCGACAGGTGGTGGGGAACCCGCTCTTTCAGGTGCTCGATCCCGACCATCGCAAGGGCTTCCTCGACCCGGTGGCTGACAGTCTCGGCGTCCAGCCCGAGGTTCATGGGCCCGAATGCCACGTCCTGTTCCACCGTGGGAGAGAAGATCTGGTCGTCGGCATTCTGGAAAACAAGCCCTACAAACTTGCGGACTTCCCTGATGTTTTTCTGTGTGACCGGCTCGCCGTGGACGAGCACGGTCCCGCCCGTTGGCCGCAGGATCCCGTTGAAATGTTTGAAGAGCGTGCTTTTTCCCGCACCGTTTGCACCTATCACCGCAATTCTTGCGTTTCTCCCTGCGATGAAGTTCACGTGGTCGAGCCCCGTGACATTGCCGGGATAGACATAGGTGAGATCGCGGGTTTCAAGGAGGTGCATTGCAGGAATACTTGGCTAAAATTTGATACATAGTCTCTTTTTCATTCCTTGCGGGCGACAACACGGGACAAGCCCAGTCCGATTCCGAGGACAAGCAGGGTGCCGATGATCACCGCTGCAGCCTCGCCGGACTTGCCGAGTCCTTCGATTGTGTAATCAGGGAAGAGCGAGTCGAAGGAAAACTCGTTGCCGGTGATCTCTGTCACCTGCTCCTCGGCTGCCCCGGCCTGCTCTTCATCGAGCGTGGAACCCTGGATCTCTTTTGCACCGAAGATGCCGAAAAATGCACTTTCGAGGCCATCGGGGTTGCTTGATGCAACAAACGGGGCCATCACTGCGATTACCAGGGCAACGGCAAGCCCGACAAAAAGAAATGTCTTTTTATCCATCATGCCGGCACCCCTTTTGCATCTCCCATGATATCAGGCCGTGCCGTTACGATGAGATAAATCGCGAATGCCGTGATACCCCCTTCGATAATGCCGATGATGCCATGGTACAGGCCCATCGTGAAGAGCCCGGGACCCGAGAGGGAAGGTCCCTGCCATTGCCATCTCAACCGCAGTTGCCAGGGCAGCGACAAAGAGCGAGAGCCATCCTGCGATGAATGCAGGTGCATACGGGGATTTGAAGACGTGGTAAAAACCCCGGTAGCTGTAATACCCGACAAAACCCCCGATTACCCCCATATTGATGATATTTAATCCCATGACTGTCAGGCCGCCATCACCGAAGAGCACCCCCTGGACGATAAGGACGAGCGTAAGGATAAAGACAGCCGCAAACGGGGATCCGAGCACAATGGCAGCGAGGGCGGCACCCATCATGTGCCCGCTGGTTCCCCAGGGGATAGGGATGTTGACCGCCTGGATAGCAAAAATACCGGCGGCGAGAATAGCGACAAGCGGTATCTTCTCTTCCGAAAGTTCCTTTCTGGCCCACCGGAGAGAGAGGGCGATGAAGATCAGGGCGATGATCCAGTACACTGCTGCCTGGGGCAGCGGTATAAATGCGTCGGGGATGTGCATGATGTCACCTGTTCATAACAAATTGAACATTCGTATGAATTCATACTTAAAAAAGATTATTATTTGATAAAATGGCGTACTCCTGTACGGATAAGTATTCCCAAAACAGGTATATATTTTTGGATTTTTCATCATTCGCCCCAGCAATACGCCCGGCCGGTCCATGTCCCCGTACTCCAGGATATCGGCTTTCACGGAGGGCTCATTCAGTACCCTGATAAGCCGGTCGATCTCCTCTCCTGTCAGGTTCTGGCGGATCCCGAAAAGACGGAACCCAAGCTCGAGTTCCTTACCAAAGTCGGCTTTCCAGCGCTTCTCATACCGGGCGAGCAGGTCGTCGCCGGTTGAGCCCGTACTGCAGGCCTCGTATGCGGTCTCTGCTGCATGGATCGCCGATCTCACTGCCGTATACACACCGCCACCTGACGTGGGTTTTGGGAATCCCGCTGCATCACCGACGAAAAGTGTCTGGTGGCCGTATGTCCTCGGCATCACCCCGAGAGGGATCGTCCCGGTCACGAGGTGACAGCAGCTCCCCCCTCCATGCTCCTCCATGAATCGTGAGAACCTGGGGAAGAGATCTTCTCTCCCGGCAAGACCTATCCGCGCCCTCCCGTTGCCCGAAGGGATGATCCAGCCGAAAAAGTCGGGCGAGGCGTCAGGGTAGATCTCGACCAGGTTCCCTGCCATCTGTTTTGGGACCTCGGCCTGGATGCCCGCAAGAAAGACCCGGGGCCTCTCCATGCCAAGTTCCCGTGCAACCCTGCTCCGCGGCCCGTCTGCTGCAACGAGGACGCGGAACGGTATCTCCTCCCGCCCGGCCATCCCTCTCGTGATCACTACCGGGCCGGACCGCTTTGAAAATGCAGTCTTCACCCTGATCTCGGCCCCGGCCTCTGCGGCTCTCACCGCCATCTCCCGGTCGAGAGCACCCCTGTCAACCACGTATGCTTTCGTCCTTCCCGCATCAAAGGTGAGATCAGACCCCCGTGAGGTCACAATCCTGGCCCCGGAGACTTCGTGCAGAACCGGTTTTTTTGAGACCTCGCATGCTTCAAATGCCCGGACAGAGAGGAGGCCTGCACACTGGACCGGGTACCCGATCGCCGCATGTTCCTCGATCAGGCAGGTCGAGAGCCCGAGCTCGGCACACCGGCGTGCACAGGTGCTCCCCGCCGGGCCGGCACCGACCACCACCACATCGTACGGGCGTCTGTCAGTCACAGTCACGTTCTAGGTTCTCCTGCATCGGCATCAATATGACAGATCCGGACAGGTCGTCCATCTCTCTCATCCTCCAATTCTGTCCGATGGATGCTGGTCACCAGGCCTCGATCCCGGGGTAACTGTAATAAGAATTCACGGGTCCGGTCCTGAAATCAAATCGGTGAGCGGTGATGAACAGGGAGTGCATGGTATCCCTGGCACGCTGCCAGCCCGCACGAGCCCGCTCTCTGATATGGACCATCTATTTGATACTTCCCGGGCAACTATGAGAGAGCAATGGAGAAGGGTCCCGTATTTGAATGGAAGCAGTGCCTCGTGGTGCGTTCCGACCTCCGGATGAGCTGCGGAAAGATGTGTGCCCAGGCCGCACATGCAGCGATTCTTGCCTACGAACGGTCGGAAGCGGCATCCCGCAGGAGATGGTATACCGAGGGGCAGAAGAAAGTCGTCCTCAAGGTGGCGGGTGAGAGGGCACTCTATGAACTGAAAACAATCGCAGAGTCTTCAGGGATAGCGGCTGCTCTCGTCCAGGACGCCGGGATGACCGAGGTGCCGCCCGGGACCCTCACCGCCCTTGGTCTTGGGCCGGCAAAATCGGAAGAACTCGATAAGATCACCGGGGACCTGTCGCTGCTATGAGAGAGAGCCCGTATCCGCTCGAGCAGCTCCTTGGCATGCGGTTCTATGGAAGCGACACCCCGGGAACAGGGGGCCGTCTCCGCACGTCCGCGGAAGACTTCATCGTCGAAGAAATCCCCTCAGGTATCGGCACGGAGGGCCCGTTCCTCATCTGCCGGCTCACAAAAAAGGACTGGGACCAGCAGCGGGCATTGAAAGAGGTAGCAAAGCGGCTCGGCATCTCCTATAAGAGGATCGGCTTTACGGGAACGAAGGACAAGCATGCGATCACCTCCCAGCTCATCTCGATCCAGGGAATTACCCCCGAAGAGATAGCACGGGTGCAGATCCGGGATATCACCCTCGAACCGGTCGGGAGGTCCCCTTCACCCCTCTCGCTCGGTTCCCATGCTGCAAACCGGTTCACGATCACCGTACGGGAAAGTCGCGCTGATCCTGAGGTCATATCCGCAGTGACAGAAGCGTGCCGCACCGGAATCCCGAATTACTACGGCATCCAGAGGTTCGGGGCGATCCGCCCGATCAGCCATACCACGGGAGCATACATCCTGAAAGGAGACTATGAAGGTGCGGTCTGCCACTATATCGGTGCAGCATTTCCCGGCGAATCCGAAGGAGCAAGGGAGGCCCGCACCTCGTTCCTCGAACACCGGGACCCGCTCCGTTCGATACGGGAACTGCCCGTGCCCCTGAATTACGAGCGGTCCATGCTCCATCACATTGCCACCCACCCTGGAGACTATGGGGGTGCGCTCCGCGTCCTGCCGCCAAAGCTCCTCTCCATGCTGGTGAGTGCCTACCAGTCCCTGCTGTTCAACCGTGCACTCTCGCTCCGGATTGCCGATGGCGGCGATCTCATCGAACCGATCCCTGGGGATCGTCTCCTTTTTGAGAACGGGAAGGAGGACAGGGTCGCTGAAAACACCACGGGGAATGCAAGGACCCAGATCACGAGAGGACGGTGCCGGATCGCCATCAGGGTCCCGGGATGCCGGGACCAGGCTCTTCACTGCGAGGACAACAGGACCATGGAACTCCTTCTTTCCGAAGACGGGATCACAAGCGGGGATTTCTGTGCTGCGTCAGACTTCGTGCACGCCCGATTTGACGGGGCATCCCGCCCGATCGCGCTTGCAACCGATGTCACGGCCGGCGTGTGCGATGACAGGGTGAATCTTGCATTCTCCCTGCAACCCGGCCAGTACGCGACGACGGTCTGCCGGGAGTATATGAAAACAGACCCGCTGATGATGGTCTGAACCGCCCGACGACCATCTCCCCCTGTCCCTTTACGGATTTGGGATGGATCACCCGTATCAGGACATTTCCCGTGCGCCATCGATCGCATCAAAGAGGTTGCCCAGTTCGTCCACGAGTCCCATGCGGACCGCCTCTTCACCCCTCACAACCCGGGCATCCGCAACACTGCTCCTCTCGATCGCCCGTTCCGCTACGACATCCGAGATGAACCGTTCGAAACTCGCATTGACCAGCTGCCCGGCATAGGTCCGCTCTTCATCCGTAAGTGGCCGGTATTGCGATCCCATATCCTTCATACTTCCCGATTTGATCACCTCAACGCTCAGGTTCTCCTGCTCCATCCAGCGGGAAATATCAAGGAATGTCCATGTGGTACCGATACCCCCGGTCAGCGTGTCGGGATCGGCATAGATGCGATCGGCATAGGCGCTGATGTAATAGGCTGACGAGGTTGCCATCTCCCCCATGGAGACCACCACGGGTTTCTTCTCACGGGCGTATTTCACATCGGCGACGATCTCCTGGGCCGCGGCCGGGGTCCCTCCCGGGCTGTCGATCCGGAGCACAATCGCATGAACGAGGGGATCATCGGCTGCATCCCGGATCTGCCTCCCGGCATATTCGCTCCCGGTATAGCCGTCCCCGTAATAATCGCCCGTCACGATCACTCCGTCGATCCTGATCACGGCGACCCCCATCTCGCCGGGATACCCGGACAGGAGATACACCGCGGCCGCAATGGCAATGATGCAGAGGAGAATTCCGGCAATAACCAGGAGTTCTTTCTTTTGCCGGGAGGGATCAGGGTCTGGTTCGTGAACCATCCTTCCCGCCCCCGGAAGGGTAGACCACATCGTACTCGGTCACGAGGTTGCTGCCGCACAGGTAGTGGTTTTTCAGAATAAGTCTGATCATCTCTTCCTCTGTCTCGATATGCATCCCCCCGACAAGTGAGGGAGTGTCCGCGCCTCCTACGATGAAGGGGAGATGGATGAGACGAATTTCATCGACCAGCCGGTGATGCAGCATGTGCCAGTTCAATGTAGGCCCTCCCTCGATCATGAGTTTTTTTACCCCCCAGCTGGTCGAGAGAATCCGCATGAGCGTGGGGAGATGGACATGTTCTGTTCCTGCATACACCACCTCTGCACCCCGTGCCCTGATGGCATTCACCCTGTCGGCCGGTGCACGCCCGGAGACCGCGATGATAGTCGGTGCCCCGGGAGAGAGGACATTCGCATCAGGAGGGATATCTGCCATGCTCGAGGGGATAACCCGGATCGGGCTTTTCCCTTTCACCAGTCGTACGGTGAGGAAGGAATTGTCAATCCTGATGGTATTTGCTCCAACCATGATCGCATCAAAGGATGCCCTGGTCTCGTGAAGAAGTATCTCGGTCGCAGGATCCATGTATTTCATCAGGATCTTGCTTGAACTCCCTTTCTTGAGCGTCAGTTTGCCATCCGCTGTGATCTCAGACATCATCAGCACATGGGGTCGGTCAGGTGATTCCGGCACGGATTGTCCCTTTGCTAGGGGAAACTACGCCCTGATCGGTTATAGAAGTTCGCCCGTCCGGAGTATCCGCTCTTCCTGATTGCAGCAAGTATTATCCTTTAACGTGCTGCTTAGATGATTCATGAACATAACCGCACTCCGGCCACGGCTCGTCCGCTATATCGAGCCGATTGCAACGGTATTCTGCAGGGCCGGCATCACCCCGAACCAGATCTCCCTCCTCTCTCTTTTTTTCGGGGTGCTGTGTGCGGTGTCCTACTGTTACCAGATGTTCATCCTCGGGAGCCTCTTCCTTTTCATCTCGGCAGTCCTTGACCTTGTCGATGGCAGTGTTGCCCGCCGGACAGAGAAAGAGACCCGGTTCGGGGCGGTCTTTGACTGGATCGCAGACAAATATGTGGATGCCCTTGTCATCCTCGGGGTCGGTCTTTCCGGTATCGCAATCCTGTCGCGATTCCCGTATTTTCCCCCTGCAAGCGACAGCGCTATCGTAGCCATTGCAATCATCGGCTCCCTGATGAACACGTTCATCAAGCCGGTGGTCTATGCAGAGACAGGATACAAGGACCGTGTGGGAGGTAAAATCGAGGACCCGCTGGAGGGAGTGGGGTTCTTCGGGCGACCGGAGACCATCCTCGTGCTCCTCCTCGGGGGACTCACCGGATTTATCTGGGTATCGGTGATCGTGATCGCTGTCGGAACGAACCTCTCGGCATTGCAGCGGATCATCTATCTCTACGGACGGCTTTCCTGACCTCTTCCGAATACAGAAGGTACAGCCGTGCAGCAAGGTCGGCAAGCCCCGGGATGATCCGGAAGAGTCCGTAGGCGATGGCGACGAGCAGCACGAGTGCGAGCAGCTCGGCCATCACGTTATGTGCCCAGAAGAAACTCTCGTACCCGAACTCCCCGTTTCCTGCGATCCCGGGAAAGTAAGGGAACCACTGTTCGGTGTACGCAATGATCACGGCAGTGTTCCGGATGATATTCAGGATATAGATGGTCGGAACGACCAGCAGAAAGGAGAGCAATTTCTGACGTGTCGTGGTTGGCACGGCGAAAGCAACGCCGAGCATGATGGCAATTGCCTGGATTCCGGTGCATGCAAGGATGATCTCGACCCGGAAGCCATTCCGGACCATCATATTCCACGCATACATCCCTGTTTCGAACCCGAGCGCCCTGACCAGCCAGAGCGTCTGCCCGACCACCACCGTGATCAGCCAGTCACCGAGCGGGGTGTAGGCAAACGGGGCATAGATGAGGAATGCGACCGCTGCCGCCCTCGACAGCTGCTCTACGGCCGGTTCGCCTGCAAGAAGATATTTTATCGTGATGTACAGGAAGGGAACTGCCAGCACCGCCAGGGTAGGGTACAGGAAATTGTTGATGGAGAGGTAATAGGGGACCTCTGCGAAGAGAAACAGGACGATGGCCGTCCATCCGAGGATAGCGCAGTATCTTCGTGCCCTGGTAGGGATCAGGGATGCCAGGAAAAAAATGCATGAGGCAAGTACGAAGAGTTCTTTCATTCCCATAACAATCGTCGCAGGATGAAAAAAAGGGTTCCGATGGGGCACATTCCCCCGTTGCAGGTCTGATCGACGGTCTACAGAGCCTTAATGATGAATGTGCACCAAATTATTGAACTGATGTTCTGTCCTGAGTGCAAAAGCCTGATGATATCCTCGGCAGGATACTTAAAATGCCGGAAATGCGGGTACAACAGGAAAATCACTGAAGGAGACCAGATGCAGAGGACGAGGAAGCGGAGTGAGAAGGAGATCGTGATTGTGGAGGAGGAAGGGCAGATCCATATCCTCCCGACTATTGCGATCAAATGCCCCAAGTGCGAGAACAACCTCGCCTTCTGGTGGCTCCGCCAGCTCCGTGCCGCTGACGAGAGCGAGGTCAGGTTCTTCCGGTGCTGCGAATGCGGGCATACCTGGCGCCAGTACGACTAAAATAAATCTCCGATATTTTGTTTATTTTTTTGGAAATGGTTTTTTTCGTACTTGGTATGGGGGTGGGGAGATCCCAATCATAATCGTTGGTTATTTCAAAAAAAACGATTACCTCTTTTTGCGAGGACTGGCACTCTCTTCAATATCGCGGATCCAGCGGGCGACTGCCCGGATCACCGTTACGGTATTTTCTGTATGATGGGATTTTGTGCCCTGGGTAAAAATTCCGTCATTTTTCTCTGATATTGTTTCGCGGATGACCCATACTCCGAACGTATCGACAAGAATGGAGAGACCATTGCTGAATCCCTTGCAATTAATGAATAATTCGCCGGATTCAAAATCGATATCGATATTCAGATCGAGATCTTCCCTCTGCATCAAATCCTTCAAGTACCCGGAGAGGTCTTGCGTTGTCAGGATTTTTTCAACATCTTCCGGACGTAACATGTTCAATCATTCCTTGTTTCGTACCCATTGTATAGGGTATTCCAGATGATAAGTCCCCCGTGCCTAAAAACCTATAGAGCCGGGTGCTGATTGAGACGTATCCCTGGGGACCGGGATGTCCAGGGTACTCTCAGGGCTTGGTCCCGGACTTCGTCGTCTTCTTTGGGGGCTTGATGGGGGAAGGCGGATTCGTATGGTCGGGCATCTCATCGCCATGGGGATGGGAATGTGCGTTATGCCGGGGAGGAAGAGCCGGCTGCTTCTGGGACTGATGCGCTTGCTGGGGATGAGGATGGTCCATGGGATGATGCTGGTCTTTCTGACGCTGCCGGTCTTTATCAGGGCTGTCCTCGGACCCGGGCTGGGGGGTCTTGGGATAATCAGGCTGGCGATCGGGTCTGTGTCGTGGCGACATAGCCAATACTTTCGTTCCCGGTTAATAAAACACTCCCGGATCGCAGCGGGAGCGGGGTTGACAGATGACATCATCGGACACCTTTTCGTTCTTGATGAGACCATCCGCGATACACTATGGAGTAAGAGCAAGACTCACTGAATGGTTGAGGTGGAAACAGGATGGTCAATAAAGAGACATTGCTCTTTCAGATTTGCAGGGTGCAAAAGGAGCAGGCTAGTATATCTTTCAGCCTTTTCTCTCCGCAAATGACCTGAAAAGGGATTTACTCGTTTTTCGTATTGGATTTACGTCGGAACAATGTGTGTTAAAAAGAATCCACGTTATCCAATCTTTTATAAGGCAGGACGATAATTAACAAATTATCCTTATATTTCAGAAGTGCTTGACTCGTTTCCTATCGACACGGTCCAGCACGTAAGAATTCGATGGACAAGGTGGCAACGATAGTATGACGGATTATTATGGACGGAAACTCCATCTGGGTTTTCTCCTGGGACTGGGGTTGATGCTCTGTATCGTTTTCCCTGGAGCGGCAGTCACCACTACCCAGGTTGACGAGAACCTGATCTCCCAGGAACATGCAAGAGAACTCGCTCAGGCAGTTCTTATAGAAGAGATGAACTCAGGATTCGGGGAGGCCTATGGGGACAATCCCGTGATCAGTGATGAGCCGGTGATTTTTTATGCGATACATGGACCCCCGCTCTATTACGTGTTTGAGGTAGTAGATGAGGGGACACCCGTAGGGAATATCTGGATATCTGCACGGAGAAACGACACTCCTGCTCTAGTATCCCCCGATGAAAATGGCACCCCTTCCCGTGTGTATCAGGACATGAACGGTACTCCTTCTCGATTATACGACCCTAGGAACGAGACCCCGTCAAGGGTACACCAGGAAATGAACGACACTCCGTCTCGGGTATATGAGATAAGAAATGACACTCCTTATCGGTTATACGAGACAAGGAACGAGACCCCGCCAATTATTACCCCCGATCAGAACGGCACCCCTATACGGTTATACGAGACCAGGAACGAGACTCCGCCAATTGTTACCCCCGATCAGAACGGCACCCCTATACGGTTATACGAGACCAGGAACGAGACTCCGCCAATTATTACCCCCGATCAGAACGGCACCCCTATACGGTTATACGAGACCAGGAACGAGACTCCGCCAATTATTACCCCGGATCAGAACGGCACCCCTATACGGTTATACGAGACCAGGAACGAGACTCCGCCAATTATTACCCCGGATCAGAACGGCACCCCTATACGGTTATACGAGACAAGGAACGAGACTCCGCCAATTATTACCCCGGATCAGAACGGCACCCCTATACGGTTATACGAGACAAGGAACGAGACTCCGCCAATTATTACCCCGGATCAGAACGGCACCCCTATACGGTTATACGAGACAAGGAACGATACCCCGCCAATTATTACCCCCGATCAGAACCCTTACCTCTTCAACAATATCCCCCGATTGATACCTCACGTCTTCAATACTATCTCCCAATGGATACCCCGCCTCCCCCTGACAGTCAATAAAATATTCAATACCACTGCTCTCTGGAAATGATTGAACCGGAATATATCCCAATTTTCAATCGTAAAAAATGGTAGGCACTAATCTCCTGATTGATCGTACCTGCTCCCAATATCAGAAAAAAATTACATGATTGAAAAGACCCAGGAGACTACTGCCAGGATGACAAAGAGAATGATCAGCCATTTTCCGATCGTCCAGGCGACCTTCCCGAAAAATCCGAGCAGCATAAAGATAACTGCAATGATTATGAAGATGATCCCGATTGTTAAAAGCAAGCTTGCCATACAAGGAATGTCATCTTGACTGGCCTATAGTAAAGATTGTCCTCACATATCCTGACGGCCCCAGGCTGACAGCCGGCTTTCCGGTAAAGCATCAGGGTTTTATCCGGATGAGCGGCTTGTAATAAACCCCTCCTTCACGCGGGTTACCTGGTGGAATGGCGTTTTTAGTGAACCGGATCAGGAATGATTCTCGGAGCAGCAGCATCCAACTGTTTATATACTGTCCTGTGGCATTTATAAATATGAAGGTCAAGCCAGAGGACTCTCTCAAAATTGAAAATATCGTCGCTTCAGCGAAGGTCACGGATTATCTCGATCTGCCGTCACTGGCCTCCCAGATCAAAGATGCGGAGTACAATAAGAAGAGGTTCCCGGGCGTAGTCATCAGGATGCAGAATCCGAAGATCGCGGCACTGGTCTTCGGGTCGGGAAAAGTAGTGCTCACCGGAGCAAAAAGCATCGAAAGTCTCTCCGAGGGGCTTGAGATCCTCGGAAACCTTCTCCGGGACCTGCAGATCGATATTCCCCAGAAGCTTACCTACAAGATCCAGAACATCGTTACGTCTGCAGACCTCGGGTCGGGTATCAACTTAAACAAGATTGCCGTGGGGTTCAACCTCGACCGGATCGAGTACGAGCCCGAGCAGTTCCCCGGACTTGTCTACCGGCTCGAGAACCCGAAAGTGGTGGTGCTCCTCTTTGGTTCCGGAAAACTGATTATCACCGGGGGGAAGGTGCCCGAGGATGCAAAGAAGGCCGTACAGAAGATCCTGAATGACCTGAAGAATCTCGGCCTCCTGTGATCCCGGGATGACCAAAATTTTTATTTCATTCTGAATTCCTGTACATACTTAGGTCTCCTTTTTTGATGCACAGTAGTTAATAATAATATTTTTATATATTGATTTACTTTTAATTTATGGATGACAGGTGTTCACTTGATGAGAGCACGAAATGTGATGTATTTCACACAGGATGAGGAGGATCTGGCAGACCTTCTCATAAAGACCGGGCTCAAGCGGAATGTTGCCCGTGTACTCGTCTATCTTGCCCATAATCCCGAGGCTACGTCAAGGGATATCGAACGGGGCACCGATCTCCGGCAGCCCGAAGTCAGCCTCGCCATGGCTGCCATGATCGACCAGGACTGGGTGGAGAACCGGGAGATCAAGGCCGAGAACAAGGGAAGACCGGTAAAGATCTACCGGCTGTCACGCCCGATCGGCGAGATCACTGATTCGATTGAGAAGGAAAAACGCGAAGAAGCAAACCTGCAGCTCTCCATTATTCAGCAGATACGGACTTTTATCCGGTAGACGCGAAGGGATACCGCATCCGGTGCGATACTCCCTTTCACAATCCCTTACCTCTCTTCCAGAGGGGGATCCTGTACGATTACAACGACCACAGGAGGTCCCTCTTTGAAGCGGGCACTGTATCACCGCTCCAGTTCACGGCACCCGTCATCTCCACCTACAACCACGGTGGTCTTTTCCACGAACTCGCAGAAGAGCCCGCAGGAGAGTACTCCTGGCATGAGGGAGAGGAGCCCTTCAAGACGTCCAGGGTCGGGGATCTCCCCAAAAGAACAGTCAAGGATGAAATTTCCATTGTCAGTGATCACCGGCCCGTCCTTGCGGATCCCGTTCCTGAGTTCCGGGATCCCGCCAATCGCCCGGATGCCGAGGATGACAGGGTGGAGGGCAAACGGGATCACCTCGAGCGGGACCGGGCCGCTGAGTGTGGTCACGCATTTCGATTCATCCACGACAATGACCAGTGCTCCGGCTGCCGCAGCCACGCACTTCTCGCGGGTCATGGCGGCACCCCTTCCCTTGATAAGGCGGAGAAGAGGATCCACTTCGTCTGCACCGTCAATAGCAAGGTCGAGTTCCGGGCAGGCATCCAGTGTGGTGAGCGGGATCCGGAGCTGCCGTGCCCGCATCTCGGTCTGGAACGAGGTCGGGACTCCCTGGATACGGAGCCCGTCTTCTATCAGGCTGGAAAGGCGTTCCATTGCATACAATGTCGTTGAACCTGTCCCAAGACCGATGACCATCCCGTCTTCCACCATCCCTGCAGCATGGTACCCTGCCTCCCGCTTCATCCGGTCTGCAGGTTTTTTCCCGTCCGGAGTTTTCATTCCCGTCATAGCCCCCCCTTACCGTGCCCTGCAGCGCCAAGCGAGGGCTTGAGGAAGAGCGCCCGGAGTTCCTCATTTGCCAAAGGCGCGGTGCAGTCGAGAGTGATGGGGGTGAGCGAGACATTGCCCTTCCTGATAGCATGGACATCGGTCCCTTCCTCATCATCCACGATAAGGGGTCCGTTGATCCAGAAGTAGGGTCGCCCCCGCGGATCAAGCCGCTTTTCAACTCCTGTCAGGAAAAGTTTGTGCGAGAGCCGTGTCACCTCGTACTTCCCGGTAAGGTGTGAAGGGATGTTCACGTTGATGACATCCGCCCCGTCCGGTAGCCTCCTTGAAAGGAACGTGCTGCAGACCTCCCGCACCACGGTCTTTGCATCCTCAAAGCTCTGGCAGTGATTCCTCGGGTCATCGAACTTGTCCCCCTGGTCTTCCACCTGGAGCGAGAAGGCGATGGCAGGAGTTCCCTGGTTTGCGGCCTCGAGCGCAGCCCCGACCGTACCCGATGTCATGATTGACTCGTACGAGAGGTTCTCCCCGATGTTGATCCCGCTGACGACAAGGACCGGATCGAGAAAGAGGGCATACAGGCCGATGATCACCGAGTCGGTGGGCTTCCCTCCGACTGCATACGCTTTAATTCCGTTCATCACGATCTCGTTCGCCCGGATCGGCTCAAAGATCGAGATGGATCGCCCGACCGCACTCTGCTGGGTTGCGGGGGCTACCACGGTCACTTCGGCAATGGGTGCAAGGGCCTCGTAGGCAGCCCAGAGCCCTGCGGAGTTTATTCCGTCATCATTCGTGAGCAGGATCTTTGGCTTCATCTGTCGATGTAGTTCTTGGAAGGGCAGTGAGAAATACTTGACCGATCGTCAGGCTATAAGTCAGAGCCGCGGCCAATGATCTGGTAATGAAGGTGCTTCTTGCTGAATATGCCATGGCACACGACCCCGGGCTTGCCCCCGAGGGTGCAGCAATGCTTCGGGTGCTCAGGGAAAGTTTTGAGCGGTGCGGCTATGAGGTGGTGACCCCGGGAGAGGGGGACTTTTACGATGAGATCCAGCGCCTTGCCCCCGGCTGTGATGCCGGTCTTGTGATCGCCCCGGACCACCTCATCTTCCCGTATACCACCCTGCTCGAACGCCTGACCCATAATATCGGCTGCGGGAGCCTGAACGCGGCCGTATGCGCCAACAAACGCCGGGTATCAGCGGTCCTGGCCAAGCACGGAATCCCGGTCCCCGGAGAGGGGGTGCCGGGGAGGAGGGTGCTGAAACCCGAACAGGGGTGCGGTACGCAGGGGGTACGCATTTCATCCGGGGCGCCGGGAAAAGGTGAGATCGCCCAGGAGTTTATCGATGGGGAACATCTGAGTGTCAGTCTTATCGGCAGCCGTCTGGTCGGGAATGCCTGCAGTTATTACTCGGGAAGGGCCCCCCTCCTCCTTGCAGTGAACCGTCAGCACATCAGGATTGATGACGATGGCAGGTTCCAGTATCTTGGCGGGGAGACCCCCGTGCAGCACCCCCGCCACGATGAGATCGTCGGGACCGCAGTCCAGGCTCTGAAGGTCCTGGGGTGCCAGGGATACTGCGGGATCGACATCGTCCTTGGCGACAGGCCCTATGTGGTGGATGTCAATCCCCGCATTACCACGAGCCTCGTGGGGATTGTTGCCTGCATGGAAGAGGAGATTGCTGACCTTCTTATGGCTGCATCCAGGGGGGAGGGGCCTGACGCAGTCCACCTGTCGGGAAGGGTCCGCTTCGACAACCAGGGAAGGGTGGAGCGGCTGTGATCGGGATCGATGTCGGTGGCGCCAACCTGAAGGTCGCGACGAGGGACGGGATTTTTATCCATTACTGCCCGCTCTGGCAGGGAAGCCCGATCCGCGAGCTGCTCCGGCGCTATCATTCACCGGGAGAAGAGGCAGCGGTGGTGATGTCCGGGGAGCTTGCCGACTGTTTCTCTTCCAGGGAGGAAGGAATCCGTTGTATTGTCGATTCGGTGCGGGAAGTGTTCCCGGGTGCACGGTTCTACGGGACTGATGCCGCATTTCATGACTCCGCAGTGCCCGCACTGGCAGCCGCAAACTGGCTCGTTTCCGCCGAATACCTCATGGACCGGTACCCGGGCTCGCTCCTTGTTGATCTCGGCAGCACCACCACCGATATCGTCCCCCTCTCCGGCATGGAGCCCCTCCGGGGACTCACCGACCTTGGCCGGCTCCAGCAGGGATACCTGGTATACACGGGACTTCTCAGGACCACCGTCCCTGCCCTGGTCCGGGAAGTCTGCCTCGGGGGTGTGCCGACCCCGGTCTGCCCGGAATTTTTCGCAATCAGTGCCGACGTGCACCTGGTCCTTTCGCATATCACGGAAGAAGAGTACACGGTTGATACCCCGGACGGAAAAGGAAAAGACCGTTCCTCCGCTTTGAGACGGTTAGCCCGCGTGGTATGCGCTGACCTCGAGGAGATCGGGGAAGAGGGGGCATGCGCTGTTGCCCGTGAATTCTGGAAGGCACAGCGCGAACTGCTGATTCATGCCGTCCGGCGGGCAACAGGGACCGGCATACCAGGCAGAGGTGCTCTGCGCCGGGGTGGGGGCTGGGCTGCTCTCCGGCCTTTTTGGCGGGCGCAACCTGGCCGTCGATCTCGGCCCTGCTTCAGACGCCCTGCCCGCGTTTGCAGTACGGGAGGTGGCAGAACGAAGACCTGGCAGATCGGACTGATCCTGCTCGCCGGATCCCTCGCAGTCACGCTCCTGCTCTGGAGCCTTGGCCTCCCCTTCTTCTTCCTCTTCCTGTTCATCCCGATCATCCCCTTCCTCGGGAGGGAAAAGAAGGTGAAGCGGTGCCCGCTCTGCGGGTGGGAGACGACCGATGAACGGGTCGGATTCTGCCCGTATGACGCGAGCCCCCTGGAGGCCCCTGCCAAAAACCAGGGGGAGTAATATTCCCGGCCGCCTACAGATTCCTAAAAGCGATCATGGAGAGCGAGATGACCGACCGCGGAAGGACAAAACCGAAGATCTCGGTGGTCGCAATCTCAGGAAAGTCCCTGCAGGAGAGATCCCGGACGGTCCCCCTGTCCACCACAATGCCAAGCGATTTCATGAACATGACGGTCTTTCCCGGGGTCATGGTCCGGGAGAGCACAACACAGAGGTCGACGACCGGGGAACCCAGCCGTGTATCCGGATAAAAGGGAGCAAGAGAGGGGGATACCCTGCCACAGTCCCTGCACCTGAAACGCCGGATCCTCACCATGATCGTACGGGGCTCCCCCTCATCAAGAACCGTGGCAAACTTCCGGTCCTTCCAGTCATACCCGCTTACCGGACCCCCGCAGGAAGGGCATGCCGGCAACGTAGAGAACTCCTTTCCCTCCACCGAAAGAAATGCAGTCTGGACGAGTGCCTGGAGCATCGGCGGCACTTTTACCGGGCGCATGGGCGGCGTACCTCGTTTGGCCTGCTCATCCTCTCCATCCAGGGTTTATTTTCTTATTATGACGATGAATCGAACGTATTCTGTCCATGGTATCCTGACCGGCGTACCCCGGTCACCCACCACTAATCATCAGTTTCAGCGATGTTAATCATTACTGTTAAATAAGGACCCTGCCGACATCTTTACGTTCGAGGTTATACCATGGACATGAAATACGTACAGACGACCTGCCCCTACTGTGGGACGGGTTGCACCTTCAACCTCGTGGTGAAGGACGGGAAAGCGGTGGGCACGGCACCGTACCAGCGCTCGCCGGTCAACGAAGGCAAGGTCTGCCCGAAGGGCACCTATGCCCACGAGTTCATCCACAGCCCCGACCGCCTGACAAAGCCGCTGATCAAGAAGGACGGCAAGTTTGTCGAGGCGAGCTGGGACGAGGCGCTCGACCTGATCGCAAAGAAGTTCAAGCAGTACAAGCCCGACGAGTGCGCATGCCTCTCATCGGCGCGTGTCTCCAACGAGGAGAACTACGCGATGATGAAGTTCGCCCGCGGGGTCATGAAGACCCGGCACATCGACCACTGTGCGAGGCTCTGCCACGCATCGACGGTTGCAGGGCTTGCGGCGACGTTTGGCTCCGGGGCGATGACCAACTCGATCGGGGACATTGCGCAGTCGAAGTGCTGTTTCATCCTCGGGTCGAACACGTTTGAGCAGCACCCGCTGATCGGGCGCCGGGTGATGCAGGCCAAGATGAACGGCGCGAAGATCATCTACGCCGACCCGCGGTTCACCCCGACTGGCAAGCAGGCCGACCTGTACATGCAGTTCCGGTCCGGCTCGGACGTTGCGATCCTGAACGGGATGATGCAGGAGATCCTCCGGAACGGCTGGGAGGACAAGGAGTTCATCAAGAACCGCACGAAGGACTTCGACAAGCTGAAAGAAGTCGTGATGAAGCCCGAGTACTCGCTCGAGAACGTCTCGAAGCTCTCGGGCATCCCGGTGGCCCAGCTCAAGACCGCGACCGAGTGGTTTGCGAAAGCCGAGTCGGCGTGTATCCTGTACTCGATGGGGATCACCCAGCACACGGTCGGTGTCGACAACGTCAAATCGTGCGCCAACATCCAGATGCTGACCGGCAACCTGGGCAGGCCGGGCACCGGTGTCAACGCACTCCGTGGCCAGAACAATGTCCAGGGTGCCTGCGATATGGGTGCGCTGCCGGTGGTCTTCACGGCATACCAGAAGGTCATCGACGAGGCTGCCCACAAGAAGTTCTCCGACGCCTGGGGATTCCCGGACGGGATCGCCCCGCCCAAGAACGGCTATGAAGTCACGACCATGATGGACGTGCTCGCCGACAAGCCCGGCGAACTCAAGTGCCTGTACATCATGGGCGAGAACCCGATGATCTCGGACCCGGACCTCCACCATGTCGAGAAGGCGCTCAAGAACCTCGAGTTCATGGTCGTCCAGGATATCTTCATGAACGAGACCGCCGAAATGGCCGATGTCGTGCTGCCTGCCTGCTGTTACGCCGAGAAGGACGGGACCCAGACCTCGACCGAGCGGCGTGTCCAGATGTGGAGAAAGGCCGTCAACCCGCCCGGCGAAGCCCGGCTCGACTGGCAGATTATCGCCGATATCGCCGCCAAGATGGGATACGCCAAGCAGTTCCCCTGGAAGTCCGCCGAGGAGATCTTCACCGAGATGTCCAAACTCACGCCGTCCTACGCCGGCATGAACTACAAGCGGCTCAACCAGCCGGAGGCCGCTCACTGGCCCTGCCCCACCGCGGAACACCCGGGAACCCCGATACTCCACAAGGAGAAGTTCTCCCATCCCGACGGGATCGGTGTCTTCTTCGCGGTCGACTGGAAGGCGCCCGCTGAGGTCCCCGACAAGGACTACCCGTTCATCCTCACTACCGGCCGGTGTCTCTGGCACTGGCACACGGGAACGATGACTCGCCGGTCCGAATCACTCGAGGCCGAGGAGCCGACCGGCTGGATCGAGATCAATCCCGAGGATGCCAAGGCGCTCAATGTCCAGGACAAGGAGATGGTCAAGGCTACCAGCCGCCGCGGTACCGTCAATGTCCCGGCACGGGTCACCAAGGATATCATGAAGGGCGTGATGTTCATGCCGTTCCACTTCAAAGAATGTGCGGCAAACATCCTCACCAACAATGCCCTTGACCCGATCGCCAAGATCCCGGAGTTCAAGGCCTGTTCGGTGAAGGTCGAAAAGATCGAGGGGGCGAAGTAGATGTCAAAAAAAGGAGATATGTATTACGCGTGGACATCTGACGCCGAGCTTGCAAAGAAGGCAGAGTGCGGCGGTGCCGTGACGAGCCTCCTGAAATATGCGCTCGAGAAGAAGATTGTCGACGGCGTTTTTGCCGTAACAAGGGGACAGGACATCTATGATGCAGTCCCGGTGTTCATCACCGATCCAAAGGAGATCGACCAGACAGCAGGTTCCCTCCACTGCGGGACGCTGCTCATGTCAAAGCTCGTCAAGAAGTACCTTGACGGTGCGGGCACGACAAAGATCGCGATGACGGTCAAGGGCTGCGATATGATGGGGCTCTATGAGCTTGCCAAGCGCCAGCAGATCAACCTGGACAATGTCATCATGATCGGTGTCAACTGCGGGGGGACTGTCTCCCCGGTCACTGCCCGGAAGATGATTGCCGACAAGTTCGGGGTGGACCCGGACACGGTCCACAAGGAAGAGATCGACAAAGGCCAGTTCATCATCGAGTACGAGGGAGGCCACAAGGGCATCTCTATCGATGAACTCGAAGAGCAGGGATACGGCAGGCGGAGCAACTGCCGCCGCTGCAAGCTGAAGGTCCCGCGCCAGGCCGACCTCGCCTGCGGGAACTGGGGAGTCATCGGCGACAAGGCAGGGAAGGCCACGTTCGTCGAGGTCGGCAGCGACAAGGGCGCAGCCCTGCTCGATGGGGCGATCAAGGCAGGCGTGATCAAGACCGAGGCACCGAACCCGAAGGGCCTCGAGATCCGCGGAAAAGTCGAGGGAGCCATGCTCAAGCTCGGCGACAAGTGGCGGAAGAAGGACTTTGAAGGCCTTGGAGAAGGGAGGGAGCGGCTCAAGAAGATCGTGAAGGAGACCTCACGGTGCATCAAGTGCTATGCCTGCATCGAGAACTGCCCGATCTGTTACTGCGTCGAATGCAGTACCAAGAAGCCGTACCTGGTCACCCCTGGTCAGGTACCGCCAAACTTCATGTTCCACCTGATCCGGTACGCCCATATCGCCGACTCCTGCGTGAACTGCGGGCAGTGCGAGGAACTGTGTGCGATGGATATTCCAAACGCACTCTTCATGCACGCCCAGCAGGTCGAGCTCGAGAAGATGTTCGGGCATGTGCCCGGCGTCGACATGACACTCCCGCTCCTTGCACTCGTTGAGGAGAGGGAAGAGCGTGACCGGCTTTCTGCAACCGGGAGCGACCAGATCTTTGATATCTTCAAGTAAAACGGGAGATATCCCTTTTTTTAATGCCGCTGGCATTATTATGGTGTATACCTGAGCCAAACGAAGGATACTGTACTCTTTAGAAAATGCCGCTGGCATTTTTTTGGGGTTACGTGTCCGAAACCGAGGGATTCACCAATTTTTAAACGAAACCTGCGTCATGGCAGCAGTGAGCGGGTTGCCTGTTTCCCGGTTCAGATAGGGCAGGATACTGAAAACATTCCGGAACGTCCTGATCCCCGTGCCAGCAGAAAAAGGGAAACACATTGGGCCCAGGCTCCTTTCCTGACCCTGCCCGGATCACTCTTCCGGTTGTTCCGGCCTGGTTTTCCTGTGGATGGAGAAGTAATAATACCCGCACCCGATAAGAATCGCGATGATGATACTCATCAGCACAGGGTCGTACAGGATGCGGAGGAGGCCTGTTCGTTCCCTCACGCTTACCCTCACTTTCATCGGATCAGAGATACGGTTTGCATCCATGCTGTCCCTGTACCGTATCTCGGTGTCAAGGCCGTACTCTTTTGCTGTCGCGGTCTTATCCACACCGATTTCAAACTGCGCCACTGCCTTGTCACCCGGGGAGAGGTCGCCGAGTGAGGAGGTGTCATCATACGCGACGAACGGGTCTACTGCGCTGATCCGGGCCTGTGCGCTGAACACCTTTGTCGCTCCGGTGTTCTCATATTCCACCTCGATGACCTGCTTCGACCCCCGGTAGATCCAGAGCGGCTTCTGGACGAGAGTAACTCCGGTCTTTCCGATCACCGGGACTCCGATCGTCACCGCCGGGGAGATCCGGGTCTCCCCGGACTGGTCTTTGTATTCCACCGCTACCTGTAATGGATACTGCTCCCGGCCGGCCTTTTCGTCGACCCTGACCTTGAAGCGGGCTGTCTCCACCGCCCCGGGCGGGAATGAACCGATAAAGACCCTCTCGTCAATCGGCACGATGGGGCCTTCGTCCCCCCGGAATATCCTTGCGATGGCATTGTTCCCCTGGAGGGTGCCGGTATTTTCAATGGAGAGGGTGATATAGCCGTCACCACCGGCATTCAGATCCTCTGCGATGACATGGGGCACCGCGATGATAACCTCATCCCTGACGTGAAACGGGATATCCAGTTGTACGGTCTCGGTAGTGTAGCGGAAGATAACGCTGTCGCTGCCGACCGGTTCCTCTGATGCAAGGTAGGTATAATTCACCAGAAGCGGCAGGAGATAGGTCCCGCCGCCGGCGTCCTGGTCCACGTGAACCGAGAATGCAGAGAACACCTCCTTTCCGGATGCAATATCACCGGCCATCTGGGAATCCGTCTTGATCCCGACCGGGGCGTTGCCTGGGAGGAGCGTGAGCGTGACCATCCGGGCAGTGCTCGGGGGATCGCCGGATGATCCACCCCCCGGCTGGATGATCTTGACCTCGTCCACCCCTGTATTCCTGATATGGATGACAATACTCTGATCTGAACCGGGGGAGAATTCATTGATGCCATCGATGGCTGCAACAAGGTCAGGAGATCCCGAAAGGTAGGTGCTTCCCGCACCTGCTGTTATCCCCGCAAGGAAGGCCAGTACAAGGGTGACTGCCAGTATCCTCCCAAACGTTCCCTTTGTTGTCATTTTAATAACGACACTGTTGCTTTTTTCCGGATAAATACCTTGGGCAGGATGTACCTCCCATAAAATACGGGATTCCCGCCGATATCTCCTTCCGGACAAAATACCACAGGAGAATGTTCCTCCTCCGCTGAAAAATACATCGTTGCCACTGTGCGGAAGAGAGGGAGGTATCCACGGGCAGACCTTGTGCCATTGTTCTGCGGAGCGGGAGAGAGCATTGTCGAGCGTGGTGAGGAGTACTGTCCCGGTGATCAGGTCTTCTCTTCAACCAGGTAATTGATGACACTCTCGGAAATATCTCCCGCATACTCACCGGAGCGTCTGACACTTTCCGCGATATACCTGAGTAAGACCGCGACAAAGGGATCCTTTTTCATCGCGAGTGTATTGATATTCTCGCATATCTCCTCGAGCTTCTCCACCTGCTCGATATTTTTGTGCGATCCCCGCATATCGGCATTGAAGAACGCGATGATGCTCTTGTCAAAGATCGACAGGGCGAGGGTGCTTGCCTTTTTGATCGCGGCAAGCACCTCGGGGTCCACCTGGTTGTCCGGCATTTTCTGCGTATTCTCGGAGATCCTGACCGCATGGTCCCCGATCCTCTCGATAATCCGGCTGATGATGTAGGTGTTGACGACCTTACTCGTCGACTCTCCCATCTTTCGTGCAAGGCTTGCGTTCTTCAGGATGATGTTGGTCTGGCGGGCGATCAGCCAGTGGAGGCGGTCCACGTCGTTGTCCCGGGCGATGACATCATCGCAAAGACCCTTGTTCCGTGTCTCGAGTGCGATCATTGCATCGAGGTGCATGTTCTTCACGATCACAAACATCCGCTTTATGGTGTTCTCAAACGGCATCTCTGCCGGGTTGAGCAGATCCTTGAGGATGAACGTCGTATCAGTCTCCTCCACCACTTCAGGCCCGATTGTCATCTGGGCAAAGTCCCGCACCGCCTTCCTGACAGGGGCGGCAAGCCTGGTTTTTGAGGTGATGACAATGGTCGTATACCCGGCGATGTAGGAACCGATCAGCAACCGGAAGAGGAAGGTTGGCTCATGGATTTCACTCACGTCAAACCTCTTCTCCCGCTGGAACTGACCTTCGGTGATATCCCGTGTTATAAGCAGGGTCCCGTCCGGCTGCGTGATAAGCCCCAGGGGATCGTTCTTCTTTACCTGCTGCGCTTCTGCCCATTCTTTCGGGAGGGTTATCACAAAGGACGAGCCACCCGTTACCTGCACTTTGCGTATGTCCATAGATATCGGATCCCTGATACTCTATTGTCCTCTATATACTATATATATACATAGAGTTTCTATCGGAAAATTGTTTAAAAATATAGGTACACTCATGGAATATGGCAGCATCTATTCATACCTACTGGGTGTCCGGGCTTGCAGCAGTCCTGGTCATCGCAGTACTTGCCGCCGGGTGTACCCAGCAACCCGGCGATGGCCAGAAGACTACCCTCAAAGTCACCGGTTCGACCACGGTCCTTCCCGTTGCACAGGCTGCAGCAGATGCCTACGGCAGGGATCACGCCACCGCTGACATCCAGGTCAGCGGAGGAGGCTCAAGCGTCGGTGTCCAGGCCGTTGGGGAGGGCACTGCCGATATAGGGATGTCGTCCCGTGACCTGAAGGCCGAGGAAAACACCAAGTACCCGGGTCTTGTAGTCACCACGATCGCAAATGACGGGATTGCGGTGATCGTTCACCCGGCCAACACCGTATCCGGGCTCACCCTCGCCCAGGTCAGGGAGATCTATGCAGGCAACACCACGAACTGGAAGGCTGTCGGAGGGCCTGACCAGGTCATCGTGGTGGTCGGGCGCGACAGTGCATCAGGGACCCGCGAGTTTTTCTTTGAAACGGTCATGAAACAAGCAGAACTTCGCACGCACCCAGCTTGAAAAGAACTCGAACGGTGCGGTGCAGCAGACCGTCACCCAGACCCCGGGAGCCATCGGGTATGTGGGACTTGGTTACCTCGACAACGGGGCCAGGGCAGTCCCCATTATCGTGAACGGGGAGCCGGTGATGCCGAGTATCGCCAATGTCCTGAACAAGAAGTATCCCATCTCCCGGCCGCTGATCATGATCACCCGGGGAGCCCCTGCAGGACTTGCAAAGGACTACCTTGACTACATCCTGAGCCCTGCAGGCCAGAAGATCATTGCTGACGAAGGATTCGTGCCGATCACCCCATGAAGGCAGGTCGTGACGGCTCCGGGGAGGAACAGCCTCCCCGAAACCCTTCTATCCCGACAAATTCGGACGAGAAGATCGGTCGTGGACATGAAATTCTTGCCCATAGCCACCGGAAGGAGCGGCTTTTCAGGGCGTTCTGGTTTTTCTGCGCACTCTTTGCCGTTCTCATCATCTTCTTCATCCTCGCTTTCCTGCTCTACGACGCTTATCCCCTCATCTGGGAGATAGGACTCTCTGACTTTCTCACCGGGATGGTCTGGAACCCGACCGGGGTCCCGCCGGCATACGGGATCTACGCCCTCATCGTGGATTCCCTGCTTGTGACAATCCTCGCGATGGCAATATCCATCCCGCTCGGGGTCGGTAGTGCCATCTACCTTGCAGAGCTCGCCCCTTCCCGGGTAAAGGTCATCCTTAAACCGGCAGTCGAGCTCCTGGCCGGGATCCCTTCCGTGGTGTTAGGGTTCTTTGGCCTGATCGTCCTCACCGACTGGATCCGGGTGAATTTTGATGTGCCGACCGGGGAGACCTGGCTTGCCGGGTCCATTCTTCTCGGGGTGATGGCACTCCCGACGATCATCAGTGTCTCCGAGGATGCTATCTCCTCTGTCCCGAGAGAGTTCCGGGAGGGATCCTTTGCCCTTGGCGCCTCCCACTGGCAGACGATCAGCAGGGTACTGACCCCGGCAGCCCTGTCAGGGATCACCGCTGCCATCATCCTCGGTATCGGGAGGGCGGTAGGCGAGACGATGGCGGTCCTGATGGTAACCGGGAACGCGGCCGTCATCCCCGACCCGGTCTGGAATGTCCTCTCCCCGGTACGGACCCTGACCGGCACCCTCGGTATCGAGATGGGGGAGGTGGCTATCGGGAGCACGCACTACCATGCACTCTTCGGGATAGCCGTGGTGCTCCTTGTCATCACCCTCGTCATCAATCTCCTTGCGACAGTAATTCTCGCCAGGATCAAGGAGAAGCACATGGGAATGCAAAGCCTCTTCTCCAAAGGTGGCGAAGACAGGGAGAAAAACTGGTTCTCCGGTTCCCTGCAGAAGTACCGGAACGCCCTGATCGGGATTGTCCTGGGACTGGGACTGCTTGCGATCTCCGGATTCATCGGTCTCCTGGCTGCCCTTGTCGGATATTCGGCGTTCCGGCTGATCCGGGGGCGCATCTCCCCGAAATGGACTCAGAGGGTGGCATTCTCACTGATCACACTCTGCATCCTTTCCGTTCTCTTTGCCCTCGGCGTCATTCTCCTTGATATCATTGTGAAGGGCCTGCCCTACCTCACCTGGGAGTTCCTGACTGCCCCCCCCTCAAACCTCGGCAGATCCGGGGGGATATTCCCGGCAATCGTCGGTACTTTGTACCTGGTGATCGGGGCCATCGCGATTGCCCTGCCGATAGGGATCGGAGCGGCCATATATCTTACCGAATATACCCGGGAAGGAACGGTCACCAGGATCATCCGGACCGGCACCGACCTCCTGAACGGGACGCCTTCCATCGTATTCGGCCTGTTCGGGTTTGCCTTCCTCGTCATCTTCCTTGGCTTTGGCGTCTCCCTGATTGCAGGGCAGATCACCCTCGCCCTGATGGTGCTCCCGACGATCATCAGGACTACCGAGGAAGCGCTCAGGACGATCCCTTTATCGGTCAGGGAAGGGAGCCTTGCTCTCGGGGCTACGAAATGGCAGACGATCCGGAAGGTGATCCTCCCCTCCTCGGTCCCGGGAATCGTGACCGGGACCATCCTCTCGATTGGGCGGGCTTCAGGCGAGACCGCCCCGATCCTGTTCACCGCGGTGGTATTCTCCACCCGGTTCCTCCCCGACTCGCTCTTTGACCCGGTCATGGCACTGCCGTACCACCTGTACATCCTCGCCACCAATGTACCGGGTGCAGAAGGACAGAAGTATGCCACCGCGCTTGTGCTCCTTGGCCTTGTCGTCACATTCTATGCATTCGCTCTCTGGATACGCCACCGCTCTGCAGCGGCCGTCAAATGGTGAACCTCATGTCTGCACATTCGATCATCAGAACCTCAAACCTGAACCTCTGGTACGGGGAGAACCTCGCACTGAAGGATGTCAGTATGGAAGTCCCCGACCGGCATGTCACCGCCCTGATCGGCCCGTCCGGGTGCGGGAAGTCAACGCTGATCCGGTGTTTCAACCGGATGAACGACCTTGTGGATAGCTGCCGGATTACCGGCAGGATCGATTTCCATGGGAATAATATCTATGCAAAGGAGTCCGACCCCGTCGAGATCCGAAGGAAGATAGGGATGGTCTTCCAGAAACCGAACCCGTTTCCCAAGTCTATCTATGAGAATGTTGCGTACGGACCGAGGATCCACGGGATCAACGATAAAAAACGCCTCGATGAGATTGTCGAGCGGAGCCTCCGGCATGCTGCGCTCTGGGAAGAGGTGAAGGATCGCCTCCAGGATTCGGCGATGGGCCTTTCCGGGGGGCAGCAGCAGCGTCTCTGCATTGCACGGACGCTTGCCGTCGAGCCGGAGGTGATCCTGATGGACGAACCCTGCTCGGCGCTCGACCCGATTGCAACCTCGAAGATCGAGACCTTGATCAACGAGCTGAAGCAACAGTACTGTGTCATTATCGTCACGCATAACATGCAGCAGGCTGCCCGGGTGAGCGATTACACCGGCTTCATGTATCTTGGCGAGATGATAGAATGCGGTGCGACAAAACAGATCTTCGAGCATCCGAAACAGGAACTGACTGAAAACTATATCACGGGAAGGTTCGGATAGGTGGCAGAATGAGCGACAAATTTCATACCGAGATGGAAGTGACGAAGGGGAAGGTTCTCGAGATGGGATATCTTGCCGTGGGAATGCTGGACGACGCCATGGCAGCACTCGAAGAGAACGACCCGCAGCGTGCAGAAGGAGTCAAGGCAAGAAAGAAGGAACTTTCCGACCGGGCGAATGCACTTGAAGAAGAGATGTACCAGTTGATCGCCCTCTACCAGCCAATGGCAAAGGACATGAGGATGATCGCGTGCTCACTCCGGCTGATCTCTTCCGCCGAACGGATCGGGAGGTACGGGAAAGACATCGCAAGCGTGGTACTCAGGACATATTCCGACGAGCGGGTTGAAGGCCTCGTCATGGCACTCTCGATCCCCCACATGGCATCGCTTGTGATCGGGATGATCAACGACTCCCTGAAAGCGTACGAGACCGAGGATATCTCGCTTATCACTCACCATTCGGATCGGGATGATGCGGTCGATGCTCTCTGGCACACCATCTTCCGTGACGGGATCACGTACATGATGGAGGATCCCCGCACCATCACCAGGTGCACGAATTACCTGATGGTCGTCCGCTACCTGGAACGGTGCGGGGACCATGCGTGCAAGATCGCCGAGAAGGTCACGTACATGGTGACAGGCGAACAGAACGAGATACGGTAGGAACGGGAGATTTTTCCCGGGATATTCCCGGTTGCCATCCCACGATCAATCCGGATCCCTATGATGGTTCAGATTCCCTGCTCCCTGGCAGTAGTGCTGCCGCAATCGCGAGCACGGGCCCAAAAATCAACCCGGCCCAGAATATGAGACCAAGGATACCCAGCACCGCCATGATCCCCCGGTCACGATACGAAGGAGAGGGCCCCGTCCTCACCGCGATTCTCACGAGGACCAGCCCAAGGATTATCGGGATTGCGGCGAACAATGCGGTGAGCATCATGGAAGCTACCGGCCCGGTGAGCATTCCGGCGATGACCATCTGGGCGATCACGAGGATGCCGCTCCCGATGTAGGCGAAACCCGCGATGGCGAGCAGCCATACCCCGGGCCATGATGGCGGAGAGATCCGTTTCCGGAACCACCAGGCTCCGACAAGCACGGTGCCGAGTATGGGCACGAGGTTGAGGAGAAGAGGGACTGGCCCTGCCAGATCCGAACGGCAAGTACCGAGACCGGGATACTCACCCATTCGGTGAGACTGAACTCTTCCAGATAGCCGGTGGCCAGGATATAGCGCCCCTCGTCTCCGAAGACGACGACAGTATAGTCCCCTGCTGCTGGAGCGGAGGTCGAAAAGCTGGATATCTCGTACATTGCCATAGGAGTGAACGGCTCGTAGGAGATCTCAGGGTCGTTTCCTGCCGTGATGAGGACACTCCCCTGCCCTTCAGGGACTTTTATAAAACCAGGAAGCGGGGCCTGTCCGGTGATCCCAGGCCCGATCAGGGCTGCCGAAGGGGTAACCCCGCTCTCAGGAGTGGAGAGGGAGAGGCGGATCTCTGTCCCCACTTCTGCCATGATGACGATACTGGTCTGCTTCGTCCGCATCTGCAAGTGAGCCGTACCAGGCATACGACTTCTCCGCATCCGGGACGATGACGACATCGCCTTTGGTAACTTCAGGGACATGGGCACCTGCCGGGAGCACCAGGAGGATGACCATGAGAGAGGATGCACGCAGGGATCCGGATTCTCATACTCCTTTCACGGTGCTGAAGGGTCATAGAGTGACCTGTGAGGGCCGGTGTGCTGACTCTTCACGAGTTCCTCATGTGCTATAGTCTCTACTGTTTTGCCGCCACCCATGCACTGCACCCTTTGAGGGGAAACTTCCGGATCCTGAAAGACGATCGAGTGAATTCACTGGCAAGTGACCTTTGCTTACTCACCCTCACGGTCCTGATCCTGCCTTCTTCCCGCAAAAAGGGCGGCTATTCCGCCGATAATGACAATGAGAGCCCCGATCGCGAGTATTTCAGGGGTGAGCTGGAAGAAGAGAAAGAGGCTTGTCCCGATCCCGAGGAGCGGAAGCACCGGTATCCTCCCGATACTTCCCGGGACCCTGAACGGCCGGATCGCGTCCGGGGAACGGAAGCGGAGGATGATGACCGACAGGTTCACGATCATGAACGTGACAAAAATCGTGAAGTTCGTGACATTTGCGATAAACCCGATATTGCCGGCAAAGAGGAAGAGGACTGCCCCGAGTGCAGCGGCAAGGATTGCGAGATAGGGGGTCTTTCTTGTCGGGTGCACGCGGGACAAGAGGCCCGGGAGGCTTCCCGATCGGGCCATCCCGTACCCGATCCGGGATGAGGCAAGGAGCATCAGGAGCACGGTATTTGCGGTGGCGAACAGGGCGATGGCCGAGAGGAGATCGGCTGCCCGCGGACCCCATGCCACCGTCGCCACTTCCGCAAACGGTGCATCGGATCCGGCAAGCCCTTCCCACCCCACCACGCTGACCGCAGAGATGCAGACCAGGATATAGAGGGCCGTGCAGACCACGAGCGCGATCATCAGGGCCTTTGGCACGGTCTTTTGAGGATCACGGGTCTCTTCCGAGAACTTGACCATCTCCTCGAATCCCTGGTAGGCAAAAAAGACGAGCGCTGCAGCGGTGAACACGCCGCTGATCCCAAGCGGCATCTCAAGGTAGTCGACGCTCCCGAGCCGGGGCAGGCCGGCAATGATGACGAGCACGAGGCCAACTCCTTCGATGAGCGTGAAGAGTCCGGCCACCCCTGCACTCTCTTTTACTCCGATGAAGAGCACGACGGTGAGGACTGCGATCAGTGCCACCGCTGCAGGGATCTGGCCGATCCCGAACAGCTCGTGAAAATAGCCCCCAAACCCGAGTGCGACCGTTGCAGCCCCGAGTATCCCTGCAAAGATGATCATCCAGCCGACGATAAACGCCACATACTCGCCGAGGGCAGCAGACGTATAGTCATACTCGGCACCGGCCTTTGGGAACATGGAGGAGAGTTCCGCATAGGAGAGCGCAGTAAAGAGGGCTATTACGGCAGAAATGGCAAAGGAGAGCCAGACCGCGTTCCCTGCACCGGCTGCCGCGGTCCCTATAAGGGCATAGATCCCTGCACCAAGGATGATCCCGATCCCGGACAGGGTGATCTCGGCAAGACCCAGCGATCGGGAGAGCCCTGTCCCGTCCGGCTGGCTGGTTCCCATGGATGAGAGGTTGGAGGGGATCGGAAATAGAACATTCGGGATACCGTGCCAACTGCAAAGATTCCTTTGAACCGAGCGGGTGTGGGGATCAGTCACGCGTTACCACCCTGGTCCCCGGGGACAGGGAGGGTATCTTCCAGGACTGGTCCTGCAGGTATCCGGGAGCAGGACTTTTATGTCCTGGAAGGATAGGATGGGGAACAGAAATCTGAAAAAAGGGGGTTAGTAACGGGGCTTCCGGTACTTGGGGAGACAATCCCTGCAGTACACCGGTCTCCCCTCTGTCGGGGTGAACGGAACCTCGCACTCTTTTCCACAGTCTGCACATACCGTCTTTGTCATAGTCCGCGGTCCGGACGATGACGGGCCGCCATATTTCCTCTGATCATTCATTCCTAATCATGCAGCGATAGTCTGCAACAGGGTGTTTGTTGAGGGTGCTATTAAAAAGTGTGGATATACCGCCCCGTTTGCTATCCGATCTCCTGGAGCACCTGGCCGTCCCTGAAGATCGAGATCTTGCCCCCGCTCTGCGAGACGACGATTCCTATCGCTTTTGTGACGAGCGTAATGCCGGCAATCGATGAATGCCGGGTGCCTAACCCTTTTGCGATGCCGACCGCACTCGTATCAATGGTGATGTACCGGGCAGCTGCTTCGATCAGCCCGTCACCCCTGATCACAAAAGCCCCGTCCAGTTGTGCCAGCTCCTTGATGTTCTCGCGGATATCATGGTTCGTGACCATCCGGTCCTCGATCCGGTGCCCTGCAAACGGATTTAAGATGAGCTGCCGCGACTTGGAGAGGACGTTTTCCGTATCGCCGACGACAAATGCAGTCCCGACCTGCTTTCCTTCCCGTCCTTCCTTTGCGATCTCGAGGCAGATGTTGAACACCGTTTCAAAGACCTCGTCCGCCACATCCGAGTTTGCGATCACCCGGTCCTTCCAGAGCGCCGTGCTGATGCGGGTCCGGTCCCGGTGCTCGTGATCGGTGATGTCATGGCCGATGCAGACGATCAGAGAGACATGCCCTTCCTCGTCCCGCTGTGCCTTGTTGATCCATGCAACCCAGGCCGGCTGGCCGTCCCGGAGTCTCATCTCGGTGATGCGGATTGCATGGCCCTCCCCGTTCAGTCCCATGTCGGACACAAAGCCGGTCAGCTCATGCCCGTTCCCTCTCTGCGGTGAGATCAGGGTCCCGATGATATTCTTCCCGACGATCTCGGCCTCCGAGTACCCGAAGAAGACCTGCGCGAACGTATTGAAGAAGGTGATCGTTCCTTCCGTGTCAAGCTTCATGATCAGGCTGCTTGAGTGGGTGAGGAGCTCGCGGACCCGGAGCTCGCTCTCCTTCACCGCGTCAAGAAGATGGACCTTCTCCGTGATATCCTCGCAGACCAGGATCTGGCCCCTTGAGGGGTCCTTCTGGTCCAGGGCATGGACCATGAGGCTGCAATGGACGACGGTGCCGTCACTCTTTTTCAGCTGGGTCGTGGCATGCCCCCATCCCTGCTCGTCGATAATAATCGTCAGCTCCCGTGATGCACGGTCAAAGGCCTCGCGGCTGGCAAAAAAGGCCGAGGCGTTCTTCCCGACAAGTCCCCCCTCAGGGTGGCCGAGCCCGGAGGTCATGGTGCTGTTTGCCCAGTCGATGACACCGCCCCGGATCTGGCAGATCCAGATGGGAGTGAGCGACAGGATGGAGTTGAGGATGTCAGTCCGGAGGGACTGGTCCCGCTCCATCTTCTTTCGCATCACCGCCTGAAGGATGAGGTCACGAAGCTCGGTCAGGGGCTTTCTCGGGTCTGCCGCTTTTCCGAACTTGACCTCGTTGGCGTTGTTCAGATCCTGAAGCACCAGCGTGTCTTTTCCCATCCGGGCATAGAGGATGAACGGGATTGAACTGCCGTGGGACTTTAAGTATTTGAGAAGTTCCACCCCGTTCATCTCAGGGAGAAACTCGATCCCGTTCACTTCGGGGAGGTGGTAATAGGATACGATGACGTCGTAGTTCCGGTTCTTGAGGATCTCGAGTGCCTGTTTTGTGGAGGAGACGGTGTCTACACGGACCTCCCCGCCCTTTTCAAGGAATGAGCGGGTGATATCGATAAGGTCGGTAGCATCATGTACAAGGAGTACGGTGATCATCCTCGGTTCTCCACCACGGCGATAGCAAGATAGAGTAGGTGGGTTATCGAATAAATAATTATTGAATCTGAAAGGACATTTGCCCGCAATTTTCCGTTCCTTTTGCCATGCTGTGCCCGGAAATGCTCATTTGTCAGACCGTGGCCCGCTTCCGGTGGAAAGGGAGAGGAGTGCCGCGGCGACCTCGAGTGAGGTGTATTCCTCCCCCATGATCTGCTGCACCTGGAGGGTTTCAGGATCGAGCTTCCCCGTCTCTATCAGGTCGCGGACCTTTTCTGCGAGGAGTTCGGCCTTTCTCGTATAGATCTCCTGCTCCTTTGGCACAGACTGGGGTGCGATACGGATCTTTGCATACCGCTGGATATCCCGGAGTTTCCACATGTCCTTGCCTGAAACGAACGTGAACGACCGACCCGACTTGCCGGCCCTCCCGGTCCGCCCTATCCGGTGGATGTAATATTCGGGGTCCTGGGGGACATCGAAGTTGACGACAAGGTTGACATCGGGGACATCGATCCCCCGGGCGGCCACATCGGTTGCGATCAGGATGTCGATCCTCCCCTCGCGGAACTTCCCCATCACCCGCTCCCGCTGGGACTGGTTCATGTCGCCATGGAGCCCTTCGGCAAGGTATCCCCGGGCCTGGAGCTGCGAGACTATCTCGTCCACGCGACGTTTTGTGTTGGCAAAGATAAGTGTCAGCTGCGGGTCGTACAGGTCAAGGAGCTTGGAGAGGACATCGATCTTCCCGCTCTCCCGCACCTCGAAGTACGACTGCTCGATCTTTGGTACCGAGAGCTTGTCATGCATCACCTGGACGGTCCTTGGATCCTTCAGGTATTTTGCCGCAAGGTCAAGGATCTGCTGCGACATGGTGGCCGAGAAGAGCACGGTCTGGCGTTCGGACGGGGTCTTCCTGAGTATTGTCTCGATATCGTCCCGGAATCCCATGTCGAGCATCTCGTCTGCTTCATCAAGGACGACGGTCTTTACGGAAGCAAGCGAGATCGATCGCCGGTCAAGGTGGTCGAGCAGCCTTCCCGGCGTCGCGATCACGATCTGAACCCCTGACCTGAGCGCATGGAGCTGCCGCTCGATGGGCTGGCCGCCATAGACGGGCAGGATCATGATGCCCCGCCGGTGCTTTGCGAGTTTCCGGAGTTCTTCGGAGACCTGGATGGCAGACTCGCGGGTCGGGCAGAGCACGAGCGCCTGGGGCTGTTTTCCGGCAGGATCGGCCGTCTCCACGATCGGGATCCCGTACGCGGCGGTCTTCCCGGTCCCGGTATGGGCCTGCCCGATCACGTCCCTGCCGTCCCGGAGCAGGGGGATCGCAAGCGACTGGATAGGGGTCGGCTCCTCGAACCCGAGGTCTTTTATCGCCTTTTTGATAGAATCCGGGAGACCGAGATCGTCAAAGGAGAGGACCTTCATGCCCTTCCCTCCATACCGGCTCTCGCTGTCCATTGTACTGTGGTACGTTCGTGAATTGCATTAGGATATCGCTGCATGAAAAGGATCATTGAAAATTGTTCCATAAGTCTTATAGATACTCCCCGCAAGGCCACATAGTTCTTTGCAGGGATACTGCACGAAGCAACAGCGACCTGTAATTTCCCTGGTCCATCAGGGCCCTGTTGGTTCCGGCATTCTGTGCTGCCGGGAGATACAGGAGCCTATCCAGTCATCGCCCTGGATCACCTCTCTTCCTGGCTCCTTCTCCTGCCATGGGTCCCGGGTTACACAAAGTCCGTGTTAATATACCACTTCCCTTCTGCATTCCTGGAAATTCCAATACCTATCTTTGTGAATTTGCAAGAGACTTTTTTGTTCCTGCAGGGACATATGGTGTCACCATTGTTCACTTCGGGACTGTCCAGGATAGTTCGTCTATGGCCCGGACTCTTCATCCATTCGGCAACCGCTATCGCGGGTAGCTGAGCGGGGCTGTGCCCGGTCGCCAGGAATGAGTTTTCACCGACGTACGATGTGGTGCATCCTCCCGTCAGTGTCCGGATGGACCGGGTATGAGAAACCGCCCTCTCTTCGGGGTGCGGTTATCCCAGTCGAGATGAGAACAAGCCCCGCTCCACTTTCGTTGCCCCGGTATCGCTATGATACTGCGCTATTTGCAGGAGGATCCCTGGCATACGGGGGCAGACCCCGTGTTGTCCTCTCCTTGTTGATCAGGTTGATGATCTCCTTTTTTATTGTTTCAATAGTCTCTCCGGTACCGGATCCCGATTTGAATGTGACGGCGATGGTTGGTTTGCTGTCACCTTGCTGAAGGTGTAGGTCGTTCCTGGTGGTTTCACCGTCGTCCATCCACGCAGGGTATCGTGTCTTTCCTGCATCCGGCGCGAAGGTAAACGTCTGGTTCTCACCGCTTTTCACCGTCACTGCTCCCGGCGGGGATATCTTTCCTCCAGTCCCTGCTGTCGCAGTGATGGTGAATGTTCCCGGGGTGGGGGCGGGGGTGGTGCCGGTTTGAAGGTGACCGCAATGGTGTGATTTGCGGCCACCTTGCTGAAGGGGTAAGTCGTCCCTGGTCGGGGTTACCCCCTTTCCATCAACCGTCAGGGTATCGACTGCCTTTCCTGCATCCGGCGTGAAGGTAAACGTCTGGTTCTCGCCGCTTTTTACCTTCACTGCTCCCGCGGGGGATATCTTCCCTCCAGGCCCGGCTGTCGCGGTGATGGTGAATGTCCCAGGAGGTGGAGGCGGGGGTGGTGCCGGTTTGAAGGTGACAGCAATGGTGTGATTTGCAGTCACCTTGCTGAAGGTGTAGGTCGTCCCTGGGGGTGTCATCGCCGTCCCATCCACGTTCAGGGTATCAAGTGTCTTTCCTGCATCAGGTGTGAAGGTAAACGTCTGGTTCTCGCCGCTTTTTACCTTCACTGCTCCCGCCGGTGATATCTTCCCTCCAGTCCCGGCAGTCGCGGTGATGGTGAATGTCCCCGGCGGGAGGCGGGGGTGGTGCCGGTTTGAAGGTGACGGCAATGGTGTGATTTGCGGTCACCTTGCTGAAGGTGTAGGTCGTCCCTGGTGGTTTCACCGCCGTTCCCATCCACGTTCAGGGTATCAAGGGTCTTTCCTGCATCCGGCGTGAAGGTAAACGTCTGGTTCTCGCCGCTTTTTACCTTCACTGCTCCCGCCGGGGATATCTTCCCTCCAGTCCCGGCAGTCGCGGTGATGGTGAACGTCCCCGGCGGTGGAGGCGGGGGTGGTGCCGGTTTGAAGGTGACAGCAATGGTGTGATTTGCGGTCACCTTGCTGAAGGTGTAGGTCGTCCCTGGTGGTGTTCACCGCCGTCCCATCCACGCTTCAGGGTATCAAGTGTCTTTCCTGCATCCGGTGTGAAGGTAAACGTCTGGTTCTCGCCGCTTTTTACCTTCACTGCTCCCGCCGGGGATATCTTCCCTCCAGTCCCGGCAGTCGCGGTGATGGTGAACAACAGTTCCTGAACGGTTATCTGGATGGTGTTCTGATGCTGCAGATTCCCTGTCTTTACCGTCAGGGTCACAGAATAATTCCCTGGTTGCTTGTAGGTATGGTTCGGGCTTGTCTCTGAACTCAACGGTGAACCATCCCCGAAATTCCATGCCCATTGATTCAGGAAACCCCCTGGACAGGTTGGTGAATGATACCTGCAGGGGAGCGGGGCCGGCAATCGTTGAACTTGAGAAGTCAGCGACGGGCATAACAATGATAACGCCGCTTCCGATTGCCCCGCCATATCCTCCGCTGGCGCCAACCTTTGTGAGGGTATCGGACAACCCGTCCCTTGCTACGGTAAGATGAGGGACATATTCACCTGCTTTTCCATAGGTGTGAATGGGGTGATTATCGGTGGAGGTGGTGCCGTCATCGAAGTCCCAGAGATAGGATGCCGGCTCTCCCGATGACCAGTCTGAAAATGTTACCTTGGAAGGAGCCCAGCCCATCAGAGGGGTCGGGTAATAATGAGCGAGCGGTAAGACGGTTATATAGTGCTCTTTTTTTTTGCTCAACGTGACATCAGGGCTTGTAAAGGTCAGGCTGACCGTATAGGTGCCTGCCCGGTTATAGGTGTGGGTTGGCCACCATCTCTGATGTCGTCGTACCATCGCCAAAGTCCCAGAGCACGGTGAATGGTTTTGTGGAGGGATATGTTCCTTTCATATCGAACCGGACGGTAACCGGGGCATGGCCCTTCATTTTTTTCCAGAGGTCGAAATTGTAGGTGCCTGATTGCGACTCGGGGACATCAAGCTTCATTCCTGCGTTGATGATCACTCCGTCAAAATCGATTGTGGGGGCGGACCTCCCGACCTGGTGGGCCATACCAATGGATAGTATCATGAAAAATCATTCCTTCCGTACTACTATCCTCCCCGCGATGCCACATAGTTCTTTGCAGGTGGCGGCACCGGTATACCACCTCGCTTTCCGTTCAGTACCTTCGCCGTTCCATTCACCCCAATTCCTCTGAAAACAAGGGCCCTTTCATGGTCGCTTTCAGACTTCCCGGATGGCCGCTCTTGTCCCTCGTGGTTACGATTGTACCGGAATGGTCCCACTGTCCTGATCCCTGGCGGAACGGGGCTCTCGTTCTCCTTGTGCTCTTTGGCCCACTCATTACCATACCCACCTACCAGGATGACAGGGTCATGGTCTTTGCATGAGAAGATGGATCACCAGTGAATGACCCGATACAAAGAGTGAGGGAATATCGTGAAATTCCTATTTTTTTACCTTGAGGCCGGGAAATGATTCATCTGAAAGGAAGACCAGCCCTCGTAGTATACGACTGGCACCATCAGGTTTTCCCGTTCTCCTCTCTCCCATGTATTCCAAAAAACACTACCGTTCACCCATCGTGGTTCGAAAATGTATCTTGAGAGAGGGTCTCAACCAGAAGGGAAGTGAACGTGAGTCTCTATCGGCAGGGGAAAACCAGCCGGTAAGGTTCTGTGAGAAAAAAATAGGGGATAGATTCTCTATCTACTGGATCTTCCCGCAAACACATAGCCCCTTGCAATGCTGCTTCCCGCTGCGTTTGAGACGGTAAGAGTGACTCTGTAATATGCCGGGTAACTATAGGTGTGGACAGGATTCATTTCCGTGGAGGTTGTGCCATCGCCGAAGACCCAGAGGTAGGTTTCAGCAGCACCAGGTGTCAGAACACTGAAATGGACCGTCACGGGAACGGGCCCAGACCAGGGATTCGCGGTAAACCTTGCTACCGGGACAATTACAGGGGGAACTACACCCGATGCAGTTGTCGCAGTGCTGTTGACCCAGGTCGCGTTGATCAACCCTGTAGTCCCGACCGTTCTCGTACCGATGGTGTAGGCAGTAGATGAGTTCAGTCCCGTTGCCGTGTAGGCCTGAGTTCCTTTGGTCACATTGCCCTTGAACACACCGTTGAGGTAGACCATGACCTTGCCGAAGTCTGCCGAGGATGGATCGGTCCAGTTCCAGGTGATACTATTATTCAGGTACGTGGTGTTGTGGAGGTTCGTGATACTTGCCGGGGGAACCGGGACCGGGGGGACGACCGGTGCGGTCGTCGACGTGTTGGTGACCATGGTCGCATTGATCGACCCCGATGGGTCCCTCGGTATTTATGCTGAGGGTGTATGCGGTTGAGGGGGTGAGTCCAGTCTTCGTAAAGGTCTGCACTCCTTTCAGCACATCGGCCTGGAACACACCGTTGAGGAAGACACGGGCATTGGTGTAGCCTGCCGAGCTGGGATCAGTCCAGGTCCAGGTGATACTAGTCGGCAGGTACGTGGTGTTGTGGAGGTTCGTGATACTTGCCGGGGGAACCGGGGCGGACGACCGGTGCGGTCGTCGACGTGTTGGTGACCATGGTCGCATTGATCAACCCGATGGGTCCCTCGGTATTTATGCTGAGGGTGTATGCGGTTGAGGGGGTGAGTCCGGTCTTCGTAAAGGTCTGCACTGCCTTTCAGCACATCGGCCTGGAACACACCGTTGAGGAAGACCCGGGCATTGGTGTAGCCTGCCGAGCTGGGATCAGTCCAGTTCCAGGTGATTGTGTCGGCTGGTACGTGGTGTTGTGGAGGTTCGTGATGCTTGCCGGGGGAACCGGGGCGGTACGACCGGTGCGGTCGTCGACGTGTTGGTGACCATGGTCGCATTGATCAACCCGATGGGTCCCTCGGTATTTATGCTGAGGGTGTATGCGGTTGAGGGGGTGAGTCCTGTCTTCGTAAAGGTCTGCACTCCTTTCAGCACATCGGCCTGGAACACACCGTTGAGGAAGACCCGGGCATTGGTGTAGCCTGCCGAACTGGGATCAGTCCAGTTCCAGGTGATTGTTGTCGGCTGGTACGTGGTGTTGTGGAGGTTCGTGATACTTGCCGGGGGAACCGGGACCGGGGGACGCCGGTGCGGTCGTCGCACGTGTTGGTGACCCAGGTCGCATTGATCAACCCGATTGGTCCCTCCGTTTTTATCCCCAGGGTGTATGCGGTTGAGGGGGTGAGTCCTGTTTTCGTGAAGGTCTGCATTTCCTTTGAGCACATCGGCTCTGGAACACACCGTTGAGGAAGACCCGGGCATTGGTGTAGCCTGCCGAGCTGGGATCAGTCCAGTTCCAGGTGATTGTTGTCGGCAGGTACGTGGTGTTGTGGAGGTTCGTGACGCTTGCCGGGGGAACCGGGACCGGGGACGACCGGTGCGGTCGTCGACGTGTTGGTGACCCAGGTCGCATTGATCAGCCCATGGGTCCCTACCGTTTTTATCCCCAGGGTGTATGCGGTTGAGGGGGTGAGTCCCGTCGCCGTGTAGGTCTGCATTTCCGTTGAGCACATGGCCTGTTCCACGCCATTGAGGTAGACCCGGACATAGTCGAAGTCTGCCGAGTGGGATTGGTCCAGTTCCAGGTGATTGATGTCGGCAGGTACGTGGTGTTGTGGAGGTTCGTGACGCTTGCCGGGGGAACCGGGACCGGGGGAGACCGGTGCGGTCGTCGACAGTGTTGGTGACCCAGGTCGCGTTGATGAACCCGATAGGTCCCTCGGTATTTATTTTGAGGGTGTATGCGGTTGAGGGGGTGAGGCCGGTCTTCGTGAAGGTCTGCACTCCTTTGGGCACATCGGCCTGGAACACATCGTTGAGGAAGACCCGGGCATTATGTAGCCTGCCGAGCTGGGATCAGTCCAGTTCCACGTTATTGTAGTCTGCTGGTACGTGGTGTTGTGGAGGTTCGTGATACTTGCCGGGGAACCGGGACTGGTGGAGCCGGTGCGGTCGTCGATGTGTTGTTGACCCAGGTCGCGTTGATTGCGCCCGCAGGTCCCTCGGTCCTCGTCCCCAGGGTCGTATGCGGTTAAGGGGGTGAGGCCCGTGCTGTGTAGGTCTCGTTCCCTGGGGCACATCGGCCTTGAACACCCCGTCGAGATACACCTTGACATTGGTGAAGTTGGCCGAGCCTGGATTCGTCCAGTTCCAGGTGATACTGGTCGGCTGGTACGTGGTGTTGTGGAGGTTCGTGATGCTCGCGGGCGGAACGGTGCTGTCGTCGCAGTGTTGGTGACCCAGGTCGCGTTGATGAACCCGATGGGTCCCTCGGTATTTATTTTGAGGGTGTATGCGGTTGAGGGGGTGAGGCCGGTCTTCGTGAAGGTCTGCACTCCTTTGGGCACATCGGCCTGGAACACATCGTTGAGGAAGACCCGGGCATTGGTGTAGCCTGCCGAGCTGGGATCAGTCCAGTTCCAGGTGATGGTAGTCTGCTGGTACGTGGTGTTGTGGAGGTTCGTGATACTTGCCGGGGGGACTGGTGGAGCCGGTGCGGTCGTCGAAGTGTTGTTGACCCAGGTCGCGTTGATTGCGCCCGCAGGTCCCTCGGTCCTCGTCCCCAGGGTGTATGCGGTTAAGGGGGTGAGGCCCGATGCTGTGTAGGTCTGTGTTCCCATGGGGACATCGGCCTTGAATCCACCCCGTCGAGATACACCTTGACATTGGTGAAGTTGGCCGAGCCGGGATTCGTCCAGTTCCAGGTGATACTGGTCGGCTGGTACGTGGTGTTGTGGAGGTTCGTGATGCTCGCGGGCGGAACCGGTGCTGTCATCGCAGTGTTGGTGACCCAGGTCGCGTTGATCTACCCCACAGGTCCCTCGGTATTTATTCTGAGGGTGTATGCGGTTGAGGGGGTGAGGCCGGTCTTCGTGAAGGTCTGCACTCCTTTGAGCACATCGGCCTGGAACACACCGTTGAGGAAGACCCGGGCATTGGTGATAGCCTGACCGAGGCTGGATCAGTCCAGTTCCACGTGATTGTAGTCTGCTCATACGTGGTGTTATGGAGGTTCGTGATGCTTGCCGGGGGAACCGGTGGAGCTGGTGCTGTCGACGAAGTGTTGTTGACCCAGGTCGCGTTGATCACCCCGGTAGGTCCCTACGGTCCTCGTGCCGAGGTGTATGCGGTGTTGGGGGTGAGTCCCGTTGCATTGAAGGTCCCTATTCCTTTGGCACATCGGGGTCTGTTCCACGCCATTGAGGAAGACCTGGACATGGTCGAAGTCTGTCGTGGGACGGGATCAGTCCAGTTCCAGGTGATATACGTCGGCTGGTACGTGGTGTTGTGGAGGTTCGTGACGCTCTCGGGCGGAACCGGTGCTGTCATCGCAGTGTTGGTGACCCAGGTCGCGTTGATGAACCCCACAGGTCCCTCGGTATTTATTTTGAGGGTGTATGCGGTTGAGGGGGTGAGTCCCGTCTTCAGTGAAGGTCTGAACTCCTTTGGGCACATCGGCCTGGAACACATCGTTGAGGAAGACTCGGGCATACGGTGTAGCCTGACGAGGTGGGATCAGTCCAGTTCCAGGTGATGGTAGTCTGCTGGTACGTGGTGTTGTGGAGGTTCGTGATACTGTCGGGCGGAACGGGTGGAGCTGGTGCTGTCGTCGCAGTGTTGTTGACCCAGGTCGCGTTGATCACCCCGGAGGCCCTACGGTCCTCGTGCCGAGGGTGTATGCGGTGTGAGGGGGTGAGTCCCGTCGCAGTGAAGATCTCTATTCCTTTGGCCACCGGGGTCTGTTCCACGCCATTGAGGAAGACCTGGACATGGTCGAAGTCTGTCGATGGACGGGATCAGTCCAGTTCCAGGTGATATACGTCGGCTGGTACGTGGTGTTATGGAGGTCCGTGATGCTATCGGGCGGAACCGGTGCGGTCATCGCAGTGCTGGTTGACCCAGGTCAGCGTTGACCAACCCCATATTTCCAATCGTTCTCGTGCTGAGGGTGTATGCGGTGTTAGGGGTGAGTCCCGTTGCCGTGAAGGTCTGCACTCCTTTGGCCACAGGGGGGGTCTGTAACACATCGTTGAGGTAGATCCGGACACGGTTGAAGTCTGACCGAGGTGGGATCAGTCCAGTTCCAGGTGATACTAGTCTGCAGGTACGTGGTGTTATGGAGGTTCGTGATACTCTCGGGCGGAGTCAGTGCTGTCGATCGCAGTGCTGTTGACCCAGGTCTGGTTGATCACCCCGGAAGGCCCTACGGTCCTCGTGCCGATGGTGTATGAGGTGTTGGGGGTGAGTCCCGTTGCCATGAAGGTCTCGAATTCCTTGGGCACATCGGCTCTTTCCACGCCATTGAGGAAGACTTGGACATGGTCGAAGTCTGGCGAGGTGGATGGATCAGTCCAGGTCCAGGTGATACTATTCTTCAGGTACGTGGTGTTGTGGAGGCTGTTGATGCTATCGGGCGGAACCGGTGATGTCGTCGCAGTGCTGGTGACCCAGGTCGGGTTGATTAGCCCGACAGGTCCCTCGGTATTTATGCTGAGGGTGTATGCGGTTGAGGGGGTGAGGGCCGTCGCAGTGTAGGTCTGCATTCCTTTGGGCACATCGGCCTGGAACACATCCGTCGAGGAAGACACGGGCATACATGTAGTCCTGACGACGATGGATCAGTCCAGTTCCAGGTGATACTAGTCGGCTGGTACGTGGTGTTGTGGAGGTTCGTGATGCTCGCGGGGGGTTGCGAGTCCATTTGGTCCACAAGGAAGCCCCAGTCATTCCCAAGTCCAACCGGTGGTCAACCTGGACCTTGATGGTGTCTGTCGGGTACCAATTCGACCAGATGTTCAGGCCATTGTCCGTAGGATCGATAGGTTGCAAGAAGGTTACCAGCTACCGTCATACAATCCGATTTTGTCGCCGGTATCGAGCGATATCCTCTGGAAATGTATCCTCATCTGGGTCGCACTGGGATCGGTAATCGTCCAGGTGTAATCGTAGTTATTGGCGTAGGGATGACAGGACTCTGCGAGAGCATTGGGGTTGGTCGGAGGACAGGTCGCTCCAGTACGGACTTCTTTCTGGTCCACAAGGAAGCCCTAGGCAGTAGAACCGGCATCGGTAGCTAACCGTACTTCAATGGTATTCGTCGTAAACCATTCGGACCAGATGTCTTCGCCATTGTCAGTATTCTGAATAGGTTACCGGCAGTGCCATTATGACCATCATACAATCGGATGATGTCGACCGTCCAGCAAGCGTTATGTTCTGGAAATGTATCCTCATCTGGGTCGCAGTGGGATCGGTGATGGTCCAAGTATGATCGTAGTTGTTGGCGTACGGATGCGGTGATTCAGCCAGTTACGTCAGCTGATACGTTTCCTACAAAGAGCAGGACCGCTAAAAGCGTAAAAGTAATAATAACCGTTGCATTTGTTTTCATAAGTCTACCTCTTCCATTGGGTAACATCTTATTAATCTTTCTGCAATTTTATTTAAGGGAAAGGTATGCCTACATAACCTTTATTAAACTTTCCCTAAATCTGCCGTTAAAATCGCCACTTTCATCGTTTTTTTATCAAAATCTGAAGAAATCACGAGCCTTAGGGAAACGACATTCAAACAGGCCGAACTGCTAGCGTGATATATCTCCCTCCCCATTCTTCCTCAGCGGAGTCGTCCCATGGAGACCTTCGAGAACAGGATGAGAGAGCTCCTCCCCGTAAGAAAAGAGGAGCGGTGGAAGCGATACGAGAAAGAGAAGGGGGAATGCGTCTGTCCTTCCTGCCCGACCTTCAATGCATGCGCGGAGAAGAGCGGCGAGACTCTCTTCTGCCTGCTCGGGATGAGCTTTCACTGCATCCGTGAGGACCGGGGGTGCATCTGCCCCGGGTGCCCGCTCTACATCGAATACGGGATGACAAGGAAGGACTACTGCATGAAGGGGAGCGAGAAGGAGCTCCGGTGGGAGAAGGGGCTCGGGTGATTTTTTACTGCTGGGAATTCACGGTATTTCCTTTTCCTGGATGCTTCCCAGATATGTTTTGACGAAACAAACTGAGATACCCCACTCTGGATTTTCATGTTTCGGTGAATCCATTAAGTGTACCTGAGGAACCCGACCTCCCCCTGGGATCCGACTGCCGCTATTCTGTTCATGTACCTGATCATATCGGATTCGTCCCTTGTCTCGGTGACGATTGCCGAGATGCAACCCGCTGGAGCCGGCTGTGAATCCGGCTCAATCTGTACCTGGCTGTCCGGGTGCTTTACAAACCGCAGGGCATTGTCACTGGGGCCGGCGATAATCCGGTACTGTCGGCGATCATCCGAGAGGTAGCGATCGACCCGGCACGGCACTTCGGCAATAGTCACTACCCCTCCCAATTCCTCCAGGAAGAACCGGACCCCGGGTCCCTGCGCTTCCGAATGGTCGAGAAAGAAACCGAACTCAAGGTCAAACTCGCAGGGGGTCTGCATACCGATATCGCCACGGAAGTACGCATCCAGCATGCGTTTTGTGAGATCAGGGACATCGATTGTCACCTGGCACTCTTCACCCCCGGTGGCGATGACGACACCGGGCGGGATCTCCTGGCCCTCCCACCAGTCTTCTGAATCGAAGGAGTGTTGCCACATGCTGTCAGGCTTATTGGCAAGATTGCCGTAGAGGATTGAACACACCCTGATCTGCGGTTTGGCAAGATCGGGCATCATGTCCGAAAGATCCGCTGCACACTCAGCGGCGGACATGGGTGCCCATGTCGCTACTCCATCTCCTCCCGCGAGTCTTTCCTCAAATGACAGTTCGTCACCGGTCAGGCTTTCGTAGCAATGGTGCAGGAAGACCTCCGGAGTGAGTGATTTTGCCTGTGCCCTGAAGGTGAGGGTGCCCCTGGCTGCCTCCAGTTCCCCGCCTTTCCACTGTGCCTGCCCGTCAAACAGTACCCGGCCTGCAAACCCGTTCCGCCACCGGTTGCGGGGGACGGGATCCCCGAGCACGATAGGAGTATTCTCCGGGTGGTTAGGGTCAGTAGGTATAGATGATACTCCCTCCAACTGGAGATCGACTTCGTACCGTGCACCACCTTCACCGGTTTCCCGGACGACAAGCGTATACGGACCGGGTTCGCCGAAGGGCACCACAAACCGCCCCGTGCTGTCCGTTCTTGCAGACCACTTCCCCTCTCTCCGCCGATCTTTGAGGATGATAGCCGCATCAGCGACCGGGCTGTGGCTGAGCGCCCCCGTACCACACCGGCAGGGCAAGCCCCTGCAGGCGCACGGTCCGGAGTTCATCGACCGCCGGGTGGCTCCAGGCGCTGTCCCTTGATCCGGGCATTCCATTGGCGAGCAGGTCGGCAAACGACCCCTCCCAGTAGCACACACGCTCTGCCCCTGGCTCCAGACTGGGGTGCCTGAACAGCCGGGCATGGATCTCCTTGTCCCGCGGTGCGGTAAAACGACAGAAACTGTTGCCAATTCCGGCATGGCAGACCGGGACCGGTTCGCCGTTCACCTCAAGTGTCCCTTCGTTGAATTCAATCGGCATGCTGACGCGGTACCCTGCGAGGGGACAGTCCGGTGCGTGATCGTTATGTACCTTCAGGGCAGCGGCAAAGGCGTTGACCACCCGGACCGGTTCACCCTTGTTATCGTTTTTCTGGAGCTCGGCAGTCTCCCTGATGATGGTTGCCACCTGCTCACCAGTGAGGCCTGGATCGATCTGCATCAGCAGGGCTGCCAGCCCTGCGACGTGGGGGATCGCAAGCGAATTTCCGGTGCTGTTCTTATACCCGACCGGGTTCTTGTAATCCAGCACTTCCTGTTCGCCACCGGGAGCATAGATGTCCACATCGTTCTGGCCGGTATACAGGGCAACAAGCTCACCGTTCCAGAACTGCTGACCCCCCGTGTCCAATACACTCCCCACGACCAGGATACTCGATCTCATCGATGAGACCTGCCGGATGGCCGCCGGAAAGCATTGGGATGCAAGGATGTTGTCGCTGTTTGCCCCGCCAACCACCAGGATACCGCCACGGCCAAGAAAGGTATCCACGGGAGAGAGGAGGTGTGTCCTGGCAAGGTCTTCGGCAGTCGCTTTATCCGCCATGTCACTCTTGCTGATATTCAAAACCCTGCAATGGACCTAACTTTTGCCACCTCGTTGACCCTGGATCGCCTGGCCTAAACGCATACTGCCAGACCGCATCGTTACGTTGTCGGAAGAAAAAACTCCACCCGATATGCGCGTTATTCTGCAATCCGGACATACCCCGGCTCTGCCATGCCCCGTATTGTGGGCTGCAGCAATGATTCCCCCTACTTCGGTGCCATGACCCGTTTCCTGCACCAGATATGCCATCCACGACTCAATCTCGGTATCGGATTTCGTAGGCAGGAGATCCTGGTGATTCGGCGAAAAAACCGGTGTCAATAATGCACACCGTCTGCGTGCCTCCCACCGGGGGACCAGCCATGCCCCCGGCGCATCGATCACCTCAAGCGCCCAGGACTGGACGTGGGATGCCGCTCTCCTGCCGGGATTGCCGGTAGGGGGCTTTATGCGAGGGTTATCCGGGTACCCGTGGACGATATCGCTCATGATGCTCCGCTCCTACGGTCAGTAGGAGGTCGGGTGATATCTTCTCTTCGGTGCGGTGCGGGAAGTATGGTGGAGTGCGGTCCGGATTCGGTTACCCTGACCCTGCAATGACAAGGAATACAACAAAAAATCCCAATGATGGGCCCGGCTTTGTCATTGAAAGACGCCTGATAGTCCGATATGATTACTCACGGGATGAATATACCCTGGTGAATGCCCAGAAAACAAATGGAGAATGGAACTTCAATACTACTACCAAAGAGACGGGAGATAGGACCACTATCGAGACCAGATACAAAGAGAAAGTTGCTAGAATCGTAGTATAATTCTTAAAAAATTATATTTTATTGTACCATTCGTTGCCACCGAGCCATCGGTAACAATCTGCATTCGATGCAACTTCGGCAATTTCTTCCAGTTTTGCTTTATCGAGTTCTGCCTTCCAGGAGGGAACAAGACCTATCCATGTGGCATCAATATTGTTCCCATAATTATCTTTTCCCGTGAATTTTGAGTAATCTGATGAAAGAGTGATCAGTTGTGCATAATTGGAGGAATTGGGTGTTAGTGTGTAGTTCCATTGAATGAAAAACCTCCTTTTATCAGTCGATCGGACTTCTGACCAGGTCCCGATGTGGGTCTGATTACCTGTCTTGTTCACCACTATCCTGTCCATCCTGAACATGTAGGTGGTGTTTCCTTTATTCGCACTATAATCTCCCACAAGGTCGCAGGCAGCCGAAGAAAATACATTCGGTTTCTTCAATGTCGGATCATAGTCCGGTATTTGCGATATAGAAACAGTCGTCGAATAGATGAATTTATACTCTTTGTGCATCGTTGAGAATTTTTTCCATGTTGTCATCTGGAACCCATCGGTATGCCACCCGTCACCTTTACTGTCATGGACTATAGGTACAGTCCCATATTCCTGTGTGGCCGTATTATAGTTCACGATTGCAAGTCCGGTTCTCGCATTCGATGATGTCTGGGCAATATCGCCGACCTTAAACAATGGTGCGATAGTGGTTGTGGTGGTGACAGGGGTAGTGGTCTTTACCGTCGGTTTGACGGTTGACTTCGGGTTTTGATTTGAATTACCAGAAGAAGGAGGATTGATACAACCTGCAGCGATAACTGAAAAAATCAACAAGAGAGCAATCGCTGGAACGGTATATTTTCCCATAGGGTCTTTATTTTGGAGAGAAATTTTATATACATTTGGTTGGATGGAAATTTTTTCGTGATTCTAAAATTAGAAATAATTTCAATAGTTTATTAAATGAATTTTCATAGAGAATTCGATGATCTGAAGATGTTCATATATCAATAATCTCAATGAACAATTGCTGATGTATCGACATCGTGAAATCTTTGCTAATAACAAGTTAGATGTAGAATCTCTTATCGTAGATAACCTGGTTGTACCGTCAGTGAATCCTGATTATCACACGTTACTGTTGAATCAGTCGCAAGCATATCAGAGATTATCACCGACAACTGGATGAGTCTGTCCATGGATGTAGTATCAGTTACCAGTCACGATCTCCAATGATAGTCGACTAGATGTTTCAAACTGATCAGTATCGGATCCACCCTTGCCATAGAGTAACATATCAGTCGTAGCTGTTACCAGATGATCACTGTGACCTGTCAGCTGCAACATTCTTGGATCATGTCGATATGTTCCCACCATTCCAAACACGAAGGCCGCAACAACTGCCGCAAGAATCACGACAATAGCGACCATGAGGATAACCCCGATCACCGGGGATACCGCCTCTTCATCAGATCTGTTAATTTTCATAGAATAATCCACCTCACTAGTTCTGAACTGCTTCTCTGTGCAAGCAAACACTGTGTAAGCTAGTATTCCCCTCCTTATTATATATAAAAATATGCACAGTTTTCAAAAATCACTGGTAAAAACAGGTTATATAATAAATAGGGAGTTATTTGATAAGATTGAAACTGGCTGCATTCTCTTTTTTAGAAAATTGAATTTCTGGTAATCCGATTACCCCCTCACTTCCCCACCCACACACTGTACTTCCCCGACCTGCTCACCACCGCATCCCTGATCGCCGCATCCACGAACTCCTTCGCATCCCGGAACGCCTCCTCCACCGGGCGCCCGAGCGCCAGGTACCCTGCCATCGCCGCCGAGAAACAGCACCCGGAGCCGTGCACCTCGTACGGGTATTTTTTCCCCTTCGCCACCAGTTCGGTGTGCGGGCCGACCAGGAGATCGATCGCCTCTTCTCCCGGGAGATGCCCCCCCTTCATCACGACATAGTCCGGGCCGAGATCGAGGATCGTCCTGCCCGCCTCCTTCATGTCGGACAGGGAATCGATCCGGTTCATCCCGGAGAGGACCAGGGCTTCCGGGATGTTTGGGGTGACCACCGTCGCCCTGGGAAGGAGGGAGCAGAGCAGGAGCCCGGTCGCGTCCTCGTCGAGGAGCCGGGCTCCGCTCGTTGCGATCATCACCGGGTCGAGCACGAGCGGGATGTCGGGCGGGAGCGATCGTGCCACGGTCCGGATCATCCCGGCAGTCCCGAGCATCCCGGTCTTGAAGGCAAGGATGTCAAAGTCATCGAGGACCGCTTCGAGCTGGAGGATGACGGTCTCCTCCGGCACCATGGAGACCCCGAGGACCCCTTTCGGGTTCTGTGCGGTGATGGCCGTGATCACGGTGGTCCCCCAGATGCCGAGGGCGGTGAAGGTCTTCAGGTCGGCCTGGACCCCGGCACCGCCCCCTGAATCGGAACCGGCAATCGTACAGGCGCTTGGTAGTGGAGCCATAGGTTCTGTGAAGGGATACTCTACCGCACGGGGCTTGATTTTTGTGGTTCCGGTGAATTGGCAACCGCGATCGGGCCCGGGAAAGAGAGGGGTACGCATCAGTACAGAACCCAAACGTGAACATGCACCATCTGCGGGATCGGCCGTTCAGAGCAGTCCAGGGAAGGGCAGTCGGCGCCTGGTCGATGCCTTGATGGATCTCCGGGAGGATCGGCCGTTCAGAGCAGTCCAGGGAAGGGCAGGGCTCACAGCCGGACCAGAGGAGAACAATCCTCTGCAAATCCATGTTCGACGCACACTGCCCATTACGGCGGAACTCTTAAGATACGGCTGGTAAAACTACCCTCATTGAGATACCATGCTTGTCAAGGACAGTTACATCCGGTTCCTGAACCAGAAAGGGTACAACCCGATCGCCGTACCGCGGGAGAGCATACGCCCCCTCTCCGTGCTGCTCAACGTAGAGCACGACCAGGTCAGGAAAGTCGGAAGCCTCGCCGATTACCTCGATGGCGCCTTTGAGCCCCCTGAGATGGACGCCACCGATGAATATATCGCATGGGCGTCAGGAAAAGGGACCGACCGGCTCCAGGCATCGGTCGGGATCCCCTTCATCTCCCAGTTCCTCGACCGTATATCAGGCGGAGGGTCGTCGATCTCGGCCAGCCTGGACCGGTCGAGCGGCGTGGAGATCACGTTTGGGGCTGTACTCAGGGACGGCGTCGGGATCAACAGCCTCCGCCTCCTCCTCGAACGATCGCGCCCCACCAGGTCACCTGCGCTCACCAGGGATATCGACGCCCCCGGATCAGCCTACATCGTCACCGATATCCTCAAGTCAAAGGAGTTCGTGGTGAAGGCATACCATTCCTCAGAGGCTGGCGTCACCGCCAGGGTCCCGCAGGCAGTAGAGGCATCGGTCGGCAGCACGCACGATGATGTCGAAGAACACGCGGTACACAGGGAAAGCCCGCTCCCCTTCGCATTCCGCGCCGTCGGGTTCTTCGCCTCCGAGGGACAGTTCGCAGTCGACCTCGCCGATCGCGATCTTGAACTCATGGGGCCTGATGCCAATGACGTGGGGAACTACGCGGTGTTTTCGCCCGATGCCCTCCTGGAATTCCCCTGAGTGCCATGTTTTTTGCGGCAAGTAACCCCTACCGGAGATCACCCGGAGACCGGGTCATCCTCAGGCCGGATGACTTTACCTGCGCCATCTCGAAGGCCAACCTTGCCGCGGTGGAGACCCATGCAGAATGGTCCGTCATCCCCTACCTCGTGGCAGACAACAACCTCGCCGCCTCCCTCTTTGACGTGGTAAAGGAGTTACAGGAGACCGGCTCGAATGACCATGTCCACCTCTGCGTCTTTTTTGACGGCCCCTTCCTCACCGATACCTTCTTTGCCCGCATGAACGCCGGGTCCACCCTCACGGAGGATATCATCCTCAGGTTCACCGATCTCGCGAGCAGCAGTCCTCAAATCTTCAAAGAGATCATACAGAACGCCATGATCCTCTTTCCCGCCGACCACCGGCTCGTCATCGTTGCCGGGCACGGCTACGGGTGGATGGGCCTGCTCCCCGATGAAGCGCTCTGGAAGACCTATGCAAAGAACGGACTGTTGAAGATCATCACAAACGACTTTGACGCGCTGCTTGCACAGAACGATGCGCAACTCAGGGCAGTGATCCAGCAGATGAAGGAACGGATCGATCCGGAATCACGCACTGAAGGGAACCCCATCAGCATCATCCTCATGAACGCCTGTTTCATGGGGAACCTTGAAGCGGTGGCAACCCTTGGGGGGACGACCACGTATATCATCGCCTCCGAGGACGCCGATATCGCAGAGACCTACGATTACCAGGCCATCATTCGCCATCTCTCCCTCCACCCTGCGACAAGCCCGGAGGAACTCGCAAGGCTCCTCCTGAAAACACGCGAGATCAGTGCCGCTACCGGCATCCACGTCCCGTCTCACAGCGCCTACCGGACATCGGAAATCCCCCTGGTGCTCGAAAAGACCGCTGCGCTTGCAAAAGCCCTGGATACGTATCTTGCACAAGGCGGGCTTGAACAGGTCAACAGCGCGATGGCGAGCACCTTCCATGTCGCGAGCAGGGAGTTTAAGGACCTCAAGGGGATCGCAGAAAACCTCCAGCGCGATTCCGCGATACCCGCCCCGCTCCGCCAGGCATGCCAGGAGATCGAGGCCTGCCTCGGTGACCTCCTGCTCGCAACCGATACGAAAGGAGGGAGGATGAGCCCGAACGGTCTCTCGATATACTGCCCGCCGCCGGGATCGTATCGCCAGGACTACCGGTCATACCTCGAAGGTACCTGCGCGGTCCTTCTCCCCTGGCAGGAATTCCTTGTCCACTGGTACACCGGGCTCCGGGAGCGCTGCCCCGGGTCGCGGGTGGACGAGATCTGGGGATGAACAGGAAACTCCCCTTTTTCACGAAGAATTTAATACCCTTGGTCTTCATCAGACTGTAGTAATGGGCAGTTCCATGGCTTCCCGCGAACCAGCGGGAGAACAGGCCTTTCCCTCCGGTACAAGCCCGGGCCGCAGGAACTATCTTTTGCGAGAGGGCACTCCGGATGTGTTCTGCAATGAGGGGATACGGCTCTCCAAAAAAGGCCTTCATGAAGAAGCCCTCTCCTGGTTCGGATGTGCCCTCGAACGGGACCCCGGTCATGCCCCGGCCTGGATCGGCAAAGGGATAGCGCTTGGCAAACTCGGGAGATATGACGACGAGATCCAGTGTTGTGACAAGGCGATCGAACTCGACCCGTCATCGATCGAGGCCTGCCTCGCGAAGGGATTTGCACTCGGAAAGCAGGACCGGTTCAGCGAGAAAGTAGATTGCTGTGACAGAGCCCTTGCCATCGACCCGAAATCCCCGGAAGCATGGAACATGAAAGGGCATGCCCTCGGGATGCTCGGCCGGTACAGGGAAGAACTGGACTGCTGCAGAACGGCAACGGAACTCCGTCCGAGATACATAGGGGCATGGGTGAATACCGGCCAGGCCCTTGTCAAGCTCAAACGATATCGCGACGCGATCAGGGCATTCAACCATGCACTCCGTATCTACCCCGGCTATACCGCTGCACTGGTAAACAAGGGAATCGCACTCTGCGGACTTGGCGAGTATCATGCCGCAATCGACTGTTTCGAAAATGCCGAGACCTTCTCTATCGGAACTATCCGGGCGCAGTACTGGAAAGGACTTGCATTATCCCGTACAGGACAATATCGCGAAGCGATCGACTGCCTCTCGGAAGTAGTGGAGAAGGACGGCAGGTACGCCGATGCCTGGGTCATCCTCTCCAACTGCCATTTCATACTCGGCAACCTGGACGAATCAGTGCGCTGTTTCATGAGCGCCTACAATATCGACAAGACGGACATCAAGGAGATCGTCAAAAAGGGCATCATCATGTGGCGCCAGGGGAACAGCCGTGAAGCGCTCCAGTCCATGTCGAACGTATTTGGGATTCTCCTGCGCTAAAAAATTCCTCCGTAGCTTTGATCCCCGGAAAATCCGGGATCTCCCTGTTATTTTCCGGATTTTCACGCACAACCGCATGCAGGGTGATATAGTTTTATGAGAAGGAGCTACAAATAGAAGAGACAGTCGAACACTGGGTGATCGGTCACGGCACATAAGGAGCAGCGTCAGTGACTGCACGGTACGAGACTTATCGCCGGTGCAGCCTGATGCGGACGGTGTTTTGCCGTGCCGTCCAGGCGTGCGGTGAAAAGATCGGTACCGTTATGCGGACCACTCACGAGAGCACGTTGAACCCCACGCTCCATTTCTCAAAGAGAATACCTCCAATACAAGACCCTGAATACCATGACGTCACGGATGCATGCACCCCATACCACCTGCCCAGGATGCCGGGAGGTGGTCTACCTGGACGAGCTCGTGAGAGGGCGCTGTCCCCTCTGCGGTTGTACGCTCGAGGACTTTGATTCACAGGAGGGCGAGCTCGATGATTTCATCGAACGCTCCGATCTGCCGTGGCTGGTATTCAACTACTTCCTCTTCAAGCGCTTCCTCGAGATCGGAGCAAGCCCGCTCCAGATCATGCAGCTCGTTGCAGCGTTCAACGACCAGGACCTCCAGGGCAACGGGCAGAAGCCGGACACACGGTTCGTCATGGAAGTGCCGATGAAACCGATCGACCGTCTACGGCCGAAGCGTTGTGCCAAGTGCGGGAAGATCTTCTTTGCAAAGGGAAGGAAAGTCGCGGCAGGCGACCTTGCCGCTCCAGGGCTGGAATACCTGTACTACTGTAAAGGGTGCTGAGAAGGCAGAGTATGCCCACATTCCTTATGGTCATAGAGAAAGCGGGTGACAACTATTCCGCATATTCGCCTGATATTCCCGGATGTGTGGCAACCGGGGCAACCCCACATGAAGCAGAGGAGCGGATGAACCAGGCAATTATTCTTCATATCGAAGGATTGATCGAAGACTGCCTTCCTGTCCCCGAATCTCATTCATCAGCGACATTTGTCGCAGTGGAAAGGCATCGACCCTTTATTGCTATCATAGTATTGTCGGACAATGCTGGGAAGCACATCGGATACGTTGCTCTTTCTGCCTGTGCGGAACTGAGTCGCACAGAAATGAAAAAAATTTCAGTACGACCGTCCCACGAGAGTCCCGCAGGCGATACACGCGCCGTCAGCAGCACAGGCAAAACCGGACTGCACTTCGGTGCCAAGCACGCTCCCATTCACGGTCTCCTCGATGAAGTAGGCACATCCCCTCTCGCCGCACCAGGGGGCGATCGCAAAGCCCCTGTTCGATAACAACGGAGAGCTCCTCCATGGTATCGATGACGTTCGCATGCGAACGGATATGATCCCCGGCCCTCCTCGTGAGAGTTGCCGCAAACCCTTCAAGCAACTCGCCAACGCCGGAGGAGAGGGATACACGGGGGATCGCCGATTTTTCCCCGAGCCGTGTCACCGGATCTCCCAACGTTCTCTCTTTCGTGACTGGAGGGAATGCCGATTCTATCAGGGTATTTTCAGTTACCTCAAGGGATGCTTCTGGAAAAACGCCCAGATGTCCACCATCGACAATTCGTGGGAAACGCCGCCAACTACTTTTGCAGAGAAATATTGCGAACCGCTGGGCCATGTGTGCCCCATCCCATCGACGAGGCAGAACAGCACTTCGACTCCATTCTCTCCTTCGTAGGTAGTAAAAGTGACGCCCCCCACCTTCCTTGTACTCGCATTCCCGGGTGAGCAGTTGTCAATCCGGACCCAGGAATTCACCACATCCTGCGGGAGCATCCGATCATAGTCGACCAGGGCAAAGATCCCGCGGGGGGGACTGCCGTCCAGGGGATTGGCGGGATCTTCGGTCCCGTAGATGATCATCACCGGAACCGGTCTCGACGGGCTGCAGCTGGCCGTTATTGCGGGGGGCGCAACGACAGCAACCGCTGCAATTTTGTCGGAAAGCTCGCAGGCCAGCCGATTGGTCATCAATCCCCCATTGGAGATGCCTGTGACGTAAATACGCTTCTCATCCACGGTAAAATTCTGTTGCAGCTCGCCTATCATCCTGGAGATGAATCCGACGTCATCTGCGCTTCCGCAACACTGCCCGCCACTCCATTCGCCTCCATTCCAGCGGGATCCCAGGGGGCCCTCGAGCGCCATTGTCGCCACAGGAGTCACCAGGATGAATCCAAGCTCATCGGAATACGTATCCAACCCGTCTCTGGACGCTGATCGGATGTCGCCGCCGCTGCCATGGATAAAAATGACTACGGGGGTTTTGTTGCTCCCATCGTAAGAGGGCGGGAGATGCACACGATATTCTCTTTCCAGACCATCGTGAAGGATCGTGAAATCGACATCCCGGGCCTCTCCGAAGCTCGTATTTTCCTTATCAGGATACCTTCCGGAGCAGCCGGCTGTTATCAGGCCGGCTGAAATCAGGCAGAAGAAAAGGATCCAAATTGCCGCATCCCGCCATTTCATACGCCACATTTCAGTCCACCAAATCTTCCAATGCAGTCGCCGGATTGTGAACGGTACTGCGGCACCATACTCTCAGAGACTTTTGCCGAGCCCGGTCATGGGGGAAGGTCTGTCCCGCTCGTCCATCGCCATGCCATCATGACGGATTCATCCCGCTGCTGTATCGGATCTTACTCTCAACAGCACCAGTAGAAATCAACCGGATAAATAGATATCGCAGGTTCGTTTCTCTGGTACGTTCCAGGTTCCGCTCAATGGAGGTTTTTCGGAAAAGGCTATTTTTTGAGGGATAGGGATCGGGAAAGAAAAGAGAGAGTGATTTCAGTACGACCGTCCCACGAGAGCCGCGGTCCCCTTCTTCCCGCAGGCGATACACGCACCGTCAGCAGTACAGGCAAAACTGGCCTGCACTTCGGTGCCAAGTACGCTCCCATTCACGGTCTCCTCGATGAAGTCGGCACATCCCCGCTCGCCGCACCAGGGGACAATCGCAACCCCCTGCTCGATAACAACGGAGAGCTCCTCCATGGTATCGACGACTTTCGCATGCGAACGGACATGCTCCCCGGCCCGCCTCGTGAGGGTTGCCGCAAACCCTTCAAGCACCTCGCCAACGCCGGAGGAGAGGGATACACGGGGGATCGCCGATTTTTCCCCGAGCCGTGTCACCGACGTGACCTGCCCGGCATCAAGGTCCCTTGGGCCCACCTCGATTCGGAGGGGGACACCCCGCATCTCCCAGTAATAATACTTGGCGCCGGGGCGAAGATCGCGGAGGTCCACCTTCACGCGGAGTCCCGAGGCACACAGGTCCTGCTCGATCTCCCGTGCCGCTGCCAGCACCTCCTCCTTCCGCTTCCCGATGGTGATCGGCACGATGACCACCTGGACCGGAGCGACCGAGGGAGGAAGGACGAGTCCCTTCTCATCGCCGTGCATACTGATCAGCGCTGCGATGGACCGCTCGGAGATCCCGTAACAGGTCTGCTGGGCGAACTGCTGCTCCCCGTTGACGTCCTCGTACGTGATCGAGAACGTCTTTGAGAAATGGTCGCCCAGGTGGTGCACGGTCCCGATCTGGAGGGTCCGCCCGTCAGGCATGATCGTATCGACTGCAATCGTGTAGTCGGCACCCGGGAACTTGTCCCAGTCCGGCCGTTTCGAGACGATCACCGGCACACAGAGCGTCTCGTAGAACTTCCGGTAGAGTGCGATCGCCGCATGCACCTGCTGCTCCGCATCCTCCCACGTGGCATGGACCGTGTGGGCTTCCTTAAAGGAGGTGATCTCGCGGAGCCGGATGAGCGGACGGGTATGTTTTGTCTCGTACCGGAACGTGTTCACGATCTGGTAGATCCGGAGCGGGAGATCGGCATGGGAACGGACCCAGAGATGGTACATCGGGTAAATGGCACATTCGCTCGTCGGCCGCAGCGCAAGTTTCACCTCCAGGGGGGAGGTGCCCCCGTGGGTGACCCAGTACACCTCCTCCTCGAACCCCTTGATATGCTCGGCCTCTTTTGCCAACTCGGTCTCGGGGATAAGCAGAGGAAAGAGGGCTTCCTGGTGGTCGCGGTCAAGCAGCGCCCGGAGCTCCCCATACACGTTTCTCCTGAGGGCAAACCCAAACGGGTACCAGACATACAGCCCTTTGACCGGATACCTGACATCCATTATCTCGGCACGCCATAACAGACTCGTTGTACCAGGCGCTGAAATCATCTTTCGGCGGCAGTGCACCCTGATCCTCGTCCATGTTCAAAAAACCTCAAGCGACAAAAGCTATGATTTTCGGCGTAATAAATGCCTCTGTGACCGCCGCGAGGAAGACAAGCGGCATCACGTAGAGGAGGAACATCCTGCCGAGCCTGGATGCATCGGCCGCTGCGTCCCCCTGCAGGTTCCACTCGTTCCATAACGACCGGGCGAGCATGAACCCAAGCGTCCCGGAGAGGATGAACGCAGGGATCTCGAAGATCCCGTGAGGGAGGAGCCCTGCCGTGATGAAGAGGGCCCCTTTCTCCTGAAAGATGATCTCGACGATGGAACCGATCAGGACGCCGTTTGAAATGATCATGAATGCGGTCAGGACCCCAAAGGACGCCCCGCCGAGAAACATGATCAGGCACGCCTGCAGGTTATTAAAAAAGAGCGTGGATGCAAGGACCGGGGCGGAACTGTCGATCACCTCTCCAAGGATCGCCTCCCTGAAGAGCTCGAGGATCTGCTGCCCTGCTGCCGGGTCTCCGATAGTGATCGCCACGCCAGCCGCAATCGATACGGCGAACAGGGCACACGTGAAGACCGCGTTTCCTGCGGTATCAGACATACAGTACCATCCGGACCATGTCCCTGACGCCCGGTGCGAGGCCGACGGTGATCATGGCGAGGACGATGAGGTGCCACAGGATTGCAGGACTCTCGTCCCGGTAGTGCTGGAGGACATAGATGCCCGGGAAGAGGACCGCCAGCTTGAGCGGGAACATGACAAACGCCGTGCCGGTCAGTTCGATCAGGTTGGATCCCACCACATGGACCTCTACGTAATCGATGGGATGGAGCGCGATCCCATAGCTCGTGGCGCTCGCATCGAGCATCTGCCCGAAGATGAGGGCGAGATACAGCGGATCTGCTGCATAGCTCCACCCAAGAAGGTACCGCATTGCGGCAAACACAAGGATCGTGGCAAGGACCCCCATAGCGAGGATCGTGGCAAGGACCGTGATCGAGATGATCCCGTGCTCAAGTCCGAACGAGACCAGCAGCCCTGATACGGCAACACAGGCAACAATCCCGATCCCGGCATACATGCGGGCATAATCCCTGATGAGCCCGGCCTTCTCAGCATGGGCCGTGGACACCAGTACGAGCACCGTGAAGAGGAAGAGGACAAAGTAGATGAGTGGCGTGATCAGCAGGTACTGCCAGGGCGGGTGCATCATCCCGGTATCCTCAACAACCCTCAAAAGCCCCCCGAGGACCACGTAGGGGAGCGTGGCAAGAATGAACCGGCTGTCGACCTGGACAATCCTTGAGCGGTCCAGCCACCGGTAAATGATATAGAGCGCCACAATCAGAACCAGAGCATAGGTGAGTGTGTCGACTATGTTGTACGGCTGCCCGTACACGATGGGATCTACATAATATTTGTAGATGAAATCCCTAATCATTCCCTGATCTGAATGAGCGCGGACCGTATTAAAGTACTGAAGCAGAAAGGCTCGGAGAGGTCACGGTGGATGCAGCTCCCCCGGGACATCGTGATCGGCCATGGCGTCCTCTCGAGTATCCCTGCCGTCAGTGCCGATCTCAGACTGGGACGGTCAGCGCTCGTGATCACCGGCACGCATACCCGTGACCTTGCCGGGGAGCAGGTCATCGGATTCCTCAGCGAGCAATACGACGTCAGGTCATTTGTGACCGGGACCATCAGCATGCAGGTGATCCGGGATGCAGAACAGGTGGCCCAGGGGGCGGACTTCATAGTCGGCGTCGGTGGGGGACGGGTGATCGATACCGCAAAGATCGTATCCTACAACCTGGACCGCCAGTTCATCAGCGTCCCGACAGCCGCCTCCCACGATGGTATCGCATCTGCCCGGGCATCGGTCCCGATGGAGGAGGGGAGCGCATCCCTCGAGGCTCATCCTCCCATTGCGATCATAGCCGACACCGAAGTGATTGCCAGGGCTCCCCACCGGCTCCTTGCGGCCGGTTGTGCCGACATCATGTCGAACTACACGGCATGCCTTGACTGGGAGTTAGCCCACCGGATGAGGGGGGAACCCGTGAGTGAATACGCCATCGCCTTATCCCGCATGACTGCCGAGCTCCTGATGAAGAATGCCAAAACGATCAAGCCCTGCCAGGAGGAGAGCGCCTGGTTTGTCATCAAGGCGCTCGTCTCCTCAGGGGTGGCGATGAGCATTGCCGGTTCATCCCGCCCCGGCTCAGGTGGCGAACACAAGTTTGGTCATGCCCTGGAGCACCTGGCGCCCGGAAAAGCGCTTCACGGGGAGGCATGCGGGATCGGGACGATCATCACCATGTACCTGCACGGCGGGAACTGGAGGGAGATCCGGGATGCCCTCCGCCAGATCGGTGCCCCGACAACACCGGAAGATATTGGGATTCCGGACGACATTGCAGTGGAGGCACTCCTTGCCGCAAAGGACATCCGCCCCGAGCGTTTCACCATCCTTGACATGGGGCTCTCCCCTGAGTCTGCAAAACACCTGATCCGGATGCTGTATACGGAGTGAATGGATATGGCCGAAGTAAAACCGAAAGTGACTCTGATCGGAAAGGAGCTGGCAAAAAACGGGCTTGAGTTCATCTACGAGGGAACAATCGCCGAATGCAGCCCCTGTAAGCTGAACAAGGCATGCAACAATCTCAAGAAAGGGCGGCGCTACCGCATCGTGGGAGTTCGCCCTGCGGAACATTCCTGCCTCGTGCACCTCAACGGCACGCGGGCCGTCGAAGTGGTCGAATCACCGATCCCTGCTCTCCTCTCCGCTGACATGGCGATCAGGAATACCAGGATCCAGTTCGAGTGCTCATGCACCAGGGATCAGTGCCCGAACTATCCCTTTTGCCGCCCTGACGGGATCATCGAGCGGGAAAAATACATCATCACCAATGTTATCGGCAGTGCCCCCGAGCGATGCGAGAAGGGACGGGGGCTTCAGTTCGTCGAACTCATGCCCGTGTGAGGTATCTTTTCCAGGTGACACGGCCATGATCCGCCGCCTGGGCGCCATTATGGGGCGGCGGCATCCATCCTTTTGGGGGTGGGGCGGCAGCCCCTGCAAGGAAACACTCCTTCACAATAAATACTCAGGAGTGCTCACGTTCCAGGCACAAAACGATCTCATCCCCACTTACTCCCTTGCCACGTTCCACAGGTTCCATGCTGCGGAGGTGACCCGCGAGAGGTCGTGCAACCCGGCAAGCCACCTTCTCGGGATTGCCCCAAGCCCGTAATAGGATCCGGCAAGGGAACCGGCGATTGCCCCGACCGTGTCCGCATCTCCGCCAAGATTGACTGCAGAGACGAGCGTCTCCTCGAAGGTATCGTGCTCCATGAAAACCGTAAGTGCGGCATGGGTGGCGAGGAGGCAGTCGAGATCCGGAACAGGGTCATAGCGCCGGAACCGCCCGAGCAGTCCATAGACCTCCCCGTCCCGGCAGCGGGAGAGGGCCCGCAGATACGCCTGCTCCTTTCCCTTCTCCCGGCAGAGGTCGCTCACCATCCGGTTCACAAATGCAGAGCAGGCACCGGCCACCGGATCATAGTGGGTGAGGCGGGAGCATCCCCTGCTGCACTCCTCGACCATGGGGCCGGCATACAAGACACCGATCGGCGCCCCCCGCATCACGCTCCCGTTGCTCCGGCTATGACCGTTCATCTCATGCGCTGCCCGGGCGGCCTCCCGGGGATCCATTCCCTTGAGGACGAGGTCAAAGACCCGCCGGGAAGTCGGGCCGTATACCTCAGGGTCCGAACAATAGGCCGCCACCAGCTCCACCATCATATCTTCCGGCGAAAAACCCCTGCAGCGGGTGAGCGAACGGGCGACAGCAAGGGCCTGCCCGGTGTCATCGGTAACTACACCCGGTTTACGGCCCCGCTGGTACGAATACCCCATATCCCTGACCTTTTTCAACGGTCCCGGCATACCTTCAAGGGGCGCACCAAAAGCGTCCCCAATAGCCAGTCCTACGAGGGTTCCGGCTACATGGAAAAGCTGGATATAAACTTCACCAAAAAAATATATCACATTGCCGAAATAAGAAATGACGTGAAGAAAGGTGATAGTGTGCAAAAAGAAGAGTTACTCCATCTCCACATGCTGATGATTCACATCAAGAAATACTATGAAAGCATCACCAACGAAGAAATCCCGACAAAACGTTATTCTTCTCTTGCAATTTCTCCTGTCCACATCCACAAAAACAAGAAGTGCCACAAGGACGCCATCCTCGCACTGGGTGATGAGATTGTGTCACACATCCATGGCCAGAGTCCCGTCGTGAAAGTGACGAGCGAGATGGCGCCTGAGAAGATTGCTGCCGAGCAATAAAAATCGTATGAGCGTTCCGGACATCCACCGGGAGATAATCGAACTCATTTTTTCGCGGAATCCCGGCCCATCCGACGTCACGAGACTGAAAGTGGAAGTCTGCCGGAAATACCGGCTCGGCACCGTCCCCAGGAATTCCGCCCTCCTTGCTGCAGCACTGCCGCACGAGAGGCCGGCCCTCCGCGAACTCCTCCTCGTCAAACCGACACGGACCCTCTCCGGGGTTGCCCCTGTCGCCGTCATGACCTCTCCTTTTCCATGCCCGCACGGGAAGTGCCTCCCCTGTCCCGGCGGCCCGGAACACCCGTATGCCTCCCCGCAGTCCTATACCGGGGAGGAGCCTGCGGCGCTCCGGGCAAGGGAGCACGGGTATGATCCCTACGACCAGGTGGCTGCCCGGCTCGGCCAGTTCGAGCTCCTCGGCCACCACGTCGATAAAGTAGAGCTGATCGTCATGGGCGGCACCATGACAGCGCGGCCGGCGGATTACCAGGAATGGTTTGTCGCCTCGTGTGTCAGGGCAATGAACGAGTACAGGGGCGGATCCGGGGGCAGCGATACTGCCGCCATCTTCAGGAGAAACGAGTATGCCCCTGTGCGGTGCGTGGCGATCACCTTTGAGACGCGGCCGGACTGGTGCAAGCCAGAGCATGTCCGCCGGATGCTCTCCCTTGGCGTGACAAAGGTCGAGCTCGGGGTCCAGCAGGTGGACGATGCCCTCCTCGCCTTCAACCGGAGGGGCTGCACCACGGAAGATGCAATCGCTGCAAACCGCACGGCCCGTGACGCCGGCCTCAAGGTCGGGTTCCATGTGATGCCAAACCTCCCGGGGAGCACGATCGAGAAGGACCGCAGGATGTTTGAAGAGCTCTTCGAAAATCCATCGTTCCGGCCGGACTTCCTGAAGATCTATCCGACCCTGGTGACACCGGGCTCGGAGATCGAACAGCTCTGGCGCGAGGGCGCCTATGCCCCCTACGAAGAAGACGCCCTCATCGATCTTGTCGCATACGGAAAGTCCCTCCTTCCCGAATATGTCCGCCTCCAGCGGATCCAGCGGGATATCCCGGCAAAGCTGATCGTTGCCGGTTCCCGGCACAGCAACTTCCGGCAGCTCTGCCAGAAGAGGCTGAACGAACAGGGAGAGAACTGCCGGTGCATCAGGTGCAGGGAGATCGGGCGTCACCCTTCGGAAGGAGCATATGGGATCCGGACCCTCCGCTACGAAGCGGTGGGAGGGGAGGAGCACTTCATCTCGGCTGTTTCCGGGGATTCATTGATCGGGTTTGCCCGGCTCCGGACAGGGGGAAAACGCATGATGGGCGGGATTGCTGATGCAGCACTCCTCCGTGAACTCCATGTCTACGGGAGCGTGGTCCCGCTTGGCAGCATGCCGTCACCTGACCAGCGGCAGCACCGGAGGATCGGCAGGGAACTGCTGGAGGCTGCAGGAGAGGCTGCGGCGGAGGAGGGATACCGGGAGATCGCGGTGATGAGCGGGATCGGGGTCCGGCCATACTATCGCCGGCATGGCTATGAGCGAAGGGGCCCGTATATGGTAAAGGAGCTGCCATGAAAGCGGCCACGATCGAGTTCCTCCGCCAGAGATTTGCCGACTATTACCAGACGGCCCCCCTGAGTGCGCCCCCTTCGGTAGAGCAGCGGGAGTGGGCATTTGTCCTCTTTGACCCGGGGTATCCCGAGATCCGTATGCGGCGGCACATCGGGTATCCCGACAAGACGGAGCTCTTCGAATACATCCGGAGCGTGGCCCCTGCCCACCTGTACTATTCATCGGCATACTATGGCATGCCGCATGCACCCACCATGGGAGAGAAAGAATGGCTTGGCGCCGATCTCATCTTTGACCTGGATGCCGATCACATCGTGCGCGGACCCTACGAGGTGATGCTTGCCCGCGTAAAGGAGGAGACCGGGAAACTCATCGGGATGCTCACCGGTGAACTCGGATTTGACCATAAAGAGATTTACCTCGTCTTTTCCGGGGGGAGGGGCTATCATATCCATATCCGGGACATCGCGGTGAGGGGCTTTGGGAGTGCCGAACGGCGGGAAATTGTGGATTATATCTGCGGGATCGGGCTTGATCCCGGGATCGTCCTCTCCGCATCCTCACCTTCACACCGCGGATGGCACCAGCGATATATAGATGCACTGACCGAGTACCTCCTGAGGCTGGAGAGCATGGCTCCAAAAGATGCAGTCGCCGAGCTCTCCGCACTTGAAGGGGTGGGAAAGGTGACAGCAGAGGAATTCCTGAAACGAAGCCCCGACCTGCGGTCTGCCCTGCAGAGCAATCCTTCCGGGGTCAACCTCAGGGACTTTGCCACCGGGAAGGTGATCCGGACGCTCTCTTCGGCAAAGGAAAGTCCTTTTATCCCGATCTTGCAGAAGAGAGCAGCCCTTGCCGATGAACCGGTCACCACCGACACGAAAAGGCTGATCCGGCTCCCCTCCTCTCTTCATGGAGGGAGCGGGTTTCGTGTCACCCCGGTCCCGGTCCGCGACCTTCCCGATTTTGACCCCCTGACTGACGCGGTCATCTTCGGGAAACGACCGGTCAGGGTGGACTGCAGCCGCCCGGTCACGATGCCCCTGCTCGGCGATGAATACCAGGTTGGCAAAGGGGAGAGCACCGTGCCGGAAGCCCTTGCCGTGTTCCTCTGCTGCAGGGGCCTTGCCGAACTTGCCGGGGGTGAGACAGCCCGTGCACCTTGACGAGCTCCGGACGATCCTGATCTCGGAGCGGGAGACCGGCAGGCTCCTGTCTCTCTCCCCGGACCTCTACGAATCCACCGGAAAGGAACTTGAGAGTCTGCTTGCAGAGGTGTACGCAAACGAGGACCCTTTCTCTGACAAGGCACGGATCCTGATCGAGCGGGTGAGCAGCATCCGGGAGACGCTCCAGGACCTGTTCATGCTCCGGGCGGAGAAGATTCTCGGCCTTGCACGCAACCAGGAGGAGGGTCACCATATCGACCGGGAAGAACTGAAACGGATGCTCAATGAAGAACGGGAAATGTTCGACGCTGTCGTGCTTGCGATCGGTCAGTCCCGGTGCCGCCTTATCCCCTGCACCACGACCGCAAGGGCTGGCCACCCTGCCGCCCCAACCTGCGAGTCCTGTGAAGAGATCCTCGAAGAAGCAGCGGCTGCCCCCGAGTTTGTCCTCTCCCGCGTCCTTGCCGACATGGAACCTTTTATGGGGGTGGACGGCAGGATCTACCAGCTCAGGCACCAGGATATCGTCACCATGCCAGCCCGGAACGCCGAAGTGTTGTGCGGGCGCAACATAGTCTTAAATATCAATCCGGGCAAATAATACTGATATTCGCTATCCGGTAGCATGAGGAAAATATCATGAAAATGCCAGTAAAATTCAAAACATACTGCCCATTCTGCAGGAATCATCAGACCCATGAGGTGGAGAAGGTCAAGAAAGCCAAGACCACCGGCCTCCACTGGATCGACCGCCAGAAGGCACGGCGGGGAAGCATCGGCAACATGGGCAAGTTCTCAAAAGTCCCGGGAGGGGACAAGCCCACGAAGAAGATCAATGTCAGGTACCGCTGCAAGACCTGTGGGAAAGCACACCTGCGTGCAGGGTTCCGTGCAGGCAAGTTCGAACTTACGGAGTGATCAAGATGGTACAACAGGCACGAGCGAACCGGAGCAGGTTTGTCAAGGTAAAATGCCCGGACTGCGAGAACGAGCAGGTCGTCTTTGAAAAGGCATGCACCACCGTCAACTGCGTGGTCTGCAGCAAGGTCCTTGCTGAGCCTACCGGCGGCAAAGCACAGCTGAAAGCAGAGATACTGGAAACCTTCGAGTGAGAGGAGCGATGAGCGACCAGCCGTGGCCGGCAGCAGGAGAACTGGTGGTCTGCACGGTCAGGGATATCAAGGACTTTGCCGCGTTTGTGTCCCTGGACGAATACCCGGGACGCGATGGGCTCATCCCCATCTCTGAAATTGCAACCGGATGGATCAAGTACATCCGTGACCATATCCGCGAGGGGCAGAAGGTGGTCTGCAAGGTGCTCCACGTGGACAGGAACCGCGGGCATATCGATCTCTCATTAAAAGACGTGAATGACCACCAGCGGCGCGAGAAGATCCGCGAGTGGAAGAATGAGTCCAAGGCACGCAAGTGGATAGGGTTTGCCGCCGAAACTTCTGGTGAGAGTCCCGAAATCATCGAGGAAGCCATTCTCAAGAAATACGGGGATCTCTACTCGGTCTTTGAAGAGATCGTGATCGAAGGCACGGACTCGTTGAAGAAGACCGGCCTTTCTCCAAAGGTCATCGGGGCGCTTGCTAATGTCGCGAAAGAGAATGTGAAGGTCCCCCATGTTACCGTCGCCGGGAACCTCATCCTCACCTCAACGAAGCCCGACGGAGTAAACATCATCCGGAGGGCTCTCCGGAGCGCCGAACCGAAGATACCGGAAGCCGAGATCGAACTCACCTACCTTGGCGCACCGACCTACCGTATCAAGGTCACTGCCCCGGACTACAAGAAAGCAGAGAAGGCCATCGAGAAGGCTGCCGCTGCAGCCATCGGGGTCCTGGAGCGGTCCGGCGGAGAGGGGAAATTCGTCAAGAAGCCCAAGTCCGGAAAGGCGGCATGAAGGGGAGAATCAGGCGCTGCCCTGTTGATTCCCGCTACACATTGCACGCTACCTGCCCGGTCTGTGGTGCGGCGACGGTCACCCCCCACCCGGCTCCATTCTCTCCCGAGGACAGGTACGGGAAATACAGGAGGCTCGCGAGAGGATGGACGAGATAGATGTCCGGTTTTTTGATACAGTTCCCGCAGAAGGCCTGACCGCTCCGGTCCTGATCGAGGGGCTGCCCGGGATCGGTCATGTCGGCAAACTTGTCGCAGAGCACATGATCCAGGAACTCGGTGCAGAGAAGATCGCCGAGATCCATTCGATCTTCTTCCCGCCCCAGGTGATCATCGATGAGAACGGGACGGTGCGGCTGGCCAACAACGAGCTCTATTATTATGCGGGTGAAACCCACCGGTTCCTCTTCCTTGTGGGCGATTACCAGGCAACGTCAAGCGAGGGGCACTACCTCCTTGCGGATGCCTATCTTGACATCGCAGCAAAGTTTGGAGTCTCCCGCATGTATACCCTGGGAGGATACGGGGTCGGGCACCTCGTCGAAGAACCCAAGGTGCTTGGCGCAGTCAACAAGCCTTATCTCCGCGGGGAGATCGAAGCTGCGGGAGGAACCGTCGGGAGAGATGAGCCCGGTGGCGGGATCGTCGGTGCGGCAGGGCTCCTCCTCGGTTTAGGGATATCCCGGGGGATTGAGGGCGTCTGCCTCATGGGGGAGACCTCGGGATATCTCGTGGATCCAAGGAGCGCTGCAAGTCTCCTGAAAGTCCTCGCCACGCTCCTTGCAATCGAGATCGATCCAACGAGACTCGAACAGCGGGCGTGCGAGATGGAGCACGTGCTCCAGAAGCTGATTGACGGGGAGCGGGGGTCACAGGACGACGAACTCCGCTATATCGTATGAGCCTGCAGCTCTTCTGCGACCTGCACATCCATTCCTGTTTTTCTATCGCATCGTCGTCACGGATGCTTCCGGACTGCCTGATCGAAGGATGCAGGAAGAAGGGGATAGGGGTCCTTGGAAGCGGAGACGCTCTCCATGCAGGCTGGCGGGCACGCTGGAACGAGGCGCGGAAGGATGACCGTGTTCTCGTAGTGCCAACGGCAGAGGTGGAGGACAGGGATCGGGTCCACCACCTGATAATCCTCGACTCTTTTGAGCGCTTTGACGAGCTGGCAACGGCGCTTGCCCCCCACGGCAAAAACCTGGCAGAGACGGGGAGACCGCATGTCAGGATCCCGGGGAATGAGATTGCAGGAATGGTCCACGACCTTGAAGGCCTGATAGGTCCCGCCCATGCATTCACCCCCTGGACTTCATTGTATGCCGCTTTCGACCGCGTGACCGGGTGCTATGGGGACGAACGGCCGGACTTCCTCGAACTCGGCCTCTCGGCCGACAGCAGGTACGGCGCAGGCATCTCAGAACTTGCCGGCATCCCGTTTCTCTCAAACTCGGATGCACACAGCCCCGACCCGGCAAAGCTTGGCAGGGAGTTTTTCGGGATCACCGTAGAGGAAGCATCGATCGGGGGAGTGATGGAGAGCATACGAGACGGGAACATCACGATGAATGCAGGGTTCTTCCCGGAAGAGGGGAAGTACAACCGGACGGCATGCACCCGCTGTTACCGGCAGTATACCCCTGCTTCTGCAGCATCAGTGCAGTGGCGGTGCCCGGATGACAAGGGAACGATCAAGAAAGGAGTCTATGATCGTGCCCTCGAGCTTGCGGATGCTCCTCCCTCCCCCCGGCCTCCGTATCTGCATGTCATCCCTCTCGCAGAGATCATCCGCACTATCCTCAAGTCCTCTTCGGCCAGGACAAGGGCATGTACCAGGATCTATGACCGGTTTATCACGGGCGGGGGAGATGAGATCCAGGTGCTGACGGCGACCCCTGTTGCAGATCTTGCTGCAATCGACCATGACGTGGCACATGCTATCGATGCATTCCGGTCAGGGAGGGTGGCTCTCTCCCCGGGAGGGGGAGGACGTTACGGCTCTTTTTCCTTCTTTTAAGGAACAGTGAAACGCACATGAGAACCCATCGTCACATGCCCCCCTTGTGAAAACCGCATCCGCGGTTTTCATCAGGGAGGTCTGTGAACATAATTTATCAGGAGCGTTCCATTGGAAAATCCGCCCCTGTTTTTTTCATTTCCCCCGAAGAAAAGATTATGGGCAAACCACCCCAATATTTGAGAGATGCTTGAGATTCATCGTGATGTCTGCGGATACTGCGGGTGCTGCGTGTCGGTATGTCCCGAGGGTGCCCTCGAGCTGATCGATGCGTACCTCGAGGTGGATGACCAGTGCACCGGCTGTGGGATCTGCGCCAAGGTATGCCCGCTTGGCGCCCTGGAGGTGAAGGATGAAGACAAAGTATGACCTGCTCGTGATCGGTGGCGGGCCTGCCGGTGCCATCGCAGCGAGGACCGCGGCAAGGGCAGGGCACTCGGTTCTTCTCGTTGAGAAACGCCCGGCAATCGGGGCTCCCGTCCGGTGTGCTGAAGGGATAGGAAAGGAAGCCCTTGCGGAGTTTGTCGAGCCTGATGAGCGGTGGATCTCCGCCGAGCTCAAGCGGGCAGAGATAATTGCCCCGGACGGGGCATCGATGCTGCTCGAAGCGGATCTCGCGGGGAGCAAGGTCGGCTACATCCTCGACCGGAAGGTCTTTGACCGGGAGCTCGTCTGGCAGGCTGCGGAAGCGGGTGCCGATGTGATGGTCAAGACCAGGGCTTCGGCTCCGCTGATGGCCCACGGTGCTGTCAAGGGGGCAGTGCTCGATTCCTGCGGGGAGAAGAAGAAGGTGCATGCGGATATCACGATTGCCGCGGACGGGGTCGAGTCCAAGTTCTCCCGCTGGTGCGGGGTGGATACCACGGTGCCGGTCCGCGAGATCATGAGCTCGTGCCAGTACCTGATGACCGATATCGATATCGACGAGGAATGTACGACCTTCTTCCTGGGAAACGAGGTAGCCCCGGAAGGGTATCTCTGGATCTTCCCGAAGGGGAAGCGGACGGCGAATGTCGGGATTGGTATCTCGGGAAAGAAGAGCGGAGCCGGGCACCGGGCAAAGGATTACCTTGACCGGTTTACAAAGAAACGCTTCCCGGACGGGAAGACCATCGAATGCATTGTCGGCGGTGTCTCGGTCTGCCGCCCGCTTGCATGTACGGTCGCCGACGGCCTGATCATCGCGGGTGATGCTGCCCGGGTCGTGGACCCGCTCACCGGCGGCGGTATCTACAACGCCATGTTCACCGGGGACCTCGCGGTACAGGTTGCATCAAACGCGATCGGCAATGGCACACTGGATGCGGCTGCACTGATGCCCTACGATGAACAATGGCGGGCCTCCCTGATGGGCAAGGCGATCGAACGGAATTATCATATCAAGGAGTACCTGGTCAAGCTGTCCGACGAGAAGCTGAATGCGATCATCCATTCGGCAAAGTGCCTCGACATGAAGGACTTCTCAACCCTTACCCTTGTCAAGGAACTGATGAAGCGGAACCCGAAACTTATCGCGGAGCTTGCCGTGCTCGGGGCTTCGCTCATGTAGCTTCATGGGCAGCATCCCGGTATGCCCCTGATCTCTTTTCCAATGAAAATGGCTCCGCCATTTTCATTCTTTATTCTCGACCGCACACCGGTCATGGGTGTTACTATGAAAACACCGCTGGCATTTCATTTTGTATGCTTTGTCACCGAGGGGGTTCAGGTCATTTTTTCGTATAATTCCTGTTCCCAAACCTGCTCCTGAACAATCGGCACCCGGGAACTCTACCTTACGGTGAAGGCTGTTGGAAGAATCTGCGAGATGACAAGAGAAAGTCCTGAATGAGGGATGACGGTCCGGGGGTATTTCCAGAGGTGGCGCTGGAATAGGAGAGGATAGTCAGAAGGTGGAAAAACAGGGGGTGAAGGGTGCTCCTCAGATCCTATTCCGGCAACAGCGGTGTGGCCTCACGCGGCGTGAACCCTGAGCTGCCGGTTGAGGAGTTCGAGCGTCTCGATCTCCGCCTCTTTTTTCGTAAAGACCGTGATCGTGTCTCCCGGCCGGATCCTGATGGTCCCGCTGGGGATGATCAGCTCTCCCCCCAGCCTCCGGATGGCGATAAAGACAAAGTCCTTCACCTTGAGCTCACGGATCTCCTTGTCCACGATCGGGGCTCCTTTCTCTGCAACCACTTCAAAGATGGTCCCCCCGGGAATGGAGGCGAGCTGCTGGAGCATCGGGTTTCTAGCCCAGTAATACAGGCGCGAGGCCACGAGCTCGTCCGGATTCTCGGAAATCTTCACCCCGACTTCCTTGAAAAGGTCCGAGTGCTCGACATTGTTGACAATCGAGACCACATTCGACACCTTGAATCGCTTGGCAAGCCAGCAGGTCATCAGGTTGACCGAGTCATCGCTCGTGGTCGCCACCAGTGCATCGGCACGGTCGATCCCGGCATCCTCCAAAATGACCTTATCGGTGGCATTCCCGGTGATCGCGAGGACATCGTAATGCTCGAGCATCTCGCTGCAGCGCTGCTCATTCCGATCGATGATCACGACGTTGTCCCCGTGCTCCACCGATTGTACCGTAAGGCTCCTCCCTATGCCGCCCAAGCCCACGATGATGATGTACATAGAGTGGGGTTACCATCATCGCCATTGAAATAACTTGCGCATCATATCTGGGATCTGATGTTTGCCGGTGTCGATGAGGCAGGGAAGGGCGCAGTCCTTGGTCCGCTCGTGGTCGCTGCAGTCGGCTGCGATTCTGATGCGGATCTTGCTACTATCCCGGTCCGTGACTCAAAGACGCTCACCCCCGCAGCGCGGACCGATCTCTTCGGCCGGATAACCTCCCGCATGATCTATACCGTCCTTGTCATCGCGGCGGAAGAGATCGATTCCAAAAGGCGTTTGATGACCATGAACCAGCTCATGGCCATGGCGCACGCCGCGGTGATCAGCGAACTTCAGCCGGGGATCGCGTACGTGGATGCCTGCGATGTTATCGCCCCCCGCTACGGGCAAGCGGTCTCATCCCACCTCAATTTCCCCTGCCGGGTGATCGCAGAGCACCATGCCGATGTGACCATGCCGGTTGTCTCTGCCGCAGGGATCGTGGCAAAGGTGGTCCGTGACCGCCTGATCGGAGAACTTGCAGAAGAGTACGGTGAGATTGGGAGCGGGTATCCTTCCGACAAGACAACGATCGCATTTCTCGCACACTACATCGCAGGTCATCACCGGCCGCCACCCATAGCACGCGCTTCCTGGGAGACCACCCGGCAGATCCTGGGCCGGGCCGAACAGGTGGATCTCTCGATTTTTTCCGACGGGATATAGATCCTGATAGGGGAAGTATTCCTTTCTGTCGCGATTCTCCCCTCTCCCTCATCTCAGGATATACCCGAAAAGTTCCCCTCATCCAGTTCACGGTTTTGTGAACGATCTCGTTATAATGCGATTATGTCGCTCAACAGGGTTCCGGAAATCACGACAGCAGGAAAAAATCCCGTTTCCTGCGTCAGCATTTTTATCTCCCCTTCCCACCCATAGCTGAAGAATGGACTGGCTCCTTGTACTCGTGGCAGTCGTCGCCGTCTATGGATTGATCGCACTGATCATCAGGGAGAAAGGGTACTTTTCGGATCATATCGCTTTTTATGGCCCGATCATCGCAATAAAGTCCATGAAAGTAGGCTTTTTTGACCGGTTCAGGAAATACTCCTCCTTTCTCAGGTTGTATGCCACGTTTGGCGTAGTGATGGTCATCATCATATCGGTCGCAATGACCATACTGCTCTTTTTATCGCTCACCCTTACCGTCGCACTCAGGCCGCTGCCCACAGGGATGTATGCCCCCCAGAATATCCTTCTCATCCCGGGACTGAACGAGTATATCCCTTCCACCATTGCCGTCTGGCTGGCATTCGTGATCGCGATCGCTGTCCACGAGTTCGGGCACGGCATCCTCTCACGGGTCGAGAACATCAAGGTGAAGAGCATCGGGGCACTGATCTTTGTGGTCCCGATCGGGTTCTTTGTCGAACCTGACGAGGAGGAGCTCAACAAGACGAAAGGGATGAAGAAGATCCGGATGTTTGGAGCCGGTATCACGAACAATATCGTGATCGGGGGGGTATGTTTCATCGTGATGGTCCTCCTGATGGGCCTTGTCACCCCGGTATCGGGCCCGGTCATCGGGGGGGTGTACCAGAACTATTCGGCAGATCAGGCAGGAGTCCCCGTCTACTCGCTCATACACGCGGTGAACGGGAACCCTGTCAGCTCCACGGCCGATATTTCTGCCCTCCTGAACTCCAGCCGCCCGGGCGATCCCCTGACCCTCACGGTCGAGAACGACGGGGTCATCGGTGATTACCTGCTGAACCTGTCGGAATGGCCACAGGAGACCGGGAGACCGGACCAGTGGTTTCATGGGGATCACCTACTATGACCCGGCACTCGTCCTGGATGGTATCGGCACCAGCATTTCACCTGTAGGATTCCTCCGGTTCGTGACGGTCCCCTTTGATATCGCAGGGACGGGAAACCCCTTCCGGATCCTGGCGTTTGACACGGCCGCACAACAATTTTACACGGTGCCATTCGCAGGATTCTTTGGCATTATCCATTTCCTCTTCTGGTGCGGATGGATCAATATCAGTGTCGGGCTCTTCAATGCCATCCCCATGGTCCCGCTTGACGGGGGCTACATCCTGAAAGAAGGGGTCGACCGGCTCTTTGAACGGCGGGGGATTGGAAAATATTCCCCTTACGTGGTCACGTTCATCTCCACCCTCATGATCGTGATCCTCCTCTCGCTGATCATGCTCCCCTACCTCTTCAGCATCACCGCGGTCTGAACCATGGCAGAGGGGAGAGATCCCAATTGAGCGCTGCATGCAGCAAAAGACTCATCTCGCAGACAGGCCAATCTTTCCTGCAGCAGTACCCGCCGAGGCTTTTTACCAAATGATACTCTCACCCTGCAGGAAAGTCTACACGAACGATACCCAGCGGACCGTCTCCCCGGAAGAGACCCTCGCCCGGGTTGAAAAACTCCTCCCTGCCGCCGGCATCACCCGTGTTGCCGATATCACGAACCTTGATCGGATCGGCATACCGGTCTTTTCAAGCATCCGGCCGACGGCCGGGCTTGGAGCAGTTTCGGTATACAATGGCAAGGGAGCCACCCCTGCAGAGGCGAAGGTCTCGGCAATGATGGAGGGGATCGAACGATTCTCGGCCGAGGTACACGACCATGACCTGAGGGTTGAACGGTACTCCCGGATACAGGAGGAGACGTCAGCCCTCGACCCTGCAACCCTCGTCCTCCCTGAAGGGAGCGACCCGGATGCTCCCATCCCCTGGGTCGCGGGATATGACATCGGGTCAGGGGAGGACATCCTTGTTCCGGCCAGTGCGGTCTTTCATCCCCTGCCACCCGGATACCCCCAGCTCTTCCGGACCTCGACAAACGGCCTGGCTTCAGGCAACACGATCGAGGAGGCAGTCTTCCATGCCCTCATGGAGATCATCGAGAGGGATGCATGGTCTCTCGTCGAAGCCTCGCGGGATACCGGTCCGGAACTACGGGAGATCGATGACCCGCTCGCCGAGAGCCTCCTCTCCAGGTTCAGGGCTGCGGGGGTTGATGTCACCGTCAAGGATATCACGAGCGACATCGGCATCCCGACCATCGCCGCCATCTCTGATGATACCCTGCTGCAGGATCCTGCGCTCCTCACCATCGGCATGGGCACCCATACCAGCGCACGGATTGCGGTGCTCCGGGCACTGACCGAGGTGGCTCAGAGCAGGCTCACCCAGATCCATGGTGCACGGGAGGACACCACGGTTGCCGACTTCAGGAAGCGGATAGGATATGAGAGGACAAAGCGGATGAACCGGTACTGGTTCTTTTCACGGGAAAGCAGGAGGTTTTCCGATATTCCCTCGTTTGACTCACTCGATTTTCTGGATGACATCACTCTTGCACAGCAGAGGCTCCGGGAGGCAGGCCTTCGACGTATGATCGTGGTGAATCTCACGCGGGAGACGATCGGAGTCCCGGTTGTCCGGGTGATCGTGCCCGGCCTCGAGGTCTTTGCCATGGACCAGGAGCGGATCGGCAGGAGGTGCCATGAGGCACGAGATCGTCGTCTTTCTCGGTCCAAGCCTTGACCCGCTGGTGGCCTGCCGCCTTCTGACCGCTCAGTTCTGCCCCCCCGCCAAACGCGGGGATATCACGGATGCCGCAACCCGTGGGGCCCGGATCATCACGCTGATCGACGGGGTCTTTTTCCAGGACAGCTCGGTGGGGCATCGTGAGATCCTTTCCGCCCTCCGGGATGGTGTCCGGGTGATCGGGGCATCCTCCATGGGGGCACTCCGTGCGGCAGAACTCGATACCCTGGGGATGGAGGGGGTGGGGGAGATCTACCGGCTCTACCGGGACGGCGTCCTCACGTCAGATGACGAAGTTGCCCTTGTGTTCGAACCGGAGACCTACCTTGCACTCTCCGAGCCGCTCATCAATATCCGGTGCACGATCCGGGCTGCAGAAGGGGCCGGGGTGCTCCGGCACGGAAGTGGCTGAACTCCTGGAGGAGATCGCGGTATCCCTCTATTTCCCGGACAGGACCTGGGAGACGATCTGCATTCAGGCACGCGGGAGGATTCCTCCGGACGAGGCACGGGGATTTCGTGGATTTTCTCAAAACCTCTGCAGTCGACCAGAAAAGGAGCGACGCACTGGGAGCGCTCTCGCGGACAAAAGAGCTGGCAGAGGAACTGGGGATCAGTGGGTAGGGAGGGCAGGATTTTTTTGTCCGCTACGCATATGATCAAAACTACATGATTCCCATTGTGACGCAACCATTCAAAATGAAAATGCACGTGAGAGCCATCGTTTGGCATGAAAACAGTCACGATGCCGCAAGGCCACAAGCATACAGAATGAAAATGCCGGAGGCATTTTCATATTAAACCGCATCCGCCGTTTTCATAAGGGGGGCATGTGACTGGGTCTCATGTGCGTTTCATTGGAAAAAAGGGAGATATAGTGCGATGACATTGACAATCCCTGACAAGATACGGGGATTTCTCTTCAGCCCGAGTGAGGCCTTCTGGCAGGTAAGGGACGAAGACCTGAAGGAGACCACACTCTACTTTATCGTTATCTCGGTCATCTACACCCTCCTCTCCACCCTCATCACCGGCATAGCCGTTTCCAAGCACCCCGCCCTTGTCCTCTTCGGGCTCGGCTTTGGGAGCGGAAATATCGTCCTCTCCTTTTTCATCATCCTTGCCCTCACCATCGGCATAACCGTGGCCTACGCCTTCTGGCTTCATCTCTGGATCATCGTGATATGCGGAAAGAGGGGCATCCGGAAAACCATAAAAACGGTATTTTATTTCGTAACCCCCATCATGCTGATCGGCTGGATCCCGGTGATCGGGGCGTTTGCCGCCCCGGTCTGGTCGGTGGCGGTCGGGATCATCGGGATCCAGGAGCTTTTCCAGGTATCGTTTGGAAGGGCCCTGATCGCAATCCTCATCTCAATTATCACCGCAGGGATCCTCGCAGCAGTCCTCTTCGGTCCGCTGCTTGCCGAGGTTATCGCCTCGGGACCCGCCCTCATCGGGCCTTACCATTACCATCCAATACTCTGACCGGCGGCCTTCCACTAGTTCCGGTCACGGAGCATGGCCACCTTGGATCCTCGCGGAACACCAACCTCTTCTGCGATCGGGTCACATTTAGCGGCCATCAGGAAGGCGACAGGGGGAAGCCCGGTATACTCTGAGAGCGACTCGTAATTTGCCATTCCTTTGGCGATTATGAGGGTGCAGTCCTCAACGGCTTTTGATAATTCAGGCGGCATGCAGTCAAGGCGAACCCCGATCTCGCACCCGCACCCCGTGGTAGTGAGGGTATCGGCAAACCGGTCGAGATGAAGCGCACGGGCCTCCGCCATGGTCGCATCGTTCAGGATAGGCATGTCGCGGACAGCAATGGTGATCCGGGATCCCTGCCGGTGCAGGTACTCGACGAGTAAGCGGTCAAATACAATCTCCCCGCAGTTATCGGTGAAGTAGACCACCCGGTCGATCTTCTCACGGATCCTCTCCGTGTCATCGATGGCAAGCCCGGCAGCAAATTCCCGGTTGAAGTAACCGAGAAAATCCCCGGTCACCTGGTGGCCCTTGACCCCATAGTCAAAGGTGTTACCGATGATGCTTGCAAGCACGTAGTCATGGAACCCGGAGAGCCGGCCCCGCACGGCATGGCAGACCTCGCGGGCGATCCGATCGCTCTCGTCCTTCAGCGCAAGAAACGGGTCATCGCTTCCGAGCATCGTGTACGCCTTCCGGTGCATGGCGCTCGCTATCTGGGGATGAAGAAGGGGCTGGTCCCTGATCTCTTCGAGCAGGGATGCGCATGCCCCGGTCACCTCCTCCGATCGGGAATCCGAAGCGCCGCAGAGTTGGCATTCGAGCAGGACCCTGGAGAGAAGGCAGTCAACACAACGGTCATCAAATTTCATGGACAGGGAACACCGCTTTTTTAAAAAATACAGGAATGGGGCCACTGCGATTTGAACGCAGGTCAGAAGACCCCCAGTCTCCTAGGATGGCCAGGCTACCCTATGGCCCCGCTCTTATGGTATTTGCAAGGATCACTTATGTAATTTCTCTTTGTGCTCCGGAGTGAGGTGGTGTGGTGATGTGGGGGCTATTTTGGGAGAGGCACACAAGGGATGACGTGAGATTGCACGGAAAGATCACACGCCGGTGAACTGGCCGACCCGGAGGGCTTCGCATCGTGGCGTTCAACCACCTAATTCTCTCCAGGTGAATCGATCCCTATCCCATTTTGCGACACTCCTGGAAGGTTTTGCCATGGGGGTACCCGGCCATACGGCATCCCTGGAAATGTGACAGGAGTGATATCCGGACACCCCCAGGTTTTTTTCGTGCAAAAAGCCCAAGTGACTTCAGGATAGTGGTGACAGAACCTGAACTACAATGTTCTGTAAAATTGGTATGGATCTGTTTTGGGTAAATTATCCCAAAAACTGGTCAGAGTTTTTCGATAATAACCCGGACCTTGTCCCCTGCCTTGATCCCATGGCCTTTCGGAACATCGATATTAAACCAGAGGCATCCCGGGTTATCCTGCGTAGTGTCCTGTGACATCAGGCAGTCTTTCTGCTCGTTGATGGTGGCTACAAACTCGATAACCGTCTCAATCTGTGCAATCTTTGTCATAAGAGAGAGGGTGAGGAGGTTCTAGACTCCTTTGGATGTTACCATCCAGGTCGTGCTGTTTGAATAGCTCCACTTGATGATCGCAAGCTCCTGGCATATCTCGGAGAGGATTGCCATGTTGGTGCCTACCTCCTTTGCCGAGAGACCGAGCTCTTTTGCGATGTACTTCGACTTGAAGTAGTGTTTCCCTTTCGAGAGACCCCCCAGCAGGTAATAGACGATCCTGTGCTGGGTTTCATTGTATTTGTCTCGGATAGTTCCCGATTGCATCTGTTAGTCACCTCAGCAGTGTGAGATCTAGTTGTCATGAGATAGTATAAATACCTACTTATCTCTCATGGCAAGGACAAAGCATTTAAATAAGCCCTTTTCGCAATTTGACCTCTTTAACTGCGAAATTATTCGCACTTACCAGAGGTTTATATCAACAGGCCTGCGAGCTCGTTAAAAAAGCTCGTCAAAAAACATGACGGGCTGTCTCATGGAGGGAACTGGCAGACAGGTGAGACGAAAAGCGGGGATAATTCCATGGTCAAGGCGTAACACAGGGACAACCGAGAGAAGAGCAGGATATGATTACAGTGCAAACAGTGGATCAGAGCAATGGGATGAAGTGTGGGATACATAACTCTGGTAAAGGGAGGGGATCAGAGGCCGGCATGAACCCGGGAGATCTTCTCGATAAGACCTTCCAGGACCTTCTCCCGCATCCCTTCCACAAACTTGATGCTCCCGACCACCAGGTGTCCTCCCCCGCTGATGCCTCCGCCCGGGATCTCGTCCCGTAGCTCCCGGACCATCTTCGGGATGTTCATCATCACCCCTTTCGAACGGAGGACGGCAAAGTCGGGCCCAAAGCCGATGGTGACCACGGGAGAACCTGCATACTTCTTGCAGAGCCGGTCATGCACCTCGCCCGAGGTCTTCCCCGGCGGGGGGAAGGTGAACTTGTGGGCATGGATCTCGACGTCGATCTGGAAGAGTTCTGCCCCGTTTTGCAGGGTCTCGTGCCGGACATGGGGCATGCAGGCATTCATCTGGTCCTCGATCAGGGCATTTGCACCCTCAACGAGGAGCGGGATCAGTTTTTTATGGCGGTCCGTTGCGCCCGAGAGGTTCAGGATGTCCTTGATGATCTCCCGGCCGTCATTGAACCTCAGCCAGAACTGTTCATAATCGAGGGAGAGGGCAATATCCTTGCAGTCCTGCTCGGTATACATACCCTTTATAAGATCAAAATAGCGTCCCCGCTCCGGTGCTTCGCTCCTGTCGCCTGCCCCGGCAATGGCCGGAAGGTGCCTGATATTCTCCCCGACAGAAGGGTTGATCAGCCGTGCAACCTCAGTCCCGAGCATCCCCGCCGTAATACCATAATCCCCGCCGACATGATACGGGTTGACATGCCCGACAAGGTACTGGTCCACGATCTCGTCAGGATGGTGATGGTCCACGACAACAATCGGGATCTCGTAGATCTGGGCCATCTTGAGCGACGGAAGATCCTCTTCGGTCGACCCGTTATCGGTCAGGAGGACAAGGGGGAGTTTCTGCCCGAACCGGACATGGTCTTTCAGGGCAAAGTCGAGGTCCCTTGTGATGTCCTCTATCTCATAGAACGGTGCCTTTGACGGTGCCCGCTTGAAGAGATAGTAATCGGCATCGAAATCACCTCCCGATTCCCGGATCAGACCCGTGACTGCCTGCTCGATCGCCAGTGCCGAACAGATCCCATCCGCATCGGCATGGTGCCTGACGATGATCGGCTGGGCTGAAAAGACCGCTTTCCTGATCACCTTCGCAACCTTCCTCATCGCAGGCCTCAGTTGCTCGAGGACATCGCTCTTCACGAGAAGCGGGATATCGGGGGGTTCCGACCGCTGGTCAAGGGCTTTTTCGATCCGCTCCCTGACCATCTCTCCCTCATCTCCCGTGAGGATCATAAGCGACCGGGCCTCGATCTGGATCTGGTTGTTCCGGAGCATCACATCCCCGGTGATCCGTACGACATCCCCGAGCTCTGCCTCGGGATACGCCCGTACCCCGGCCTCCACGAAGGCAGCCGCATTCTCGGTCCCGGATTCATCCACGATGGTGAAGATGGTCGGGCCGCTCGTCTGCTTGATCTGGGCGATCTCCCCCTCGATGCTTACCGTCCTTCCCACCTTGTTGCCGAGCTCGGCGAGCCGTACAGAGGTGGACTTCTTCTCCACCACCTCAACCGTATAGACAGGAAAAGTCACTTCCTCGAGATCGATATTGCCATTGCTCCGTATTGTCTTCACCCGGACAAGGACCGTCTCCCGTTCCTTGTGCTGGGTCTTGATATTGCTTTTATGGCAGAGCCCCTTCACCCGGTCATTCAGCTGGATAAAGGTACCAAAATTTGCGAACCCCTGCACACGGCCGATATAGACGTTTCCCTCTTCAACATCTCCAAGGTCGCAGCCAGGGCCCATACGATATACTGTCACGTCATCTGGATCTTGCATACTTTCACCGGTATTGATGCGATTGGTGCATTTTTCGAATGAAAATGGCTTCGCCATTTTCATTCTTTATTCTCGACCGCATGGCGGTCATGGGAGTTCGAATGTATATGAGTAAACATACGCCTGTACTTCTTATCATTGTATGGAATGATGCTCCGGCCGGATCAGTCCTCTTCCCGGAACGGCAGTTCCAGGAGATCCAGGTCTGACGGGGCGATCACCGTCCCGGAAAATACCCTCTCCGCATCCCTGACATGCCCCGTAGTCGAGGTGTACCGGGAACTGATATGGACAAGGGCCAGGGTCCGGGCATGCAGCGCCCGGGCAGATTCCCCTGCCTCGCCCGCCGTTGCATGGAAGACCTCTGCCGCCCGCTCCCGGCACTCGTCATCGTAGGTCGCATCATGGATCAGGAGGTCGGGTGCGGTGGCAAACTCCGCGATGCGCTGGTGGACAGGGCGGGTATCTCCCGTGTACACGATCGTGCGCCCCGGCCGTGGCGGCCCCATCACGTCCTCCGGGCTGACATGGAGTGAGACGCCCTCCTTTTCAATACAGACCGTCTCTCCGCGCTGGATCCGGCCAAAGAGGGGACCGGGAGGCACCCCGAGTTCAATGGCACGCTCCCTGTCAAACCTTCCAGGGCGTGAATCTTCAGCGAGGATGTACCCGAGACTCTCCATCCCGTGATCGGTGGCAAATGCCCTGACCGAGTACCCGTTGAAGCGAATCTCGGACCCGTGCCCCAACTGGACAGGGGAGAGTGAGAACTTGATACTGAAACGGGAGAGAGCACGGATCGCAGAGGTTGCCTCATGCACCCATTCCGGCCCGTAAATCGGAAGGGGGTCCTTCCTCCCCATGAAGGAGAGCGTCTGGACGAGCCCTGAGATGCCGAGGAAATGATCGGCATGCCAGTGGGTCACGAAGACGGCATCGATGAGAAACCCGGTCCGGGACCGCATCATCTGCTGCTGCGTCCCTTCACCGCAATCGAAAAGGAGCGTGTCGGAGCCCCTCCGGACCATGATGCAGGGGGGGTTTCGCAGCGGGGTCGGGAGCGCCCCGGCAGTTCCGAGGAAGTATACCTGGAGGGTCTCCCCGCTCATGGGAGCCAGCCCCTCACGGTAGGGAGGCTTGCCTTCCCTTCTTCCAATGACCGGCCCTCGACCACTACAATGCCGGAATAGTCCCGGGCTATACTCCTGCCTACCATGTCCCAATCGATCGTCCCGGCACCAAGGGAGAGATGCTCGTCGTGGACTCCATGGTTGTCATGGACATGGAGGTGTGACGCGGCAGAGAGGTAGGGGAGGAATTCCCGCACCATCCCGACCGTATTGGCATGGCCGATATCGATCGTAATTCCTATCCCTTCGATCCCTTCCACCATCCCTGCAAGCTCCTCGGGCATCCTGCAGAGGAACTCCCGGATCCCGATCATGTTCTCAAGGCACGCGAGCACCGAATGATCTGATGCCACGCTGCCGATCTCGGCAAGCGCCTCCTTCTGCTGCTGCCAGGCCCGTTCAGGCATGATCTTCCCGACAGGGGAGAGATAGCCGGGATGAATGGTCACGCGGTCTGTCCATTCTGATGCATGCCTGATACAGGTGCAGACCTGGCGGACCGATTCCCGCCAGATCGGGTAGTTGAGCGTTGCAAGGTTCAGGTCCGCATACGGGGCATGCACGCTAATCCCAAGCGGCAGGGACCCGATGACATCGGCAATGCGGGCAACATTTTCAGGGTTGTCGAGCCGGTAAGAACCATCGGCCACGATCTCCCAGCCCTCGTATCCCGTCTCCGGTATGCCATATACCCACCCGATATCATCCCATACTTTTGAAGAGGAGGAGAAATACGGCGTTATGCGCATGGCTCCTCCATGATCTCTGCGAGCAGGTGCCGCGCTTTCTCCTCGAACTCTTGCCTGCTCCCATCGTTCATGATCAGGTGGTCGGCGAGAGTGAGGGCCCGGCCGAGCCCCCAGGAGATCTCACGGGAGTCCCGTGCAGTGAGATCAGCCGCATCATGCACATCATCCGCCCTTCCTCTCGCATTGAGCCGGGAGAGCCGGGTCGTAAAAGGGGCATCCAACCCGATCAGGATAAATTCAGGGAACCGGGCGCGGAAGAAGTCCACCTCTGCATCGCCCCTGATCCCGTCCACCAGAACCACCTCCGCCTTCTGCTTTGCAATCGCGGGAAGAGACCGTTCTGCAATGGCAGCCATTCCTCCCTCCTTCCGGAGGGCGTTTGCCACGCTCCCGAGATTCTGATCCGTAACCGGGAGTCCGGCAGCATGCACAGCGTCCCGGATCACGTCCCCCATCACCACGACAGGGATACCCATCCCGGCAGCGATACACGAGAACTCCCCCTTACCGCTGGCAGGCAACCCAACGATCCCGATCACTTTCATATACCACCTCCCCGGTATCTGTCGTCCGGATCTTTATGGTACGGCCAAGTTTTGAGATCTTCCCCCCAATCCTGGCAAGATCATCGTAGGAGAGGGGGGGCCGTTCCCCCCTTATGTCAGATTCAGAAAGGTAGGGAGTCCCGTTCTCCTGCCGGGAGAGTTCCCACTCCTTCCAGAACCTCTTTCGTATCCCCTGCTGGAGGACTATCGGAACCCTGGGGAGCTTCTTTGCGATATCCAGGATGATCTCTTCATTTTCCCAGAAGAGGGTGAGCACGATCTCAAACTCCGGGAGGTGTCCCTCATGCCAGGCCTTCTCGCAGATACGAATCGAACGCGATATTTGGCGGGAATACGCCTCTTTGGTTGCACCGCCATATCCCTCCTTCAGCGTGCTGTATCCCTCCCATTGGGTCTTATAGTCGAGCGCGATCCGGTCCACCAGCTGTTCCTCGATGAGTGTGGAGAGGACGTCGGGAAAATAGCCATTCGTCTGGAGCCCCACGAGAAGTCCCCGTTGCTTTGCTGCCCGGGCAAGGGCGGCCAGTGCGTCGGCCTGCAGGGTCGGCTCACCGCCAGAGAAGATCACCCCCGATACGAGCAGGAGGGAGTCATCGATCTTTTTGATCACCTCCCCGATATCCCGTTCATCTGTCCCGGCCTGGATGGCAGCGTTGTGACAGTATGAGCACCGGAGCGGACACCCGCGGAGAAAGACGGTGCAGACCGACCGTCCGGGCCAGTCCTTGGTGCTCACGTCCACAAAACCGCCATAGTTGACGTTCACCCGGATCACCGTTTCCATACTGAATGGGCAGGGAGGTTTATTAGAACCTATTGAAAGCGGACTGAAAATAAGGGCGATCTCTTGTAAAAAAATATTTCGTAAATGCAAATCAACTTTACTTGTTGAGAAGACAAGCAAGATTTAGTCCGCAATTGATGAAAAGAGGCTTTATCAGGTCTTTTCCCACACTTAGAAGGTATGAGTATCGTAGATGATGCCAGGTCCGGGACCATCACCGAAGAGATGCGGACCGTTGCCCGGCAGGAAGGGGTGACCGAGGAATTTGTACGGCGGGGGGTTGCAGGGGGGCATATCACCATCCCTGTATCCCCGTACCGGGACGTGAAGATCTGCGGCATTGGCGAGGGGCTGCGGACAAAGGTGAACGCCTCGATCGGCACTTCCACCGATATTGTCGACATCGCGATGGAGATTGAGAAGGCAAAGGCTGCCGAGCGGGCCGGGGCCGACACCCTCATGGAGCTCTCCACCGGAGGTGACTTCGCCGAGATCCGGAAACAGGTCATCGCAAACACCACTCTGTCGGTGGGAAGTGTCCCGCTGTACCAGGCATTTATCGAGGCTGCTATCAACGATGGTGCGGTGGTGAACATGCGAGAGGACGACCTCTTCCGTATCACTGCCGAGCAGGCAAAGCTCGGGACCAACTTCATGGCCATCCACACCGGGATCAACTGGGAGACGGTAAAAAGGCTCCGGAACCAGGGAAGGCACGGGGGGCTTGTCTCACGGGGCGGGGCATTCATGACGGCGTGGATGATCCATAACGAGAAGGAGAACCCTCTCTACTCGGAGTTTGACTATCTCCTGGAGATCATGAAGGAGCACGAGGTGACGCTCTCGATGGGCAACGGAATGCGTGCCGGTGCGGTGCATGATGCGACCGACCGTGCAGCAGTGCAGGAACTCCTCATCAATGCCGAGCTCGCCGACAAGGCCCATGCCGAGGGAGTTCAGGTGATTGTTGAGGGTCCCGGTCATATCCCCCTCGATGAGATCGAGGCGAACGTGATCCTCCAGAAAAGGGTGACGAATCGAAAACCATTCTACATGCTCGGGCCGCTTGTCACCGACATAGCACCAGGATACGATGACCGGGTGGCTGCAATCGGAGCAGCCATGGCCTCTTCCTATGGTGCTGACTTCATCTGTTACGTCACCCCGGCCGAACATCTTGCCCTTCCGACCGTTGAGGAAGTGTACGAAGGGGTCATCAGTTCCCGGATTGCTGCCCATGTCGGGGACATGATAAAGCTCAAGAAGCGCGATGCCGATCTCGAGATGGGGCATGCCCGCAGGGATCTTGACTGGGAACGCCAGTTCCAGGTTGCGATGAACCCTGAGCGTGCCCGCCAGATCCGGGCCGAGCGGATGCCGGCCGACAGTGACGGCTGCACGATGTGCGGGGACTATTGCGCCATAAAGATCGTGAACCGGCACTTCAGCTTCTGATCAGGAATTTCCTTTTTTCAGCCGGTGAAGATTACTCCCGGTTATTGATGTGGAGCGGCCGGCAGCTCGAAAATCACAGGATTGATCGATCCCGTTCCGGAGTCCCCTGCTCCCTCGAAGCCTGGAAGAACATGGCGGATGGGGGATCGCGGTCCTGAAACCCGGGAGAGGATCCTGATTTCTCCTTTTTCCGGAAAGATCCGATCCACACCCTTATGAGATCCATTTCACCACCTTACTACACGAATGAGCAAGCACACTTTGCGGGAGCATGCAAAGGAGATCCGGAGCCATCTCTCCCATGAAGAGATTGCGCACCACTCTCTGCTGATCGAGCGTCACCTGCGGAGCGTGATCAACGGAGAGAGCCCGATCCTTGTCTATGTTTCAAAAGCGAATGAGGTGGACACCCACGAGCTGATCGCCTCCCTGCTCGCCAGCGGGACCGGGGTGGTCGTACCCATTATCGAACGCGAATCCCGGACCCTCCGCCTCTCCTATCTCCGCGACCCGGCAGTCCTCGTTGAGAGCACTTTTTCTGTCCCCGAACCGGTAGGCAGCGAGATCCCTGCAAGTCCGGAGGACATCCAGCTCGTTGTGGTACCGATGCTCGCATTTGACCGTAGGGGACACCGGCTCGGGTACGGGGCCGGGTACTATGACCGGTTCCTCTCCAGTCACCCCCATATGAGAAAGATCGGGATCGCTTTCTCCTGCCTGGAAGTGCCGAAAATCCCCGGAGATGAAAATGACGTTGCAATGGACCTTATTGTGACAGAAAAGGGCATTATTGAGCCCCGATAAGATTTGGATACTTGAGATATATTTATATATATAATAAACACTAACTTTTAGTAAACTATACAGTTCCGGGTTGAATGAAATGGCAGAGAAGGATACATTTGAAGTCGTGGTAAAGGAAGCGGCCAGGGACGATGCCGGCCGTGGTATCGCCCGGCTCTCCATAGAAGTGATGCGTGCTCTCTCTCTTGTCTCCGGGGATGTGATCGAGATTGCGGGGAAGAAGAAGGCAACCGCCATCGTCTGGCCAGGTTTTACCCAGGACATTGGCCAGAACATCCTCAGAATCGACGGGACCGTCCGTGCCAATGCAGGCACCGGAGTGGACGAGCGGGTCAGGATCCGCAAAGTAGAGGTCGGGGTCGCGAAGAAAGTGGTGATCCAGCCAACCCAGCCGATCCGCCTTGTCGGGGGCGAGCAGTACCTCTTACGGGTACTCAGGGGACGTCCCGTCATGGAAGGACAAGCGGTCAGGGTCGATGTCATTGGTAACCCGATCACGCTGGTTATTGCAAAAGTTACCCCGAAGGGAATTGGCGTCGTTACCGAAGATACTGAAATAGAACTCAAGGAGACTCCGTACACGGGAGAGGAAGGGAAGAAAAAGGAGGTCTCGGATGTCCATTACGAGGATATCGGGGGCCTCACCCGCGAGCTCGAGATGGTAAGGGAGATGATCGAGCTACCTTTACGCCACCCGGAGCTGTTCGAACGGCTCGGGATAGAGCCCCCAAAAGGCGTGCTCCTGTATGGTCCGCCGGGGACAGGGAAGACCCTGATCGCAAAGGCGGTGGCAAACGAGGTGGATGCCCATTTCGTGACCCTCTCCGGGCCCGAGATCATGAGCAAGTACTACGGGGAGAGCGAGGGAAAGCTCCGCGAGGTGTTTGAAGAGGCGCAGGAGAATGCCCCGGCAATCATCTTTATCGATGAGATCGACTCGATCGCCCCCAAGCGCGAGGATACCAAGGGAGAGGTGGAGCGTCGCGTCGTCGCTCAGCTCCTCTCCCTGATGGATGGCCTGAAGGGGAGAGGCCAGGTCGTGGTCATTGGTGCGACAAACATCCCCGATGCCCTTGACCCGGCTCTCCGGAGGGGCGGGCGGTTTGACCGCGAGATAGAGATCGGCATTCCCGACAAAAAGGGGAGGCTTGAGATCTTCCAGGTCCATTCCCGCGGCGTTCCTTTCTCTGATGACGTGAAGATCGAGAATTATGCCGACTCCACGCACGGGTTTGTGGGGGCTGACATTGCGCTGCTCGTCAAGGAGGCCGCGATGCATGCACTTCGGAAGATCCTGCCAAAGATCGATCTCGACCAGGAGATCCCCGCTGAGCTCCTCGAGGACCTGAAGGTGACCGGCGCTGATTTCGATGAGGCACGGAAGCATGTCGAGCCCTCTGCGATGCGCGAAGTGCTCGTCGAGGTACCTGACGTCACCTGGGATGATGTCGGCGGGCTCGAAGAGGTGAAGCAGGAGCTGAAGGAAGCGGTGGAGTGGCCGCTCAAATTTCCGATGGTCTTTGAGAAGCTCCAGACCAAGCCCCCGAAGGGAATACTCCTCTTCGGACCCCCGGGGACAGGAAAAACCCTGCTCGCCAAGGCAGTGGCAAACGAGAGCGAGTGTAACTTCATCTCGGTGAAGGGTCCGGAACTCCTGTCAAAGTGGGTCGGTGAATCGGAGAAAGGAGTCCGGGAGATCTTCCGGAAAGCCCGGCAGGCTGCGCCGTCCATCATCTTCTTTGATGAGGTCGATGCCCTCGTACCGAAGCGGGGCACCTACATGGGGTCCTCGCACGTGACCGAGAGCGTGGTCAGCCAGATCCTGACCGAGCTTGACGGGCTCGAGGAACTCAAAAATGTCACGGTGATCGGTGCCACGAACCGGCCGGACATGCTCGACCCTGCCCTGATGCGTCCGGGACGGATGGAACGTCACATTTATGTCCCGCCTCCCGATGCAGAGAGCAGGAAGAAGATCTTTTCGGTATACCTGAGGGATGCCGGTGCACTCCTGACAGAGGATGTCAGGATCGATGACCTTATCGCGGAGACCGAACACTATGTGGGTGCGGACATCGAAGCCCTCGTCCGCGAAGCCAAGCTCTCTGCCATGCGTGAGTTCATCATCACGATGGCAGGAAAGAGCCCCGAAGAGATGTCCGATGCAGCGGGAAACATCCGTCTCACACGGAAGCACTTCCTCGAGGCAGAGAAGAAGGTGAAAGCGTCGCTTGATACCGAAGCCCTCGAGTCTGCAGAACGGCAGGCCTGGGAGATGCTGTACTCTGGCGAACAGAAGGAGACCCTTAATGCCGCCATGGGAACGGTCCATATGGCTGAACTCCGGAAGGAACATGAGCAGGATACCAGGGACCTCAGGGCGCTGGTCTTTGCCCGGGCAAAAGACTGGATTGAGATCAAGCGACTTACCCACCGGCTGGAGGAGAAACTTAAAACACGGTGAAGTGAGCAGACACGCATGAACGAGACACCACACGATGAAAAAAGCCTGGAGGACGTGATCCGGACGATCATGGAGATGTCAGGCAATGGCCGGCCGATCGTGATCGCGATGAAGATCGTCATCGGGGGATCGCCGGATGGTGCCAACCCTCTCGCAAGAGGCGATGCAACAGAGCCGGAGATCGAGATCTATCCTGTTGGGGATCGTATCGTGCTCTCGACCGAGCTTCCGGGCATCTCTCCCGAACAGATACAGGTCCTCTTCAAAGAGGACCGGGTCTACATCTGGGCCAAAGATCCCGACCGGCAGTACCGTGCAAGCAGGAAAGTACCGCCGGCAACAAAGGAAAGTGTCGAGATATCGTTCCGCCATGGAGTGCTCGAGGTGTCCTACCTCCCCACTCCTGCAGCTGCGGAAATCTCCTGAACAAGAATCAGGGTTTCCGGGGATCTGTACGTCCTCTTTTTGATTCAGGGATTCCCGGAAAAAGAGTTGCACCTGTATATTCTCCTTATTCAACTGTTTCTCGTGAAGGAAGTATCCTGTATACTCCCTGATTCATACAGAAGATCGAAAATAACATATCTTTTATCCTGTTACAGTGACTGTAATAAAGAGTGGTTTTGATGACGAAGAAGACGACGATATCGGTGATCAAGGCAGACATTGGCTCCTTTCCCGGTCATTCCCGGACCCACCCGGTGATCCTTGAGAAAGCTGCAAAGATGCTGAAGGAAGAAGAAGGAAAACTCCTGATCGATTCCTTCGTCACCCATTGCGGTGATGACACGGAGCTTATCATGACCCATACCAGGGGCGAGGATGATGAGAAGATCCATGCCCTTGCCTGGAAGGTCTTTATGGAATGCACCAGAATGGCCAAGGAGATGAAACTCTACGGTGCTGGGCAGGACATGCTTTCCGACTCCTTTTCCGGCAACGTGAAGGGGATGGGTCCCGGTGTCGCAGAGATGGAGTTCGAGGAACGCGGATCCGATCCGGTGCTGGTGTTCATGGCTGACAAGACCGAACCAGGCGCCTGGAATTTTTTCCTGTACAAGATGTTTGCGGACCCGTTCAATACACCAGGGCTTGTCATCGACCCGAACATGCACGAGGGCTTCATCTTCGAGGTCCACGACGTGATGGAAAAACGGATGATCGAATTCCGCACACCTGAGGAGATGTACAGTCTGCTTGCCTATATCGGTGCACCGTCCCGCTACGTCATCAAGTACGTGAAGCGGAAAGATGGCCTGATAGCGGCATCGACCAGTACCCAGCGCCTGAGCCTGATTGCAGGCAAGTATGTCGGCAAAGATGACCCGGTCATGATCGTGAGGGGGCAAAGCGGCCTGCCTGCAGTGGGGGAGATCCTTGAGCCCTTCTCCATCCCCCTCATTGTCGCCGGATGGATGCGCGGCTCTCACCACGGACCCTTCATGCCGGTAGGCCTTCCGGATGCCAACTGCACCCGTTTTGACGGCCCGCCCCGTGTCCTCTGCCTCGGGTTCCAGATCTGCAACGGAAAGCTGATCGGTCCCGCCGATATGTTCGATGACCCGGCGTTCGACCGGGTCAGGGACAGATGCAATGAACTCGCTGATATCCTGCGCGCCCATGGACCATTTGAGCCGCACCGGCTTTCCCTCGATGAGATGGAATATACAACGCTCCCGGATGTCGAGAAGCAGCTCAAGAGCCGCTGGGCACCGATCCCCAAATAACCCCTTCTTTTTTTCGTGATCATTCCACGATAGTTGTTTTCTGAATCAGTTTGTCTATTCCATCGAGTAGCAGCAAGGGGAACAATCCCCATGTCGAATCACCTGGAACCAAAATTGGAGGCGTGCGGGAAGTGTATTGATGGGGGAACCTGCCACAGGCAGAGCGTGGGGGGGGATGGGGTTAAAACAAATAACCGCTGTAATCCATCAAAAGAATAAACAGGCATCGTTTCAATCCGCTCTGGCGGGCATTCATTGGATGAGTCCGGAGGAAGAATGAGAAAAGGCAGTAAAAATGCTATTCATTGTTGCCGGATGTGTGATACTGTTCGGGCTCATCGGTTTCATCGCTTGGGGGATGACTCCTCTTGGACCGACAAACGAAGCATTGGCAGCGATGGCATCCGATGCAGTTGTGACGGTCGAGGACGACGGTAATTTTGTCGTATTTACCCCAACGGCGACCACTCCGATCAGCGGATTCATCCTCTACCCCGGCGGGCACGTGGACTATCGTTCCTATGCCCCAATCGCACGGGAGATTGCCAGCCGGGGCTACCTGGTGTCGATCGTGGAAATGCCGCTTTCATTGGCAGTCTTTGGCGTCAACAAGGCTGATGACGTGATCGCCGCCCATCCGGAAATGCGCTATTGGGTCATTGGCGGACACTCCCTTGGTGGCTCGATGGCGGCATCCTATGCAAAGAATAATCCTGGTGAGGTGCAGGGCCTGGTGCTCTGGGCGTCCTATCCGGCAGACAGCGATGACCTGTCCGGGACTGCATTGAAAGGCCTTACAACGTACGGATCGAATGACCTTGTCCTTGACATGGACACCTTCAATTCGACATTGCCGCTGCTCCCGGAGGAAACGATTATGCAGGTGATCGAAGGCGGCAACCATGCCCAGTTCGGCAATTACGGCACTCAGCCGGGAGATGGGACTGCGACCATCTCTGCGTCCGATCAACAAAAGCAGGCGGCAGACCTGACCGTGCGTATTCTGCGGGATGTGGAAGGGGAATCTGATTTGAGCTCTGATTATCACACTCTGACCTGATGCATCACGCCCCCGCAAAACCAATGCTCCGCCGAAATTATTACCCTTTGGGGAACCTTTAATATCCTCACATCCCCAAAATAGAGGCAGATGGTAAACGGGATTGTATTGCCAATAAAGAAGGTCTTCTCCCTTGTGGACACGAAGATCCTGGTCGAGATAAAGGATGACAACCGGAAGCTCTCGGGGAGACTGGTCGCGGTGGACGAGTACCTGAACATCCACATGGACGAGACCACCGAGCTTGTCGACGGTCAGCGCGGCAGAAACCTTGGAACGGTCGTGATCCGCGGGAACAACATCCTCTCCATCTCTCCGAGCGTCTGAGGGACCATGCCCCAGACCGCTGAAGATGCACTGAAGATTATCCAGGCAAAGCCCGAAGGGGTTCTCCAGAGCGATCTCTGGAAGATCCTCGAGGTTGACAGTCGGAAATGCTCGCGGATAGTGAAAAAGCTCCTCGATTCCGGGACGATCGAGCGGATCGAGTTCCGGAAAGACGGGATCAAGACGTTCATCCTGAAGGCAAAGAAGCGCCCGGTCGACCCGAACCAGCTTCTTGCCGGGGAAGAGCTCATCCCCTGCATCGGCTGTGACATGGAGTGCACGGTGATCGAGTGCCCGCGGCTCCTTGACTGGATGTACCAGCTCGCCATTTGTGGCGTTGGCGAATAAATTAAATTATTTAACAAATTTCTTTTTAACCTTGTCTGCTCAAAAAAGGTTTCCCGCTATCCCCAGCCACGGGTATAGTGGTCGTGACAGGGGATGCAGACAATTTTTCCGTCCTGCACCCTGGCTCTTGATTCAGAGACGGATTCTCCACAGACTGCACAGGTGACCGATCGGAATATCCGTGCCTTTTCCGGAATCTCAGGAGTTACATTCCGGATGGTAAACATCTCTCCTGCAGGGAACGAGAGGAGGTCCCTTACATATTGTTCACTCCGGAGGGAAAACTCCCCCTGTTCATCGTTCGTCGCTTTCCCCGCCATTACCTTCGCCCTGAGATCGGACATCAGCGGGATCAGATTTCTTCTCGAAGAATTCAGGCTTCTCTGCGACCCGGACTGCGTGGCCGGTGCGCCGGTTGATGAAGGTCCAGGCACGCTTTCCGTAATCGCGGAAGATGAGGTTTCCCTTCCCCATCGTTGTGCCGGCCACGTACTGGATGGCATCGATCCCGCAGGCATCGTTCTCGACAATGGCCACGAGTTCCTCATCGACAGGTCTTGTCACGGAGAGAGCCTGTAAAGCGGCCTGTGCTGCCCGATACCCGATCGCAAGTCCCGGGCATGCATGCCCGTGAAAGGCGACAACCTCCTCAAACGGGGCAATATTTCGTTCCATACCAGTAATGTGGGGCATAATTCCAGAAAAAAGAGAGGATAGGATCAGAGCCAGGGACAAGAGAAACGGACGTGATCCCGGATCTGCCGGTATGGTATCGCAATGTCAGGAAAAAAGATGGAGGAGATCAGAACCCGGTGACCGGGAGCGGGGTTATTTCAGAAAATGCAATAAAAAACATCGCTGCAATGGCGATCACGATAATGACGACCACAAGAATTGCCAGGATGACGGCAAGTGCTGCCCTCCCCGTTGTCATCTCCTGGAGCTCGCGTATTCCGAGGATCTCAAGAACCAGGGACCAGATGCCGCCAAGCCAGCCGATAAACGGGATCCAGCCGAAGAGCATTGCCGGGGTGGAGCCGAATGTGACAGACTTGAGGGTCTGGAGATACCCTTTCCTGCCTCCCAGGAGATACACAAAGAGGTGCAGCCATGCAGCCCCGATGAAGACGAAGATAAACTGGACGATGATCATCAGGATCGCGAACAGGACCACCCCGACACCGGTTATCGCGGGGATGGGGAGCCCCAGTTGCTCAAAGAATCCGGAGAATGTCATCCAGACGGCACTCGCTATGGCAAGGCTCACGATGGCAGACAAGACGGCATTGATCACGAGAAGGACCAGGTAATACTTGAGGGAGTCACCGAGATCCGTGTCCCGGACCTTGCGGAATGTCTCCACAGGAGAGAGGAGGAACCCTTTCATCAGATCGAAATAATCCATGTTGTATCGGAAGTCTCTCACCGTGCCGCAATTTAAATGTTTTTCAAGTCTGGGATGTCCCATGCTGTTGCGTGCGAAAAAAGGGTTGGAAGAGCAGGGAGACGGCACGTTTCTCCCAAAGGACGATCCGGGACGAGGAGAACGGGTCCGGACCTTTCCCGCGCCTTTTTTCGCCCATCGCTCCCTATACCTGTAGGGAGCAGCCAGATGGAGTACCGTTTCGCCCGGCGGATGGGGTGCCTTCCCCCGTCTTTTCTCGGGGAACTCTTTCGTGTCTCAGCACAACCCGGGATCATTTCGTTTGCCGGGGGACTCCCGGGGACGGAACACATCGACGTGGAAGGCCTTGCCAGGGCATCACGTGACGTGATGGAGGAGGAGGGTGGATCGGCCCTCCAGTACAGCACGACTGACGGATACCTGCCGCTCCGGGAGTACATTGCTGATCGTTACAGGCGCCGTCTGGGAATACCGGCCCGGGCTGATGAGATACAGATCGTGAACGGCTCCCAGCAGTGCCTCGACCTGGTCGCAAAGATTCTTGTCGATCCAGGGGACGCGGTCGGCATGGAACGCCCGGGGTATCTCGGTGCGATCGAGGCGTTCTCGCTGTACGAACCTGTCATCCATACGGTTCCGCTTACGGATCCCGGCCCGGATCTTGATCTCTTCTCGGACCTTCTTGCCAGGCAGTCTCTCAGGTTCTTCTACGGGATTCCAAACTCCCAGAACCCTTCGGGCAGGACATATACCGAAGAATACCGGAAAGGGATCGCGGACCTTCTCGAAGGGAAGGATACCCTCTTTTACGAGGATGATGCATTCGGGGAGCTCTTCTTTGACGGAAAACCCCGGCTCCCGATCAAACGGTTCCTCCCGGAGCAGGGTATCATGTCGGGCTCCTTTTCCAAAATCGTTGCCCCGGGGATGAGAATCGGCTGGATGTATGCACCAGGACCCGTGCTTGCCCGGTTCAACGAAGCCAAGCAGGCATCCGACCTCCACTCCAACTTTTTCTCCCAGGTGGTCCTTCACCGCTACCTCGCGACCCACGACCTTGATTCCCATGTCCGGGCCGCCTCCAGAGTGTACGGGGAACACTGCCGGCTGATGTGCGAGCTCCTCGATGATCTCATGCCCCCCGGAGTGACCCATACACGCCCTGAGGGGGGCATGTTCCTCCTGTGCACCCTCCCGGAGAAAATTTCTTCGATGAGGGTCTTTTCCGAGGGCGTCAAAAAAGGGGTGGCAGTGCTCCCCGGGGTCCCGTTCTATGTCGACGGGGGCGGGTATGATACGATCCGGCTGAATTTCTCGAATGCGAGCATGGAAGCCATACAAGAGGGGATAGCCAGGCTTGCCCTGGTGATCTCCCGGCTTTCCTGACAAAGGGGAGTACGTATGCACTCCGTTTGCCGGAGTTGAAGATCAATGCTGCTGACACGACGCTCCATTCCCAGGCAAGGGATGAAGCCTGCCCTCGGGTCTGGAAGTTCCGGAAGGAACCCTTCAATTTTCTCCCTTTCCGGAGCTCTATTCGCTGCAATAAAAAACATCAGGAAAAATTAGTTTTTTTGATTTTGCCGTTGTCAGGGTAAGTTTTGGCCTTCAAATACTTAATCGCGAAGCATCATTCCTGTCATAATACAACCATTTTTTGCAGGCCTGGGGCAATTCTCCCCCATCCGACCTGTGTGACTCTTTTATAGGGAGACACACATTCCCTAATCAGAGTGATACCATGACAATCCGTTCTCAACTCAGCACCGGTGGCCTGCTCTTCCTGGTCCTTGCCTGCAGCCTCTTCTGCATCGCAGCCACTGCCGCCGAAATTGGCGGCGATACCGGGTACTTCGAGATCACATCCGACCCATCCGGCGGGTCAGTGTATTTTGATGGTGCATACAAAGGCACTTCACCGGTCACGTTCCCGGTGTACGTGACAGGCAGCCCTTCGCATACGATCCGGGTGACGAAATCCGGGTATAATGACTGGCAGCAGAGCTACCAGGGAAACCCGGCGGAGGGTGAGACGATCCTGGTGAATGCAGTCCTGGTCTTCATCCCCGTCACCCAGCAGACCACGCTGATCGGGGGCGGAAAAGGGTATTATTACATCTCCTCATTCCCCTCCGGAGGGAGTGTGTACTTTGACGGATCGTACAAAGGTACGACTCCGGTGACGGTACAAGTCTCAAGCACGGGAACACCCGGCCATACCGTCAGCGTCGCTCTTTCCGGTTATCAGACCTGGAGTACGAGCCTCTCCGGCAACCCTGCCGATGGCCAGACCATCCAGGTGAACGCGTACCTGACCGCCATCCAGAGCTACGGGAGTGTCTCGGTCACATCGGATCCGAGCGGGGCGACTGCAGTCCTTGACGGAGGATCGTCGCAGACCACTCCCTGCACCTTCACGGGAGTGAGTCCAGGTTCCCACACCATCTACGTCAGCAAGAGCGGGTACACGAGCGTATCAAAGCCGGTGACAGTAAATGGAGGAAGCACTGCCCAGGTCTCCGTTACCCTGAACAAGGTTGCCCCGGACACAGGGACCATCTACGTTGTATCCACGCCGCAGGGGGCAAACGCCTATGTGGACGGGGTGTACTATGGGATTACTCCTGCGCTCGCAAGCGGGCTTGCTCCCGGAAACCACCAGGTGCGCATCTCGCTATCCGGGTTCCAGGACTGGATCGGGACCGTTTATGTCACGAGCGGGGCGACCGTGACCGTGACCCAGACCCTCCGAGTCGGTACCCCGACACCGACCCAGTCACCAACCCAGACATCGGGGACCGGTTCCGTGGCGGTTTCCTCGAATCCTTCCGGTGCGCAGGTCTACATGGACAACATTTACGAGGGGATAACCCCGCTCACCATCTCACCAGTCCAGCCCGGGACGCACTCGTTCCTGATCAAGCAGGCGGGATACGCGGACTGGCAGGCCTCCGAACCGGTCCAGAGCGGCCAGACTGCGCAGATCGCTGCCACCCTCTCCGCCCTCCCAACCCCGACAGAGGGGGCAATGCCATCGACCCTTGTCCTCACGGCGGTGGGCCTTCTCGCCTTCGCATTGCTATCGAGAAGAAAATAACTATTTTTGAAATATCCGTGATTATTCCCTTTTCCGGTAGGTTCACCACCAATCAGGACCAGCACAATAATGAATGAAAACAGTCACGATGCCGCAAGGCCACAAGCATACAGAATGAAAATGCCGGAGGCATTTTCATATTAAACCGGATTGCCTGATACCCCCGACCAGATTCGAACTGGTGTCGCCGGATCCAAAGCCGCGGCCTGTCCCTTAATCTATGAAATCGGGCACGATGAAGCGCCCGATTACCCGGCAAACCCGCTTGTCGTTTCCTGGCATCAGATGGAGCGTGAGGCAGATCCCCTATTTTGGGGAGCCTTGACTATCGAACCGGAGCTCCCTTATCCCTCCCCTGCAGCAGGGTTCCTCCGTTTCGATCCGGGTGATTATTTATACGAGAAAGACACCCATTCCCATTAATACGGTGATACCATGATAGTCCGTTCTCAACTCAGCACCGGCGGCCTGGTCATCCTGGTCCTTGCCTGCAGCCTCTTCTGCATAGCATCAACTGCCGAAGAGGTTGGCGGTGATACCGGGTACTTCGAGATCACTTCGGCCCCTTCCGGGGGGGCAGTATACTTTGATGGTTCCTACAAGGGTACCACGCCGATCACGTTCCCGGTACTCGTTTCAGGCAACCCGTCGCATACGATAAAGGTAACGAAATCCGGGTATAATGACTGGCAGCAGTCCTACCTGGGGAACCCGGCTGTGGCGGAGACGATTTCGGTGCATGCCGACCTGATATTCATCCCAGTCACGCAACCTACCACATTGGTCGGGGCAGGGAAAGGGTACTATTCGATCTCGTCAGTTCCCTCAGTGGGAACCGTGTACTTTGACGGTTCATACAAAGGCACTACACCGGTGAGCGTCGAGGTCGCAAGCGAGGGAACGCCCGGGCATACTGTCACCATCTCTCTTTACGGATACGAGACCTGGAGTACGAGCCTTTCCGGCAACCCTGCCTCCGGTCAGACCATCCCGGTAACTGCGTACCTGGCCCCCATACAGAACTACGGTAGTATCTCGGTCACAACGAACCCAAGCGGGGCGACCGCCCTCCTTGATGGTGGATCCACCCAGATCACTCCCTGCACCTTCACGAATGTGAACGCCGGGTCCCATACCATCTCCATGAGCAAGAGCGGGTATACGAGCGTATCAAGGACGGTGACTGTAACCGCAGGAAGCACAACGTATGTCTCTGCAACGCTGGGTTCAGACGTCCCGGAAACCGGGACCCTCTATATCGTCTCCACCCCCCAGGGCGCCAGTACCTTCGTCGATGATGTCTACTATGGAAAGACCCCTGCGCTTGCATCCAGTCTTACAGAAGGAGACCACCAGGTGAGGATCTCGCTCTCCGGGTTCCAGGAATGGACCGGAACCGTGAACGTCGAGGGAGGTTCCACAAAGACGGTGTCGCAAACCCTTCCTATCGGTACCTCGACCCAGACCCAGACAGCAGGAACCGGTTCTGTATCGATCTCTTCGAACCCCCCTGGCGCACAGGTGTATATAGACAATGCATATGTGGGGATCACCCCCGTTAACATCTCCTCGGTCCAGGCCGGCACCCGTGCATTCCTGATCAAGCAGGCAGGATATGCGGACTGGCAGGTCTCCGAACCGGTGCACAGCGGCCAGACTGCGCACATCGCTGCCACCCTCTCCGCTCTCCCAACCCCGACAGAGGGGGCAATGCCATCGACCCTTGTCCTCATGGCGGTGGGCCTTCTCGCCTTCGCATTGCTATCGAGAAGAAAATAACCCTTTTTTACCTACTCCTTGATTGAGGTCGACCGTGCCGACTTCACTCCCCCTGGTCCGTTCCGCTCCCACCGTCACCCTTATCTTTCTTCCTGCTCTGTTGGCAACGGGGACGCCCGTGACAATGAGGGGTAAGGTTTTTTAGAGTGGCAGCAAAGGCACGAACAGGTGAGCAGGTGAATTGGACAAGAATTGCTGTCCCGACAGATTCGAGAACCCAGCTTATTGATATCACGAACATTGTTGCAGCTGAACTGGCAAAAACGGGCGTAAAAAATGGTACCTGCTACGTGTACATCCCACATACGACGGCTGGCCTGACTATCAACGAGAACGCTGACCCGGACGTGGCCAGGGACATCCTCACCGGCCTTGCCCGCCTTGTGCCGGTGACGGGAGATTATCGGCATGCCGAAGGGAATTCCGATGCCCATATCAAAGCAACGATTGTGGGATTTTCCGTTACGGTTCCGATTATCGATGGACGCCTGGCGCTCGGCACCTGGCAGGCTCTCTACTTCTGCGAGTTCGACGGTCCCCGGCATCGGCATGTGCTGGTCGGCATCACCAGCGGGTAGATCGGGGAGACGGCTCTCCATCACAACCCTCTCGTGGGGAAGGGTTCTCCTGCCGGATGAGAGGCACCGGTTCAAAGCGTGGCCCTTTTCGCATGGCAGGGGGTTGTGTCATGGAATAGGTCACAGGGGTGAAATGCGTGAGAGAGAAAAAAGGGTATTGAACCTTCTGTTCTGATACCCCCGACCAGATTCGAACTGGTGTCGCCGGATCCAAAGTCCTGCATGATTGACCGCTACACTACGGGGGTGCTGACGCCTTCCAGTGCAGAAGAGGTCAATAGAGATATGCCATAAAAAATGATAAGGATACCCTTCGGGAGGAACCATGAGTCGATGCCATACCATGCCAGGGGTAATGAGCCTCTCCGCTTTTGTTACGTTCTCTCCATATTCCGGGGAGACATGGGGGAGGTGGGGGAGATCAGTTCTCTTATCCAATCATCTTTGGAGATCCTGTAAAAACGGTAATGGGCGATCTATCCTTTCCGCACGATCTTCATGATCTCGTCCGAAAGTTCCTGGATCTCGGCAGTCCGCTCATCCAGGTATTCCCTGACGGCCCTGATATTTGACTCGATCAGGGCCAGCTTGTCCTCGATGAGCTTGATATCATCCTTGTCAAGGGGCATGGTGTATCCTCACAGGATTGGGATTTCGTAGTATTCTCCCAGGGTCACCTGCTCCTCTCATGAACCTCTCCTCTCATTTTTCATTCCGGTGATAATCGTCCTGGTACCGGATTATGTCGTCTTCCCCGATATACTCCCCAATCTGCACCTCGATGATCTCAAGGGGAACCAGGCCCGGGTTCTCCAGGCGGTGGACTGCCCCGATCGGGACGAAGGTACTCTCTCCCTTCCGGAGCAGTCGCTCCTGTCCGTCAATATAAACCTTGGCAGTACCATGGACGACAACCCAGTGTTCGCTCCGGTGATGGTGCATCTGGAGGGAGAGTCTTCGTCCGGGCGGGACCGTGATCCGCTTGATCCGGTAGGAGGAGCCGTCCTCGAGCCGGGTATAGGAGCCCCACGGCCGGTACTCGGTCAGATGGCTGTCGACCCGGGGGTCGCCCCTCTGTTTCAGGATCGCGACCGCCTGTTTCACCTCCTCAGTCCTCTCCCGCGGGGCGATCAGGGTGATGTCTCCGGATTCGATAATTGCGGCATTATGCATCCCGATGGTGATCACCATCCGATCACCGATCACGAGATTTCCAGACGAATCAAGGCCGATGTACTCGCCCCGGACTGCGTTGTTGTCATCGTTCTTTGGCAGGACAGAGAAGAACGCGTCAAACGATCCCAGATCATTCCATCCCGTCTCGAGAGGCACCACGGCCGCCCGTGCTGTCTTCTCCATCAGGCCGTAGTCGATCGATACCGAGGGAACGGTCCGGTAAGCCTCTTCAACGGGTTTTAAAAAAGACCGGGTTATGTCAGGTGCATATTTCTCGCATTCATCGAAGAAGAGCCGGGTTGAAAAGAGGAACATCCCGCTGTTCCAGAGGTAGCCATCCCGCAGGTACTGTTCTGCGGTGGATCGATCCGGTTTCTCGGTGAAGGAGGCGACTGAAAAAGCCCCTCCGATCTCCTTTCCCGGCCGGATGTACCCGTAGCCTGTGTGAGGCTCCGCCCCTTTCACCCCGAAGAGGACCAGCCACTCATCGGCAAGCGACTCTGCCTTCCGGAACGCATCCGCATAGACCGGACCGGCATGCACCAGTTGGTCGGAGGGGAGTACTGCCACCTTTGCCGGGCCAAAAGACCGCTCGATCTCACGGAGGCCGAAAAAGACCGCAGGCAGGGTGTTCTTCCCTTCGGGCTCTGAGAGAATATGCTCACTGCACCCAACCGTTGCAGCCTGGTCCCGGGCAATGAACTCCTGGTCGGGGTTGGTTACCACAAAAATCTCATCCGGCGAGGAGAACATGAGGGCTCTGCGGAGAGTATTCTGATACAGGGAGTGGCCATCGAAGATCGGGAGGAACTGCTTGGGGAAATGCCCCCGGCTAAGGGGAAAAAGCCTTGTACCGCTTCCGCCGGCGAGGATCAGGGTCTTCATGCAAGAGACTATCCTTTATAAAAATAATGGAATCCCTCTCATTTATATCCGTTGTTCCCCTTCCGGGTTTTATTTCACGAAAAAATGGGAGGAAGAGCTGGTTTCATTGATCGCCGGAGGAGTTCATGGTGCTGCGATGAAACGAAGGGCACGACAGGTAGTGTTCCGTTCAGCCGGAATTATCCTTGATCAGAGGAAGAAGAGGTATCCTTCAAGCACCACGAGCATCATCGCACCCATCGCGACCGCGGAGCAGAGGGATCGTCACCAGGTTCGGCAGACATCATGAGGATAAAGGCGACAAGCGCATAGTTCTTGAGCCGGGTTTGCATCTCCGTAGTATGGGCTATGCACTTTTAATGGGCGAATAGACCGGGCAAGCGGTGGTGTCCAGATACCAGATACATCCACATGAAGGTAGCCGGGGTGCAGCCCATCTTTTCCTGGCGCCGTTTTGTAGTAGACCTTTCCCGCAATCCATATGAAGCCCCAATCCAGATCACACTCTATGATCTCCATCGACTCGATTCAAGAGGCAGCAGCGCTCCTTGCAGGGAGGATCATCAGGACTCCCCTCGTTTACTCCCCGACTTTTTCAGCGATGACAGGTGCCGCGGTATACCTCAAGGTCGAGGCGATGCAGAAGGCAGGTTCCTTCAAGGTCAGGGGAGCTGCAAACCGGATTTTATCACAGAGGGGATCAATCAGCACAGGGGGGGTTATTGCAGCATCGGCCGGCAACCATGCCCAGGGAGTGGCCGTTGCTGCAGGAATCGCAGGAATCCCTGCGACGATCGTCATGCCCGAATGGGTCTCCCCGGGGAAGCAGGAGGCAGCTGCGGCGTATGGTGCACGGGTGATCCTCAAAGGTGCATGCCTCGAAGAGAGCATCGTGCATGCCAGGAGCCTTGCTGATTCCGGTGCGATGACATTCATCCACCCGTTTGATGATGAGACCGTCATTGCAGGTCAGGGCACGATAGGGCTCGAGATTCTCGAGGATCTTCCGGATGCAGATGCAATTATCGTCCCTGTGGGAGGAGGGGGCCTGATTGCCGGGATTGCAACAGCGGTGAAGGCCTATCGCCCCGATATCAGGGTTATCGGGGTGCAGGCCTCCGCATGCCCATCCGCAGCCGCTGCCCGGAAATCAGGAAAGCCCGTGACGGTGGAGTCCCTCCCGACTATTGCCGATGGCATCCGTGTCAACCGCACGGGAGACCACACCTGGCCGGTCCTCCGCGATCTGGTGGAGGATGTGGTGCTGGTCGATGACGGGCAGATCGTTGCCGCCATCTCCCTGCTCCTGGAACGGAAGAAGATACTCGCCGAGGGTGCAGGGGCAGCCCCCCTTGCCGCCCTTCTCTCGGGGGCTGTTCTCCTCCATCCTGGCATGAAGGTCGTTGTGGTCATCTCAGGAGGAAATCTTGACGCGTTCCTCCTCGAGCGTGTCATACGAAGGGGGCTTTTTGATGCAGGGAGGATTCTCCGTTGCACGATAGAAATCGAGGAAGGTGCGAAGGTGCTCCCTGCACTTCTCTCGCTCATTGCCCGGGAAGGGGCAACGATCTCCCGCGTGGAGCAGGAGCGGGGATCCCCCGATCTCCCGCTCCACCTGAACAGGGTGACGCTGGAGATGGAGGTGAGGGGGCCTGATCAAAGGGACCGGATACTCATGATGCTCCGGGAGAACGGCTACGAGGTATAAAGAGGTCATATCATACCTGCTTCAGACAGGAATGAGATATATCCATACAGTTATTGGGATTCTTTTCGTGGCCGGCATCCTTGTAGTGCCTGCAACAGCGTTCATTAGCAAGCAGCCCATTGTGAAAATCGAAGAGAGCGGGGATGCGGATAGTGCAGTGGACTACTCGCTATCTTAGGGAGAGCGGATCGTTGTCTTCATACGGATCCCTCATTTTGAGGAGCAGCTCGAACAGGCCCTTGAAGGATACTGGAAAGTAACGACGTCCGGGCAGGACCGATCTGTTCGTGCAGGGGTTTTACGGATTGATGATGGCCCGGAATAAGTACATGACTCCAGCCATGGACTTCTCCCAAGGCCAAGCAGATGATAAAAGAATACCGGTCTCTTTCTGTATGAGTTGATCCCGCCCTTGAGATATTCGTCATAACCTTTCCTGATACATATGAGAAAAATTTTCATGGGCATACCTTCAGCGGTCAATCACACGATGGAACCTAATCTTTTTTCTCACCAGAATCAGAGCCGGAAATTCTTTGGCTCTTCACAGGAAATCAAAAGGAAGAAGATACTCTTTTCTTCACATCGGACAAAGACTCCAAGATTCTTATCGATTTTATTCCTTCCCGGCATATTTCCTTTCTGTGCCGGATTGGGATACCATGATGCCTGCAATAAAGGGTTATTTTGCCTCAATTCCAGAAAAAGAGAAGATAAATCCATTTTAATTCCCCGTGTCCCTGGCATAGTATCCCAGAATGGGACCAATGGTACCAATATTCGCTAATAACCGCTATTTCATGAAATTATGCAATATTTACCGTTTCCTATCTCCTTCTCTCTATTCACAGAACACTATCTCAGGAAAAGGATACATACGCAATAAATCCCGATCTGAATATGCGAAACCCTGCGCTGATGAAAAAAAGAACCCTCTTTGTATATATCATCATAAGGTTTATACACCAGACGTGAACGACTGAAGGAACCGGAGCAACCAACGAATTTGAGGGCATATTTTTCAAATTGCCACGAAATTTGATGAGAAAATCCCATTCAGGGTCGGGGCAGATCAAGGGCTTCAAAATGGGACCAGGGTACACCTTAGCATCCTTTTCGGCCAACTATGAATACCTGAAAGCATTCCAAAAGGGATTCCACTGGGAAGTAAGATTTCCACAGGAGCACCCGTTCCCTACTTCTCTTCGTTCTGCGGAGGGGCAGGAGCAGGATGATTCCCCTCAGAAAGCGGGAAGAACTCCTGGTAGACCCTCTTTCGTTCGTCAAGGTCGGTATGAAGATAGATCTCGGTGGTCTTGATGGAGGTATGGCCGAGGTTTTCCTGGACGACCCTGAGATTCTTTGATCGGCGGTAGAGCTCACTTGCATAACTATGCCGTATCTTGTGAGGGGTGATCCCCTGCGGGGCATATTTCTTGAAGATATGCTGGACGGAACGTGGAGAGATGTGATGCCCCTGCTGGCCGAGGAACAGCGGTCCTTCGATCCGGTTGCCGATGAACCGGGATATATCCTCGAGCGTTTCATGATCGACGAACACTATCCGGATCTTGCCGCCTTTCCCGCGGACCTTGATCGTCTCGTCTTCGAAATCGATATCTTCTATATTCATCCCGCAGAGCTCCGAGACCCTGACACCGGTAGCGTAAATCGCCCGGACGATCAACCTGTCCCTATCGTCTTCGATGGAAGCTATCAGGCGGAGGACCTGGCTATGCTTCAGATACCGAAGCTCCTGATCCTTGATCTTGGGGCGTTCGATCCCAGTCATCGGATTTGCCGTAATCACCCCCTGGGAATAAAGGAATCGGAAAAACGAGCTCATGGTGGAGATGATCCGGTGAGTGGTCTTGGGTTTGTACGGCTTCATCGAGTGAATAAAAGTGAAATAGTCCGTGATGAAAACAGGCCGCACATCGACACTTGTGTCGAGCCGGGCCTTTGAGAAGTCCTCCCAGTAGAGCATCATCTTCTGGGGATCGGAATTCCGTCTCAGCCAGACATAGTAGGCGAAATGGCGGACCACCTGCTCATAGCTCTGTATAGTCCGGGGGGAATAATTCCGCATACGGAGGTAGTGACGATAGCTCACCAGCCACTCCGAAAAATAACCCCCATCCATGCTCTATTCTTTGCAATGCCTGATAATTAAAGTTTTGCGCAGAATACACATTTCACGCAATCCAGGCCAGTATCTGTGAATTTGGCACGGAAAGGATGTCAAAACAGAATGAGCCTTGTATAATCTAAAGACTCCATCGATAGGAGGTCGGGAGAACGTATCAGTTGCCTATTCCCTGTCAACCAGCCAGAATTCCGGGAGTTGGGACGCTCGTGTATTTCCCTTTTCCATGAGCAGCAAAAGTTTCGTCGATACTTTTAACAGAGCCCTGTAGAATCGTTAGGAGGGCAGATCTCAAGCTCCTACGGTAGGTAGAAGGGGCAAAGTGAAAAAAAGGCCTGTTTTGAGGGTATATAAAACCCACGAACAGGAAACCAGAGATATTGTGGATTTTGACAGAGTATGGAAATCTCCATCCATCAGGTAGCGGATTTTCGTACCTGAGATCCGGACTCCCGGGATTACCGCTCACCTACAAGAGAGGAGCAACAAGAGTCGTACCCGGCATTTTGGCATAAATGATATCGGTTCTATCAGGTAACTCATGTCATATGCATCTATTCTTATCGGGACTCGTTGAGAATCCAGACCATTTCCCCTGCTTGAGTTCACTAAGCGGATTGATGAACTGCTTCTATTTGGAGCGTGCGACTACTCTTGCATGGATTTCTGACAAAATAGCGTAATCCTGGAACCATTAGACCATGGAACAAGGTTCCATTTATTCATGATTCCTTGCAGACTATCGGTTCGGGACTGTTGCTTCCCGGTTTTTTATGATAGAATAGGGCCTTTTCTCAAAACACGACAGGGGTTACATTGAGAGAAGGCAATGAGAATTTCATTTTTGAGAATTATTCCCCTGGATTTGTTGAAGGGATACGACGATCAGAAAATTCTCACCGGGGTGTCCACAAAGACACAGAATAATTCCATATATACCCTCTTTCAATCGAACCGCCAATGATCGCCCTGCGGTCGTGCATAAAGCATGAAAATGGCGAAGCCATTTCCTATGAAAATGGGGTTAAATGAGGGATTCATAGGATTTCCGGGTCTTTTATCTAATGCCAACAACCACTTCTGCCCATCATACCAAGTGTAGTCTCAACGAAAAGTAAGTATTTTCATGCGTCGGGCCTGTTGCAGAACGCATCATCAGGGTTTTCATTTGAAATGCCTTTGAACAGGCTGAAAATGATCCAGATACCGTGGTTAAAAGCCGATTCATCAAAACGAATCCGTCAGAACAGATCAGAGACCATCGTTATTCACCTCGTCAGGAAATAATTCCCAAATAAGAGATCATGAGAAATTTTCCTGAGTATTGAAATAACCCGAGATCGCATATGCAATCAGAGGGCGGGAAATCACCAATGGTTCCGTCAAGCAATTCCGATGCTCATTGCGATTCAGGCTATTATCCCGGGGATTCACGTAATGATTGGGATATGAACGGCCTTGAGAAATGCATACGTTTCACCCAAGCAGATCACCCTCTTGTCTTGAAGGAAAAACAATAATTAGGAGTATTTTTTGAAAATAGTTTCAAATATTTGTTATCTTCCAGTCACGAGCAGGTTTCACGCATTTTAATATAAACCGTATGATGCTATACAATAAAAGGGCTATCTGGGATACCCTTCCCACATCCATAATAAATCCCCTGCACCAACTCTATGATCAGATGGTGCAGCAGTTCGGGCAGGATGATGTCAATAAATATAAGAAATTCAAGAAGGTGGATGGTGCTACATACCGGAAGGTGAACCAGTTCCTTCGGAAGCGGACCTACATTACCGCACGCGAGTGGGCTATCGCCCGCCTCTGTACCGATTTCAGGACGAGAAACGGCGCAGAGATGACCTTCATCGGTCAGCACCTCCCTGAGCTCGTCCCCTTCATGCAGGAGGGGTACACCCCCCAGGCAGTCAACCAGGCACGAAACTCATTCAAAAAGAAGGTGACAAAATCAGGGGCCACCTTCTTCTACGGTGCCATGTGCGGGTTCTTCACCTCAGAAGAGCTCGATGACCTCCTCTTTGAGGCAAGCGAAGTAGCCCGGTTCCTCCTTGAAGTGGAGCGATCCTCACTTGACATAGACGAGGAGATCGATATCGAGGACCGGATCTCCAGCGTAATGAGGAGTGTTGGGGAGGCGGCCGCTGCCCTCATCCGTAACCGGGCAGAGGGAGAAGAGCAGAAAGAGGAGGATACCGGATGAAAGTGATCCATATCGCCGGTTTTTCAAATTCTGGAAAGACCACGTTTATCAGTGCATTGATACCTGAACTTGAAAAACATGGCCCGGTCGGTGTGATCAAACATATAGGACACCATGGATACTCCCTGCCTGAAGGGAAGGATACCACCCGGTTCTTTGAGGCTGGTGCAACTGCATCGGCCGGTATCGATATCCGGAAGACCGTTCTGGTCCTGCAGGAGAACAATCTCGAATCGGGTGCTCGAGATACTCTGCGATGCCGGGGTGCAGTATGCTGTCGTTGAGGGGTTCAAGGAAAAACCCTATCCCAAGGTAGTGATCGGAAACGTCCCAGGAGCAAGCAATGTCATACTGGAGGATCCCTCGGTTGAAGATGTCCTGGCACATATCGATGATTTCTCTGACCTGGTCACCCCTGAGGGACTTTCAAAGGAGATACAGCATGGCTGCGCTCCCGGCATGACAACCTTGGTCTTGGCGATTACAATACCTGGGAGCGGGCCGAATAATCTGATCAACAAACTCAGGGGAGAACTGGATGATAAGATCAGGGATCTTGGAACCGTCGCAGTCAGGCTCGAATATTCCGAAACTACTGAGACCGGAGGTCCGCAGAAACTGATTATAGGTATCTGCTCCCCTGATCCACTGGTTGCGATCAAGGCGACATCGGTAGCAACCGACCTCCTATCTTCGTTCATCACAAGGAGGCAGGGATGATTCGATGACAATAAAGAGATTGTTTGGTACTAATGGCGTCCGGGGTGTCATCGGATCTGACATGACCCCCTCGCTTGTCCTCTCTATCGGCCTTGCACTTGGATCGATGCGGACAGGCAGCATCGCAATAGGGCGGGATACCAGGACCTCCGGACCGGCGCTCATGGGCGCTCTCAAGGCAGGACTCCTTTCGACAGGGTGCGATGTTACCGACTGCGGGATACTCCCCACGCCGGCATTGCAGTATATCGTGCAGGAGCATTTTGACGCAGGGGCAATGATTACTGCCTCCCATAATCCCCCGGAATATAATGGGGTGAAGGTGATTGAGCCGGACGGCACCGAGATGGGTGATGAAGAGACGATCAGGCTCGAGGCGAGGGTCCTTGACGAGGAAGTTCCATTGGTGCCATGGAATGCTGCCGGCCGCGAATACCATGCCTTTGACCTCGTGCACGAGTATACCGATGCAGTGGTGCACAGGTTCCCTCCCATGATTGGAGAGGGCATCACGGTCGCAGTCGACCCTGGCTCCGGTGCAGCCTGTGCCACAACCCCTGAGATCCTCACCCGGCTCGGGTGCCGGGTAGTGACGATCAACAGCCAGATGGACGGCAGGTTCCCGGGCAGGCTCCCGGAACCGTCCCCTGAAGGGCTCCTCGGGCTTGGTGACCTGGTCCGCGCAACAGGGGCTGCTCTTGGCATTGCACATGACGGGGATGCTGACCGGGCGGTTTTCCTGGATGAGCGGGGACAGTTCATCGAAGAGAATCAGGAGTTTGCCCTCATTGCCGACCAGGTCTGCGGGGAGCGGAAAGGGATCGTCGTGATGCCGGTCTCCACCTCCCGGGTTGTCGAGACTATCGCCCGTAACAACGGGTGTGATGTGAGATACACCCCGGTTGGGAGCATCTATGTAGCCCGCGCCATGCGTGCACTCGAGGCAGAAGGATCCCACGTTGCCTTCGGGGGCGAGGGCAACGGAGGCCTCATCTACCCGGACCACCAGTACTGCCGCGACGGGGGAATGACTGCTGCGATGATGATCGCAATCCTTGTACGAGAGTGCCGCCCGGTTTCAGATCTGGTTGCCGCACTGCCGGAATTCTACCTGATCAAGGAGAAGATACGGGGAAAAGATCCGGCTGCCATGATAGAGCGGCTCAATAGGGAATATGAGGGGGAATCCATCGACCGGACCGATGGCATCCGGATCAATCGGCCGAATGCTTGGGCACTGATCCGTCCTTCCGGGACAGAGCCCCTGGTCAGGGTGATCGTAGAATCCCCGGAAAAAGAGACCGCCAGTGCATTCTTCGATGAGATCATGCAGAAACTGGGGGCATAGAAGTTCTATTTTTCTACCATATCAAAATCATTTTACAAGGGATAGAGCGTTCTTGAAACGATTTTGAAATTACCAGAACATTTACCTTCATATTGACAGGATTTGGTGGATGACACGACCTGTCGCATTTTTTAGGAATCATTGCTAGCGGGCAGGCACAACCCCAAGGGGGTCGGGACCGCTCAATCCTGTTGAAAAGAATAGTGTTTGAAATGAAATGATACTCACCTTTTCCGGGAAACGGATTGCCCGCGGGGCATTAGGTATCTCCCACACACAAATAAACCCATGAAAATTGTCAGATTCTCTCATTCAGCCATTTTAAACTGGATATAATGTCGACCCGTTCCTCCCCCCAACCCTTTTATAAACCATATGTCGCTATATACTAACCCGGCAGTCGTGGACTCCCATGAGGGAAAGACTAATACTCCATTCGGGCAACAACTCACCAGGAGAGGTGGTGTGGAGGAACAGAGCCACGGGCGGGGGATCGATCTGCCCAGGGAAGATACAGCAATTTCCGGGCACCAGGTGAAGACGATTGAGATCCGGATAGCCGGGAAGGTCCAGCGTGTCGGGATGAGGAACTGTATCAGGACACTGGCAGGGAGACTCAACATCATGGGGGAAGTGATGAACCTGCCAGACGGAACGGTCCTTGCGCTTGCAACAGGCGACCCTATACTTCTCGAAAAATTTGTATCGATGATCTATAGTTGTCCGCGGGCAGTCATCAGGGAACTCGAGATCCGCGATCACCCCCTTTTACATTTCCAGAATTTTCTTGTAAAGAGGATCGAATAATCAGCCCGAAAAGACATGAAAAAGAACCCTTTTCATAGTTTGACAATATAAAACTCGGTCCCTTTCAGGAGCGCTTCCCTCATCACCAGCGCCTGCTCATCAAGGACATCCTGACGGATGGAATCATGGAACATCCGGGTGATCCGGGACAGGAAAACGTCAGAGAGTATGCAGCGTCCGGGGCTACACTCGTAATCGCACGGGTCTATTCCCAACCGGACAAGGTCAATGATGGGACGGTCGATCATGGCCGTTTTGAAAGGCTCGATGATATCGTAGATGAGACCTCCGCTCCCTTTATTGAGGAACCCGGTGTCCGGATCGAGACCGGCCCCAATGGCAGAGACACAGGCATTCCCAAAGAGCATCCCGTACCCTGCAGCGAGTGAACTGTTGATCACATCGAGGTAAGGCCTGGAGGTCCTCCTCTTGAATTTAAGGTCCGGGGGGACCGTCCGTGCAAAAATTTCGTAGTACATATCGGTGACAAACCGGTGGATACGCCGGATCTCATCCACCCGGACAAGATACTCCATCTCAGAGAGGGACTGGTGGATAATCTCCATCTCACCTTCATAGAGGATGCATTGCCCGCATCCTTCCTGGAGAATCCCTATCTCCTGTATCCTGTTGATAAGCGCTGCCCTGGCAATTTTCAGCGCATATGAATAGGAAGGTGCGTTCTCCTGGGCTTTCCGTATGCCGTCATCAGGGTGACTGCCATACGGCCTCAGGATGCCGAGCGGTTCGCCGTCAGCCTCGAAAAATGAGAGGGACTTTCCTGACCTGATCATGACATTTACCACCGAGGTATGGAGGAAGTGCCCCCCCATCACCAGGAGGTGATCGATCTCGTCGAGCGGCACCTGCTCAAGGTGCCCGTTCTTTGTAATGACGAGGGACGCCTTTGTCGCTTTCAGGTGGGCACCAAACCCAGTCACAATATGCCATGGATACCGCACGGAGAACTCCCTTCCAAAAACCAGCCCGGACCCTGCATTCCCGCAGGAGAAAATATGGTCAGCCCCTCTACATCAATTCATCGTTTTATATGATATTTTCAAAATTTCATAGGAGAGTCCCCGGTTTTTTTCAAGGGGGCATGCGACATAGTCCCGTTCTTGCTTATCGCCCGGTCCCTGCAGGCCTTTATAGATTCCGAGGGTTATCCTGTGAGATAACCCATGCCAGGACAAGCCCTGACATAGTTTTTTGACCGAATGAAGCCGATATATGCATGTCCGTATCCCGGCACGTTAATATCGGTTACAAATACCCTGGAAGATACCGGCCATAGGAGCCGATCTGACAGATGAGAGGAGGCTGTGATGTTCTGGAATGAAAAAATTGAGACCCTGAAGAAGAAAGACCTCGAGGCGCTTCAGTTAAAGCGCCTTAAAAAGACCGTTGCACAGGTCCAAAAGGTCGAGTTCTACCGGAAAAAAATGCATGAAGCAGGGGCCAGCCAGGGGAATATAAAAACCCTAGAGGACATCCGTCGTCTTCCATTCACCAAAAAACAGGATCTTCGTGAAGGGTACCCGTTCGGGTTCTTTGCAGTACCCCTCTCAAAAGTGGTCCGGATCCATACCACCTCCGGCACTACCGGAAAGCCAACCGTTGTCGGGTACACGAAAAACGACCTTGAAACCTGGTCAGAGCTGATCGCCCGGAACCTTACCATGGTCGGACTGAAGGAAGGGGACGTCTTTCAGAACATGGTCAACTATGGGATGTTTACCGGGGGGCTCGGTTTTCATTACGGGGCAGAGAAGATAGGACTCACGGTCATCCCCAGTGCAACCGGCAACACGAAACGCCAGATCGAGATGATACAGGATTTCGGGGTGACCGCGATCCACTGCACACCGAGCTATGCGATGCACCTTGCCGAGGTTGCCGAGGAGATGCACGCAGAACTCCCGACACTGAAGACCGGGCTCTTTGGGGCAGAACCCTGGTCAGACTCCATGCGAAAAGAGCTTGAGAGAAAACTCGGGGTGACCGCTTACGACTCCTATGGTATCTCTGAACTCTTCGGTCCGGGTGTGGCATTTGAATGCCAGGAGAGGGATGGGCTCCATATCTGGCACGACTGCTACCTCGTTGAGATTATTGATCCTGCAACCGGAGAGGTGGTTTCTGACGGGGAGCGGGGGAGCTTGTCGTCACGCCCCTTGCAAAGGAGGCGATGCCGCTGCTTCGGTACCGGACCGGGGATATTACCATGAAACTCGAGGATGACTGCCTGTGCGGAAGAGCCCAGAAGATCGGACGGATCACCGGGAGGAGCGATGATATGCTGGTGATCAGGGGCATCAACGTATTTCCCTCCCAGATAGAACATGTCCTCCTGCAGATCCCCGAAGTCGGGAATCAGTTTATGGTCTATGTCGACCGCATTAATCACCTTGATGAGATGACTATCGATGTTGAGATCAACCGTTCCTCCTTCTCCGGTGAACTGCAGGATCTCGCCCGCATGCAGAAGAAGGTAGTAAAGGAACTCCGTGATGCACTCGAAATCCGGACAACCATCAGGCTTGTCGAGCCCGGCACCCTCCCGCGGTTTGAGGGGAAGGCAAAGCGGGTGGTGGACAGGAGGGCAGAGGCATGAAATCCTGGGATCCGCGGATTGAGGAGATGCCACGGGAAGAACTCCGGAAACTCCAGTACAGACTTTTAAAGACGCTGGTGTACCGGCTCTACAGTTTCTCGCCGTTTTACCATGACCGGATGAAGGAGTCTCGTGTACACCCCGATGACATCCGGACCCTCGCCGATATCGGGAAGCTCCCCTTCATGTACAAGCGGGATCTTCGTGACAATTATCCGGACAAGATCTTTGTTGCTGGGCAGGATGACCTGGTCCGCTACCATGTCTCGTCCGGGACCACCGGGAAACCGACCGTAGTCGGGTACACAAGAAATGACCTTGATAACTGGACAACCTCCCTTGCCCGTGGCCTTGTCTCCTGCGGGCTCGGCAGGGGGGACGTGCTCCAGGTGAGCTACGGATACGGCCTGTTCACCGGGGGTCTCGGGCTTCACTACGGGGCAGAGCGTGTCGGCGCCACGGTACTTCCGACAAGCGTAGGAAATACCGAACGCCAGATCGAACTGATGCAGGACCTCCATGCAACGGCCATCGCCTGCACCCCCTCCTACCTCCTTCACATGGGAGAGGTGGCAGAGAAGATGGGAGTGAGCATAAAGGACGATACACAACTCCGGCTGGGTATCCTCGGTGCGGAACCCTGGTCAGATACCATGAAAACGCGGATCGAGGACTGGCTCGGGATCCGGGCATATGACATCTATGGAACAAGCGAGCTCTCCGGGCCCATGTTCTGTGAATGTTCCGAGCAGAAAGGCTTCCATGTCTGGGGTGACCTTGCCTACATCGAGATCCTTGATCCGGATACAGGGGAGTCGCTTGGCCCGGGCGAGAAGGGCGAACTTGTCGTCACCATGCTCCAGAAAGAGGCGCTTCCGATGATACGGTACAAAATCGGAGATATTACCTCGTTTGATGATGAGGTCTGTCCCTGCGGGAGGACACATCCGAGGTTGATGCGGATCTCCGGAAGGGTGGATGACATGCTCATCATCCGGGGCATCAATGTGTTTCCCTCCCAGATAGAGTACGCCCTGATGGCCATCCCCGAGGTGGGTCAGCACTTCCAGATCGTCGTGGACCGGAAGGGTGCACTCGATGACATGCTGGTCCGGGTCGAGGTGAGCAAGGAGTCCTTCTCTGACAAGATTACGGATCTCATGGCAATCAGGAAAAGTGTGGAGCATAAGCTCCGGAACACTCTGAACGTGGCGGTGAACGTGGAACTCGTCGAACCGGGATCGCTCCCGCGGTTCGAAGGAAAGGCAAAACGGGTTCTTGACAGGAGGCAGTTATAATGGATACAGGCAGGTTTCTGATCAAACAGATCTCGATATTTTCCGAGAACAGGCCGGGCCGGCTTGCAGCGATTGCAAAAGCACTTGAGGAGGAGAACATCAATATCCTTGCATTCTCCATCGCAGAGGCAGATGGTTTTGGAGTCGTCAGGGCACTTGTGGACAAACCAAAAAAAGCAAACGAGAAACTCACGGGCCTCGGGTTCAACGTCGCATTCACCGATGTGATTGCGGTAAAAATGCGGGATAAGCCAGGAGGCCTTTACGAGATTGCAAAGATGCTCGGCGACGGGCAGATCAACATCGAGTACTCCTATGCCTACTCCGGGAAGGAGGGGGCTGTCCTGATCCTGAGGGTCGATAATGCCGACCAGGCAGTCAGGCTGATCTCCCAGCAGGGAGCGACGCTCCTCGAGAGCAAGGTCTTCCAGTAACCCCTACTTCTTCTCCCATTTCACCAGATCGGAGATCTTCGAGAGCGTACTTCCCCTCCTGATCTCCTCCCTCACCCTCTCTTCGGTCTTTTTTACTTCCCTGGCACGCCGGGCTATCTCGTAAGCCCGCTCCTTCGGGATGACCACTACACCACTTTCGTCGCCGATAATCCAGTCCCCGGGACGCACTGTCTGGCCGCCGCACATAATCTCGCAGTTGATCTCGCCAAACCCCTTCGGTTCGCCGGCATTCGGTACGACAGCTCGGGCAAATACCGGGAGAGGCAACTTCCTGATATCGTCGATATCCCTGACAGCACCATCAATGACCACCCCTTCAACCCCCCGGCTGAGTGCACTCAGGGTTGCAAGCTCCCCCCACGTCGCGATCCCGGTGTTCCCCTCGTTGTTGACGACGAGTATATCCCCTTCTCCGGCATAATCGATGGCTTCGACCGGTTTTGCCCAGTCACCCGCAAAAGACTGGACGGTAACGGCTTTTCCGATCATCTTTGTTCCACCAGCAAGATGAGTGATCCCGGTCATAGCGCCTTTCCGGTGCATGGCATCCGATACATTCGGCGTCGAGACACCGGAAAAGAGGTCTTTCACCGCACCCGACATTGAGACAGGAGCCAGAATCGCCTGGCCTGGTGCATCAAGCGCCTCCCGCACCTTCCTGGCCGATTGCCTCACATCGGCAGACCGGGTGATCGCCCCCCCAACGATGACGATATCGGCACCCCTTGCTGATGCCTGGGGTGCCGTGATGGCATCAAGACCTCCCGCGACAGCAATATCGATCGCTACCGCTCCGCGAATCTTTTCAAGCAACTCCAGGGAACTCTTCCCAACCATCTGCTGGTCGATTCCGACATGGGCGTTGATGATATGCACGCCAAGAGCCTCGAGTTCCCTTGAACGCTGGAGCGGGTCATCGACATTGATCAGGTCGGCCATCAGCCGCACTCCAAAGACCGATGCGGTCTGCACCGCCTCCCCGATCACGGCATCGTCCGCATCTCCAAGAATACAGACGACCGACGCCCCGGCTTTTGCTGCCATTTCGACTTCAAGAGCACCCGTGTCAGCTACCTTCATATCAGCGACAATATCATGGCCGGGAAACTCTGATCTCAGTCTGCGCACCGATTCCATTCCTTCGCTCTTGATAAGCGGGGTCCCGGCTTCGATCCAGTCGGCACCGCCGCCTACCGCCTCGCGGGCGATTGGCAGGGCACGGGAGAGGTCGAGAAGGTCCAGCGCAACCTGAAGCACAGGCCTCTTCATGATCACTGATGTCAGGGCAGCGACCACATAATGGTTTCCCGGATGACTCCCCAGCAATTCCCCAATTGCTGCGCTCCTAAACTGGATACGGAAAAAAGACATGATAAACAATTTTTCTGTCAGAACAGGTGGATATATTTAAAGCAAATCCTATTCAATTCTTCTCTATATTGGATATTCTCTCTGCTATCCTGACCATCGCGGGACTCTGTCTCTTTGAGACCATCAGTAGCATTGACAACGCTATCATCAATGCCGAGGTGCTCACCACCATGGCAGCCTGGGCCCGGCGATGGTTCCTTACCTGGGGGCTCTTTTTTGCAGTCTTTGTCATCCGCGGACTTCTTCCCTGGCTGATCATCTGGATGGCCACCCCCTCACTCGGGCCAATCGGGGCACTGACCGCGACATTCTCAAACGATCCTGCGGTCACAGCCGCAATAGAAGAGTCCGCACCTATCCTCCTGATGGGAGGAGGCACGTTCCTTGTATTCCTCTTCCTGCACTGGATATTCCTGGAAGATAAGAACTACGGGCTCCGGGGTGAGTGCTACATCGCCTCGAAGGGGGTCTGGTTCTTTGCGGTCGTCTCGATCCTCCTTGCCGCACTGGTATGGTTTGGGCTTTCGGCCAACCCGCTCATGGCGTTTTCTGCTGTGGTGGGATCTACTGCGTTTTTCATCGTGCATGGGTTCCGGCAGAACGCCGAAGAGCAGGAACGGAAAATGATGGGGGGTACCATGTCGGACTGGAGCAAGATCTTCTACCTCGAGGTGATCGATGCTACGTTCTCCATTGACGGGGTATTAGGGGCATTCGCCTTCACACTCTCGGTGCCGCTTATCATTATCGGAAGCGGACTCGGTGCAATCGTCGTGCGGCAGATGACGATCAGCAATGTTGACAGAATCAAAAGATATCTCTTCCTGAAAAACGGGGCCATGTACTCGATTCTCGTCCTTGGGAGTATCATGATCCTCGACGGATTCGGTTTCCATATCCCGGCCTGGCTCTCCCCGATCGCAACCTTCGCAATCGTAGGATTCTTCTATGTAAAATCGATACGCAACATGCCGCCTGGCGACGCGGCATAATTCACTTCTTTTTTCAGAGAAAACTGCATTTTAATAGTGGGCCCGATGCGAAAAAGCAGTTGTAGATCGAAAAAGTCATCCCGGAATGCACCCATCAGGGCTTCTCTACCGGGAGTCCCTGCGATGTCCAGTTCTCAAACCCCCCACTGATATTTGTCACGTCAAGAAAACCACATTCCCGCATCAGCTCCATGGTCTTATGCCCCCTTACCCCTCTCCTGCAGTAAACGAGATACCCGCAGGTCCGATCCTTCTTTTCAATGCACTGCCTGAAATCCGGGCGATAAAAATCGACATTCTCCGCACCTGCAAGATGACCTTTGTGGAACTCTTCTGCAGTCCGGACATCGAGGATCGTGCACGCCGTTTTCTTCTCCTCTGTGAGGAGACGATTACACTCCTGCGGGGAGAGTTCCCGGCACAGCTGTTTTTCCGGCATAATTCTTCCTCTTGAAAGCGTGAATAAAATAAATAGATTGTGCTCCAGATGCATTTCGAAAAAGCGATCAGTCTTCCTTATACAAATCGTAAAATACGATATCGTCCTGTTCCTTCTTCTTCTGCATCGTGATGTCTGCCGGGTATCCTGCCGGCAGGAGGGAGACAAGGGTATACTTGTCGGGAACCCCCAGCAGTTTTCGCACGGCCTCGGCATACTCCTTCTTGTCACCCGCGACCCAGCATGACCCCACCCCGTACGACTGGAGAGCAATGATGAGGTTCTCAGTCGCTGCAGAACAGTCCTCGAGATAATACTTCGCGGCACGCTCGCCAAATACGGCAAAGCAGACCGGGGCATCCGCAATAAACTTCCCGTGATTGGTCAGGCCGGCAACCTTCGCGAGCAGCCCTTTCTCCCGGATGACCCCGATCACCCATGGCTGAAGGTTCATCGCAGTCGGGGCGAGGCGTGCACATTCAAGGGCATCCCTGATAATAGTGTCCTCTACCGGTGTGGTCTTGAAGCTCCGGACACTATGCCGGCATTTGATGATGGTGGTTCCGACATTCATGAGTATCCCCTTGCAGTCAGAGCAAAAAATGTTTTTGGCCTGATGCCGCTCCGGCACAGGATAGGAGGGCGAGACTCTTATTGCAGGGGAAGGCCGGCGTGCGGGAAACCGAAAAGGAATAACCACAAGGATTGTTGGAGTCGCTATGGGATCTATCCACCGGTGGAGTATGGTTGAAATACAACCACCCAAGGTCCCGGCAATTTTGGAACGGCAGGAAGATACACCACTTGTAGCGCAGGAACAGGGACCTTGTCAGTCGGAAAAAATGCCACCTTATACACTGCAACTCAAAAAAAGATGAGCCCGGGGGCCTATTTCCTTTTGATGGTCAGTAGGATGATCCCAGCTGCCAGTGCGCAAAGGGAGAGCACAACGCCAAATCCCGGGGTAGACGTGGTGGGTATCACGGTGGGAGTTTCGGTCAATGATGGCATGGCAGGAGATTCGGTTACGGATGTTGTGGGCACCGGTGTCTGAACTGTGGTATGGGGAACCGTTGTGGAGACTGTGGGGGAGATCGTTGCCGGAACAGTGGTTGGTGATGGTGTGATAAGCGGGTTAGTGCTCTGGAGGAGGAATTCCACGGGGGCTGTCACCGTCTTTCCTTCGCGCTTGTAGTTAAGATTCATATCATTGCCGGTGCTCTCGGCCCATACCGTATAGTTGCCGCTCTGGTAGTCGCCGGTAAACCAGATCGGTCCTGTCTGGAACGGCGAGGCTGATAGCATGATGTCATCGAGCTGATAACCATCAACCGAGGAATATTCGACCCCGCCAGGTCCCCTGATTCCTATCTCAACCGGGGCGCCAGGTGAACCTGGCCGTTTCGCGATCTCGTACACATTGGTGTCCACCCGGAATCCTACCACGTCCCCCTTTGGAATCCAGGTGACCTCTTTTGTGATCTGGAAATTGCGGGTCTCGTCAATAACCCGGATTTCGATCAAGGGGTCCTGAACATAAAAGGCAAGCGAGTTGCCAGGAATGATAAACCAGGGGCCGGTCTTATCGCCAAACAGGACTGGAGAGATATAGAAGTCGGAAGGGTCATCGACCGTCAGGGTCGATGCAGGGACGCTCGTCTGGCTTCCACCCGGTCCATACCAGACGATCTGTGAGCCGGATGTGGCGCCGGTTGCCGTGATATCAAGCCCCTGCTCACCGAGAAATACTATCCCTGCCCGCGGGACTGTGTTCATTGCCGCCATAACCGTAGTCGGGGCAGACAAGAGTCCAATAAGTAGGATCACTGCATACACTGTCGAATGTTTCATAAAATCCTCTCATGAGGGAGATAGCAGGGGGCAATAAAAATAGTTTCTGCTTCCTGGAACTATGCGGGTATCAGAAGATACCCTGGACTGCCGCCACCATGTTCGAGAACCCCAGGGTAATAAGAGCACCGGGATCGATACCGAGAATCGGGAAGATGAAAAGGAAGTAGAAGATAGTGCCCAACGTGCTTCCCACATTCGCCATTGCTGCGACGACGACGACACGGAAGAGCGGGATCTCCATCATTTCTGAAAGCGTTTCTGCCCGGGAGATCCGCCCGAAGTCACCGGGACCGGGTTTCCGGATCTTCGCCTCAACAATTGCAGAAAACCATCCGGCTGCGATAAGTGGATTTAATGCAGTGAACCAGGAGACAGCAAAACCGGTCAGCGCTGAGAGGGGATGTCCCCGTGCAATGAGGGTGAACACCGCAGTGAGCACTCCGTGAATAAGCACCCAGTACAACAGAGCAGTGATCAGGACCTCGATACCTATGCCTGAAAAGACGATGGCCACGAGCAGAAAGATGAACAGGAAGGTAACGACCGCCCCGAAAATCAGTCCCCATGGCCGGGATTTTACCTCCGTGGTAAGACTCTCCAGAGGAGGGAGCGCTGAAGGATCGGCAAGGAACTGGTTGACTCCCGCGACATGTCCTGCCCCAATCACGACAAGAACACGCTCGTGTTCGAGTGAGAGTTTGCGGATGTTGTGGGCAAGATAGGCGTCCCGTTCATCGATGAGCGCTCGTGCACCGTTTGGCGAAAACTTCCGGAACTCCTCCATCGCAAGCGCGATCACATCCTGCTTCTTCAGTTCCTCGACATCAATCTCCTGTTCATCGATGCTGACAACGGATACCGCAAGGGCATAAAACATTTTTATCTTCTCGATAAACGAGAGCGACTGCCAGAACCTCCTGAGAGTGATCCTGATATCGCGGTCGATCAGGCCGACCCTGATTCCCCGTGCCTCTGCCTCTTCTATTGCAGCCTTCATCTCGGCACCGGGTTCCACACCGACATCAAGACCGATCTTCCTCTGGAGATAGGCAAGGATCCACTGGACAAGGAGCTGGGTGAAGGTCTTTGCCTCAAGTACCGATTCTACGGATGCTTCCTGTGCCTGTTTCTTCAGACCGGCATAACGCCCTGCATCCAGTTCCACTGCCACAACATCGGGAGAGAATTCCCCTATGGCTTCCCTCACCTCGAGAACGCTCTCTTTTGATACGTGGGCAGTACCCACAATACGAATCTCACCCATCAAATCACCCGGACTCCCGTTCCGTCAATCAGCACATCTTTCCCGACAGGGATGGAGTGTGAAGAGAGGTGGGTCCGTACTCGCTCCTCTTCCTCCTCCTCTGCAGCCTTCCGTGCAATAAGGAGCCCTGCGATCTCCTCTGCCTCATTTCGTGATATTTCATTTCCAATCCCCTCGCACGGGGAGAGAGAGAGCCCGTCCCGGGAAAGCATGAACGGGTATGTCCGGCATATCCAGGGACGGGACGAATACGCAGTGCAGCGCATACCGTCAAGAAAGATGCATCCTTCCCTGGTGCGTTTCAGGCACCATTCAAAAGTGATGCTGCCTCCTCCCAAAGTCTGGACCTTCTCTGTATATGGCGATGTAAAATCGGCAGCCTTGTGCCCGGTTGCCCTGGCCAGTTCATCAATTTCTGAAGGAAATACCATGACAAGGTTGGCATCTCCCTCAGTATCCCTGCAGCAAACACCGCAGCGTGTACAGGAAAATCCGATCTTCCTGATCTTTTCTGCCAGTTCGTCCCGCTCCATGGTCATCACGATTCCCGGGTTATCCGGTCAAAATTCTCGTACACATATCTTCCGTTTTCAGTATGGCTCACTTCAGGATGCCACTGGAGCCCGTAGATATGGAGATCCGGAATCGCGATGGCCTCATTTGCACAGACAGAAGATCCTGCAAGCCTGACTGCCCGGGCAGGAAGCCCCGTCACTTCGTCAGCATGGGACGCCCACACCCTGATATGGGAGGGATAGCCGGTCAGGATCTCGCCATGCTCCACGATCTCAACATCGACAGGGCCGTACCCGCCCAGTCTGCCTTTGGTGACCGTCCCACAAAATTCCCTGGCAATGACATGGAGACCGAGACATATCCCAAGAACGGGGAGCCCGAGATGCAGATACTCCCCGGAATTGCCCGAACGGGCGATGTCAGGTCCTCCGCCGAGCACGAGCCCGCGGCACCGGCAGGCAGCTTCCTTTGGAGGCATAGTGTTTGGGACCATCTTTGCATCGATATTGAGGTCCAGGAGCATCCGGAGGATCAGGTGGTTGAACTGCCCGAAATTATTCACTACAAATATCGGGAGCATTTCAGATCAGTTGCATCTCCGGGTTGATAATTCCTTTTTATACGTACAAACACTTTTCATTCACCCCTGCAGCCTGGCAGATATCATGTGCATACAAACCGTTATCCCTGTCCGTTTCAGGAGAGGCTTATGAATAGGCATGGACTGTCTGGAAGATCTTTTTCCGTATTGCTTCCGGGGAATACCCCATGAGCCAGGCAAGGAAGATGGCGCCTCCGGCACCCATCCCTTCCTTGACTTCCCCGATACAATAACGGGCAAGCCCGGAATGCCCGAGCCTGCCAAAATCCGGGTCAACATAGGAGACATCGACCCCGACCATTCCGGCTATTTTGGAAAAGTTGGCAGAAGGGTCATCCCGGACGTAACAGGTGGTCGCGATCCGAGGGACCGGCAGATCCATGCCTTTCAGGACAGCGGCCACCGAAAGCATCTGTGTCCCTCCTCCGAGGATGAGTGTACCTGGGTAGGTGGCCCCGATCCCCGCTGCTATTGCGATCATGGGATCGCCGCAGCAGCGGACGATGTCAAGGGGGGTGCTTATGTCTGCCCTACGTATTCGTCCTTCAGTGATCTGCCATACCTCCTCCTTCATCTGCACCGGGTTACTGGCATAGCTGCTGCTCACCAGGGCGTCATATCCAAGCCCCCGCAGGACGCAGAGCGAAGTAGTGGTACCGCCAGGTACACACTCCCCAAGGACAAGCAGGTCGGAGACTCTTCCAAGGAATTGCCCGATCAACCTGCCCTTTTGGAATAAGTCCCTGGCGGCAGGGACTGCGTCCCCGAACCGGGGATCCTCTCCCGGTAAGCCGTACGCATCGAGGCAGGGTATTGTCGGCGTATGCACCAGCCCCCCGTTAATAAAAAGGGGGAATAGTCCGGTAAGTTCGATAATCGCCCGTGTAATCGATGCAGGGGTGGGGCAGCCTGTCGGTGTATTCGGCCGCACTGGCATGCTCGTGATCGAACCGCAGGCGATCAGCTCTGCATCGAGAATTGGGGTAAGAAGGGTCTTTTCCGGAGTCGGACCGGCCCCTGAAATCCCCGGAACCACAGAAAGCATGGTATTGGCAAGAATACTGCAGAACAAGGGATTCTCTGTTCGTATCTCCGGGCTCCCTGTCACAAACGTCATATGGCTTCTCCTTAAAAGCTCGCACCTTCCCGGACATCAAGCTATCCTTACGGCAACCCTAATAAGGGGATCCGGGAAACATAGCAGGTATGTTCGGGATTGAGGATCGGCTGCGGGAGAAAGGTGTCTCTATAGATTCGATGGTGGCTTCCGCAATGCTCCTCTATGTACCACACGGGCTTGGTGCAGAGGAGGCAGCGCACAAGGTACGGGAGAAGATTCTCAAATATATGGGTGACCCGAATATCGCTTCACTCCTGCTCGGGGCGATCCTCCTTGAGGATGAACTCTTCTTCCGGCAGAAAGATTCGGGCATCCAGGATGACCCCGTGTTCCTCCTGTCCGATGAGATCATCGGGATGGCAATCGCCGAGTGTATCGGCGGGACCTATGCCCGTTTCGAATTCACACGGTACGACCAGAAGAAACCCGGCGTCCTTGCGACACTCGGGCCATTCCTTGACGATGCGGTCGCCGGACTGATTGCCGGCTGCACCTCCCGTCTCTACAGTGAATGCTGCTGAACTCGCTGCGGGCACTGCTCCAGTTCACAACCGTCCTGCCCCTTGGCGCGACCGCCGATTTCTCTCTCTTCGCGAAACGTTCTTACCTGTACCCTCTTGCCGGCTACGTGACCGGAGGGCTCGCAGGGGTCGCTTCATTCTGGATCGATCAACCGGGAATCCGGGCGGTGGTAGCAATTGCCGCACTCCTGATCATCACCGGGGCCAACCATTTTGACGGCCTTCTCGATTTCGGTGATGGCCTCATGGCACATGGCGAGCGGGAGAGACGAGTCCGGGCACTCACCGACCGGCAGATTGGCGCAGGGGGTTTTGCTGCCGGAGCCTCGATCCTGCTTCTCACCTTTGCAGCCCTCTCCGCTTCCCCACACCTTCTCCCGTTCCTGATCGCTGCAGAAGTCCTTGCGAAATTCTCTATGTCATTCCTCACCGCTTATGGCACCCCGTTCCGGGAAGGGCTCCATGCATCGCTGCATCGCGAGGCGCGGCCCTGGTTCCCGCTCCTCGCTGCGGTCTTCTGCCTGCCGCTCGTGCTCCTCCCCATCTCCCTTATCCCCTTGGGAGGGGCAGTCCTCACTGCACTCCTCGTCCCGGTCATCCTTCTTGGGATTTCACACCGCCTTTTTGGAGGGGTGAACGGTGATGTTGTCGGCGCTTCAGGAGAGGTTACGCGGGCAGTGGTGCTCTGTGCACTGGTACTCATTCCGGGGAGCACACTTTTTTAGTATTTGTGTCGTGTACTAGATCCTGATGCTGAAAGATATGGGAATTCACATGAGGGGGGGGGTCATCACCGAGCTCGACAGCGAATACTGCACGATCCGTACACGAATTCCGGCGGGAGTCATCTCATGCAGCCAGTCTGAAGGGGATCGCTGAGATTGCCGAGCGGTACGGCAGTCAGACCGTTCACCTGACCACCCGCCAGACGATTGAGATTCCGCACATGAACCCAGGGAACCTCGATGCCATCGCAAAGGACCTCGCTTCGATCAATACCCCGGTCGGGTCCGAACGGGACGAAATAGTCAACGTGATCGCATGCCCGGGGAAGGAACGGTGTATCTTTGCCAACATTGACTCGATAACACTTGCCCAGTCCATTGATGCCAAACTTTTTGGAAAAGAGATGCCGGTGAAGATCAGGATCTCGGTCTCCGCCTGTCCGAATGCCTGTACAAGCCCCCTTTTAAATGAGATCGGGATCGTCGGACAGATCCGTCCCGTCCGGGTCCCGGGTCTGTGTACCGGTTGCGGAACCTGCGTCGAGTACTGCAAGGAAGCGGCAATTACAATAAAAAGCGGGATATCAGTCCTCGACTCTTCCCGGTGTGTCCAATGTGGCACCTGTATGCGGTCCTGCCCGTATAACCTCCTCAAATCATCGGGAGAGCATTACCTCGTCACGGTGGGAGGAAGGAGGGGACGGCATCCCAGGATCGGCAGGGAGCTCATCGCGGTAAAAAGCCCCGGTGCTGTTCTCCTGGTGGTAGAGAAGGTGGTAACCTGGGTATATCGGAGAGCATGGAACGGGCGGCTGCTCTCAGACCAGATGGATGAGCTCCAGTTCGAAAAATTCAGAGATGAGATACGGGCACTCATACCGGAGGATGAGCAGATTGTGGAGACTGCCGAAGATGTTAGCGCCGATAGCGGGACTTGAAGCCACAATCCCCGTCATCGTCACATTCCATGGCAGTACCGTCCCTGACCAGCGTATTGAACTGCATCGCTGCAGACATCAGGGCTTCATCACTCGACCCGCTCGATGAGAAGGATTTCATCACGGTCTCCTGGGGAGCCGGGTACAGCTTCTTGCCGATCCACACCCCTTTGCAGTGCATACAGAACGCGCAATTCCGGTGAACAGAGACCGGGCCCTCAGCACATTGGACGGTTGCACGATTTTTTTTCGCATCCCAGATAATTTCTAAAGTCTTCATGGATGGGCAGGAATTATCGTGTCCATAAGATAATATAATGTCGGTTTTTCCGTATTTTCTGAAATTTTCCTTATTTTCTGAAAAAATCGCCGGATTTCGCTCATCGAAACGATTAATAAGGATACGTTTCTAATGAATACTACTCGCATAAACAGGCTGTACTTCTGCAGTCTCGTATTTATCGGAGGAACATTATGGCTGTTGAAAAGCCCCATCTGAATCTGGCGGTCATCGGACACATCGACCACGGCAAGTCAACCATGGTTGGCAGGCTCATGTTCGAGACCGGAGCTGTACCCCCGCACATTATTGAGGGCTACCGCAAAGAGGCTGAGAGCAAGGGTAAGGCAACCTTCGAGTTTGCCTGGGTGATGGACAACCTCAAGGAAGAGCGCGAGAGAGGGATTACCATAGATATCGCGCACAAGAGGTTCGACACCCAGAAGTTCTACTTTACGGTCGTGGACTGCCCGGGACACAGGGACTTTGTCAAGAACATGATTACCGGGGCATCCCAGGCCGATGCAGCCATCCTCGTTGTCGCAGCAACGGACGGGGTAATGGAGCAGACCAAGGAGCATGTCTTCCTCGCAAGGACGCTTGGCATCACCCAGCTCATCATTGCCATCAACAAGATGGACGCAGCCAAGTACGACCAGAAGCGCTTCGAGGAAGTGAAGAAAGACCTCTCTGCACTCCTCCAGATGGTCGGGTACAAACCTGCCGAGACGTTGTTTATCGCCACCAGTGCCCTCCAGGGCGTCAACATCGCCAAGAAGAGCCCTGAGACGCCATGGTATACCGGCCCCACCCTTCTCGAGGCACTTGACACCCTCAAGGAACCCGAGAAACCGACCGACAAGCCACTCCGCCTCCCGATTCAGGACGTCTACAGCATCAGCGGTATCGGAACCGTCCCTGTAGGACGGGTCGAGACGGGCATTATGAAGAAAGGAATGAAAGTCTCCTTCATGCCGGCCAACAAAGAGGGTGAGATCAAGTCCATTGAGATGCACCACGAGGAGATCCCGCAGGCACTTCCCGGTGACAACATCGGGTTCAACGTCCGTGGCCTCGCAAAAGGCGATATCCGCCGCGGAGATGTCTGCGGACCGGTAGATGCACCCCCGACTGTTGCTGACGAGTTCACCGCACAGATTGTCGTTCTCCAGCACCCCAGTGCTATCACGATCGGATACACTCCCGTGTTCCACTGCCATACCACCCAGACTGCATGCACCTTTGTCGAGCTCAAGAAGAAACTCGACCCCAGGACCGGCCAGACAAAGGAGGAGAACCCCACCTTTATCAAAGCCGGCGATGCAGCAATTGTGCAGGTCAAGCCCACAAAACCCATGGTCATCGAGAATGTCAAGGAACTCCCCCAGCTGGGCAGGTTTGCAATCCGGGATATGGGCAGCACAATCGCCGCCGGTATGTGTATTGCAATACAGCCCAAGCAGATGAGATAACTCCGAAACACTCAATATTTATTTGGTGAATATCATGCAGAAGGCCAGGATACGACTCACAGGGACCGATTTCAAGAAGGTTGAGATGGTCTGCGACCGGATACGGGAGATCGCAGAGAGGACCGGTGTCAATCTTGCCGGCCCCATTCCACTCCCCACCAAACGCCTGGTGGTGCCCATAAGGAAAAGCCCCGATGGGGAAGGGACCGCCACCTGGGACCGGTGGCAGATGCGGGTGCACAAACGGCTCATTGATATTGATGCTGATGAGCGTGCACTTCGTCAGTTGATGCGTACCCAGGTCCCGAAAGATATCGGCATCGAGATCGTACTCGAGAGCTGAGGAAGCGGATTGACCGGCGGAGTTCGTTCCCGGATCCGGGACTGGTGCTCCTTTCGAAACCTCTTTTTACTTATTTTTATACTGGGAATTTTTTTACGGCTCTATGCCCTTGACCTCAAACTCTTCCACCACGATGAAGCGATACATGCCTGGTTCTCTTACCGGTTGATGACCGAGGGCGTTTATGCCTACGAGCCGATGTATCATGGCCCGTTCCTTTACTATGTCACGGCAGGGATGTTCTCACTCTTTGGTGATGCCGATCTTGTTGCACGGATCCTTCCCGCCCTCTTTGGGGTGGCAATCATACCACTCATCTACTGGATCTACAGGCTGGGATACCTTGACAAGCGCCAGACCCTGATTGCAGCCCTTTTTATTGCCATCTCTCCTTCAATGGTCTATTTTTCAAGATTCTTACGCCATGATATTTTCCAGCTCTTCTTCACCATCCTGATCCTTGTCGCTATCCTGGCGTATGCGGAGAAAGGCAGGCTCCGGTATGCTCTCCTTGCCGGTCTTGCCATCGGTTGCGGGATGACTCTCAAGGAGGATATGCCGATATTCCTCATTATCCTTGCAACATTTGCGATCTATCTACTGCTGACAAAGAAGATCAGACTCCCTGAGACCTGGCTTCGTGACACGATTGCCATTGTCTTGGTTGCTCTTGCAGTTATGGTCATATTCTACTCCTCGTTCGGCGCACATTTCGAGATTATCGAGACAGGATGGATCAAGGCGTACGAACACTGGGTTTCGATGAGTGAGATGTGCCGGATCTGCGGGCCATGGTTCTTCTATGTCCTGCTTTTACTCCTCTATGAAGTCCCGATATTCCTTCTCGCAGTATACGGAACCGCCCAGTTCACTCTCCGCCACAACCCCCTTCCCGCCATGGCAGCATTCCTGGACAGAAAGTTTGCCAGGAAAAAAGAGCTTGCCGGAGCTGATGAGTGCCCGGACCTCTCACTGCAGCGGTTATCCGTCCGGCCTGCAGTCCCATGGGATAAAAAAGAGATCTTCTTCCTCTTTTGTATCTACTGGATGCTGGCATCACTCGCAGCATACGCCTATATCGGTGAGAAGGTCCCGTGGCTGGTCATCCACCAGCTCTTCCCGATGATCCTCGTCGCTGTCTACCTGATGACGCCGAAAAAGACCCTCGTAGCCCTAATAGGATGTCTCTTTCTCATCATCATGACATGGCATGTTGCCCTGGTCCCGACAGATATAAACGAACCGATTGTCCAGGTCCAGAATTCAGAAGACCTGAGGGTAGTGATGCAACTCATCGACGTCTCCGATACAGTGGTAATCGCTTCGGAGAATTACTGGCCGCTCCCCTGGTACTACCGGGGAGAAGGATGGGATAAAATGCGGTTCTATGGAAAGCTCGTCGATAATGGGACCATCTATAGCATCAATCCCGATATGGTGATCACCCACGACATGAGCAGTTATCCTGCTCTCGAGGGTTATGACAAGGTGACGTATAAGCTCTCGTACTGGTTCTCCATTTACGACAATGAAAACCGTATTCCTGAGTATTATTTCAAGCGGGATGGAAAACTCGGGAGCATCAATATCGATGTCTTCACAAAACCCGGGTTGTACGAGAAGGCAAACCTGACATTCCCCCAGGTGACGGAATCCCAGGCCGGACCGATTGAAGAGCCAGGGTATGAAAAAAGGCAACGGTGGGACCAGAAACTCGTAAACATTACCGTCCAGATGTTTGGCCCGGACAGGTCTACCAAAAGTACGGATTAGAAAGATTTCCAAGCTAGTCCCTGCTTTACCTGGAATATCCTGTTTTATTAGTATCGTGAGACATTCCCCAGGCTACGATCAGGGAGGGTCAGGCCACAATACTACGCTTGCGTTACACGATTCATTCATTACTACTGACCTATACCTGTCCCGGAAAACAAGGTCTGCTCATCTATGAATCAAAAAAGGGAACAAATCTGATACTACATGGTACCGGCCTGTCTATTCAAAGGGGACACACAGCAGGAGTGACAGGCCAAAAGGACAGTTCCACTGAATACAAGCGAGGAGTTTACGACTCATGATGGGCGGGTCAGAATGGCCGTGGGGAATCCCTTACCAGAGGATAATCGGATAGAGGGATTCTAAAAAAAGAGAGTGAAGAGGGAGATTAGCCGAGTTCATCCCATTTTCGTCTCTTTCGGAACAGGACGATCCCAACGATGGCGATGATTGCAATCACGATGACGATAACAATCTTAAGGAGAGTCCCGGATAGCGCACCCGACAATCCGCTCGCAATACCCGAGAGCGGATTTGAATCCACCTTGTTCTTGAGAGCCTGGGCATCGTTCAGCACTTCATCGCCTTTTGTTGCTGCTTCCGAGGCTTTATCCGATGCTTCCGAATACTTGCCTGCGTTATAGAGGTCGCGGGCATCAGAGAGCCTATCCGCGGCTATCTCCCACCGTGTAATGATCGGCATGAGTCGGGAGTCGTCACCCATGCTCTTGTTTTCCTTGAAGTAGCTGATGAGCTCCTCAGTCTGGCCTATCGATCCTTCGGCGGTTGCTATTGCATGCTGGGCTCCCATAACCAGGGTCATATTTTCAACATCGTTCAGCAGTTTCTGGGCAGAGGAGATATCACTCTGCTTGCGGGTGACATCTGTTGCTTTCTCGGCGCTTTGGAGATACGCAACAGCCTGTCCGTATTTCGCTTCAGCCGTGGTCAGGTCAATCCCGCTGCCGGCAAGCTGGTCAAGCTCCTGGCGAAGACTGCTCATCCTGGCAGACTCCGATTGGATTGTATTCCCGATGGTGGCCGGGTTCAGCACCATTTTCTTTTTCACGACATCAGTGCCGACAAGAGAATTACCGCTGCCCAGCTCCCGTACCCTCATAATGATCTTTTCTGCTGAATTCGTGACAACAGGGGCAGTCCCGGCCACCTTCACCTTCAGGGATATCTCGCGATCTGAGGGATACGAGAGCTCCCAGCCGCTCAGACGGATATTCGGACCGGCTTCAGTTTTTGCCGGGTTTTCCACCCCGTCAAGGATGACATTATATGTCCATGTCGCATCCTCAAGCTCGGTCTCCATCTGCAGCGAGTTCGAACTTTCGAAGGTATGGCCTCCAGAGCTGCCGAAATTAACCTTAAAGGTGGCAGATGACTGGGTCAGGCCCGACACCAGATCCCCGCTTGGTGAGATCACAATATTTCCTACCGAGATGGTTGCCGAAGCAACGCCTACAATACTGATGAATACAATCAGAATCCCAATTACCTGCAATGACCTGCTCATTAATGACCTCCTCATTTCTTTTCACTCAAACAATGGTTCGATATCCTCGTCAATGGTCAGAGGCTTCCGCTCCTCTGCCCGTGCTACATCCTCTTTTGTCTCCCGAGCTATGTCCGTCAGCTCGCGGATACGTGGCGCATTCCCTATGGTGGAGAGGAGAACCACCGCTGCGACATAATTGCTGTTTACCGGGTAATCGCCACCCCTCACCTCAACACCTGCGATGTTCTCTTCAACCCAGCTCTTTGCCTTCTCTATCCCTTTCCGGTCGAGTTCGTCCGGAGGACCGGCCACAAGAACGAGTGCACGCTCGGCAGTCGAGAAATCGCAGGGGAGGGTCAGGCGCCCCAGCATCGCCCTTCTCACCAGGGAGATGATCTTCGCGGTCCGGTCCTCTCCAAGGAGCACCTCTTCTGTTGCCTCGCGTTTTTTCAGGGTACTCTTTATTCCCCCGATAATTCCTGCCATTGCGGATTTTGACCGACCGGCCGTGGTCACCGCAGCGATGGCATACCCTACCGTGCTGATTCCACCACCCCGGAGCGTGTTGATGATCTCGCTCGAATCGACCACCATCTCTCCCACGCCGGCCTTTCCCACCTCGCCTGCCCTGAAGAGTACGCCAAACCGCCTCACTACCTCATCGTTTATACGTGAGAAGGCACTCTTGATGCTCTCTCCCTCGTCTTTCCAGGCACCATTGTCGAACACGAACGTATTGTCGGCCTCTTTGATGAGTGTGGTCAGGCTCCGTGCAGCATTGAATGAATAGAGTTTCCCTTCTTCAGGGGCAGGCAGGATCCCGAGCACATAGACGGGTTCACGGTAAATCTTCTTGAGCTGGCGGACAAGGACCGGGGTTCCCCCGGATCCGGTTCCTCCTCCAAGACCTGCAACGACCATGAACGCGTCCACATCGTGGGTGCCCCGCCGGTCTATCGCACTGATAATACTGTCCGCTTCATCCAGGGTGATGCGGGCACCCGTAGCATTGTCGGTGCCGACACCATGTCCCTTCACCACGGTCTGCCCGATAAGAATCCGGTCTTTTAATTCGATCTGCTTCAGGCCCATCAGGTCGGTTCTGGCAGTATTGACAGCAATCCCTCGGAAACCGGTCCGGCCAAGCTTCTTGTCCTGTTCAAGGAACATATCGACAATTTTGCCTCCTGCCTGTCCAAAACCAATAAAAAATATTCTCATAAACCCAAAACACCAACCGCCTGATTTATTCGGGATAATCTGAAGTTTCTCATTTATAAAGTTATTTTCAGAAGTTCAAAAACTTTCTTGTACCCTACTCACCACAAAGGCCTTATAATCGGCGTAAAGGTATGCGGAGCCTTTTTTATCCCGCTTTTCAAACCTATACTACAGAATCCGACCATGAAGGTATGCATCATAGGTGGCGGGCTTGCAGGACTTTGTGCAGCCTTACGGCTTAAAGAACGGCACGAGGTTGATTTGTATGAAAAAAAAGGCCATCCTGGAGGATGCCTCTGCTCGCACCGGATTGATGACTACTGGATCGAACAGTTCTACCACCATTGTTTTTCAGGTGACCGGAATCTGCTTGCCCTCTTTTCCAAGCTGAACATTGGCGACCGGCTGGAATGGCGGAAAGGTACATCAGGCTATTATGCACAGGACACCGTTTACCCGCTGAATACCCCGCTTGAGATACTCAGATATCCGCTGCTTACAACTACTGACAAACTGCGGCTCGCACTCCTCACGATGCGATCGAAACGGACCGATGTTGCAGGGCTTGACGATATCACGGCACGTGATTACATCCTGTCCGAAGTCGGGCAGCGGACCTATGAATCCTTTTTCCAGCCGCTTCTGACGAGCAAGTTCGGAGCGATGAGCGATAAGGTATCGGCAGCATGGCTGATCGGAAGGATAGCCATCCGGTCCGACAGGGGGCTGTCTGGAGAACGTCTCGGGTACCTGAAGGGCGGTTTCCAGGTCTTCCTGGACGCTCTCACCGCTGAAGTTGGACGCGACTGCACGATCCGGCTCCATGATCCGGTCACCGTCGTATCACGGAATTCGGAAGGGTGGCTGGTGAATGGACGGCGGTATGACGCAATACTCTCCACCATCCCCCCCCAGGCACTCGCTCCCCTGGGAGGACCGGAACTTCCACCTGTTCCCTACCAGGGTGCAGCATGCCTTACCCTCGGTATGGAGGATGAGTTCACAAAGGGCATCTACTGGCTGAACATGAAAGATCCCGGGCCGTTCGGGGCAGTGGTTACCCATACCAATTTTGTCCCGTTCAACTGGTACGGGGTACATATCGTCTACCTGGCTTCCTATTTCTCCGGAACTCTCCCAGGGCAGGCAGGCACCCTGATGAGGGATGAATTCTGTAAAAGGTTCTCCATCCCGTCTTCCTCAATTCACTGGGAGCGCCTCACCGTTGAACCGATGGCCGGGCCTGTTTTTATCACAGGCTATCGGAAGCTGATCCCGCAATACCAGGAAAGGGGCCTCTTCTTTGCAGGGATGTTTTCGCCCTCCAACTATCCGGAAAGGAGCATGGAGGGGTCTGTTTTGGCAGGATATAATGCCGCTGCAGCGATATCAGAGGGGAACCCGTGACAGGTGTCGAAGTAAGTGCCATAATTCCCGTTTTTAATGACCGGGAAGCGCTTACGAGGGCTATTCCCTTATCGATTTCAACCCTCGATTTGGTCGCCCCTGATTTTGAGTTGATCATTGCAGAGGACGGGAGTACGGATGGAAGTGCTGACCTTGTCCGATCATGGATGGAAAACGATCCCCGGGTACGCCTCCTCCACAGCGATGAACGGCTTGGTCGGGGAAAAGCACTGAATCGTGCCTTTTCATCTGCAGAAGGGAGGATAGTCTGTTATTATGACGTTGATCTTGCAACCGACATGAAGTACCTTACGACCCTGATAGGTGCAATCCGAAGGGGGTACGACATATCCACAGGATCACGGCTCCTTCCGGAAAGCAGAATCAAGAGGAGTGGCGGGCGTGAGATTGCGAGCAGGGGATATAACTTCCTGGTCCGAACCATGCTTGGGAGCAGGCTTCATGACCACCAGTGCGGGTTCAAGGCTTTTTCACGGGAAAGGTTACTAACGGTCATCCCTTCCGTGAGAGATACCCACTGGTTCTGGGATACCGAAGTACTGGTCAGGGCCACGAGGCAGGGCTACCATATCTGTGAATTCCCTGTTATCTGGGAGCAGGGGAAGAAGACGACCGTCAGGAGACATGACGTGTGGGATATGGGGACGGCAATCCTCAGGCTCTGGTGGCAGCTCCATGTTGCGAAAGATTAGCGCCATCGTGGTATCGACCCTGATTGCCGTAGGGATTATCCTTTTCATGCTCTTCCGGGTGAAGGATGACCTCCTCGTCGCTCTTGAACATATCATCTGGGGATACCTCGTTCTTGCCGTAGTAGTCTGCCTTCTCGCATGGCTCGTCCGTGGTCTCCGGTACAAGGTAATCCTCTCAGGCATCGGGATTCGATGCAGCTTCCTATTTTCCACCGGTTGCATTTTTATCTCCCAGACCGCCAACCTGATCGTGCCTGCCCGGCTCGGCGACCTGGTGCGGGTCTTCATCCTGAAGCACGAATACGGGGCAGGAGTCTCCGAGGGAATCTCATCGATTGTTGTGGAGAGGGTGTTTGATATCGTCATGGTAGCCCTTCTTGGTGCCGTCTCCCTCCTTTTCGTGTTCAATGTTCCTGATGAGTTTTTCTGGCTCATCATCCTGACACTCGTCCTGGGTGCCGGGTTTTTTATCTTCCTCTCCATCAGCGACCGGTTCGTTTCAAAAAACCGTTATATCGGTATCCTGCTTGCGATGCTCGACCAGATCAGGCAGGTCTCGCTCTCGGTAAAGTCAATTTTAGCCCTCTCTACCTCATCTATCGTAATCTGGCTTCTTGATGTGTTCGTATGCCTGTTGGTGGCGATGATGTTCGGAGTGAGTATCCCCTTTGCCGTAGTCACGCTCGCCATCGTGGTCGGAAACCTGGTTAAGGCTATTCCGCTCACTCCGGGGGGTGTAGGTACCTACGAACTTGCAGTCGCCGCGATATTAACCGCCTCAGGAGTTGAACCCGCTGTCGCCACCCTCATCGCTGTGATCGATCACCTCATCAAGAACCTTGTCACTCTCGGTGGAGGGGTCATCGCTATCTACTTCTTCGGTGATCTGGGGCTTGATGCAATAAAATCGGCGTTCAGAAAGGAGATCAAAGAGGATGACCAGCCCGGGGTATGAACTCCAGTTCCTGATGGTGGCAGGCTGGCTGATCCTCCTTGTCCTGCTCCAGCTGGCAGTATGGCCTGCCATCAGGCCGGCGCTGAAAGAGTTCGCGTTCCCTGCTGCATTTCCCGTCTCCCTGCTCCTTTTTACGCTTATATCCTGGTATTGCGGACTCCTTCATATCCCGGTATGGATCGCTTTCATCCCTTTTGCATGTCTCCTCTTCTGGTTTGCCTGCAAAGGATGTTATCGTCGAAATGCTTTCAGCGGTCAGGGCAAGTGGGCCCTTGTTTTTTTTGTGTTCTTCTTCTTCATGCTCGAATTACGGTTCATCAACCCGAGCATCTCTTTTGCAGAAAAGTTCATGGATCATGCATTTCTTGCTTCGGTGATGCGGGACCCTGTCGTCCCTCCCGCTGATCCATGGTTTCTCGGCGGAACCCTCGATGTGTATTACTATCTTGGGTACTGGATGTTTGGCGCACTCGGAATCTTATCAGGTGTCCCTTCGAATATTGTATTCAACCTGGCGCTTCCTACGGTGCTTGCCAATGCGGCTGTAGGTATGTATGCTTTGGGACACCTTCTCTCAAACCGCCTGCAATGGCTGCCTCTCCTGACGTTCCTGGTGGTCAATCCATCGTTTCTATGGCAGGCAATCCTTGGAAAATCATCCGGTGCTATCCTTTGGGACAGTACTCGCACGATCCCTGATACCATCAATGAATATCCGGCGTTCTCGTTTGTCTGGGGAGATGTCCATGCCCATGTCGTCTCGATCTTCAACCAGGTACTCCTCCTCTTCCTTCTCGTCTATGCTCTGAAGAACTGGAAGGTGCTGGCTCCACGTCACCGCTTGATAGTTTCGTGCTTATGTGCACTCTCGCTTGGGTCGATGCCGCTTATCAACACGTGGGATGTCCTCCTCTATGCCCCAATCACTCTGCTGTTCGGGCTCCTGATCTGGTATGAGAACCGGGGGGATGAGGAAGACGGGACGGCCGGAACGGGCCGGAGATTAATTCCGGCGGACAGGATACTCAGCAAGCCCTTTAGTTTCCTTCTTCTCGTCCCGTTCCTTTCCCTCATTGTGTATCTCCCCTATTACTTCCAGCTGAATACCGGGGGGATACAGGGGATCGGTATCGTGCATACCCCAAGCCCGGTCCCCGCATTCCTGCTCGTCCACGGCCTGTTTCTCCTGGTATTCCTTGCCTATTTGAGAAAGGATATCATCCGGATGCCGCTTCTCCTCCTCACCCCGGTTCCCTTCATCCTGGCCGGATACGCTGCTGCAGGAACGGCGTTCCTGCCGCTTGTATACTTCCTGCTCAAAAAGAAAAAAAATCCGGCAGAACTTCTCGCAATCTGCGGGCTTGTGGTGATCATCCTCTGTGAATTCTTCTATCTGAAAGACAACATGGGCGAGGTATACTTCCGGATGAATACCATATTTAAATTCTATCTTCCTGCGTGGATCCTGATGGCGTCTTCCGGTTTTGCAATGCTTGCCATGATGCTCGAAGGACCCGTTTCAAGCCTGCGGATCAGCCAGAGCCTGAAAAAAGGTGCTCTCCTTGTCGTGGTGGCAGTTCTTCTTGTCGCACCCCTGGCAATCCCCCTGGAATACAGTTACCGCGGAGCCACCCTTGACGGGCTTTCATGGCTTGATTCCGCGCATCCTGGAGATGCACAGGCCGTATCATTCCTCCGGTCGCTGGAGGGTCCTTACGGTCTCGTTGAGGCAGAAGGAGGGGACTATACCTACTACTCACGGATATCATCGTTCACCGGGATCCCTGCCATAATCGGTATGCCGTTTCATGAGTACATGTGGCGGGCTGACGGGTGGTATGGTGAACGGGTGAACGACATCAGGCTTATTTACGAGGACCCGGAGCAGACTGTGCCCCTGATGAGGAAGTATAACGCCACACTCCTCTATATCGGGGAGACGGAGCGGGAGAGGTATACCGTAAAGGCCGGAGAATCCGGGCTCCCTCTCATCTATAACCAATCAGGGGTTCAGATCTACACGCTCTCCGTCTGAAAGGATCATGCGACCGGGTCCTCTCACAAACATTTATTGCCATTCCTGTTGATTTTATATAGCTACATCGTCGTCACTGACTGATGAGTGATGAGGGAGACTACGCTACTCCTGAATGAGGTGAGTTATGGCAAAGACGTACGTAAAATTCCAGGTTTCTGAAGAGATTCAGAACAAAGCGCTCGAAGCCCTTGAGATTGCCCGGGATACCGGAAAAATCAAGAAAGGTGCAAATGAGGCCACAAAAGCGATCGAGAGAAGTCTCGCAACGCTCGTACTTATCGGTGCTGACGTTGAGCCGGAAGAGATCGTGATGCACCTTGGCCCGCTCTGTGAAGAGAAGAAGATCCCCTTTGTGTATATCAATAAACAGAATGATATCGGAGCCGCGAGCGGCCTTGAGGTCGGCTCCACTGCTGCAGCGATCGTCAAGCCCGGGAAGGCAAAAGATCTCATCGATGAGGTCGCCAAACAGATCAGCGACCTGAGAGCGTGAGCAGATCATGGCAGATGAAGGGACGCCTGCAGAGGTCATGGAAGTGATCGGATCCACCGGAATGCATGGCGAAGCCATGCAGGTGAAATGCCGAATCCTCGATGGCCCGAACAAGGGGCGCATTATTACCCGCAACACGGTGGGACCTATCCGTGAGGGTGACGTGCTGATGCTTCTTGAGACTGAACGCGAGGCCAAGAAACTCTCACGGCGGTGAAAAAACAATGGTAGAACAGAAAAACTGCAGTTTCTGCGGTGAAGTCATCGAGCCTGGGACCGGAAAGATGTTTGTCAGAAAAGACAGCACCATTTTTTACTTCTGCAGCTCGAAATGTCAGAATAACTTCCGCCTCGGCAGGACCCCGCGCAGGGTCTCATGGACAAAAGCTGGGCGAAAGGCGCTTGGAAAGGAGTGATGCAGCATGGACCGGACCTTTGTGATGGTCAAGCCTGACGGCGTGGCCCGCGGGCTCATCGGCGAAGTTGTCGGCCGACTCGAAACAAAAGGCCTGAGGCTGGTTGCCGCCCGTCTCGAGAAGCTTCCGGAAAAAAGGGTAATGGATCAGTACAGGGAACACCTTGAAAAACCATTTTTTCCATCGCTTCGGCACTATATCACAAGCGGTCCGGTATTTCTCATGGTATGGGAGGGGAGATCTGCGGTACCGGTCGTACGATCTCTTGTTGGTGCCACGAACCCGGCTGAAGCAGCCCCTGGCACAATCCGCGGCGACTTTGCGCTGGATATCGGCAGGAATGTGATCCACGCCTCCGACTCCTCTGAAAGCGCGAAACGGGAGATATCCATCCATTTCACTTCAGATGACCTCTGCTCATACAAGCGGGTTGATGAAGCTGTTCTGTACGAGTAACCCCGGAAACCCGGCCTTTTTTCACAACCCGGAAATAGCTGGTATTGCCCGTCTCACCAGAATACTGAGGCAAACGCTCTTACCTTTTTAATGTACAACACCCCTTATGGCCGGGGATATGGTTACGTTTTCTCTCCTTTCGCTCTCCTCAATTCTTATCATCGTCAACCCCCTTGGAGCCACCCTGACCTTTGTCTCCCTTAGCACCTCGCTCGACCCTGCTTCCAAGCGGAAGGTTGCGGTTGAGGCCTGCCAGTATGCCCTCGTCATCCTTCTTGCCTTTGCCCTGGCAGGGGGTATCATCCTCCAGCTCTTCGGAATCACGATTGAGGCGTTCCGGATTGGAGGGGGCATCCTCCTCTTCGTAATCGGTATGGAGATGGTCTATGCCCGGACTTCACGGTCCAAGCTTACTGCTACTGAGAAATATGAGAGCATGGATGCAGAGGATATAGCGGTTACACCCCTTGCAATCCCCATGATCGCAGGGCCTGGTGCGATCACCACGACAATTGTACTGATGAATGAAGCGACCGGGTCAGCCACCCGGATCGCAGTCATTCTCGTCTCAATCGGTATCGCCATTCTTGTCACCTTCATCATGATGGCCAGGTCAGATCTCATCGTCAGTCGTATCGGACAAAAAGAGTTCCGGGCTATCAACCGGCTGATGGGGATGCTTCTGATAGCGATCGCGGTGCAATTCGTGATTGCCGGCCTTACCGCCGCGTTCCCGGTACTTTCAGGGGCCTGAACAGCTATACCGAAAAACAGACAGACATACGATGAGGAAAAAATACTATGCTGATAAAAATTGCCGGAGCTCAGCTCGGGAGCATCTGGGAGGACCCGACACTGAGCCTGAAAAAAGCAGAACCTTACATCCGGAAGGCCGCGGACCAGGGGGCTTTGCTTATCTGTTTTCCCGAACAGTACCCAACCGGCTGGGACCCCAGATCTCTCCTGCATATCCAGGACCGGGATGATCTGATCGTATCCCGGTTCCGCAACCTGGCGCAGGAATACGGGATTGCGATCCTTGGCTCATTCAGGGAGCGCTTTGTTCCGAAACCAAGGAATACCTGTATCGTTTTTGACCGTGAAGGGGAAGAGATCGCCTCCTATTCAAAGTGCCATCTGTTCACTCCTGGAGCTGAGGAGGGACAGTTCTATCCGGGAGATGCCCTTGGAATCTTCAGCCTCGCGGGTGTCTCCTTTGGTATCGCTATCTGTTACGACCTCCGTTTCTCAGGGCTGTTCAATGTATATGCAGAAGCAGGGGTCTGCTGCATGATGGTGCCTGCGGCATGGCCGGCTTCCCGGATCGATCACTGGGAACTTTCTATCAGGGCACGAGCCCTCGAACACCAGTTCTATGTGATCGGGGTGAATACTACGGGGTTGAATCCCGTAGACGGGTACTGTGGCAGATCGCTTGCTGCAGATCCTTCAGGTACCGTGATTGCCCGCGCAGGTCAGGGCGAGGAGCTGATGGTTGCCGGGATAGATCCAGATGCCATGGTTCATCTGCGGGAAGCTCTTCCTGTCAGCCGGGACAGAAGACCGGAACTGTATAAGCGGATGCATGACCGGGAGGGAGAGTCCTGACCAGTTGTCTGTACTGGATGTGTATATGAGCGATGACCGCCCAGATCTAGAGCATGTATCGCCTCACCTGCGTGCATTGCGGCCAGTCATATCCTCCAGATGAGATCCTCTATACCTGCCGGGCCTGCGGGCACCTGTTGTTCGTGGAGTACGATCTTGACTCCCTTACCATCCGGCGTGGGGACTGGGATAGCCGCCCGATTTCTGTGTGGCGTTACCGTGAACTCCTCCCGGTCACCATCCCTCCAGTAACCCTGTGGGAAGGCGGAACCCCCCTCTACAAGCTGGATCGGATTGGCAAGGAGATCGGGCTCCCGCACCTGTATGCAAAGCATGAGGGGATGAATCCCACCGGTTCGTTCAAGGACAGGGGTATGACGGTCGGGGTGACCATGGCGCTTCAGCTCAAAAAATCGACTGTGGCGTGTGCAAGCACAGGAAATACCTCGGCAAGCCTTGCGGCTTACGCGGCAAAGGCAGGGATACCTGCGGTCGTACTCCTCCCTGCAGGAAAAGTGGCGCTTGGGAAAGTGGCGCAGGCTCTGATGCACGGGGCGAATGTCATCTCGGTCCGTGGTAATTTTGACAAAGCCCTCGAGATGGTACAGGAACTCTGTATCAGCCACGGGCTCTACCTCTTAAACTCGATCAACCCCTTCAGGCTCGAGGGACAGAAGACAATCGGATTTGAAGTGATCGACCAGCTCGGAGGTGTCCCGGACCGGATAGTGCTTCCGGTGGGAAATGCCGGGAACATCTCTGCCGTGCACAAAGGACTTGGCGAACTTCGCACTCTTGGGTTGATCGATCGCCTTCCCATGATGACAGGGATTCAGGCAGAGGGCTCCAGCCCTGTTGTCCGGGCGATACGCGAGGGGCTCCCGGAAGTGGTGCCCGAGAAACAGCCCGAGACCGTGGCCACCGCGATTCGTATCGGGGCACCGGTAAACGCCGAGAAGGCACTCACCGCAATCCGGCAAACCGGCGGAACCGCCGAATGGGTTACCGATGACGAGATCCTTACGATGCAGAGGGCTCTCGCTCAAAAGGAGGGGATCGGGGTTGAGCCTGCATCGGCTGCTTCCGTTGCAGGGGTGCGCAAGCTTGCTGAAGCAGGTGTGATCGATCCTTCTGAGCGTGTTGTGTGTGTGGTGACCGGGCACCTGTTGAAAGACCCCGAAACGGTGATAAAGCAATGCAAGCCTCCTACAGAGATCGATGCAGACCTGCAGTCGTTGCTCTCTGCATTGCACTGCTCCTGATACCCGGGACAGCCCAGGCACTCAATGCCGAGTACCGTATACTCCCGAATGGAACTGGATACCAGGGATTAGTGGAGATCAGAGATGCTGACCGGTATTCGTTTGCCGAGACAGGATTTCTTGGGGAACGTATTCCGGTACAGGTAAATGGCGTCTCTCTTTCAGGGGACTGCCCTTCTCCTTCCTGTAACTTCAGCTTTACTGACCGGTTCACCATAACCTTTCCAAAAGGAAATTACACGGTCCATTTTACCGGGCCGGTGAGGGAAAACCATTTTCTGGCATCCTTTTCCGAGCCTTATTCGGTAACGGTAACACTCCCCCTGAGTTTGATGTCCGGAATTTTTTTATCGGATCCGTCAGCCCGGGAGCCGAGGTGACAGAAGGAGAGGACGGTTCTCTTACCGTGACCTGGAACACCACGAAGAATGCCGAACTAAGGTTTTACACCGAAGAGAGGGTGGCCCTGCTCACCTGGTTTGGGCAGTTCTGGATCATCATCGCAATCGTTCTCCTCCTTCCATTCCTGTTCACCTGGAAGAGACAGAATGAGTAAGAGAGGGGGTTCAACAACTCCTCCAGTACTTATTACTCTCATACCCTCCCCCGGCAGTTTAACAAAGAACGAAAAGGCAGGCTCCCGGAACGGCAGCACTGTCTCCCCTGCAGGGTATGTCTTAATAGCGTTGAGGGGGAGAGATGAGGATAACCGACCAATCCATGCATAATCACAATGACCGGGATATTGATACATCAGACCCGGTGAGGAGCCCTGGCAACAGCAGCAACGAAAGTAAGGACTACACTGCATCGTTGCGTGACGGGATCCTGGTGACCCTCATCTTTTTTGTGATAGAGGTGGCAGGAGGCTATTATTCCGGATCCCTCTCTCTGATGTCTGATGCAGGGCACATGTTCATTGATGCCTCGGCCCTTCTCCTGTCACTTGCGGCAATCCGGGCTGCCCGTTCCCTGCCAACAAAGGAACGGACATATGGCCTTCACCGAGCCGAGATCGTTGCTGCGTTTTGTAACGGGCTTTTCCTGGTTATCGTGAGTGTCTGGATCCTGTACGAAGCAATCAGTCGTCTTGCCGATCCACGGCAGGTAGACAGTACCATGATGCTTGTGATTGCCCTTGCAGGCCTTGCGGCAAATGCCTACATTGCATACCGGCTCCATGGAAGCAGGGATCTGAATATCCGGAGTGCATTCCTCCATGTGACAGGGGATGCCCTCACATCGCTTGCCGTGATCGGGGCTGCGGTCTGGATCGCGGTCACCGGTCAGACTATTGCCGATCCCATTCTCTCAGGGGTGATAGCGATCGTGATCCTTGTATCCGCAGGAGGGGTCCTTTCAGAAGCGGGCGCGATTCTCCTCCAGTTCACCCCCCGGGACCTGGATTATGACAGGGTGATCCGGGAGATGGAGTCGGTGCCGGGGGTTGAAGAGGTCCATGATGTCCATATCTGGAGCCTCAGTTCGAGCATTTTTGTTCTGGATGCACACGTTTACAGCTGCGAGCGGGATGTTACCCGGATCAAGGAGATAAATAAAGAGATAAAAGAACGGCTGGAGAGTTTTCGAATCCTGCACTCCACGCTCGAATTTGAATGCGAGGATTGCACAGAGGCAGGTTCATCTGGTTGCATCCTCAATCGAGGCTCGTTAAAGGATCCTTCCCGCGACGATACCATGTGATGCAAACACGGTTACTCAAAAAACATTGAAAAGAAGGGGAAAAAGCAGGAATCCACTTCCGGGTCATACAAAGATTATTTTTTCAGTTTGATATCTATCCCGAATTTCTCAGCGTTTCTGTCTGCAAGCGCCTGGATCTTTGCGATCTCGGCATCATTCCTCTTCGGTTTGAAGAGGTGGCGGAACCGTTTCTGCTCGACCAGATAGTCCTCGACCGGTTTTCGCACCACCTTCTTCACTTTCGTAACCACGCCGTTCTCCATCTCGTAATTGACCCAGAGGCCTGTCTCAATGGCGAGTTTCCCGATCGCTACCGTCTTTTCTCCTTCAAATCCCCAACCGGTGCAGCAGGGTGCATGCACCTGGATGTAGCAGGACCCCGGGGTATTGATGGCTTTCTCGATCTTCTTTTTTAAATCCGGGGGATAGGCAATGGAGGCAGTCGCCACATACGGGGCTCCATGTGCTGCAAGGATCATGGGGAGATCCTTTTTTGGACGCTTGTTTCCGAATGAGCAGCTTCCTGCCGGACTCGTGGTGGTGCTGGCATCATAGGGAGTGGCACCTGACCGCTGGATACCCGTGTTCATGTAGGCTTCGTTGTCATAACAGATGTAGGTGAAGTCATGGCCCCGCTCGAATGCCCCGGAGAGGCAGAGCATGCCGATATCAAACGTCGCACCGTCTCCTCCGATCGCAATGACCTTCTCCTTTCTCCCCTGCTTCTTCAGCGATGCAACAATACCGGATGCCACGGCCGAGTTGTTCTCAAAGAGCGAGTGGATCCATGGGACCCCCCAGGCCGTTTCCGGATATGGCGTCGTGAAGACCTCCATGCATCCCGTTGCAGAGACCACGATTGTATCCTTTCCTGCTGCATCGAGCATGAGCCTGGCTGCCATGGCTGCGCCACAGCCCCCGCATGCCCGGTGACCCGAATCAAATAACACACATGCTGATTCCTCGTTCATTTCAGCACCTCCTCGCGCAGCCCGTAAAAGAGGTCTCCTTTTCCTTCCTCTGCAAGGGAGACCACCTTAGCAATATCCCTTTTCCGCACATCCCTTCCACCCAGTGCAATAATATAATCATAGACCGGGATCTGGCTCCCGTACAGGGCATCCCTGACCTCGAGTGCCACAGCGCCCTTCGATCCGAGCGAGATGTTCTTGTCAAGGACCGCGACCCTGCCTACTCCCGAGAGAGCTTTTTTCACTTCCCCTGAAGGGAACGGCCGGAACGTGCGGATCCTGAGAAGCCCGACCTTCTTCCCTGCATCCCTCATTTCGTCGATGGCATCCTTTACCGTCCCGCAGATCGATCCCATCGCAACAAGGGCACAATCGGCATCGTCCAGCCTATAGCTTTCAACGAGCCCACTGTAATCCCTGCCGAACAGTTCAGCGAATTCTTTGCCGGCCTTCGGGATAACCGAAAGGGCCCTTTTCGCTGCCTGGTCGATCTCGTACCGGAACTCCGTGTAATAATCAGGTGCGGCAAACAGCCCGAAACTGATAGGATCGGCAGCATCCAGACGCTGGAACGGCTTAAATGGCGGGAGGTAGCTGTCGGCTTCTTCCTGGGTGAGGATATCCACCGGTTCGTAGGTATGCGAGAGGATGAATCCGTCGAAGCAGACAAACGAGGGGAGGAGGATGCGGTGGTCTTCCGAGACCTTGTACGCAAGGTAATGGAGGTCGGTCGCTTCCTGGTTGTCCTCGGCATACAGCTGCAGCCATCCCGAGTCACGGAGCGAGATCGAGTCCTGCTGGTCATTCCATATCGAGAGAGGGGCTCCCATTGCACGGTTGGCGATGGACATGACCACCGGGAGCCGCATCCCCGCACAATTGAAACAGACTTCGAACATCAGGGCGAGCCCCTGGGAGGTGGTTGCCGAATAAACCCTTGACCCTGCAGCGCTCGCTCCAAGGCAGGCAGAGAGGGCCGAGAACTCGCTCTCCACCGTGATATACTCAGTATCGATCGTGCAGTTTGCCGCCATCTCGGCAAGGGCTTCGACAATGTGGGTCTGGGGCGTGATAGGATAGGCGGCAATGACCTGGGGGCGGCACTTGCCGACGGCATCCGCCACTGCAAGTGATCCTTCGGTTATCTCGAGCATCTCACTTCTCCTCCTTCTTCATCTCGATCGCCTCTGAAGGGCACTCTTCCGCACAGAGACCGCATCCCTTGCAGTAGTCATAATCGGGTACCGGGAGACCTTCCTCGTTGTCACTTATACATCCCTCCGGGCAGACGATCCTGCACATCCCGCAACTGGTGCATTTCTCATTGATGAACTCCGGCCGGAACACCCGCCACGACCCTGTCTTGTTGTTGCGTGACTTCCCGGGCCGGGCTGTACAACCTATACCAAGTGCCATAGTCAGGCTGCCCCCTTCACCGAATCATAGGCTGCTTTTGCCGCAGCAATATTCTTCGTGGCGAGATCGCCTTTGAAACGCCGTTTTACTGCGTCTTCGAGAGCCGCAAAGCCGATCTCCCCGCTCGCAGCCGCAAATGCCCCCATCAGTGCTGTATTCGTGATAGGGAGGCCGATCTGCCGTAGTGCGATTGAGGTTGCATCGATAGTGATGACCTTGACCCCCTTGGGGACGGGGTAACCGATCGCCTTTTCTGTATTAATAATGGCGATACCCCCCTCTTTCACACCCTGAAAAACGTTGACATCCTTGATCAGGGTACTGTCCTGCACGATGATATAGTCCGGTTCATAGACCTGGCTGCGGAGCCTGATCTTTTTGTTGTCAAACCTGACAAACGCCTGGACAGGAGCTCCCCGCCGTTCGACACCAAACGCGGGAAATGCCTGTGCCTGCATCCCGCCCTCAAAGGCGGCCACAGCAATCAGCTCTGCAGCAGTGACCGAGCCCTGCCCGCCCCTGCCGTGAATACGTAACTCTCTCAAGAAAATCCCTGGTATTAATCTTACATGATGAATTCACAGTCGACTGGCGCAACTGTAAATACTGAACATTGTTCGACCATCGATACTGAAGTTCCGGGTATCTATTTGTCACGAAGAAATAAAAAAACTAGCATGATTGATAATGATAAACCGATCGGACCTGCCTGGTTGCAACCCGCTTTTTTCACGGACAGGGGAGAGGAGGAAATGAACCGGGAGGGTTATAAGTTTTAACGTGTGAAGGGGGGAAATGAAAGAGCCGTCATACATGTATAGAAATAAAAAGTTGGAAAAAGGGGCAGAATTCAAAAGAGAACCGCCGCTTGTAAGATTCAACAGCGGTCATTTTTCCTGGGTACCCTCTCTTCTGCGAATAAGATCCTGATATTTTTCAGAGAGAACCGGCCATGTTTTTCTGGGGTGTTTGAAAATATCATAAAGGTACGTTATCTCTTCTGCTAATTCATCAGGTGAGACCCCATTGGTTCCCCGCAGATCAAAATCGATAAAATCGGGATTATCTGTCAGATTATCCACCTTTACCCAGATGTTTTCAGGATCGATATTACTCGCTGCTTCAACTATCGTCCCCAGGGAGCGGAACCCTTTCTGTGTTGGTTTCACAAAAAACAATACAAAAAAATCATCCCGCGCGACCATCCCGTTTTTACCGCAGGGTTTTTTTTGGCCGCCGCACGATGATAATGGAGCAATATCCTCCATTGAGGAAATTGCCAACACCAAATTCTTTAACGATTCATCCGTTTCAGATGGAACACCACGTCTTAATTGACTGGCCATTTTCTCAAATGGTGGCTTATTCCAATGCCGTGCCTGAATCTTAGGTACTTTCATCAACGTCCACCCCGACAGGCGGTGCACTTCATTATCCGCGATGTATGTGTGTTCTGTCGTAAGCTGGGTAAATGGTTACGGTTGATCCTGGTACCATAATCCCCCAGGCATACGAGCGGTCCGCGTTAATTTTGTAGCATTTTTGCTGGCATCGGTGAGTTGGACCGCCCTGTTGGATAGCAGGGAATACACAGTCCCCCACCCCGGAAATTGGGACCTGTGTATCATTCCTGCATCTTCCGCAGTTCACGCTGTCTTGCTGGAAATTTATAATGCCTATACAGCACGTCTTCACTGGCCTCGGTCTTGCCAAGAATGGCCCAGGAGATCAAAAACCATGATGCACGTTAGCATGCTGCTTCTCGCACCTGTTGTCACCATGGCTCCGTAAAAAGACCATAGGCAACAACCGGGATAAACTCATAGATCACATCCCGATACGATAGACCATGGTGCTGGAAGGGTAAATGTAAAAAACCCACTTTTGTTATCTCATGAGAGAATTTTCCAAAATGGGATTATCGCCAAGGAAGTTAATTTTCTTGACAGCAGCACACCTATAACGTTACATATCAACGCTGATTCCGAGAATTTCCCTTTTTCCCGAGAAGACATCCTTTGCGATCAGGGCAAGACCGGACGATGCACACCATTCGTCATAGACCGCCACTTCCAGACCGAGGAGATCTGAGACATCACCCGAGATGAGGGGTCCGACTGACCCGGCGAGCGCTATCCGGGCACCCGGATTGAGCAGGAGGAGGGCAGCACATTCCATTGCAGAGAATAATGCCAGGGCCGGGAGACGCTCACTCTCCGGCAGGGTATAGTTTACACCAGCCCGGAGAAACGCTTCGTTTGCCGTGCTCATCGCTGCATCCACCCTCCGGATCGCATCCACATCGAGCGCCCCGTGCTCAAGCCCCGGCGCAAATATGCAGGCATCAAAACCCCCTTTGATAAGACCGTCCTTCACAAGAAGGGTGACCGTGTTGGATGAGACATCGGAGACGATAAAATCCCTGCCGAGGTCATCAGATACGCGATACGCAATCCCGATCTTTTCAGGACTTGCCTGATGGGAGTACACCCTGAACCGGGTATCCGTGGGAGAATCCCTGTGGAGCCCGGGGATAAGGACAGCAGGGAGATCGCTCTCCCGTATCTGGTCAAACACCCGGGTCCCGCCGCCGATATGCTTCCCGGCACCTTCCCTGCTCCGGATACCACGGCCTTCCACCATCCCAACCGGGGTGATCCTGCTTATCCCATCACCCATGGAATAGGTGAGCGCGATTCCCCGTATCTCTTCAAGCGGGCAGAGACTTCCGAGATCCTGCCACTGGAAGTCCCGTGCCTCCTCACGTGTAATCCTGAAATAATTTTCTCCGGAAGAGAACCGTATGGCGCTCGTGCCATGATCGATCCCGATATACATAGCAGTAATCCTATAGCGCAAGAGAGATATTAGGTTATAATGGTGTGCGTGGTGACTGGGGGGGCCGGCTTCATCGGTTCCCATCTTGTAGACGCGCTTGTATCACAAGGCGAACGGATAACCGTAATAGATTCCCTCTGCGCGGGATCGCGGGAACACCTGGCCGGCCATCTTGCTGCAGGTACCGTCCACCTCCTGCCGTGCGACCTCCTTTTAGACGGATGGCAGCAGGAACTGGATGGGGCTGAGCGGATCTGGCACCTGGCTGCAGATCCCGATGTGCGTATGAGTTCTGTCTCTCCGGAATCCCAGATCCGGAATAATATCCTGGCAACGTTCAGGGTGCTTGAAGCGATGAGGGACGGGTCTGCTTCAGAGATCTTCTTTACCTCCACTTCGACAGTCTATGGCGATGCCAAGGTTCTCCCTACCCCGGAAGAGTATACCCCCCTCGAGCCCATCTCTGTCTACGGGGCGAGCAAACTTGCCTGTGAAGCTCTGATTGCCTCCTACTGCCATACGTATGGTATGAAGGCGTGGGTGTACCGGTTTGCCAATATCATCGGATCAAGGAGCGGCCACGGGATACTCTATGATTTTATCGGGAAACTCCGGAAAAATCCCCGCAGTATCGAGATTCTCGGCGACGGGACCCAGAGCAAATCCTATCTTCTCGTCGATGAATGCGTTGACGCAATGCTCTTTGCCGCTGCACATGCAAAGGACCGGTACAACGTCTTCAACATCGGCTCGGAAGACTGGGTGAATGTAACGACGATTGCGCAGATCGTATGCGAGGAACTGGGGCTCCGCAACGTCAGCTGTCACTACACTGGAGGTTCCCGGGGATGGGCAGGGGACGTACCGAAGATGCAGCTTGCCATTGACCGGATCAAGGGACTCGGCTGGTCCCCGAAACGCGGGTCGTGCGAGAGCGTGCACGATGCTGTCCGTGCCATGATACATTGACCGAAGGATCCTGCTCCGGGTCACATGAAACAATTTGAGGCAGTACCATGAAATATATCGTAATTCTTGGCGATGGAATGGCGGATGAACCGCTGGCAGAACTTGGAGGGAAGACCCCGCTTGAATACGCCCGGACCCCTCATATGGACAGGATCGCCCGGGAAGGTATGATGGGGATGATCCGGACCATCCCGGAAGGATACGAGGCGGGGAGCGATATAGCCAATCTCGGAATCCTCGGGTACGACCCACACTCTTGCTATACCGGGAGAGGACCCCTTGAAGCCGCAAGTATGGGTATTGACCTTGCCCCGCATGATATTGCCTACCGGTGCAATCTTGTGACAATCAGAGACGGTGTGATGGCTGACTTCTCTGCAGGACATATTTCGAGCAGGGAGGGAAAAGCGCTCTTTGCCACGCTTGCAGAACACATTCCCTCCGTCCCGCTCTATCCCGGGGTCTCCTATAGAAACCTCCTTGTGGTGCACGGAGGAGAGGGGGCAACAACGTATCCACCCCACGATATTGTCGGGAGGGAGATCGATCCCTATCTGCCTTCAGGGAAGGACGCAACTGTTCTCAAAAAATGTATGGAGAAGAGCAGGAACGTCTTTTCAGGCCACCCGGTAAACCTGGCAAGGATCTCGGAGGATCTGCCCCCCGCAACCCATATATGGCCATGGAGCGGGGGAAAGAGACCCACCCTCATCCCGTTCCGGAGCCTTTTTGGAAAGGATGGCGGGGTCATTTCAGCAGTGGACCTGCTCCAGGGTATTGCAAGGCTTGCAGGGATGGAAGTAATCCAGGTTCCAGGAGCAACCGGGTACCTGGACACCGATTACCAGGCGAAGGCCGCATACGCACTGGATGCGGCAAACCACCTCGATTTTGTGTATGTACATATCGAAGCCCCCGACGAAGCCGGCCACCTCGGGAGTGCTCCCGAAAAGGTGAGGGCAATCGAACGGGTCGATGAGCTGGTCGGAACGATTATGAAAAATTTTTCAGGTGTCATCGCAGTACTGCCTGACCATCCTACCCCGGTGCGGATCAAAACCCACACCAGGGAACCTGTGCCGTTTGCCGTCTGGGGGAAAGGCTCCGATGCGACCCGGGCTTTTTCAGAAAAGGAGGGGTCACGCGGGGGTTATGGTACGATCGATGCCCCTTCGTTCCTCCCTCTTCTCTTTTCATAATCTCCCGGGCTCCCTGTATCATAAACCATATCAGAGCAGGTGGAGAATATGATCTCATGAACTGCCAAAAGACCCTCACCATAGGTGTTACCGTGAACCTGGAACACTACGAGAACCTGCGCCTCGAGGTGAGCGGTGATGTGGACTCCCCGGAAGATGCTGAAAATCTCTCCCGGTTTCTCGACACCATCCTTGGCAGCTTCGGGAGGAATGACCCTGCAACGGCCGAACGGGTCAACAGTTACCGGAGGCGCGTGTTTCCGGGATCTGCCAACACTGTTGCAGGGGTGAGCGGATCCTCAGAAATCCCACCCCCTCCTCCTAGGGATAGCCCGGAACAAAGACCGGTGACTGGTCCTGTTGCTCCTGAAATTCCGTTGGTATCTGTGGAAGCTCCCTCTATGGCTCCAGGGGCAGTACCAGGGGTAACCTGTGAGTCATGCAGTGCACCTGTCAGCCCCGCAGAACAAAAGATGAGTCAACTCTTTGCCAGCAGGACGCTGTGCAGGGTTTGCATGAAAAATCTGCAGATAGACACAAAGGCAAGGTAAGCACCGATGAAAAAGAACCTCCTCATGTGGGATGAGACGCTCTTTCGTGACCCCGAGGTCTTTGAGATCGATTATGTTCCCGAGCAGTTCAACCACAGGGAGAGCCAGATGCGTGAACTGGCATTCCAGATCCATCCCGGGCTCAGGGGGGGCCGTCCCCTGAACACGATCTGCCGGGGCCTGCCGGGAACGGGAAAGACCACGAGCGTCAGGAAGCTCTTTTCAGAGATTGAAGAGACAACGAAGAAACTCGTGCCGATCTATATCAACTGCCAGATCGACAATACCAAATTTGCAATATTCTCCCAGATTTACAGGAGGCTCTCCGGTCACCTCCCTCCCGCCTCCGGGACCTCCTTCAAACAGGTCTTCGATGCGATTGCCCGGCTTCTGATGAAGGAGGAGATCGTGCTCCTTATAGCGCTTGATGACGCGAATTACCTCCTGTATGAGAACGAGATGAACCGGGTCCTGTACTCGCTCCTCCGCTCCCATGAGGCATATCCCGGGACCCGCATCGGGGTAATTGTGATCATCAGTGACATGGATGTGGACCTTTCGCAGGCGGTGGATGCACGGGTCTCTTCGGTATTCCGCCCTTCGGAGATCTATTTTCCTCCTTACAGCGGTGAAGAGGTGCGGGAGATTGTGAAGGAGCGAGTGATGCAGGGGCTGTATCCAGGGTGCCTCCCTGAGGAGATGTTCTCCCTCCTTGTTGAACAGACGCAGAAATCAGGGGATCTCCGGGTAGGGATCGACCTTCTCAAAAGGGCAGCCCTGAATGCTGAAAGGAGGGCCGGCCGTGTCATCGAAAGGGAGGATATCTGCCGGGCATATACTATCTCGAAGTATCTCCACCTCTCCTTCTCGGTAAAGACCCTCAATGACGAGGAGCGGGCAGTTCTGCGGGCTCTTGCGGTTCACAGCATGAAAGATGCCGAGATGAATGCAGGGGAGGTATACAAGGCGGTCAAGGAGTCGATGGCGATAGGGTATACCCGCTATTATGAGATCATAAGGAAATTCGATGCCATGCGGCTTATCAACCTCCAGTACCGCGATGGGAAAGGGAGGACGCGGGTGATCAGCCTCCGCTATGACCCGGCAAAAATAATCGAATATCTCGGATGAAGAGATGGACAAAACGAATCATTTGAAAAATCTTATCTCTTTGGCAACCATCTCTTATGGTAAAGGGGGTATTCCACGTGCTCAGTGTGAATGAATTCAGCTCTCGAAATTTTTGAAAACCTGGCAGAATATGCCGAAGAATTCAATGCTGTGTACCATGAACTGGATAACGGCGCACGGATAGTTGACTGCGGAGTAAGTACGCGGGGAGGATATGCTGCCGGGAGGGCTTTTACCGAGATCTGCATGGGTGGACTCGGAGAAGTGAACTTCAGGATGGGTCAGATCAAGGAGTTCCCCGTCTCGTTCATCGATGTCTTTACAGACTATCCCTCGATATCCTGCCTTGGTGCCCAGAAAGCAGGCTGGACGATCAAGCAGAATAATTATTTTGCTATGGGCAGCGGCCCGGCCCGGGCACTCTCTCTCAAGCCAAAACACACCTACGAGGTGATCGAATACGAGGATGATTTTGACTCGGCGATCATCGCACTTGAGAGCGATCATCTTCCTAACGGAGGAGTGATGGAAAAGATCGCCGAGGAGTGCCAGGTCGATGTTGCCAATATGTGTGCCGTTGTTGCCCCCACAGCATCCCTCGTCGGTTCCATCCAGGTGGCAGGCAGGTGCGTCGAGACAGCGGTCTATAAACTGAACGAGCTTGGGTTTGACACAAAAAAGATTGTTGCAGGATTTGGCACTGCTCCCATCCCGCCGGTGAAGAAAGATGCAACCAGGGCAATGGGAACCACCAATGATGCCACGATCTATCATGGCAGGATTATGCTCACCATGAAGGCTCCGGAAATCAAGGAGTATCTTGAGAAGATCCCGAGCAACAAGTCGAAAGGGTATGGAAAGCCGTTCTACGAAATCTTCAAAGAGGCGCAGTTCGACTTCTACAAAATAGATACCTCGCTCTTTTCCCCAGCAGAAGTGGTCATCAACGAACTCACCGAAGGTGTGGTATACCATTGCGGCGCGGTGAATCCGGATGTTACCCTGAAATCATTCGGCCTCATCTGAATCAGCCCCTTTTTTCTTTTCATGCTGCAGAGTTACCCCAATTCCGAGCAGGCAGCCTGGGAACGAGGGTATCGAAGAAGCGGGAGGAAGTATGGAGGCGCCCCCCCTGATCTTCCGTCACTTCTCCCGGGAGCAAGGGTTCTTGAGGCGGGGTGCGGGGACGGAAAGTCGCTTCTGGCCATGCCGGGCAGGGGATGGGATATCGTTGCCGCCGATTTTTCCCGGGAAGCAATCCGGATCAGTTCGGGTCATCAGGTTCTGAGTAATGTGGGGTTCATACAGTCTGATGCCAGGGCCCTGCCATTTCAGAGGGAGAGTTTTGATGCAGTGTTCCTCTATCACCTTCTCGGGCATATACCTGTAAAGGGAAGAAGCCTTGTTGCGTCAGAAACAGAAAGGATCCTTGTCCCTGGAGGCGCAGTCTTCCTCCGGGTCTTTTCTGTCCGGGATTTCAGGAAAGGCAGCGGCGACCTTGTCGAACCCAATACCTACCTGAGAGGTGATGGGGTTCTCACCCATTATTTTTTGAGGGAGGAGGTCGAATCACTTTTTCCGGGGCTCATCCTTACTGCAATCAGGGACGCTGATTGGTCGATGAAGGTGAGGGGCGTCCAGCTGATCCGGTCAGAAATCGTAGCACACTTCAGGAAATGATATCGATTTATCCTTATCGCAATCTGTTTTACAAGGGTACTATCACAATTTTCAGATATAATGGGCTTTTTTCCATCAATCTGCAGGAATTTAAATGTGCATGAGATTATGAGTCCTGCATTCAAAACGGGATAAAAAATTACCTGCCCCGTGATTTTTGTCTTCCTGTGTGTCCCCCTGTTGTTGGTTCCCGCCATGGCAGTCAACAATTTTAATATGGTTACCGTCGAATCAGTATAGTCTTGCCGGGCTCGTGGTCTAGCTGGTTATGACGTCGCCCTTACACGGCGGAGGTCAGGAGTTCGAATCTCCTCGAGCCCATTGTTTTTGCCATTCATCCGGGGACAAATGATCTGCATGTTTCATAGAGCTTGTAAAGTGCGGCACCCCCTTGTTTTTGACCGTAAAATTGATCATGTTTTATGCGTTCATAATCGAATCCGGCACACGTGCTGCCAAGTGGTGTTGATTGGAACACAGAAACAGAGTATTCGAAAAGCCCTCATATATCGGTTATTTTGATTTTATAAGCCAGAATCATTGTTAAAATATTTTAAGGTGAATGAAGGGCTCTTTCTCGCAAAGAAGTGTTATCTGGCTGACGCCATCAAAAATATCGTTAAAAATTGAGAATTTAACCAAATGATTTATATAGAAGCAAATAAAATCCATTTTTTGGTGCACCGATTCCGCGGGCGATGCCTGCCCGGAAAAGCACTAAACAATCAAGGTGGCATCTATATTGGCAGTACTCCAGGCATAAGCAATGACGGGGCGGTTGTTCGGTACACCATTTTGAGATACAACATTCTGATAAAAAAGGTATCGGATCTAATCGGGCAGGTTATCCCACCCGCGATCCTTTTTTCCTTGTTTAAAATGCCTCAAAGCTAAAATGAAGTCAAAATAGAATAGATATTTCTAATCAGGGCTCTTTTTCGAAAAAAAATAAAATTTAGAGGCATCTCCGGGGAGACTGAATCAGGCAGGAAGTGAAGAGTCTGAGCCTTCCCCCCTGATTTTGACCGCTTACGATATCCGGCGCATATTCTTGCACTGCGCTCCCTTTTATGCCATCTATTGAACAATCTCGACGAGCGTTATCTCAAATACCATATCCTTTCCCGCAAGAGGATTGTTCAGGTCGACTGTGACCATACCATCAGTGATATTTGTCAATTGCATAGATCCAACAGTTCCATCCGGATTCCTCCAGATATAAACGACCCCGATTCCGGGATACTGGACCGTATCAAGATTATCCTGGGAATGTAGGTCCTCTAAAAATGCAGTGACCTCTTCCTGACTTACTCTGTAAACGTTCGTGGCATTATAGATACCATAGCCTTTTTCAGGAGATATGGTGACTTTTTTTGTCATGCCGGGCGTCATACCGATTACTGCTTCATCAAACCCGGAAATCACTTGTCCACTGCCAACGGTGAATTCCATGGGAGTGCCGTTCACTTTGATGTTGGTATCGAATACCGTCCCATCCGGAAATGATGCGGTGTAATTGACCCTGACCGTGTCATTTGTTTTCACTCCACCCTGCTGATGGCCCGTACACCCTGCTGTGAACATGAGGGCACAACAGAGGATCAGAGCAGCAGGCAGCCATAATCCCGGCATCCTGCCTCCTCTTGAAGCTTTTTCCCTTTTCATGGTACATAATCGTCCGGAACCGGTATAAGATATACGGTAAGAATTCCAAAAACCTGTACCTTACAAGGGGATCCTTCTTTGGGAAAATTATCCTCAATTACTCTGGAAATGTCCCCATCACATCATTTTTATTGGAATGAGCACGAACTACACTGGTATCAGTGGGCATCATGACAGACGACGGATACAGAGAAGCAGAGGTTGCCGGCCGGAAGGTCAAATGGGATCCTGAACAGCTGCGGAGGATCAAGGAACACCCCTGTTTTTCAGAACAGGCATGCCATGCATTTGGAAGATGCCATATCCCGGTTGCCCCCAAGTGCAACATCCAGTGCAACTACTGTATTCGGGATTTTGACTGCGTGAATGAGAGCCGCCCAGGGGTTACGACCAAGGTGCTGAACCCGGACGAGTCAATTGACATGGTCCGGAAGGTGATGGAGAAGTTCAATTATATCAAAGTCATCGGCATCGCCGGGCCGGGAGAGCCGCTCGCCAATGAAGATACCTTTGAGACCCTCCGCAGGCTTCACGAGGAATTTCCGAATGTTATCAAGTGCATCAGTACAAACGGCCTCCTGCTCCCCGACAAAATTGATCTCCTCCAGACCTATGATGTGGGAAATGTCACCGTCACGCTGAATGCAATCGATCCCGAGATTGGGGCAAAGATCTACCAGTTTATCGATTACAAGGGAAAGAGGTATACCGGTCTTGAAGGAGCAAAAATCCTTCTCGAGAACCAGTTGAAAGGGATAGAGATGGCGGTTGAGCGGCACATGATCGTCAAGATCAATACGGTCTATATTCCGGGTATCAACGAGGAGCATATTCCTGAGATTGCAAAGAAGGTAGGCGAGATGGGAGTCTACACCTTCAATGTCATCCCTCTGATTGCCCAGTACAAATTTGCCGATATCGCCCCGCCCACTCCCGAGATGAAGAGAAAGATGCAGGATGAGTGTGCAAAATATGTGAAGCAGATGCGGCACTGCCAGCGCTGCCGGGCAGATGCAATCGGACGCATAGGGCATGATGTGCAGTCCTGTATGTATAAAGAATAGGTCTCTTCTCATCCCACCCTTTCCTATTTCACCCCGTTGAAAGGATAAGAAAAGGAGTGCAATTTATATCGCTTTTCATGACGATTTTTTATACCTGCAGGGTTTGTGGATACACCCGGGGTTTTCGTCATTCACCGTTCCATCTGCATACCGGTCATCCCCATTTCGTCGGCACCCTCATCAACCTGGAATGTGGAGCCACGTCCGATATCGGGTGGATTACCAGATTCGAGATAAAAAGAGAGAATTGGTATCAGGATATCGGAGCGTAATCAGCAAGGAGGGCATCAAGACGCCCGATTACCGCAAGGAGGGCATCCGGAACTCCCCCCGTTTCTGTAGTGACGGTCTTTTCCCGGTAGGTGATGTTGTATTGGAAATAATCAGCCCCTGGAGAAGGTGCCGGATATGATGGCGCAAGAGAGGGGAAGTCTGCATTCATGAGAAGGGTCTGAAGCTCTGTGAGCTGAGCGGTCGGGACGGTAAACTCCCCGGTTTTGTTACGCCGTGAATATACCGCCTGTCCATTTTCAAAGACCACAAGCCTGTCATCAAAACCTGCGATTCCCCCGGTTCTTGTGTACTGTACCACCAACTTTGGTGCAGAATGAGAATTGCCTGGTTCCGGGGTGTCAGTCACGCATCCTGCAAGGAACACCAGGATAGCCAGAATAATAAGAGCCGCCAGTGCAAACCCGATCCGGAAGCGGGATGATTTCGTTCTGCCAATGGGTCTGCTCACCATTCCACGATTCTCATTTTGCATTGAATCTCATTTTACATCTGAGGGCATATATGACTATTCCAGAAAATGGGCAGGAAAAATTGGAAGAATAGTGGCTCAGATCTGGAGGACATCCCCTTCTTCGCCTTTCATCCCTTTCCGGGCCGGCGCAATTGACTCGATAGAATTGAGGAGGACCTCAACCTTTTCGTTATTAAAAATCTCCCTGAATGCTTTGAGATCTGACGGTCCCATGATCATCACTCCTTTCTTCTTCATCGGGGTCCCCTTTTCGGTCAGGGGATTTATCTCTATTGCGAGGGATGCAGATCTCGATTTTGTCTGGGGAAGTTTCAGGATCGTGACACCCCGGATCGAAGTCAATTTTCGTTCCCAGTCCTCGCCATTCTCAAGAAAAATACGCAGTGTATCGATCAGTTCCATATCAGAACATCAGTACCATTGGGTTAAAAGGATACGTGTGCAGGGTGAAAGAGATCTGAACGATGAAAAATTTCTAAACCGCATCGTTTGGCAAATTCCCGGTATCTGGAGCCAGGTGGCTGTTCCGATATCTCTTACCTTCTGAAGAGTACATACTCCAGTATTCATGCCATGCATTACTCTGCCAAAAAGCAGCCCTTTCTCACTTGACCTCACGCTTGGGTGCGGCCAGGTCTTCAGGTGGGAGAAGACAGGTGACTGGTGGACAGGGGTGGTGGAAAGAGACGTCATCAGGATCCGCCAGAAGAGACGAACCCTCTTCTTTGAAGGAACTTCAAAAGAGCGGATCCGCGACTATTTCGGGCTTGATACTGATCTTGGCTCCATTATCGATTCCTTTGACCGCGACCCGGTCATCCATCGGGCTGTCACCAACTGCATCGGGCTGCGGCTGGTGAACCAGCCTCCATGGGAATGCCTGGCATCCTACATCTGTGCAACGTATACAAACATTCCAGGCATCAAGAGAAAGATCGCGCTCCTGTCGGAAACGTTTGGGGATCCCATACCTATGGGTCCGGGATCGGTTTTTTACTCATTCCCCTCGGCTGAAGTGCTGGCAGATTCTGCACCCTGTGATCTCTTGCGGTGCAGCCTTGGCTATCGTGCACCGTACCTTTGTGCAACAGCGCGCGAGATCGCCTCTGACCCTACATGGGTGGACCGGATTCATGCACTCGAATACGATCCGGCACGCCGGGATCTGATGCAGTTTATGGGTGTAGGACCAAAAGTTGCCGATTGTGTCCTCCTTTTTGCATTCCGGAAATACGAGGCGTTCCCTGTGGATGTCTGGATCGCCCGGATCATGCAGCGCTATTACGGATCAGCAGAAAAGGGGGGATATGATCAGATACGCAGGAGGGGAAGGGAGTGTTTCGGACCGTATGCCGGTTATGCACAGGAATACCTGTATGGTGACCGGGAAAGGCTCCTCTCATGAGATGCAACGGTGTCTTATGTCCCTTCGCTCCAGCTCCCCATGTAATGCTCCTGCTCAGGGGTAAGCGCATCGATGGTGACCCCGAGGGCAAGGAGCTTTATCCGGGCGACCTCTTCATCAATTGCTTCCGGAACATTGAAGACGCCCGGACTGAGCTCTCTCCCATGTTCTGCAATATAGAGTACTGAAAGCGCCTGGAGGGCAAAACTCAGGTCCATCACTTCCACGGGATGTCCCATTCCCTTCGGGGTGGCAAGATTGACAAGCCTCCCCTCAGCAAGCACATGCACAGTTTTTTTCCCGAGCTGGTAGCTGTCGATCCCATCCCGCCGCTCTATCCGGTCTGCATGCTCCTCCAGCCATTTCACGTCAATCTCGATATTGAAATGCCCTGCATTGGCAAGTATGACACCGTCCCGCATCCTGGAAATATGATGGCCGGCAATAACGGATGTGTTCCCGGTAGTGGTGATGAATATCTCGCCGATTTTTGCTGCATCGTCCATGGGCATAACGAGAAAGCCGTCCATATAGGCTTCAAGTGCCCGCCGCGCATCGATTTCGGTCACGACCACACGGGCTCCGAGACCATGAAGCTTCCGTGCAAGGCCCCTGCCGCAGAATCCGTATCCGGCAACCACAACACATTTTCCTGCTATCAGCACATTCGTGGTCACCATGATTGCGGTAAGTGCGCTCTCACCGGTGCCATGGACATTGTCAAAGAATCGTTTCATCGGGGTATCATTGACAGCAATAACAGGGAACAGAAGCTGCTTATCCCGTGCCATGGCACGCAGCCTGTGCACTCCTGTTGTGGTCTCTTCACAGCCACCGATAACCGTTGGGATCAGATCGGTCCTCTTCGTATGTATCCGGTAGATGAGGTCCATACCATCATCGACGGTGATAAACGGCTTTGCATCAAGCACCCGGTCGATAGCGGCATAGTACTCTTCAACTGAAGCACCCCGTTTTGCATAACATTTCACGCCTTCCAGGGTATTAAGTGAAACAGCGACATCATCCTGCGTGGAGAGAGGATTACACCCGGTGATAAAGACCTGTGCACCGCCAGATACGAGTGTGGCAACCAGGTTTGCCGTTTTGGCCTCTACGTGGAGGGCCATCCCGATCCTGATCCCTTCAAGGGGTCGTTCCTTTACAAATCGTTTCCTGATTGCACCCAGTACCGGCATGTACTGGCGTGCCCATTCTATTTTCTGCATTCCCGTATTCATATTTCACCACACTGTCAGGGACACCGGATCCTGGTTTTTGGTCTCCCTTCCGTTTGTCTTATCCCTTTACGTTCCACCGCCAATCAGATAAACTGTTACAGATCTTGTCAAAAGGATGATGAGGATGGCAAAAGAGACGATGAGGTATGGCACTGACAAGACGGATAATTCCCTGTCTCGATCTCAAGGACGGCCGTGTGGTGAAAGGAACCCATTTCCTTTCACTCAGGGATGCGGGAGACCCGGTCGAGCTTGCACAGCGGTATAATGAACAAGGGGCAGACGAGGTAGTGTTCCTTGACATCGCTGCTTCAAAGGAGGAGCGGGGCACGATGCTCGAGGTTATCAGCCGTGCAGCCGACCAGCTCTTTCTTCCTCTCACTGTCGGGGGCGGAATACGCTCGGTCGATGACATCCAGCAGATTCTCAGGGCAGGGGCGGACAAGGTGAGTATCAATACCAGTGCGGTGCTGGACCCCCCGTTGATCAATAAAGGGAGTTCGCGGTTTGGGACACAGTGTGTTGTGCTTGCAGAGGATGTCCGCAGAAATTATTCGGCAAATCCTGATGCAACAATGATCCAACTCCCCGATGGTTCGGTCTGCTGGTACGAGGTCGTGATCTATGGCGGGAGCAAGCCCACCGGGATCGATGCGGTGGCATGGGCCCGTGATGCAGAACAGCGGGGTGCCGGAGAGATCCTGCTCACCAGCATGGAGACGGATGGAACAAAACATGGCTTTGATATCCCAATCACAAGGGCAATCTCGGAAACGGTCGGGATCCCGGTCATCGCCAGCGGTGGAGTTGGAACGCTCGAACATTTCTATAAGGGATTTGTCGAAGGAAAAGCAGATGCCTGCCTTGCGGCAAGCGTGTTCCACTACGGCGAATATACGGTGCGCCAGGTCAAGGAGTACCTGGCGTCCCGGGGTATCCCGGTACGGCTCTGAGATCGATCTCAAAGGCGGCAACCGGATGCTCGAGCGCAAACCCGTTCAGCACGGCTGGATGGATCTCACCAAAAACCCCGATTTTTCTGCCGGCAACGATGACGTCAGCCCGGCGCCCTTCAATGAATGCAGGGTCGGCCGACTCCTCTGCTCTATAATCGAGAGAGAGCTCGTGGAGTACCGCATCCGCGGTTGCATATGCTTCCGAGAAGTCCGCTTCAGGATGAGTGCTGACACCTGCTGCCTGCTGGTGGGTGAGACAGGAGTCCACAACGTCTCCTGCCGTAAAGAGGCGCTGCGGGAGCTCCCGGTGCCGGTTCAGGGCAAGGAACTCGAGCAATAAAGGCAGGAGATCGGTCCTGACCACCGTGTTTTCGGTACTTATCGGACGTATGACACGGAGGACTCCCGGTCGTTCCGGCCGCTGCATCCTCTCATAGAGGATCTCCTCGTTTGTCAGCGAGAACGGCATCACTTCGAGATAGCCAAGGCCGCAGAACACTTCGCGGACGAGAGCGGCGGTGACCGGTATCGGGTGTGGTTTTCCGACGGTGTAGGTTTTTGGCGGAAGATCCTCGAGCCGTTCATAACCAAATGCTATTGCCACGTCCTCGAAAAGGTCCCAGTCATGCATGATATCGGCCCGGTAACAGGGCACCTGCACCTTCACCCTGTCCACCCCGGCCGGTTCGGCACCGAAGCGCATCTTCCTGAGGAGCTCAGCCATTGCCGCTTCAGTCAGACCGATACCGAGAAGCCGTGAACACTCTGAAACGCTCACGATCCGCTCAACAGGGGCGAGCGTTGGAGTCTGCATCCCGCCAATCCCGACACTCTCAATCGTCGCTCCTGCCTCCGCCATGGCAGTGCAGATGATGTTGACAGCGACACCGACAGCTCTCCCGTCGGTGCCGGTGGTATCGAGAAGGATATTCTTCGTATCGAGGGTCACCCTTGTCCGTTCACCATTGATAATCGGGGGGAACGAGAGGACATGGTCGTCCGCATCCACTATTAACGGGAAGAGCGGGAAATCCCGTACGATCTTCGCGTAGTCCCGACCCTTCGGGTGCTTCTCGAGGATCTCATCCATCGTCATCTCTTCGGAATAATCAAGCGGGATAAACCTCCTGGTCCGCGGGGAGGCGATGTACCGGAACGGGGGTCTGACCGTATCAAGGTCATGGATACCGATCGCCACCTTGCTCCTGCCCCTTCCGACGGCCCAATGGAGTGACTCCTGCAGGGACATGATGCTCTGTATCGATTCGTCATCGAAAGAGACCCCCCGGATCACTGCCGCACCAAGCACAGGGCGGATAGTTGCCAGGGCGGGATCCACAGTGAATTGTATCCCGGAAGGCCTGACAGGGTAGGAGGGCAGTCCCGTCTCTATTCCAAGGTAACCCCGCATGGCACGGGCGACCCCTTCCGGCGAGAAGAGATCAGGACGGTCAGGGAAGAACTCCACGTCCGCATGGTCCTCCTCGACCCGCTCCACGTCGGATCCGATAAATGCGATCTTGTCGAGGATCGTCTTTTTGTCGGTGCGGGTGAGTCGCTCAAGATAACGGTAGGGAAGGGTAATGACCGCCATTTCAGATACCTCCGGTTTTTTGGCGGAGTGTGGGGGTTTGCCTGAGAAACTCTATATCGCTCTGGTGGAGAGAACGGAGATCCTTCAGGTCCAGGCTGAGCATCGCTATCCTGCTCACACCGAGTCCCCATGCAAGGACCGGGTAATTGATGCCGAGCGGTTCGGTGACCTCTTCGCGGAAGATGCCGGCACCCCCCATCTCGATCCAGCCAATGCCCTCGATAAACACCTCGGCATCGAGGCTAGGCTCGGTGTAGGGATAGTACGATGGCTTGAACCGCACCCCCTCAAAGCCTATGCGATGGTAGAATTCGCGGAGGATCCCGAGCAGGTTCCCAAAGGTGACTCCTTCGTCCATGACCACTCCTTCGAGCTGTTCGAATTCTGCAAGATGGGTCTGATCAATCGTTTCGCGCCGGTAGACCCTTCCAATGCAGAAGGCCTTGATGGGAGGATTCGGGTGTGCGGCAAGGTGCTGGATAGAGATGCTCGTGGTATGGGTCCGGAGCACGCACTGCTCTGCCTTGTCCTCTTTCCAGACCCCGCCCCATCCGGTCGAGGACGTGTCCCCGCCACACTCATGCATCGCCTTCACCTTTTCATATCCGTCCGGGAGCGGGAGCGTCTCGCGGAGATAGAAGGTGTCCTGCATCTCGCGGGCCGGGTGGTCCTGCGGTTGGAAGAGGGCATCGAAGTTCCAGTAGCACTGTTGGACGATCCCCCCATAGAGTTCCTCGAATCCCATGGTGAGGAGGATCTCCCGCATCTCGCCAATAATCCGCTGGTAGGGGTGTATCTTGCCGGGATAGGTCTTCCTCGGCAACTTTGTCACATCGTAGCGCCGGAGGTTCAGGTTCTTCCACCCACCCGATATGATCTGGTCGCGGGTGAGAGTCCCGGTCTCCTCCCTGATGTCGATACCTTTCCTCGCGAGGGTGAGCCCTTCAGGTGTAATGGCAACCAGGTACTGCACGGTCTCTGATCCCTTCAGGATCCCCCGCCTGATGAGCTCTTTTGTTCTTGGGTCATCGGCAGACGGGTTTTTCAGGGCATCTTCATCGGCGTCGGTGGATGCTCCAGGCGTCCTATCAACGGTGGTGCCCTGAACTCTGATGAGCCCTTTCTTCCGCAGCTGGCCAAAACCGATTTTAAATACTTCGTGCTTCCGGAGTTCGTCAACCGTATCTCCTGGCTGGATTAAAAGGAGGAGCTGCGTCTCAGGGAGGCCGCATTTGAGATACCCCTTCCCCTCATCAGTGTAGAGATATTCCGTGGTAACGATCCGCTCAGTCGTGACAAGTCCTTTTTCCTGTGCAAGGTGAGCCCACTGCACCACAGCCTCGGGAGTTGCACCCAGCAGGGTTGCAAGACGGGGGGCTTCTGCCTCCTTCTCCTTCTCAAGAATTGCAATCAACCGCTTCTCGTTTTGCGTCAGTTCAGCCATGTCACACCCTGATCCTGTCTGCACATGAGTCCATCTTCTCCCTGAAGTCTTCCAGGAACGCCACCACCCGTTCAGCAGTGTCCTTCTTGCACTGCCCGCAGGTGACTTCGCCGGCCATGCACTTTCTCCTGATCTCTGCGAGCTCCGGATCATCCGTCACCATATGGAAGAGGTTGAGGAGGTAGAGTGAGCACCGGTCAGGTTCACCGCCAAGGCGCTTCTGCTCTTCAAGGGTCATCCTCCCACCGGTGATTCCGTGCATCACCTTCTTTCGTATGACCGCTTCCGGCTCGAAGAAGGAGATGGTGCTCTCCGGGATGCTCGATGACATCTTCCCTCCGGTGAGGCCGGGCATGAAGATATGGTACGTGGATGAAGGGGTATAAAAGGCAAATCCACCGCATGCCCGTTCAATTTCACGGACTCTGGCTGCAACATCAGCACACGTTGCTCCCTTAATATCGATGTGACCCTCGTATTTTTTTGCGTGCGGGAACGCTGATTTCACCGCATTGAGCGCTGCTTCCGGGGCATTCTTGGAGCGGACACTGATGTACCCGTCCCGTTCCTCCACCGTAAACATGCGCATCTTATGGGCTATTCCCCTTGCCAGGCGGAGGTGCGGGTCCTGGTCAATCCCAACCGGGACAATTGTTGGGGCCGGCTCCCGGTCAACCTGAGGGAAAAGGATGTCAGCGACCTGCGTGATGACACTCTCCGCGTGGGCGAGGTCGGTATCGGCACCAAACCCGTATATCGCCGTGAGTTCCGAGAAATTTACCCTGGTTGCCGCCTCGAAAGCAAGATCCTTGAGCCGGTTATTCCTGCTCTGGAAATACGTCTTCCCCTCAAAACCCAGAGCATACAGACATGCGAGATATTCCCTGCCGAACTCGTCACACTTCTCCCATGAGATATCCCTCACCGCATGGGCCTCGCGGTCAGCGATGGCGACATACCCGTTACCGCCCTGCTGCACATGCCAGACCACCTCCTTCATCACCATCAGGTGGCCCAGGTGGGGGTGGCCCGAAGGCATGAAGCCGGTGAGGACATGGAACGGCCTGTTTTCACTGATACACCCTGCGATCTGCCGGTAATCGCGGTGCCCGATAACGATACCCCTCCGCATAAAATAGGGAACTTCCGGGAGCAGATTCAGAACATTTTCGATCGGCTCTATACCAAAGTCGGTAAAGAGCTTCTCCACATCAACCGATGGCTGGCTTGACCAGGGATTTATCGCTTCCATGCACCACGCTCACAATTTGATCCGGGCAAATTCGACGTATTGGATTCCCGTAGTATCTTGTGCCGCAAACAACATCTTCTTTTTCACGCTATGGGCGAGGCGGACAGAACGGGAGATGCTGCTCATCGGGACCTTGTCCCCCGTTGCAACGGCATGGACAAGCATCTCGGAGTGCGGTTTCAGACCCGAGTATACCCTGAAGTGATGCCCGAATTTATAACCTGTTCTTGGGATATATCCCTCATGCCTCAGATTGGCATACACTGATGCTTTCTGTGCAAGCTCTATATCCTGGCCGGCAACCGTCAGGTAAAACCGGTCGGGCAACACTTCCCCTTCTTCATTCCATAATGAGAGGACCCCTTCCCCGGCAAGGTAAATGATCTCAAAGGGGGAGAGGATCAGACGCTCGTCATCGAGAGCCATCCCGAACGACGCAAGAGATTCCCTTTCTTCCGGAGAGGGATGAATGATCGCCGACATTCCGACAAGCAATCCTCTTAACGGGGGCAGGATTGCCTTTTGCGAAGCCAACGGAAGGCTCTGGACCTTAATCTCATAGTAGGTGAGCTCGCTTTCATCATCAACGATGGCGAGGACATGCTGTTTTCGCATATGAGACGATGATGTCGTTTCCCGGATCGTCTGCGAGAAATCCACGAGATCCCTCTCGGAGAGCACACGCACCATGTACTGGGAATGTCCGCTCCCCGGCTTCTGCCCTCTCCGGAAAACCCGGAAATCCTGGGGGCCGGTCTGCACTGCATACCCCCTTTCACGGAGATCCCGGTACACTAGAAAGGTCCGTAAAAATTCGGGTTTTTTTGCAAAATAAGCGAAGAGCCGGTCGAAGTCATACTCCGGGATCTCAATACGTTTCCTGTGGAGGAGATAACAGGCCTCTTCAGGCGCCAGCCGGAGCCCCCCTTCTTCAGGTCTTCCGTACCCGCTCTGGTCATACAGGGAACGCCCTTCGCTCCCGAGCCGCACGAATGCCCCGTCAAGCCTCGCTTTCATTGGTACTCTTATTCGATCCCCGGTTTAATAATAGGCACCGGCCGGCAGCAGGGTATATGGCAGGAAGGCTGCGGATACCACGGGATTTTCCGGACAGGAGAACGGCTGTGGGATGAACGTTATTGTCATCAGGCTCTCCTGAAATCAGGCATCCAACTGAGATGAGGGGGGGAAATCCATAGATATGCAGGAATGTGGAAATTCAGGTGTCGGGTATCAGGTGTCGGGTAATGGAACCCGACCGTCTCTGTAAAGAGCAGAAGATGAAATGAGTGCTTTGTGCTCACAAGGTCGATTCATGAGGCACTGTGCAGGATGACCGATCGCTCCCTCCTCCACTCACGCGAGAAAAGCTCCTGAAGGATTTTCCGCAAGAAATAGTCCGTAAATTCTGATTTCAACCTATTTCTGATGATATTCTTAAAAATGCAGGGAGCTGCCTTTTACACTGGATAAACCATCTCTTGCTATACCATACGGTGACCGATGATAGCAGGCAAGGCCTGTATGGATAAGTCCCTTTCGTTGTATTGCAAAAAACAGCATCTGCGTGCGAGCATTGTTGCAAAAAATAGCGATAACCAGGTACAATAGAAGCCTAACAGTGGATTTGTGATCCTGCAGCAGGTATAAGAGACGAAAATTCCGGTATCCGCCTGTTCAAATCTTTATAGAGATCCCAAGTGAACATGCAAATCACGAACAGGAGCAGAGAGGGGGTCTGACCTCATCGCCGCTAAAAACCAGCTGCCCCTTTGACCAGGCACCACCGGTCTGCCACGCCATGACGATTGAGATCTGAATTAGTTCCCCGGGTTCTCTCTCAACCGGCCAGCTCACGGACTTTCCGGATATTCCCCGCGTCATCCCGCCGTTCATCGACCGGGGTCTCTAAGATGAAAGGGAGGTTTTTGATATTCCCATGAGAGAGGATTTGCAGAAATCCATTCTCCCCGATATAACCAAGACCGATGTGTTCGTGTCGGTCGAGCCCGGAGCCGAGATCCCCCTTTGAATCGTTCAGGTGGACCAGTCGAATCCGTCCCAGACCAAGGATCTCATCAAACCGGTTGAGCGTATCCTCTAGTCCCACCTCTGAACGCAGGTCATACCCCGCCCCGAAAGCATGGCAGGTGTCAAAGCAGAAGCCGACCCGGGAAGGGGTCTCGATCCCTTCCAGGACTGCCGCAATATCCTCAAAACGGCTTCCGACCCCGTTTTTCTCTCCGGCGGTATTTTCGAGCAGAAGCATGACAGTAGTATCGACTTCTTCGAGAGCGCTGTTGATCATCCCTGAAACACGCTGCCGTCCTGCCTCTATCCCCTCCTCCCCATAATGCCCGAGATGGGTTACCAGGTAAGGGATACCGAGTATGCCACATCTGGAGAGCTCGGCTGCCAGGGTAACTCTTGATTTTTCCGCGAACTCCGGATTCATGGTAGCCAGATTGGGCAGATAGGGCATATGGTCAACAGCGGGAGCGTGCCTGCTTGCATCGAGTGCCTGACGGAAGAGGATCACGTCTGCAGGATCAAGATCCTTAAATGCCCAACCCCTTGGATTTCTCGAAAATATCTGGAAGGTATCGCATCCTGCGGCAGATGCCCTCCCTACGGCTTTTGAGATAGCGCCGGCAATCGAAACATGTACTCCCACCCTTACCATTGTGTCCTGATCTCCTTCACTCCAGATTAGAACCTCCTGATACTTCGCTTTTGGGTCACCACCCTGTCCAGGTGAACCATCGCATCGGAGAATGGCAGAATAGAACCAGACCTGTCGTAGTGATATAAATTCGACGTGATAAATACGACGGGCAAAAGAAGCCTTTCCTGGTAAGAAGGGGAAAATCCCAGATTACCCGCAGGGATATCTGCAACGTATCGGCATTCCCTTACCAGCATGACCGGGGGGTAGAAACGCCTTGCGAGAACCACGGAAAGTGCTGACAGGAAGAGAAGTCATCAGTCGCGTTCGTTCGATACCAGAACACAGCAATGGGGAGAACATGGCCTTAAATATTCTAACCCTACCCTGCTTTTTTAACATCGTGGAATCAGCGTTTTGAGATTGGAGAGCACTGATTCCGCAAATTCACTTGTTCCTGCAGTTCCGCCAAGGTCACGGGTGATGACACCACGTTCGATGGTATGCCTGATTGCCTGCTCCACAAGGCCACAGGACGCGTGTTCCCCGACATGATGGAGGAGCATTGCCGCACTTCTCAGGGCTGCGATAGGGTTTGCAATATTCCGTCCTGCAATGTCCGGTGCACTCCCGTGGACAGGTTCGAAAAGCGAATGATCCGTACCGATATTCCCGCTCGGCAGGAGCCCGAGCCCCCCCACCAGATATGCAGTGACATCTGACAGGATATCCCCGAACATGTTGGTCGTGACGATCACATCATAGTCTGCAGGGTGCTGGAGGACATCAAGACAGAGTGCATCGATAAAGCGTTCCCTCACCTCAATTCCGGCTTTCCTTGCCTCCGCGAGACAGATATCCCTGAAGAACACATCCGATTTGAGCACATTCGCCTTGTGCCCGATGGTAATACCGCGGCGTTTCCTTGCAAGACTGCAGGAATAGCGTGCTATCCTTTCGCTTCCTTTCCGGGTAATACAACGGAGGGTGCATGCAGAATCCTGCTCGATCTTCTCAATACCCGAGTAAAGCCCTTCGGTATTCTCCCTGACCACGATGATATCGAATCCTGTACCCCATACTGGTCGGACATTCGCAAAAAGATCGAGTTCTTTCCTTATCCGGACGATTACGCTCCGGTAATCAGGTGCAGGCGGAGTGGTGACGGCTCCAAAAAGGATAGCATCGGCAGAAGCAAGCATCGCAATATCATCATGGGAAATTGCCTCCCCGGTCCGCTGCCACCTCCCATAACCTGCCTCGACTTCAAAAAATTCGATGTCCGGCCGGATGATGCCAATTGCCTCACGCGCCGGGGGAATAACCTCGTGGCCGATCCCGTCACCTTCGATGACCGCAACCCTCATTTCCTTTCCCTCCACCTGACAAGCAGATCCCTGACAGCCGATACGATCTCATACGGTGATGCACCCCAATGGACCACTGCCCCGAACCTTCCCGCGTACATTCCTATCCCTTCCCTCTCCTTCCGGCAACATCGGGCGATGAAGGGTTCCTTTGCAATCATGGAGAGAGGGCAGATATCGGTGACATCAAACCCTTCCCCATAACACTCCCGGAGGAATTGGGTCGCTGTGAGGCATCCTGCAACCCTCTCTCCGCCAAGGAGAAGGTCGGTATCAAGGGTCCGGACAAATCCCGATGCCCTGCAGGGATATATGTCAGCATCCACCTGTGAGATGTCGCGAAGCGTATGCTCAAAGGCTACATCGAGCTCGGAGAACATACCCGCCTCCTCGAGATCCTGGATGCAGGCGGAGAGGCTCGGGCGGGGCGGAATGACATCATAGACCGCAACGGTCTGGAAGAGGGAGGGATCGGGGTCGCAGACGAAAGTAGTATGCTCATCGATTCCTGTGAAGATTGTGCACCGTTTTTTTGACTCTGATGCGAGCCTTACGAGCCTGGCCCGGTTATGAAGCTGAACCTTCTCCGGATACCACCAGGTCTCCCCTGCCCCGGCAAGGACCCGGGTCCCTGCAACATCCCTCATAAGGCCTTTACCTGACGGGTCTGCTGTTACTTCAAGAATTTCGTAACCGGATTGGGTGTCATGGATGAGGTAACGGGAGAGAAAATACACCCGGTCTCCGCACGGCCGGGTCGATGCAATCCCTATCTCCTTGCATTGACGGGGAAATATCATCTCTTCTGCCTCCAGAGCGGGACAAGGCCCCCCGCAATGAGTATCTCAATCATCCGTGGGGAGAGCGGACGGATATCCCTTGAGATGCCTGGTACCGAGACCTTCCCTGCAGAAAAATCGATCACGACCGTATCTCCTTCACTGCAGGGGATATCTGCTTCGGCAAGGGGCAGTCCGATATTGATGGCATTCCGGAAAAAGATCCGTGCAAAGGACGGGGCAATAATCCCGCGGACTCCTGCCTCCTTCAGGGCGACCGGCGCCTGTTCGCGGGAAGAGCCGCACCCGAAATTTTTTCCGGCGACAATCACTGCACCTTCGAGCCTCGTGGCTACCTCGGGGTCCAGGTCCTCAAAGACGTGACGTGTCCAGACCGAATGATCCTTTGTGCGGAGATACCTCCCGGCGATAATCATATCAGTGTCGATATCGGCTGGAAGACACACCGCATGCCCCTCGATCCTCATAGGCTGCCTCCCGGGACTGTTATCTCTCCCATGAGGGCTGAAGCAGCCGCTGTTGCAACGGACGAGAGATAGATCTCTCCGCCAACTCCCATCCTGTTCCTGAAATTCCTGTTCGATGTCGAGAGGCAGACTTCGCCCTCGCCGATCACTCCCATGTGAGCACCCAGGCACGGCCCGCAGCCGGGAGGCAGGACCGTGCAACCTGCCGCAAGGAGATCGGACAGAAGACCGGTCCGGGCAGCCTCAAGAAGTATTTTTCGTGAAGCCGGCCCGATGATCGTCCTTACCCTTACCTTTTTTCCGCGTACTATCGCTGCAAACCGGGAAAGGTCATCGTATCGTCCGTTTGTGCAGGTTCCGACAAAGACCTGGTCGAGAGGGATACCGGCAAGATCATCAACCGGCCGGACCGTGTCGACACGCGGCGGAACCGCGATGACCGGCCCGATCTCGCCAAGATCGAAGGAATACTCCTGGCGGTAGGTGCGGTCAGGGGGTTCCTGCATTATGATTTCATGACCATGCGTCTTGAGATACTCCCGGGTCACGTTGTCAGCGTAGAACATGCCGGCTTTTGCACCCGTCTCCACCGAAAGATTGCACAGCGTAAGACGGGAGTCCATGGAGAGGAAAGGAACTCCGTCTCCAATGAATTCAAGGGCATGATAGGTACCGCCGTCCATGCCAAGCCGTGCAACATACGTCAGGGCAAGGTCTTTTGCTTCTGCGTAACCGGAGAGGGTCCCTGTGAGATGCATACCAATTGTCTCAGGTACCCGGAACCATGTCGATCCCGATGCAAGGATTGCAGCCATATCGGTTGCCCCGACTCCCGTTGCAAACGCCCCGAATGCTCCGAGGGTGCAGGTATGTGAATCGGCACCGGCAATGATCTCTCCCGGAAGGGCAATCCCCTCTCCCATCAGCTGGTGACAGATTCCGCCACCTGAATCAGAGAAATGAAGCCCGGAATTTACCGCAAATTTCCGCAGCTCATGCTGGAGGTCTGCGGTCGTGGAGTTGTTGGCCGGGATGATATGGTCGAAGAGGACATAGACGCTTGAAGGACGGGCAATCTTATTGGTACCAAGCGCCCGCCATGTCTCCAGGGTCAGAACACCGGTGCCATCGTGAAAATACGCCCGGTCGACCGGTCGGTCCACGTACTCGCCCGCGACTCCTGATAGGATCCGCTCAGAGAGGGAGGGCATCGTTTACTGCTCCTTCCTGACATGCCGTATCAGGGCGGTGAGGGTCTCAGGGGTGATACCGCACTTGCTCTCCCCAAGCTCCTTCACCTCATCAAGCACTTTGCAGATCTGCTGTTCATTCAGGGAGTATCCGAGCGTTGCCACAACATGCTCAAGCGCCTTTTTCCCGGTATGCTTCCCGAGAATGAAACGCCTCTGCCCCCCGACCATTTCAGGCAGAAAATACTCGTAAGTCTGCGGATCCTCGAGTATCGCAGCGATATGGATGCCGCTTTCATGGGAGAAGGCATGCTCCCCCACCACCGCTTTTGTCTTCTGGAGTGTGATACCTGAATATTTCTGTACCATAGTGGAAATCTCACTCAGATGGGAGAGATCATACCGATCGACTCCGCCGTTCATATGTAACGCCACCAGCACCTCTTCGAGCGCTGCATTCCCGGCCCGCTCACCAATCCCGTTGACCGTGGTATGGAGCTGAAACGCACCTGCTTCAGCAGCAGTGATTGTATTGGCTGTGGCACAGCCCATGTCGTTATGGCAGTGGGCACAGAAGGGCAGGTCTACTGCGGCTACAAGCCGGCTCATAATCCGGAACATCTGCATAGGAACAAGGCAACCAACAGTGTCGGCAAAGCTGAGGAGGTTTGCACCATGCTCGGCACCTCCCCGGTATACCTGGAGGAGGAAGTCCATATCGGTACGTGAGGCATCCTCTGCGGCAAAACGCACATCGATCCCGTGGTCCCTTGCAAGATCGATCATAAGGAGTGCTTCATCGAGCACCTGCTCCTTCGGTTTGTGGTACTTGTGACGGATGTGGAGATCGGATGTCGCGATGAAGATGCTCACCATGTCCACCCCGCAATCAAGCGCTGCCTCGACATCCCCTTTACGCGCCCGTGCGAGGCAGCAGATCCGGGCATCAAGCCCCATTTCCGCAACTTTCTTCACACACTGTTTCTCGTAGGGCGATACAATGGGGAACCCTGCCTCGATCACCTCGACACCTATCTCATCGAGTTTTAAGGCGATCTCCTGTTTCTCCTCGCAGGAGAACGAAACACCAGGGGTCTGCTCCCCGTCCCTTAATGTAACGTCACAGATCTCAACATTCCACGATTTCATGATATCTCCCCTCCGGACATGTCCCCTGTACTACAATGGTAACAGGACTTTCCGGTACGAAAAGCAGTTCTTCAAGCAATCTTCTGTCAGATGCCCTGACAACCTGGGGATGTGCCCACGGGATATAGGAACAGGGGGATGGGGATTTCTGCCCCCCGGTCATTCCCATGCACCCGTTGTCAAGCACGATGCAGAGGAGAGGAAGGCGCTTTTCATATACGTCGATCAAGCTCTGGATGCCCGAATGCAGGAGGGCATAATCTCCGATCAGGGCGACCCTGGTGCTCCGGGCAGCAACCCCTATTGCACTCCCGAGACCATAGTTTGCGATCGCAACCCGGTAGGGCGGATTCATGGCAAGGATCGAGCATCCGGCATCCGCGATGACCGGCATCCCCTTCCTTTTGAGGATATCAAATACCCCGAGGAAAGGGCAGTTCCGGCAGAACGTCCGGTAAAAACCCCTGCTGCCTGAAGTTTGCGGAGCAGGAGCCGCTGCAGGAGGCTTAACACCCTTGTGTTCAGAGACAAAAGGTCTCCCTATCTCCTCAATTCGTTTGAAGGAGGCGATGTCAGGAGGAGGAGGATAGACGGTTACAATCCGGGAGTCGCCCTCGGCTGCCCCCACCGCTGCGACTCCACCCTCCATACGGTTCAGCCCGCTCTTACCGGACCATTCAAACATCCCGGGGAGGCGTGAATCGGCAAGATCCACCCTTCCCCTCATCGTCAGGCCGGGATCGGCAAGCCTCCCTGCACCTGGTTTCCGGGAACCCTTTTCTGCCACTGCTTCCCCGAAGATCAGCCGGGGGGTGAGACGGAGGATCGCTATCCGGGAAAATTCCTCCGATGCAGAGAACGCTGCTTCGACACTCAGGGCACAGACCTCCGGTCCAGGTTCAAGCACCGGGACCTGCGCGAGCTCGCCATAATACCGGGAGTCCAGTGCACTTGTCGATGCCTCTGCCAGGGGATCATCACCGGCAACAATCACAACCCCACCGATCAGCCCCTGGGTGGTTGCCTGGACCAGGGGATCGGCACAGGCGTTGAGCCCCACGTTCTTCATGATCACGGCAGCCCGTCTCCCCTGGATCGAATCCCCGAGAGCATACTCGATGGCGACCTTCTCTGCGCCCACCAGTTCTGAGCCTGCTTCTCGAGCAAGTTCGGTGACCGGGTATCCGGGGACGGCATAAGAGTGGTCTGCACTTATGCAAACAGCCCTGGCAAGCACCTCGTATCCTTTCATAGCACTGTATCCCTCCCGGGAACCAGATCGCATCCTGTACATTCTACGCACATGGTACGCGCTCGAGAGGGGTTGAGTCCTGCCGAAATGAGTGCGGAAGTGTGAAAGGTAAAAAGACGGAGGAGGCGGTCAGCCGCTGGGCGGGAGTATCCGGCCAGTGCACCACCCGGGTTTAGTGGCCGGAGAACCGGGATAACCCCGAGAGCACAAAGAGCGCTGATGCAGGACTCGGCCTCCTCGTCACTCTCACCGATACCGATGATCAGGTTGGAAAAAACATGATCCCTGCCGAACAGCCCGACAGATCTTTCGAGTGCATCCCAGACGGCATTGTAGGGTAATCCGGGGCACATTGTGGTGAATAACTCCCCTGTCGCAGCCTCGATATTGAATTTTACCTCTGCCACCCCTCCGGCATGCAGCCGCTCGGGCGTATACGCCCCTGGAAATATCGATACCCCTATGGGGAGACCGAACCGCTGTAACCGCTTCACCACCTGGAGGACATACTCCTCTTCCTCTTCGATGCTTTCAAGCACCCCGCTTGTCAGTGAAATCGAATCAATCCGGCCTCTCACTGCTTCAACCATCGATTCGATTTCATCAAGGGTCTTCCTGCCCGCGGTAATGGTCGGGACCTCGCAGTACCTGCAGCGGAATACACATCCGCTGGTGACCGTAATGTATGCCTGCCTGGGACAGTGGAGGGCGACCGGTTCGAGCATGCCCGGGATTTCAACATCCCCATCCTTCAGGACTGCACGCCCTGCCCCGAAGTGGATAATCTCGAGGGGGCTTTTCGGGTCGATCGCAAGCCTCACCCTCCCCATGCCACACGAGAAAAACACTGAACCCCCCGTTCCCGCACCCGGCCCTGCAGTCGAGGAGGATCGGAAAGGACCTGCAGGTTCACCCGAGAGCCGCGTTGTTCCCTGGGCAAGGAGCCGTGCCTTCAGTCCGAGCCAGTCCATAACGAGAGCGCCTCATCGAAACGGGTATAAAAGGGTATTGCGGCCACTGCCCCGATAATGCCCCTTCCGTTCATGACAAATTCAAGGTGTCCTTCACCAATGGCCGGAAGGAGATCACGCTGTACCTCCCCTTTCTTCACCATCCAGGCGAACGGGAAGAGCGGGGACGGATCGAACCCTGTGAATACTGCCATTCCCGTCTCGTCCGACAGGGTATACTTCTCAAGCAGCTTGTGGAACCGGCCGATAAGCTGCCTGGGATTGGACGATGCAAATTCACAGACAATGCTGACACAGTTTTTCGTCCGGTAGGGAACAGGGAAGAGCTGCACAATGGTGTGTGAAAGGTAGCGGGACATTTCGTCCTCAACTGCTCTGGCGATATTGTGTGCAAGAGTCCAGCTCGCTCCTTTTTCAGGAGTGTCGGTATCATCGAGCCCGATCAGGACCCGCTGCATTCTCGGGAGCCATACCGTTGATCCTGCCCGTTTTCCACCTCCCGAAGGGTCGGCCAGGCGCCGTATGACTCCGCCGGCATATGACCGGCAGTCCGATGCCCCCACTCCACCTCCACCGATTCCGACATAGGAGATCGCTATCTCGGCATCGCTGATTTCTGCGCCGCAAATCCCGGCCGGGAAGCTCGATCCCTGAAGGTCCAGATCGGCTTTTCCCGGCCTGATGAGATATCGCATCGATGACCCCACGTTACGGACTGACCGGACAAGCGGGCTCTGGGCATAGTGGTGCTGTGACCACATAGCGCCACCAATGCAGTCAAAAAATTCGATGAGCTCGACTTCAGTTCCTTTTTCGTTGGCAACCGCAACAATCCCGGGGTACCTTATTACGTACGGATATCCGGCAATCTCATCCAGCGCTCTGCTGCCATCGGATGATCCCGCATCACTCGGAGCCTGGACACCAGGGTATGCATCTATTCCTTGTTTTCTTACCTGCCATGGGCAAAAATCGCTCCCGGGAGAACCAGCACGCCCTCCCTGGTTTTGTTGCCGAAAATATCGTTAACAAAATAATCGGCAACAAGATATATAATTTAATCGTTCTTTCCCGAGGAAAAGAGTAAAAAAATTAGAGAAGTTTGGACAATTCAAATTTGAAGGGGCCGAGAGATCCGCCGAAGTTTCCGGCCGTGATAAACTTGACACCCGGTACCGTGGTTGCTGCCCGGATTCCTGCGGCCATTGCCTCTCCCACACATTTCTCATCAAGGCCGTCGATCACAATCTCATAGACTCCTTTTATCCCTGCAGGTACCTTGCTGTCCGGGACCTTCTCACGGAGGGTCGGGCAGTACTTCTCGTTCGTACTCGCTGGCATGAACTTGTACTTGTTTGAGCCGACTTTGGAACCGCTTGCCACTACGCCACCCGGGAAACTTGTGATAACCCCGCAGACCGAGCTGATAGCCTCAACGGCAGTCTGGGCTCCCATAAGAGCCGCCATCTGGTTCTCAGCCATGACAAAGAAATTGCCACCGGCAACCCCTTTTACGATCCCGAACTCTTCTTCCCCGATATATTCCCCTTCCATGATCGGGATGACCCAGCATTTCCTGCCGCCAACTTCCTTCTGGTACTCATACCCGTCACCAAAGAAGTGGAGCTTGACTGCAATCTTCTCGGCAGCATCAGGAAGGCCATCAAAAACCGCCGTGGTAGGTGATGTGAGGACGCATTCGGCGAGCCGTTCGACCACCTGCTCCTTCAGTTTCTTCTTCGCAGCACAAATCAGGATAGCTACCCCGGGTCTGCCATCGGGAGTCTCATCTGCTCGAAGCTCGCTCTCTATCCCTGCCTCGCAGGGACAGCCGATCGCTGATGTGGCAAACCCCGTCGCTTCCGTTGCTGCCTTCCGGGCCCATTCCGTATTCACTGCCGTGATGATGACCCGGGAGATCCATGTCGGGAAGGCCTCCGCGTAGGTATTGTCGATTGGTACTCCGTTTATCTCCATGAAATTCCTCTTATACACAAAAGATAGTAGAATAGTGCTAGAATAAATTTTCTAAATGCCTTCCCGGGAAGAGGAACTTGAAGCAACGACTGGTTATGGTCCCCGGCCTTATAGGATGCGCTTTCCAGAAAAAATCTGTGACCTGTCACCATCGTAAGGAGAGTAAGGAGAGGGAATAACGTGAAGGTATTATATATACTCTGCTATTTGATGCATGTACTTAACGAAGCGCAGCCATATATGGGCTTTCTTTATTAATACAATATTAACTTCATAATATAATAAACTATTAATTATTTATCTTTAACGGGAATACATGACCTGATAGCATGGGGAATTTAGACAGGTTTATTTGCATAACTTAACCATTCTTTTATAGTCGATTTTTGAATCGATCTAAAGCTGGTGCGTGATAAAAGTATGGCATTTGCATTGCATGTCAACATGGAGCGGTGTACCGGCTGCAATAATTGTGTGGTCGCATGCCCGGTTGATGCGCTTGAACTCTTCACTATAGATCCTGCGACGAATGAGAAGATCTATAAGGTGAAGCACGGGAAAGCGATGGTAATCGACTTCAAATCCGAGCTCTGTGCCGGATGCGGAGTCTGTGTAGAGGCATGTCCACATGATGTGATCCGGCTGGCAGGTCGCGGATCTGTTGCGTCGGAGGCCAAAGTCGGTTAACGTTCTGAACATGGACAAACTTGAGGTTATTGAATGACACTGTTTCCAAAATACTCAAAGAAACGGGATGGCGTCAATGTCATCCAGGAGCAGAAGCTTCTCCAACAGGTATCCAACCTGATCCTCAATTCCGAGGTCTGCACCGGGTGTGGTATCTGTGTCGAGGCCTGCCCTGAAGAGGCAATCGCACTCGGACTTGTCGGGGCCACGAGAAGAGGAGCGGTCGCATATGCAGCGCCCGTAGACATCGATGAAGTGAAGTGTTCCTACTGTGGAGTCTGCGTCGTGATGTGTCCGTTTAATGCACTGACACTGAAGGTAGACGGCGAGGAACGTCTTCCGATTGTGGAAAAGGAGGGCTTCCCCACGTATGACATTGTGGCAGACATCGACGATGAGAAGTGCGTCAGGTGCACCATCTGCGAAGAAGTCTGCCCCAGAGATGCCATCGACCGGGATGTCCCTGAATTTGAAGGGACCCGGCCGGACGCAAAAGAGCGCCAGCTGGCCATCAAGAGTAAGACAATCTTCAAGGTGGATGATGAGAAGTGCACCCTCTGCGGTATATGCGGTGCAATATGCCCTGCGATCACCGTGAAGCATAAAGCATTCACCGCTGAAATCGGAAAGATCGAGGGCGAAGTGGTCTGGGACGAGACGAAGTGCGATGCATGCAAAGTCTGTGTGGAAGCATGCCCGGAGGAGTGTATCACCGTCGAACGCGAAGTTGAAAGCGACAAGATCGAGGGTCAGGTAGACATCGACAAGAAAATGTGCTGTACCTGCACCTGGTGTTCACGGAGCTGCCCGACCGAAGCAATCACAGTTGAGAAGCTTTTCGAGGGGGATATCGAGTTCTTCCCGGATAAATGCCCCGGCGGATGTTCCACCTGTGTAGAGATTTGCCCAGCAAATGCCATTTACCTGCCATCCTCTGTGCCTGCGAGCCAGATGAAAGGCAAGGTGGAACCGACCATTGCAGTCAATAAGGACTTCTGTATGCTCTGCGGTGCATGCGTCAATGCATGTCCAGGTGAGGATATCATCAGACTGCACAGGACGGGTATCCGTATCAAGGGCACAGAGACCGATCTGTTCAAAAAGATCAAGGAAAAGTTGTGCACCGAGAGGACTTCAAAAGTCAAAGAGGACACTCCCGGCAGCGTACAGCTCAAAATGACGGAGAAAGCGTGAGGGATTCAAAAATGGCACGAACAAAAGGTTACCCTGAAGCTCTTGACAAGAAACTGCGGGACACCCGTCTTTACGAGGATGAAAGCCATCCCCAGTTCACAAAGACGGTTGAGAAAATCTCAATGACAATCCCACATATGTGCTACCAGTGTGGAACATGCACAGCATCCTGCCCCTCCGCACCACGGAGCTCCTACCGGATACGCAAATTTGTCAGGAGAGGACTCCTCGGGCTTGAAGAGGAAGCCCTTACAGACCCTGACCTGTGGCTCTGCACTACCTGTTACAGCTGCACTGACCGCTGCCCTCGGGACATTGCACCAACCGATGTGATCATGGCTATGAGGAACCTCGCATTCAAGCGGGATATCATCCCGGTGAACTTCTTAAAAACGGTCCAGGCTGTCTATACAACCGGTCACGGTGTTCCGAATAACGATGTGAACCGTGCAGCACGGAAAAAACTGGGTATGCATCCCGACCCTCCGACCACCCACAGATTCCCAGAGTATGTCAAAGGAATTCAAAAAATTATCGACCACTATGATCTCAAGAAGAACGCAGACAGGATTGTCAAAGAGAGGGAGGGGTGAGGTCTGATGCGTGAATATGCATTTTTCCTTGGCTGTATTGCACCCAACCGGTATCCTGGTGCAGAATCAGCTTCCTACAAAACGGCTGAGAAGCTTGGCATCAAGCTGATCGACCTTGAGGGTGCAAGCTGCTGCCCGGCTCCAGGCGCTTTCGGCTCAATCGACCTCGAGGTCTTTTATGCAATGGCAGCACGAAATCTTGTCCTTGCCGAACAGATGAAGAAGGATATCGCACTCGTATGCAACGGATGTTACAAATCCATATGGGAAGTCAACCATAAGCTGAAAACCCACCCGGAGCTGAAGGAGGCGGTAAACGAGGTGCTCAAAGAGATCGATATGGAATTCAAGGGAACTATCGATGTCTGGCACCTTGCAGAACTCTTCTACGACCCGGAAATCGTCGGTGTGCAGAAGATCAGCGATAGCGTGAAGGTTCCGCTTACAGGGACAAGGATCGCCGTACATTATGGATGCCACCTGATGAAACCAAGGAAGGAACGGCACTTTGGGACCACCGAACACCCCACCTGGATCGAAGAGATGGTTGCTGCTCTTGGCGCGGAACCTGTCGAATACCGGAACAAGATGCTCTGCTGCGGTGCAGGCGGCGGGGTGAGAGGCTACGATATTGTCCACTCACTGGATATCACCAATGAGAAGCTGATCAACCTCAAGGAAGCCCGTGTTGACGCGCTCACCGAGATATGTCCCTTCTGCCAGCTCCAGTTTGACAGGGGACAGATCGAGATCGAGGAGAAGTTCGGTGTGAAGTACAACCTGCCGGTGCTCCACTATTGTGAGCTGCTCGGACTGGCACAGGGAATGAGCCCGCAGGAGCTCGCGCTTGACCTCCATGGCATCAGCTGCGAACCGTTCCTGCAGAAGGTCCTGTAAGGGAGGAATACAAGATGGCAGAAAAGAAGATGAAGAAAGAGACCGCCAGCAAGAAGAAAGAAGCAAAGACCGAGAAAACAAAGGCAGCACCAGCGGCAAAATCAGAATTAGCCCCGATGACCGATGCAAAAGATGCCCGTGTTGGTGTATTTATCTGTCACTGCGGTACCAATATTGCGGGTTCTGTCGATATCAAGGCCGTAGAAGAATATGCAAAATCACTTCCCGGTGTTGCATTCGCGGCGAACTACCAGTACGTCTGTTCGACACCCGGCCAGAAGATTATCACGGATGCAATCAAGGATCACAACCTCACCGGGACCGTCGTTGCCGCATGCTCCCCCCGTCTCCATGAGCCGACATTCAGGATGGCTACAAAGATGGGTGGGTTAAACCCGTTCCGGTTCGAGATGGCCAATATCCGTGAGCAGGGTGCCTGGGTGCACATGCATGATCGCGATGGCGCCACGGAAAAAGCCAAAGATGCCATCCGCATCGCCGTGGCAAAGGCCTCGCTCCTGCAGGATTTGATCCCAAAGACCGTCCCGGTCGAGAAAGCAGCAATGGTCGTCGGAGCCGGAATTGCCGGGATGCAGGCAGCACTCGACCTGGCAAATGCCGGGATCAAGACATACCTCATCGAGAAGTCCCCCACTATCGGAGGGCGCATGTCCCAGCTCGACAAGACATTCCCGACCCTCGACTGTTCCCAGTGTATCCTTACACCGAAAATGGTGGATGTGGGCAGGGCCGAGAACATCGAGCTGATGACCTATACCGAGGTTGAGTCGGTTGAGGGATATATCGGTAACTTTGATGTCACCCTGAAAAGAAAGCCCCGTGGCGTCCTAAACACTGCCGAGGCAGAAGCCCGGGGATTTGTCGGGGGCGGCTGTAACGGTTGCGGAGACTGTGAACCGGTCTGCCCGGTCATCAAGCCGAACCCGTTCGAGATGGGCATGAAACCCCGCAAGGCGATCTATATCTACCACCCGCAGGTCGTGCCCCTTCTCTACACGATTGATTTTGACTCCTGTATCAAGTGCGGACTCTGTGTCACGGCATGCGGAGACAAGAAAGCTATCGACCTTGAAGCAAAGGATGAGTTCGTGAAGGTCAAGGTCGGTACGGCAATCCTCGCACTCGGGTACGACATGTTCCCGGTCGAGAAGAAGGACGAATGGGGGTACAACAAGTACGAGAACGTCGTAAACAGCCTTGAGTTCGAGCGTCTGATCTGTGCGTCCGGTCCGACCGGCGGTCATATGGTCCGGCCAAGCGATGGCGTGACGCCAAAGAAGGTTGCGTTCCTCCTTTGTGCAGGATCGCGTGACAATACCGGCGTCGGAAAGCCCTACTGTTCACGGTTCTGCTGCATGTACTCGCTCAAACACGCACACCAGCTGATTGAGAAGATCCCGGGTGTCCAGCCCTACATCTTCTATATGGACATCAGGTCCTTTGGAAAGATGTATGAGGAGTTCTATTACCGCATACAGGATGAGGGAGCACGGTTCATACGGGGTCGTGTCTCGAACATTCTCGAGGACCCTGAGACCAAGAACCTGATCATCATGGCTGATGACACCCTGCTCGACCGCCCGATGAAACTCGAGGTCGATATGGTGGTGCTCGCTGCTGCAGTTCAGCCTTCATCTGATACCGACAGGACGAGGAAGCTTTTCGGAGTATCCTGTTCCCTCGACGGATGGCTTCTCGAAGCTCACCCGAAGCTGAACCCATGCGGAACAACCACGGCAGGGGTGTATATTGCCGGGGTATGCCAGGGACCAAAGGATATCCCTGATACCGTGTCATCTGCAGAAGGTGCCGCGTCAGCTGCAAGTATTCCGATCCACATGGGAGAGGTGGAGCTTGAACCTTACTTCGCCCAGTGTATGGAGGAGAAATGTGCAGGCTGTGGCATGTGCGTGAACCTCTGCCCGTACCAAGCGCTCGCCCTGATTGAAAAAGAGGGTCGCAAGGTCATGGAAGTCACCGAGGCCAAGTGCAAGGGATGTGGGACCTGTGGAGGATTCTGTCCGGGTGGTGCCATATGGATGCAGCACTTTGCAACCCCACAGATCATTGCCCAGATTGATGCGTTCCTTATGGGAGGTGCAAAGTAAATGGCAGACGAATGGAAACCCCAGATTCTCGGGATCATCTGTAACTGGTGTTCCTATGCCGGTGCTGACCTTGCAGGCAGCGCCCGCACCCAGTATCCTCCTGACATCCGAATCGTGAGGATTATGTGCACAGGGCGCGTAGACCCGCTTTTTATCCTTAAAGCATTTACCGACGGTGCAGATGGTGTCCTCGTATCAGGGTGCCACTTCGGAGACTGCCACTATCTTGCGGGTAACTTCAAGGGGGCAAAACGGATGTTCATGGTCAAGAGCCTGTTAAAGAACATCGGTCTTGAGGACAAGAGGCTCCGGATGACATTCGTTTCCGCATCTGAGGGTGCCAAATGGGCAAAAGTCGTTGAGGACGTTGTGAATACCGTACATGGACTCGGCCCGAACCCGCTCAAAGAGCTTGCACCGCAGTAAGGGGGTTGGAGCAATTGACCAAAGTTGCATTGAATCTGATCAGCGGGCGTACCATCCAGCAGGGTGTGGCCATGGAAGGCGGGAAAGAGAAAGACCCCTATACCAAGGCCTGCGGTATTATCGAGATGGATATCTCTGATCTCAAGAAACTCGGTGCCTGGCGTAACACCAATGTCCGTGTGACCAGCAAACACGGAAGTGTTATCGTCAAAGCGGTAGAGGCGACACAGGGGCCCCATCCGGGCCTCGGCTACATACCCATGGGTCCGTGGGCGAATTCGATCACTGACCCAAACACCTATTCTACCGGTATGCCGACCTTCAAGGGTGTCCCGGTCGAGGTGGAGATCGCCATGAACGAGAAAGTGCTCGGCTCTGTTGAGCTTGTGCAGAAGAAATGCCGGGGTGAGATCTGATGACCAAGACAGTAACCGATGTGATCTGTCCCTTCTGCGGGACGCTGTGCGACGATCTTGAGGTCGAGGTCTCTGATGACGGCAAGACGATTGTGGACGTGTACAACGCCTGTGCGATAGGTGCAGAGAAGTTCATGCACGCCCAGTCCAAGGGCCGTGTGACGAGACCGAGGATGCAGCAGCCGGACGGCAGCTACAAAGAAGTCACCTACGACGAAGCCGTGGAGTATACCGCCCAGATGTTTGCGAAATCAAAGAAACCGCTGATGTATGGCTGGAGTTCGACGAGCTGCGAGGCACAGAGCATCGGCCACGAGATTGCCGAGAAAGCGGGTGCGATCGTAGACAACACCGCGACCGTCTGCCACGGCACGACGCTCATTGCGGTCCAGGACGTCGGCATCCCGAGCTGCACGCTCGGTGAGGTCAAGAACCGGGCGGACCGCGTCCTGTTCTGGGGCTGCAACCCGACCCATGCACACCCGCGACACCAGTCGAGATACTCGATATTTCCGCGTGGATTCTTCGTGAACAAAGGCCACAAGAACCGGAAAGTGATCGTGGTTGACCCAAGAGTGACGGATACCGCGAAGATGGCGGACATCCACTTTCAGATTGAGCAGGGCCGCGACTATGAACTGCTGAGTGCGCTCCGTGTGGCGGTCCGGAACGAACCGCTGCCCGACACGGTTGCCGGCATCCCGAAAGACAAGATTTATGAAGCTGCCGAACTCCTCAAAAGCGGCCGGTTCGGGATCATCTTCTTCGGCATGGGAGTCACACAAACCCTCTCGAAAAACCACAACATCGACGAGGCGATCATGCTGACAAAGGACCTGAACGAATTCACGAAGTTCAGCATCATGGCCATGCGGGGCCACTACAACGTGACCGGGTCCGGTCAGGTGCTCGGCTGGCAGTTCGGGTACCCGTACTGTGTCGACCTCTCGCGAGGCTTTGCGAGATACAACCCCGGGGAGACCACGTCAAACGACCTGCTCAGGAGGGGCGAAGTGGACGCGGTGTTCGTGCTCGGCAGCGACCCGGGCGCACACTTCCCGATCAGTTCGGTGAAGAAGATCGCGCAGTTACCGTCGGTCTGTGTTGACCCCCATATCACCCCTACAAGCGAGATCTCAAAACTCCACGTGCCCGTGGCGTTTGTGGGAATCGAGGTCGGCGGCAACTGTTATCGGATGGACAACGTCCCGATCGATGCCAGGAAAGTCGTTGACCCGCCGGAAGGCGTGCTGACCGACTACGAGTTTCTGACCCGCGTGAACCAGCGTCTCGGCCAACTGATGGAGGTGAAGTAATGTCGGAGTACCTGATCAAAAACGGCTTTGTCTTTGACCCTGTGCAGAAGATCAAGGGGGACAAGGCGGATGTTGCCGTCAAAGACGGCAAGATCGTCAAGAGCACGGAACTCTCCTCCAAAGCGAAGGTGATCGACGCTTCCGGCAAGACCGTGATGGCCGGTGCCGTGGAGATCCATGCCCACATTGCCGGGCCGAAAGTCAACGAGGGGCGGAACTACCGGCCCGAGGACAAACTGTTCACCTACACCCCGAAGAAGAAGGGGAGCCGGATGGCCGGCGGGTTCTCGATCCCGACCACATTCAAGACGGGATACGAGTATGCGAAGATGGGGTATACCACCTGCATGGAGGCTGCAATGCCGCCGCTGTTTGCCCGCCATGTCCACGAGGAGATGAAGGATACCCCGATCATCGACGAAGGAGCCTACCCGGTGTTCGGGAACAACTGGTTCGTGATGGAGTATCTGAAGAACGGCGAGATCGACAACGCTGCCGCGTATGTGGCCTGGCTGCTCAACTCCACCAAGGGCTACGCCGTGAAAGTCGTGAACCCCGGCGGAACCGAGGCATGGGGCTGGGGCCTGAACTGCCTGACGGTACACGACCCGGTCCCGTACTTCGACATCACGCCGGCCGAGATCATGACCGGCCTGATGAAGACCAACGAGTATCTCGGTCTGCCGCACTCGATGCATGTCCACCAGAACAGTCTCGGGAACCCCGGCAACTATACCGTGACGCTCGACTCCCTGAAACTTGCTGAAGGCATCAAGGCCACCAACAAGTTCGGGCGCGAGACCGTGCTCCACTCCACCCACCTCCAGTTCCACTCCTACGGCGGGGACAACTGGGGCAACTTCGAGTCCAAGTCAAAAGAGGTGATGGACTATGTCAACCGGCAGAAGAATATCACCGTCGATACGGGCTGCGTGACCCTCGACGAGACCACCACGATGACCGCCGACGGGCCGTTCGAGCACCACCTGACCGAACTCAACCATCTCAAGTGGGCGAACGTCGACGTCGAACTCGAGACCGCTGCCGGGATCGTGCCGTACGTGTACAGCCCGGATATCAAGGTCTGCGAGATCCAGTGGGCGATCGGGCTTGAGATCGCCCTGCTGGCAAAAGACCCGATGCGGTGCTTCATCACGACCGACCACCCGAACGCCGGGCCGTTCATCCGGTACCCGCGGATCTTCAAGTGGCTGATGAGCGCTGACGCCCGGAAGGAGCGGATCGACTCGTTCAAGCATTCCGCGAAAATGGTCGATGCGACCCTGCTCGCCGGGATGGACAAGGAACTCTCCCTGTACGAACTCGCCCAGATGACCCGGGCAGGTCCCGCACAATCGCTCGGGCTTGCCAGTATCTACGGCGGGCTCGCGCCAGGTATGGACGCCGATGTTGCGGTCTACGACTTCAACCCCGAGAAATCCCATAAACCCGACGAGATCGAGAAGGCGTTCTCCGCCGCGGCCTTTGTCATGAAGACCGGGGTGCCGGTCGTTATCAACGGCGAGATCGTCTCGAACGGCAACAAGCGGACCATCTGGGTCGACGCAAAGGTCAACGAGAACCCCCAGGTCATGCGGGATATCAAGGAGAAATTCCTCAAGTATTACAGCGTGACCCAGGGGAACTACGACGTGACGAATCATTTCCTCCCGGAAAACCCGCGGGTTATTGCGGTGGATGCGACAAAGTGAGGGGGAGGCAAAAATGGAAACAGTTACCATAACCATAAAAAATCAGCCTGCACTCTTCCTTGAAGCAGACAACGTCTCCCCAGATGCCTTCGCAGGAAAGAAGGCGGCTGAAATCGCGGCACTCCATGCCTACGAAGGCAGGGAGCAATTCAATCTTGGCAAGTATTTCGAGGTCTCGGGAGATGCCGGGGCAACGGCTGCTGATACCAGGATCATCGTCAAAGGCGATGTCAGCCGGGTGAAATATATCGGCATGAAGATGTCTGCCGGCGAAGTGGTCATCGAGAAGGATGCCGACATGTATACCGGTTCCTGGATGCAGGGCGGAAAACTCACCGCCAAGGGCAGTGTCGATGCCTTTGCAGGCATCGGGATGAAGGGAGGCGAGCTCATCATTGAGGGCAATGCCGGCAACTACCTTGGAGCCGCTTATCGCGGTGACTGGAGGGGCATGCAGGGCGGTCTGATCCGGGTGAAGGGCAATGCAGGGAGTGATATCGGCTACTTCATGAATGGCGGCACCATCATTGTTGAGGGCGATGCCGATGTCCATATCGGGACCCATGCAGAGGGCGGAAAGATCATTGTCAAAGGCAATGCCAAGAGCAAGGTCGGTGGCCAGATGGTAGAAGGCGAGATCGTCATATTCGGGTCGATCGATGTCATGATGCCGGGCTTCAAGTTCGTGAAGGATGAAGAGCTCGAGATCGATGGCACAAAGGCGAAATTCGCATTGTTCCACGGTGATCTCGGTGAGCGTCACCCCAAGCGGAAAGGTCAGGTCGTGTACGGGAAACTGTACCAGAAGATCTGATCCCTTTTTAAATAAGAAGCGCACCGATTTTTTATATTTTATTAAGATATAGTACGTATTAATAATAAAAATTAATAGAATTGTAGCACGATATAGATCAATAATGACAGGATATTATGTAATATATCAACATTTTCCTGCTTTTTTATAATATTTTAATATTAATATAAATAGAAAATTTCTGATGCAAATGGGAAATCTTATATCGAGTTATAAAGTATAGTTGATTGTCCCGTGAGGGGACGCGCAATAGTGACCGACATCTATCATCAGCAAACTGTATAGCTTGCTTCGCCGTTCAGTTATCGAAATGCAGTGTGGCAAAACCAATTATTACAGAGGATAAAATTATGGCAAAATATAAAGATACCATCGATCTCTACGACGATCAGGGTAAGCTGCTCAAGAGTGGCGTCGCCCTTGAGAAGATCAGCCCGCTCAACAATGCGGGTATTCTGAAGATCATCGACCTCACCAGGAGGACCGTTGCAGTGAACATGGCCGGGCTTGACAACTCGATCAAGACCGGAGCAATGGGTGGAAAGAATAACCAGATCCTTGGAAGGGCAGTCAAGGTAGACTGTGTCAAGGACTGCGATGCACTCTCCGCCAAGATTGCGGAATACGTTTCCGTCAACAAGGGAGACGACACCAAGATCACGAAGGTCGGCGGCGGAAAGATGCTCCTCGTCGAAGTGCCCAGCGCCCGTATTAAGGCAGCTGCGACCTATGATGCGTCAACCACTGCAGTAGCAGCGGCAACCACCCAGGCACTCATCGACCAGTACAAGGTCGGCATGTGGGATGCCCCGTACGTCAAGTCCGCAGTCTGGGGTTCCTACCCGGTCACCATGGGAATGGACGGCGGTAACATCATCTCGGTGCTCTCCATCCCGCAGAACAACGAAGGTCTCGGCTACGCACTCAGGAACATCCCGGCCAACCATGCGGCCATGATGACCCACCGGAATGCAATGCAGACCTGTGCTCTGTCATCCACCTTCGAACAGGCCGGAGAGTTTGAAATGGGAGCGGCTATCGGGCCGTTCGAGCGTGCCCAGCTCCTCGCCTACGCCTACCAGGGCCTGAACGCCAACAACATGGTCTATGACCTCGTCAAGGCAAACGGCAAGACCGGAACCATCGGTACCGTTGTCCAGAGCACTGTCGAGCGTGCCATCGAGGACAAGATTATCAAGGCCGGAAAGAAGGGCAAGAGCGGGTATATCTTCTACGAGACGAAGGACCCGATGATGTGGAACGCCTATGCCTGCGCCGGAACCATGGCAGCCACCATGGTCAACTGTGGTGCCGGACGGTTCGCCCAGGCTGTTTCCTCAGTCCTCCTCTACTTCAACGACCTCCTTGAGCACGAGACCGGTCTGACCAGCGCCGACTACGGTCGTGTCATGGGTACTGCAGTCGGATTCTCGTTCTTCAGCCACTCGATCTACGGTGGCGGCGGTCCGGGAGTCTTCAACGGCAACCACGTCGTGACCCGCCACGCTGCCGGTGTGGCAATCCCGTGCGTCTGTGTTGCCTGTGCGCTTGATGCCGGAACCCAGATGTTCGGCCCCGAGCAGACCTCCAAGGTCTACCAGGACACATTCGGTCAGATTGACGAATTCAAGAAGCCGCTGCAGGCCATCGCGAAGGCAGTCTGAACCCTTACGATAGAATGACCGATGCCATATATCCTCAAGTCAGGATAGTAACCGTGCGGTTGCTCAACCCGGAAACAGTGGAACGGGTAATGAACCATATACTTGCCACAGACGGGGTCCGGAGGGTTATCCTGAACGGCCCCCGCCTCCCCCCCACCATTACAACTGGTCCTGCAAAGGGACAGCCCAATGTCCATCAGATGCGGAGAACCGTTCATATGGGGGATCAGGAAGTGGAGATGCAGGTTCACGTCGGGACCTTCCTCCTTGAACTGGAGAGCAGGGATGTGATTCCAGCCATCAAGGCAGCCTGTGAAGCAGGATTCGGTGAGATGCAATGGTACCTCCAGGAAGGGCGGTATATGAAGACAGAGCCTTCACTGGTCGACTACGCAAAATACGGTCCTCACGCTGACAGGGCCATTATCGGAATGGCCGATCCGAGCAGTAAAAGGGGACCAACCATTATCCAGGGACTAAAGTAAGTATGCCAGTAGGACGGGTTACCCAGGTTGTCGATTGTCGTGCGGCAATGGGCATGGGGAAAGGCGGAGGAATCGCCCAGAGGGGCACCATATCGGAATGCCGCTACCCTGATGTCATCGTCGTCGGCATGTCCCCGGGAAGGCGACATGTCACGAAGCCCGTATGTGACATCACCTCAGCGTTACGACAACAGGGAATCGAGTACAGTATCAGCACCCTTGTCCTGAATGCAGGAAGCGGGGTGCCTCCCGATGCAAGGGATATCGGGGGAGGCGTACTCGGTGCATACTTCGGCCTTACGGATACAGAAATTCAGCAGATCGAGAAGCACAAGGTCGCCATCCTCCATCACGGAAACGTGCGCTCGCACGTGGTGCACAAGGTCAGGTTCATGCTCCAGGCCTGTGACGTGAAGGCGGTGGTGGTCTCTCAGGCACCCGTTGACTTTGAGGACTTTGCAAAGGTGGGCGTAAAAACCGCCCTGGTAATGCCGCCTCCCGATAAGGTAAAGACCCGCGGCACCGTCATGGCAATCGTGAGCGGTGTCACCCGTGGCCAGACCCCTTCAAGGGAGAAGATGGCGGAAGTCATTCATGCGGTAATGAGGTTGATTAAAACTAAGGAGTGATTAAAAAATGGCTTACAAACCACAATATGGGCCGGGAAGCTCGATTGTCGCCGAGAACAGGCGCAAGCAGATGGACCCGAGCAAGAAACTTGAGAAGCTCCGTGACATCTCGGATGAAGACATCGTCCTTCTGATGGGTCACCGGGCACCCGGGGCAGCATACCCGACTATGCACCCGCCGCTCGCTGAGCAGCAGGAACCGGACTGCCCCATAAGAAAACTGGTCGTGCCACTCGATGGCGCAAAAGCTGGAGACCGTATCAGGTTCATCCAGTTCGCCGATTCCATGTACAACGCCCCGTGCCACCCGTACCAGCGGTCCTATGTCGAGGCATACCGGTACCGCGGCTGTGACCCGGGAACCCTGTCCGGCCGTCAGATCATCGAGTGCCGTGAGCGTGATCTTGAAAAGATCGCAAAGGAACTCGTCGGAACTGAGCTCTTTGACCCTGCCCGGACCGGTATCCGCGGTTCGACCGTGCACGGACACTCCCTTCGTCTCGCAGAGGACGGGATGATGTTCGACATGATGCAGCGGTGCATCCTTGACAAGAAGGCCAACATGGTCAAGTATGTCAAGAACCAGAACAGCGAACCACTGGACAAGGAGGTCAAGGTCGGCAAGCCGATGGACGAGAAGTGGCTCAAGGCGCACACCACCATCTTCCACTCGCTCGTCGGGACACCCTTCCGCAGTGACGCTGAGTATGTAGAATACGTCCAGCGTGTTCACTCGCTGAGGACCAAATACGGCAACGTGCCGGAGGAGTGATTGACATGGCAAAGAAGATCGAGAGAACCCAGAAGCTCTTCCTGAAATCGCTGAAAGAGAAGTTCGCCGAGGACCCCCAGAGCACGAACACCGTGTTCGCCCGCGAGGGCCTGAAGCAGTCCCCGAGGAAGATGGAGTTCGTCAAGGCAGGTAATGCAGCGGCAATGGCCCGTGGCATCTCCATGTACGACCCGGTCCGCTGCCACATTGGCGGTATCCCGCTCGGGCAGCGCCAGCTGATGACCTACGAGGTCTCGGGCACCGGCGTGTTCGTAGAGGGCGACGACCTGCACTTCGTCAACAACGCTGCGATGCAGCAGATGTGGGATGATATCAGGAGGACCATCCTCGTCAACATGGACCTTGCCCACCAGACCCTGCAGAAGCGTCTTGGCAAGGAAGTCACCCCTGAGACCATCAACGAGTTCCTCCACGTGCTCAACCACGCCATGCCCGGTGCAGCCGTGGTCCAGGAGCACATGGTCGAGACCCACCCGTCCCTGGTGGATGACTGTTACGTCAAGGTCTATACCGGTGACGACGAGATGGTCGACGACCTCGAGCCCCAGTTCGTCATCAACATCGAGAAGCTCTTCCCGGCCAAGCAGGCAGCCCAGCTGAAGGCCGCTGTCGGCAAGTCACTCTGGCAGGCAATCCGCATCCCGACCATCGTCTCGAGGACCTGCGATGGTGGAACCACCTCCCGCTGGTCTGCGATGCAGCTCGGTATGTCCTTCATCGGTGCCTACCACATGTGCGCCGGAGAAGCCGCAACCGCCGACCTCGCATTCGCAGCAAAGCACGCCGGTGTTATCCAGATGGCAGAGATCCTGCCTGCCCGCCGTGCACGTGGCCCGAACGAGCCCGGAGGCATCAAGTTCGGACACTTCGCCGACATGATCCAGACCGACCGCAAGTACCCGCATGACCCCGCAAAGGCATCCCTTGAGGTTGTTGCTGGAGGCACCATGCTGTTCGACCAGATCTGGCTCGGTTCCTACATGTCCGGTGGTGTCGGGTTCACCCAGTACGCCACTGCCGCCTACACCGACAACATCCTTGATGACTACACCTACTACGGTATGGACTACATCAAGGACAAGTACAAGGTCGACACCAAGAACCCCGGCGAGAAGGACAAGGTCAAGGCATCCCAGGATGTCGTCAACGACATTGCCACCGAGGTCACCCTCTATGGTATGGAGCAGTACGAGCAGTACCCGACCGCACTCGAGACCCACTTCGGTGGCTCCCAGCGTGCATCGGTGCTGGCCGCTGCAGCCGGTCTGTCCACAGCAATGGCAACCGGGAACTCCAACGCCGGCCTGAACGGCTGGTACCTGTCCATGCTCCTGCACAAGGAAGGCTGGTCACGTCTCGGGTTCTACGGCTACGACCTGCAGGACCAGTGCGGTTCCGCAAACACCGAGTCCTACAGGGCAGACGAAGGCTGTGTCGGAGAGCTCCGTGGAGCCAACTACCCGAACTACGCCATGAACGTCGGTCACCAGGGAGAGTACGCCGCTATCAACGGTGCAGCTCACTTCACCCGTGGCGATGCCTGGTCACTCAACCCGCTGATCAAGATCGCCTTTGCCGACCCCTCGCTCAAGTTCGACTTCGCCGAGCCCCGCCGCGAGTTCGCAAAGGGTGCCATCCGCGAGTTCATGCCCGCCGGAGAGCGCTCACTGATCATCCCCGCAAGGTGAGATCAGACCCAATTTTTTTTATTTTCCTGTTCGATCTGCGCCTTCAGCGTGACGTTTTTGATGCTGCCATCATTAGGCCAGGATAAAGGATTCAGCAGAAAAATGACGAAAATTTTTATTAAATCCTATTAGCCTGCAATTGGGTAGCTACAGAAAAAGCCAGAACAAGGTTTCAATGTATAGCTCGGATGGATCTGAAACAGGGATACTAGGATCATTTGTAGTGAACACCCCGGTTTCATAATCCAGAATCCAGCCTATTCTCTCCAGAATTTCCATCTTTGTCCGTCTATGAAGGGATCCATACCATGACTGCGGTTGTTTACGGCTTGTCCGGCGAAAAAAGATGCCGTATACGTACATTTAATTATTTTTTGCACATATGAGTAATTATTGGTACGGCACTATCCCGGCCATATCACCATAGTACCGGTCTGACCTGGCACGTTGGTCCGGTTGAAACCAGAGTCAGTATGGATGGTACTTTATGCCTGATACACCTTCACCCCTGCTTACCGTCAGAAACCTGAGTATGGAGCTTGGCGGAAACCTGATACTTGATGACGTCTCCTTCCGGATGGACGAAGGGGAAGTGCTCGGCATCGTCGGACGAAGCGGCGCCGGAAAATCAATCCTCATGCACCTCATGCGGGGGATAGATGTTCCACCCACATCGGGCTCCATTGTCTATCATATGAGTGGATGTAACAATCGCTGTTCCCTGGAACCACGGAGTGCGGCCGGAAAAAACTGCCCATCGTGCGGCGGGGTGCTCCACCCCGTTGATATCGATCTCTGGAACCCGGAGCACGAGGAGGGAAAATCCCTGGTACTCCGTAAAACTGCGATCATGTTCCAGCGGACCTTTGCCCTGTACGGCAACGACAGGGTTATCGAGAATGTGCTGCATGCACTCGATGATATCAGGTATCCTCCCGAGCAGTCCGTGAACCGTGCCGCAGAACTCCTGGAACGGGTCAGGATGACTCACCGGATGATGCACATCGCACGGGATCTGTCAGGGGGGGAGAAACAGCGGGTGGTCCTGGCCCGGCAGCTGGCAAAAGAGCCGATCCTCCTCTTCGCAGATGAACCGACAGGAACCCTTGATCCGTCGACCGCACATCTTGTCCATCAGCTGCTTATCGACGCTTCAAACACCTCACGCATGGGGATGGTGATCACCTCGCATTTTTCCGGGGTCATTGACCATGTTGCGAATCGTGCACTGCTGATGGAGGGGGGTCAGGTGATTGAGGAAGGCTCTCCCGCAGATGTTCTTGCCAGGTTCATGAAAAATTATCATGCTGAAAATCGAGCTGATACAGGGGAATGCGGAGAGCGTATCCTTTCAGCCCGGGATGTCGTCAAACGGTACGTTACCGTGGATCGGGGGCTTATCAAAGCGGTAACCAATGTCACTTTTGATGTTGCCGAACGTGAAATCTTTGGTATTATCGGAACGAGCGGCGCCGGAAAAACCACCCTTTCCCGGATCATCGCCGGACTTATCGAACCCACGGAAGGTGAGATGAATATCCGTATCGGGGATGACTGGGTTGACATGACCAGCCCCGGGATCGATAATCGCGGGCGGGCAAAACCCTATATCGGATTCCTCCATCAGGAGTACGATCTCTATCCCCACCGCACGATTCTCGATAACCTGACTGATGCTATCGGTCTTGAATTCCCCAAGGAGCTTGCCACCCATAAGGCGGTCATCAGCCTGAAAATGGCAGGATTTATCCCTGATGATATCGATTCAGTGCTGCACCGGTATCCTGCTGAGCTGAGTCAGGGTGAACGGCACCGGGTTGCACTTGCCCAGGTCCTGATACGGGAACCACGGATTGTTGTGCTCGATGAACCGACCGGAACCATGGATCCGATCACCAAAATCGATGTCAGACATTCTATCCTGACAGCCCGCAACGAGATGGATGAGACCTTTATTATCGTATCCCATGATATGGACTTTGTGCGGGATATTTGTGACCGGGTGGCACTGATGCAAGGGGGAAAGATTGTCCAAATCGGTCTACCCTCAGATATCCCCTCATCCTTTACCGGGTCTGATGCAGACCAGAAAGTCGCCAGGGATGGGATCACAGAACCGTAAATGGAGAGTCAGACATTCTTAAAATAACTTGATTACAACACAACCTTATTTTAATTAAGTAAAATTCAGATGTGTAAATTTCGCAGGAAAAACCTCTGTTTTGTGATTAAAACCCAAAAAACCGGTTTATTCACTAATATTTCGAAACCTTTAACTCATTACTGACGTAACTGATAGATGAACCACAAAGGGTTTGTACTCGTTGTGAGTGGCAATGCATGATGAACACTCTCGTGCACTATTCAGCACGCAGGGAGGAGGCTAAATTGGAAAGTATTGTATTTGGCATTGGAATAACTGCATTGGCAGGAGCTCTTGCCACAGTTGCCGGTGCTGCAGAGAACGTTGAGTCTGATATCGGATCACAGGGTGACCCGAACTCGCAGGTTCAGCTCGCTCCGCAGATGGGATACATTCACCGGATATTCAATAAGGCAGTGGCCGGTGAGCCACCAGCATACGGACTGTGGATTGCGCTCGGCGCAGGTCTCGCCTGGGCTTTCATGGCAATGCAGATAAACCCGATACTTGCAATTGTTCTGGGAAGCGGTATCGCCGTCTTCGTACAGGGAGTATATGCCACGACCGCATATCTCGGAAGGACTGCAAGTCTCGCTAAATTCGGACAGCCGGTATACGTCGACATACTGAAGTCGATGACAACGGTGACCATGGCACATGCCTTTGTTGCCATCTTCGCCACGGTGACCTTGTGCCACCTGATCAACGCCGCCCTCGGGCACCCGTTCCCGCTGCCATTGCTTGGCTTGGTCTGGGGTATCGCTCTCGGGGCAGCCGGATCAGCAACCGGGAACCCGTTCTACGGAAAGGAACGGCAGTACCAGAACCAGAAGTTCGGTGCAGGCGTCCCGATTGCTGCTTCAGGAAACATTGTCAGGTATGCCGAAGCTGGTGAGAGGAACTCTCTTGACAACGGCTGGTTCTCCGCAAAGCTCGGTGGCCCGGCATCAGGAGTCTGTTTCGGACTGATCGTCTTCCTCGAACTCTGGCGTACTGTTCTCTTCGAACAGGTCGGCGCCGGCTGGGGTGCGATCATCATCGGAATCATCATAATTCTCGTATTCACCGTGATCGACCGCTACATCGAGGTCTGGGCACGGAAGAACTACGGCCCCTATACGAAACCTGTTGAGGAGGCATCCTCATGAGCGCCGTCGCTGCAAAACCCACCGCGGGATCGGCGGTTGACATGACCGCCATGATTATCGGTATCATCATTCTGGTTCTTGTCATTGCTGCAGCCTATTTCGTTCTCGGATCCGGCCTCGCCTTCTGGGCCCTTATCGGCATCATCGTTGGCGGTGTCCTGATCGGGTTCGGCGTCCACTTTGTCCCGGTCGGTGGAGCACCGGCTGCCATGGGACAGGCGCCAGGTATTGCAACAGGGGTAGCAATGCTCGCGGCAGGTGCCGGTCTCGCCGGTCTCTTTGGAGGGGCCTGGGCTGCACAAACCACTGATAACCTCTTAGTAATCGTTATTACAGGTGCAGTCGGTGGCGGCCTGATGATGGCAATCACCTGCATGTTCGTGACCTTCATCTACGTCTTCGGGATGGGCATCCCCTGTGCTTCGGGCAAGGTCGCAAAGGATCCAATCACAGGAGACACCCAGCCTGAATTCAAATCCCAGGGAACGGAAGGGCACGGTCTGCCGTTTGTATCCTATGTCGGCGGAGTTATCGGCGGCCTCTTTGGAGGTGCCGGCGGGACACTCATCTACCTGATGCTTCTTGACTTATACAAGGAAGAACTTCCAGGGATGATGAACGCCCTTCCAGGACAGGTCCTGCCTATTGCAGTCGCCCTCGCGGGGATGTTTGCAATCGGTATGTTCCTGGTGAACGCTGTGCTTGCTGCATACAACATCACCGGGACGATTGAAGGTCCGCATGACCCCAAGTTCAAGCGGTTCCCCCGTGCGATCGTTGCTTCTGCAGTTGCATCCGCGGTATGCGGGATCGTTGCGATCATGATTGTTGCAGTGTGAGGTACCCAAAATGACAGTAAAAGTTGAAAAGATTGAGGGAGGCATTCCCCACACCACGATCATGGTGGCAGGCCTTGTCGCAACATTGGTCTGCATCTACCTCACGTACCTCAACGTGCTGACAGGAACCCAGTTATTCTCGTTCTTCGGGGGTCTGGCGACTGTTGCAGCACTTATCTGGGGCAGCCACACCATCAAGCACCTGTGCAGCTACGGTATCGGGACAGGTGTCCCGTCTGCCGGTATGATAGCGTTCGGCTCAGGGGTGATTGCCATGCTCTTTGCGACCAAATACGGGATTGCCGCTCCGATCGTCGCAGTAGTTCTCGCGGCTGTAATAGGGCTCGTTCTCGGATACGTGGCCAACAATGTGCTGAACATGCGCATCCCGGTCATGATCCAGTCCCTTGTCGAGATGGCTGTTATCGGGGCTCTCGTCCTGATGGGTTACGCGGTCATGATGACCGGTCTTGATCCTACCTCGTTTTCACTGACGGCACTGGTTACCGGTAAAGTAGTGATTCTTGGACTCTCGCTCCCGAGTTACCAGGCATCGTTCCTTGGTGGAGCACTCATTGCAACGGCCTTCATGCTCGGCGCGATTGCCATCCAGCACCCGTTCAACGCGTGCCTTGGACCCAACTGGACCCAGGACAGGATGCTGATGCTGGGAGCCGAATGCGGGTTCCTCTCCATGATCACCGCTGCAGTTATGTCCATGCCGCTCATCCCTATGAGCGCTGCACTGGTATCTCTGTTCGTGGCAGTCATCGGATGGTACTACACGTACAGCAAGTACATTGAGCTCTCCAGGCGTGATGCCGCTGCATGGCTCGAATCAAAGCCAATCCCAGATGTGGAGGGACACTGATGTACGTTCAAGTTCTACCTGAATACGGGCTTGTTGTAGATCCCATGGTAGGGGTCGTCACAACTGCAGGGGAGTCGATGGCTCCTGTCATTGACAAGGTCACTGAACTCGAAGCAGTTGCAGACGATATTGTGAATATGCTTTCCGGAAAGGGCAACTTCCTTGCCTCGTTCCCGGGAAGGGAGAACGCGCTGTCGTTAGCCGGAGGGATGACCTCATTCTGGTACGGGCTGGCAGTCGGGCTCTTCCTTGCAGGAATCTATGTATTCCATCTGATCTGAGGTGAGAGAAATGGCAGACAAGAAATCACCGGCAAGCGGGTGGCCGATCGTCAAGGGAGATTTCAACTCCGGCGATGCCAACAGCCCGGTTGCCGTTATGACCTGCGGTTCCCACCTCGATGAGAAGGGGATCTGCGACAAGGGAGCCGCTATCTGCGGGTCCTGCAAGACCGAGAACCTTGGTCTTGAGAAGGTCATCGCTAACATCATCTCCAACCCGAATATCCGTTTCCTCATGCTCTGCGGAACCGAGGTGAAAGGTCACCTGGCCGGGCAGACCATGGCAGCGCTCCATAAAGGCGGGGTCAAGGACGGCAGGGTCGTCGGGGCTGAAGGTGCCATCCCGTTCATCGAGAACCTTAACGATGCCGCTATCAAGCGTTTCCAGGAGCAGTGCGAACTCGTCAATATCATGGAGTCCGAAGATCTCGGCGCAATCGCGGCCAAGATCAACGAACTCAAGGGCAGAGACCCGGGTGCATTCGCTGCTGACCCCATGGTCATCGAGGTCAAGGAAGCTGCTGGGGGTGCCGAAGAGGCTGGCGGGGAAGTTCAGCCCATGTCCGGTGAACTGGCACTTATCCATGCGAGGATGAAGATTATCGAGAGGATGGTGACGGACATCGGGTACCGCGACAAGTTTGCCGCCGGTGTCTATTCGGGCAAGGTTGAAGGTGTCATGATAGGCCTGATCGTATCATTTGCCCTTCTCGGGTTCGTTCTCATGGGGTGATATGAAATGGCAGAAGAAGGTGCAAAAATGGCAGGGCCCATCAGGATGGTTGCCATCGACAGGATGGTTGAGAGTATGCGCTACAAGGCGCAGCTCATCGCCCGATCAAACAAGTTTGATTCGGCCATGTCCGAGATGGGTGTGGTTGGGTTCGCCGTAGGAATGATCGTTGCCCTGGTCCTGATCGTGGTGCCTGCGTTGTTCATATGAGGTGAGAAAAATGGCAGACAAGAAATCACCGGCAAGCGGGTGGCCGATCGTCAAGGGAGATTTCAACTCCGGCGATGCCAACAGCCCGGTTGCCGTTATGACCTGCGGTTCCCACCTCGATGAGAAGGGGATCTGCGACAAGGGAGCCGCTATCTGCGGGTCCTGCAAGACCGAGAACCTTGGTCTTGAGAAGGTCATCGCTAACATCATCTCCAACCCGAACATCCGTTTCCTCATGCTCTGCGGAACCGAGGTGAAAGGTCACCTGGCCGGGCAGACCATGGCAGCGCTCCATAAAGGCGGGGTCAAGGACGGCAGGGTCGTCGGGGCTGAAGGTGCTATCCCGTTCATCGAGAACCTTAACGATGCCGCTATCAAGCGTTTCCAGGAACAGTGCGAACTCGTCAATATCATGGAGTCCGAAGATATTGGCGCTATCGCGGCCAAGATCAACGAACTCAAGGGCAGAGACCCGGGTGCATTCGCTGCTGACCCCATGGTCATCGAGGTCAAGGAAGCTGCCGGCGGTATTGAGACCGCAGCGGCAGGGGTGAACCCCCAGTTCCTTGAGATAGAGAAGCGCCTGGACAAAATTGAGAAACAGGTCGAGTTTGCAGACGCCGAGATCGCCCAGCGCGTCGGAAGAAAAATCGGTCGGGACATTGGTATCCTCTATGGACTGGTGGCGGGGCTCACGGTGTTTGTCCTGCTCCTGGTACTGCTCCCGAAACTTAACGTCTTACTATAATGGAGGTGTGAAAAAATATGTTCAGATTCGAAAAAGAGCAGAAAGTCTGGGACTTCAACGGCACCAAACTGGGAGGACAGCCCGGTGAATACCCGACTGTACTCGGTGCGTCAATCTTCTACAACAAGCACGAAGTGGTGCTCGATGACCACAAGGGAGTCATTAACAAGCCAGTGGCTGAGGCACTCTGGAACCGCTGTCAGGAACTCTCCGACATGACCGGAATCCCGCACTTCATCCAGATCATCGGTGAATACGGGGAGGCATTCGAGAGTTACTTCCAGTGGTTCGACAGCATTGACAATAAGACCGCATTCCTGATGGACTCGTCCGTCCCGGCTGCCCTCGCGCACGCCTGCAAGTACGTGACCGAGGTCGGGCTGGCCAACCGTGCCATCTACAACTCGATCAACGGGTCAATCCCACCCGAGAACATCGAGGCCATCAAGAACAGTGACGTTGATGCCGCCATCGTCCTCGCATTCAACCCTGCCGATCCCTCCGTGGTCGGAAGGGAGAAGACCCTTGTTGAGGGTGGAGTGGCCGGTCAGACCAAGGGAATGATACAGATCGCCGAGGAAGCCGGTATCACCCGCCCCATCCTCGACACCGCAGCAACCCCCCTCGGGATCGGATCTGGTGGGGCCTACCGTGAGATTCTTGCCTGCAAGGCGATCCACGGGTACCCCACCGGTGGTGCCTACCACAACATGACCGTATCCTGGACCTGGCTCAAGCGCTGGAAGGGGTCAAAGAAGAACCCCTCGAAACTGGCAGAATCGCTGAAGGGCAAGGATGCATATACCACCCAGCTCTTCCACCACTACCAGGGAGGCATGGACGGCGTCATACAGGCTGCCTGGTCTGCCCCCGATATCGGCAGCAACATGATCGCAAGCACGCTCGGTGCTGACCTGATCATGTACGGCCCGATCGAGAACGTGGAGGCCATGATCACGGCGCAGGCATATACCGACATCGCCGTGCTCGAGGCAACCCGGCAGCTCGGCATCGAGTGCAAGGCCGAGAGCCACCCGATATTCAAACTCATCTAATTTTTTTTTAACGCCCGGTATGCTCGAAGGTCGCTCGGACACACGTTCATCTGACCTGTGAAAATCTGGGTAGTCACCGGGAGAAGCCCTCATCATTCCTTATCCCATGGTCTGTCTATTATTCGGAAAATGCATCCCCCTTTCTTTGAATCTTGTAATCCCTGGAAAGATGCATTTCCCTGCTTTTATCCTGACCTTGAGGAGAGCGTGGACGAAGAAGGACTTCATTCTGCGGAGGAGGTAAAACGGGGATTTGGGCAATACTACACTGAAGCCTGGGACCAGATTGCGGATCCCCCTGATGGATAATTGATGGATCGTTCAGCGACGATCAGGACTCATATACCCCATGAGATGCCCTCTTTACAATTCTCATAATTCTCATTGAGATTAAAAAAAGAGGATTATTCGACACACCCGAAGGACCAAAATTAAGGGAGAGATCTGGAAAGGGGCATGGAGTGATGGTGCCGTATCAGAAAGCGGTACTTCTTCCTATATCCGCTCTCCTCTTCATCGGCTGGACGTTTGAGCCCTGCATCTCGCCCATGGCAAAATCAAACCTTGCCTTAATTGTCGGCGGAAGTTCATCTTCAGGTATCGGTGCAAACCCATACTGCCCATAGAATTTCACGAGACCCATTGTGGAGTGCATATACAGATCTTCTTTCCCGCAGGAAGCCACCAGCGGATTCATGACATCCCGTGCATATCCCCTTCCTCTGAAGTCATCGAGTGTAAAGACCCCGTCCACTTCAAGGCCATCGGGATGGCGCCTGCAACGGGCGACTGCAACCAGCATCCCTTCCACAAAGACGCCAAAGATACGGTCTGTTGAAGGGTCTGCAGTCTGTTGGTGATACCGCAGCCAGACCTCCTCTGCGAGCGGGAATTCATTCTTCTCAAGTTCCCTCGCAGCCACATCCAGAAGGATGTCAGGGTAGAGCAGGTATACCGGTATTTTTGCTTTTTTTGCCACCGCCTCTGCTGTGCTCCCTATCGGAAGACTCTTGATGAAATCCGAAGCCCCGAATCGTGGCAGTACGATAAGCGTGGCCTTCTCTTCAAGAGCCATATCGCAGATTATCTCTGCAGGCTTTCCGAACCGCAGGAGCAGCCGCACCCGTGTACTGCTGGTATCGTAGATCCTGCCGAAATCCTGGAGTTGTAGATACGCTTCACGGATTGTCTGATCCAGTTCTTTCCTGGTATCTGCCTTGGTAATGACATGGAGGAGGACGAGTTCGGCGATATCTTCCTGTCCTGTGATATGAAGAAGACCCTGCTCAGAGGGTTTTGAGAAGTCCACCGGGTATAAAACCCTGGAAAATAGGTTCTTCTGGTTTATTCCGGCGGATTGTAGATTCCGGCGGGGTATAGTTAAGCCGTGATGGTGGGTGATAATGACATCAGTAGTGGCCTGGCGGAGAATCCCTGAAGAGACCGATCCAAGGAGCAGCCCTTCAACAAATCCTTTTCCGCGGGCACCCAGCATGATGAGATCCACCTTTTCCTTCCGGGCACACGTAAGGATTAATCCCTGAATGTCTCTTCCATCAGATTGGAGGATTCGTGTACGGACAGGGATACCTGTTGACTCGAGCCGCTCCTTCTCTTCATTCATGCTGCGTTCGGCAGATTCTGTTGGAGATACTACCTCCTGACCCCCAAGAAAAGGGCGTGATGATGCATGGGCGCCCTCTGTGACGTGGAGGAGGATTACCTCTTTTGGACCTGGAAGGTCTGGCACCATGTCGGCTGTCATGCGGGCATATTCAGAAAAATCGGTAGGAAGAAGGATCAAGTGAGACATCAGGGCCCTCGTCAGTAATCAGGTTTCTTTTATGATACGTAAACCTGATGCTATTAATAAGCCACTCCTTTTAGAGCAAGGTGAATCGAAAAAAGGATAATTCACGAAACATTGAAGCCTGATTCTGCAAAGCATCATAGTGAGGACAGAATCATGTATGGCACCGGGCGGGACCCGGTAAAAGAAGCGGAAAGACGTCGTGAAGAGAGACAGGAGCAGAATATCTCAATCCTGATCAGGCAACTTTCGGATCAAAATCCAAACCTACGCGCCCGGTCGGCAGAATCGCTCGGCAACATGGGGGATCCGAGAGCGGTTGAGCCCCTCCTTCTCCTCATCGATGACCCAGTCTCTGATGTGGTATGGGTAGCCCTCCGGTCTCTTGGAACTTTGAGAGATCCCCGGGCGTTTGAACCGCTGATCAGGTGCGTCGACAACCCGGACCGGTGGATCCGCCAGGGAGCGGCATGGGCGCTGGGGGAGCTTGGTGATCCCCGTGCAGGCCCCATTATCATACCCCTTCTGACCGACAAAAAGAAAGGTGTGAGACAATCAGCAGCAGAAGCGCTCGGAAAAATCGGGGAGATCCGGTATCAGGAGTATCTGGAGCCCCTGCTTGAAGACGATGAGATCGAGGTCCGCCATACCGCAAGGCAGGCACTGAAGAATCTGAAATAAAAACGGTATCCCTTCCGTATGGTATCAAAAGATGAGGAGCGATCTCATGCTATTCCAGGAGATACACAACTGCCGGTTCATACAACGGGTAATCCGGCACAAAAAAATGAAAACGATTTTTTCAAATCTCAAGCGGTTCGAAGCCCTGTTTGAATACCTTCCCAAACTGGATCTTGATCTTCGGGTCAAGGGCACATACCGGACAGGTATAGTCCTCCGGGAGATCCTCAAAAGCCGTCCCTGCCTTGATCTTCCGGTGTGGTTCGCCTCTTTTCTGGTCGTACACGTACCCGCATACCGAACAGACCCATCGGGTTGGGATCCACTCCTCAAATCCCCATTTCCCTATCTTTCCCTTCCCCTGCATCCCACAGATAGGACAGATGTAGGAGTCAGGGAGATCTTCAAACCTGGTACCCGCAGGGATACCGTTATGCGGTTCGCCCCTTAGTGGTGAATAGATGTATCCGCACACCCTGCATTTGTAACGCTCAACTCGTGGCATTTTTTTGCTCTCCACTAATCTAAAAACTCATCTCAACCAGATAAATGTATTTTTTGTGGAATCAGGTGGGTATTGCTCCTGATCTGCATCCATACGTATCATTAAGAATATCACGGTGCTATTGACAAACGGGAGAGAAAATGGGGAAAATACCTGTTGTTTTCATCGTTATCATCCTGGTATTAGGTGCGATCGCAGCAATCTTCATGATAAACCCTGGAATCTTTCCGGGGATACAGGGGGAGAACATCACCTCCCTCACACCGGTTGAGGTCAGGGAGTATCAGGGCGAACGACTCTCGTCCATCGCTGATTTTCGTGAAAATTCTATCCGGGGACCCCAGTATATCAACCAATCTACCTACATGCTGGAGATAAGCGGCCTCGTTTCACGCCCTCTCTCCCTCTCATATGACCAGGTTATCAAGGAATATCCGGTCTATGAGAAAAAGGTCACCCTCTTCTGTGTCGAAGGATGGGAAGTGACACTACTCTGGAAAGGGGTCAGGGTAGAGGATCTGCTTGCCAGTGCAGGAGTGAATCCGGATGCAAACACCGTTATCTTTTATGCAGCGGACGGGTATTCGACCTCTCTTCCCCTTGACTCTATTAAAGACCGGGATATTCTCCTGGCCTATTCTATGAACGGGGTTATTCTTCCCGCAGAGAGAGGATTTCCCTTCCAGCTTGTTGCAGAGGATCGATGGGGTTACAAATGGATCAAGTGGGTGACAGGAATCGAAGTATCGGATGATCCGGCCTATAGCGGCTACTGGGAGAAGAGAGGGTATTCACAGACCGGGGATCTGCAAAAAAGTTTTTTCGGGTAGTATGAGCCCCGGATAATTTCAACAGGAGGGGTTATCTGCTCCCGGAAATTACCCCTCTTCCCGGGAATCTATATGCTTATCAGGATAGGTATGTTATGGCAATGGAGAGTGGCTTTTTCAGGGAGGAGGTCGAGCGTCTTTCGCGCGAAGATCTTAACTACCCTTATTGATGATCGGGTACAATATACCATCCGCTACGCTTCAGAACATTCACCCTTTTACCGCGCCTGGTTCCGGCACCACCGGATAGACCCGGGATCGGTGAGAACGCACGAAGATCTCATCAATCTCCCTGTCATTTCAGGAAAGACCATCCGGGAGAACCAGCCACCGGTCACGAACGATTTCCTGTTCAGGAGTGTTGACTGGGATGAGGTGTTTACGATCCATGAGACATCCGGAACATCCGGGACACCGAAGAGTTTCTTTCTGACCTGGGACGACTGGCTCCGGTATGCTGAGAAATATGCAAGGAGCTTTGTCTCCCAGGGTTTTTCCCGGGGTGACAGGCTTGTTATCTGCGCATCGTACGGGATGAATGTGGGGGCAAATACGATGACCCTTGCGGCACGTGATATCCGTGCAACGATCATACCAATCGGGAACTGCAGTTTTCCTGGCCGGATCATAAGCAGTTACCGCCCGACCGGGATTGTTGGCAGTGTCTTCAAACTGCTCCATCTTGCAGCGCGTATGAAGGCTGAAGGGATCAGGCCTGAAGATTCTTCAATCAAAGGACTGATTGTCGGGTGGAGAAAGTTTTGCCGATGAATCGAGGGCGTACCTTTCTGAGGTCTGGGAACGCGATGTATTCAACACGTATGGCAGTACCGAGGGGACGATGTGCGGGGAATGCACGGTCCGACAGGGCCTTCACGTGCCTGAGGATCTGGTTCATCTCGATGTGTACGATCCAACGCTTGAGAGTTTTGTCGGTGATGGTGAATGTGGAAGAGCTGTTCTCACCACGCTCATCCCTGTAGGAGGCCGGGCAGGAACACTCCTGATCAATTATGATACCGAAGATACCACGGTCGTAACCACACGGAACCCCTGCCCCTGCGGAAGAACACACATGAAAATTATGAATCCCCAGCGTGAAGCGGAGACAGCATGGATACTCGGTACACCAGTAAACAAGGTAGATATAGAGCGGGGGGTCTTCCAGAGAGAGAACATGGGCTACCTGACAGGAGAATACGAGGCATTCATCTATGAGGGCGAAGAGACGTCCAAAACAGTTCTCAGGGTAAACATGGAACGGCAACGGGATATTTCTGCCGGCGAGAGAGAACTCGTGATGGAAAACTTCAAAAAATCATTTTACCGCTACAAAACAGCCCTGTCACATCTCTCCGGGGACACATTTTCCCTGGAATTCTCTTTCCCTGAATCTGGGGGACTCGATCTCTCACAGATCAAAGGAAGGCCGAAGCGGCTGGTAGACAGGAGAGGGTAGATTGTTTTTACGAGGCACCTCTGATTTCTCTCGTGAAAACTACAGGTTTCACCGAAAATAATGGGTGAAAGTTTTTATTCCTCCATGCTGATTGTACTATGCTTCCGGATATGCCCCCCTGGTTTCTTCGTTTTGCCGGACACCCCCAGAATCTGGCATCAACCCCCCTATCTATCAGGAGGGGTCATAACCGGAGCATCTTTTTCAGGGAAAGCAGATTATTTTAGATTCTGATATTTTTGATAACGTTCCCAAAGAAGAACGGCGCAAAATGCGCCAGGTGATCTATCGACTCATACAACCCTTTCGATATCTTCCCGTGTGGCATACCAGACCTCAACCATGTGATGGGGATGATACCGCATCTTTGCCTCCCGGAGCCCGGGAACCCCCATGTCACTCTCACGGTTGATGAAGCGGAACTTCTCCCTCGCATGAAACGCCGTCTCAGCATTTATTGCCTTGTAAATCCCTTCACAGTCAGGGAGCCCTTTTTCAAAATGGACCACCAGGGTCTCCTCGTTCAGAGGCTCAAAGAGTGCGATTGCGCCAACTTTCTCCACGACCCTGATAAGGAGCCCTGAGAGCCCGAGCTCCTCCATATGGGACAGGGCATAGGTCAGGGCCTCCATCTCGTGAGCCAGGAATGGTTCCCCCTCACAGTTTTTCCACTCACACCATTCAATGAGAAATTTATTTACTTCATCACGGTTTTTCAAATCAATTGGTTCCACGACCGGTTTGCAATTCTTCCGGAACTTGTTCAGGTGACGCCGGATCGACAAGTAGTCTTTTCCCGGAAGGCTGGCAAGATCTTCCGAACGATAGACGTACTCGAAGTAATTCCGATCCGGGTTGAGGGAGAGGTCCGGATACTCTGAGAGGATCCAAGCCCGATCCGCTGCGTCCACAATCCAGAGAGGTACTGTATCCCCTTCTCTGGTGCATAGATTGAGAAGATCAGCAAGGAGACCCGGATCCCTTGGGCCAATTGGCGTGCGGAAGGAAGTCTTTCCCTTAATAGTGCTCGATATAAGGAGATTTTTCCTCACATGTGCATACCGGTAATGGGCATAGGGATTCCAGCAGATCATGTTGGAAAAGGTGTTGTCAGAATGAACCTGGGGGAATTTCCGGTAATGGGAGAGAAACAGTTGCTTGTCCGCCATTGTCACAGGTGAGAAATCACTTCCCGACAGCATCGGTTACAGCCTCCCGCGATACCGCATCGGGATATGATCCTTCATGCGGGAGAAGCCGATCGAGGCATAGAACTGCTCGGTCCCCGGCTCTGCAACCAGGCCAATCCAGGTTATCTTCCGTGCATAGCAGAAAGCCAGAAGAGTTCGGATGATCTTTCGTCCTACTCCCTTTCGCCTGAATTCAGGAACTACTACCAAATCCTGGATATACCCATCCGAAACTCCATCCGAGATTACCCGGCCCATCCCTACCGATCGCCCGGTCGCACTATCAACCGCCACCGCAAACGCAAAACTTGACCTGACCAGGTCGGGCAGGTGAGCAGGGTCATGGTCCTGCAGCCACCATCCTCCTGCTTTATAAAGATTCATAAGGGCAGTGCTCTCCCACTCTTTTACGATATGCACGGAAATGTCAGATTCCATCCTTCAAAGGCCCCGGTCAACGTAAAAACATATTCAGTGTCCAAGTATTTACAGATAGGTCTTATCCCTTGCTCTGTGGAGAATCCCCAACGTTTCCGTTGGAAGAATTAAGAGGTACCCGGCAAGAGAACAGAGAACCGGCCTTCAGGCCCGTTTCCTTATGACCTCGATTGCAGCGCAGACAATGCTACAGAGCTCCTCGACACTGAAAATCTCAGAATTCAGTGCAATGGAGTAAGGGGAGAGGTCTGCGATATCAATCCCATAATAGGTTTTATATCGGACCGCTTCACAGGATTCCCTTTCACGGGTCATCTGCGCTGCTGACTCAGGAGTTTCTATAGCATCCCGGGTCTGGATCCGGGTCACCCGGCACGCAAGGGTCGCATACAGCCAGATTTTCAGGTCAGCTTCAGGGACAAACCATCCTGAGAGCCGGCCTTCTACGATGATATTGTCATGCGCCAGGGCAATCTCTTTCTGCCGCTCATCGATTCGCAGGTCAAACGATGGATCTGAGGCTGCCAGCCTTCCGAATTCCGACAGTTCCATCCCGTGCTCCTGTGCCATCTGCCGGAAAACCTCCCCGGCAGAGATCAGGTCGGTCTGAAGGATAGATGCAAGGTTTCGTGCCAGTGAGGTGGTCCCGCTTCCGGGAAGACCACTCACTGTGATCCGCATCAGATGCCCCCGATATTGAGGGATTTCCTGACCACCTGGCTGATAGTAAGGGAGCATATCATGTACCAAAGAATCCATGCCGGGACCGGGCCGAGTATAAAATCAGACAGGAGGTGGGGCCCGAAGAATGGCATAGTGATTCCAATGTTTCCCGGGAAATGATTCAGGCGATAGAGAAGCCAGAAGAAGATGGGCACTGATAAAATGAGGATGTATGCCATAGGCTTGAACTGCTGCTGGGACATCTCCAGCTGATCTTTCATCATCTTGTCCCGTTTGGCATCGAGCTTCTTTACCCTCTTTTCGTCCCCCGAGAGCTGCGCTTCACGATATTCCTTCTGGAAGGATTTCATCCGTTCCTGGGTTTCCTGCATCTTGTCGTAATCAATGGTGTACTTCTGTATGATCGATGAGTAGATTGCAGTCAGGCTAGACAGTATAATAATAAAGATATAAAACGGGACACTGTCTGCGAGAGGGGCGAAGATGAAATCAATACCCCCACCAACGGCTTCCCGGATCCATGGGATACTATAGGAGAATATCAATACCATCGCAATGACAATGGCGATGATTCCCCCGTAACTCCTCTTTGCCATTTTGCGATCACCTGAGAACCGCTGCCATATCTTCCACTGCTTTTTCCAGGAGGAGGTCGGCGTTTGTGATGTATCTGATTGTGCATCCGGTCATCATCGAATACGCTGCGGCAATAGACCGGTTGAACTGCTGGTGCTCGCCGATACTGTAGGATCCCTCGAGATCCCGGGTCCGGGTATCATCGGTGAGCCTCCGTAGCAGGATCTGGTCTTCGTTTGTCTCAACGAGTACAATGGTATCCGGCATAAGTTCGCGAAGCACCCATTCAGGGAGACCTGCCAGGTATCCCTTCGGAGTCTTTACCGATGCATGGGTATCGATGAGGATATTTCCCTTCTCTTTTGCCATCGCCTGGGCGGCAAGTTTCTGGAGCCTTTTCTGGACGTCTTTATCGAGCCGTCGCATCTCATCGCGATCTCGTGCGATGCCTTCTTTTTGCGCAACTTCGAACATGTACGTCCCGAAATTGAGGGTTTTATAGGTGATTCCCTCGTCTTCCAGGAGCTTTAGCGCACCATTCACGACCGTGGTCTTCCCTACGCCGGGAACGCCCGTAACGATAACCCTCTTTCCTCTCATCCTCACTCCTTACCAAAGAACGTCCGCATGAACGGGTACATCTCCATGATCTGCTGGCTTGCAATCTCTTCGTAGAGCCGGTAGGTGATACTGACGGTAAGGAGGAGCCCGGTCCCGCTTACTGAACCGATCACACCAAGGAGGTTTGCAAAGACCGAGAGCACCCCGATAAACACACCGCCTATCACAGTTACCCGGGGGATGTACCGGTCGAGGTACTTCTCAAGAACCTGGGGGTTCCTCCGGTATCCGGGGATTGACATACCGGAAAGCTGGATCTGTCGTGCTACATCCTTTGAATCAAGACCGGCCGTCTTGATCCAGAAGAGGGCGAATATGGCACCGCCCACTACCATGAAGGTGATATCGATGCCTAAACGGATCATGATCTGCCAAGGGGCATTGGTAATGCTGTAGGCTGGGACCCACCACATCCAGTCACTTGGAGCATTGATGGGCGCAAGGTAATACATCAGGCCGCTGACGGCCTGTGGCCCCCTGGTAGGTGCCGAAGATGGTGATCCCGATATTGTAGAGGAAAAGCCCTATCATCTGGATGTTAGCCTGCAGCACCCTCACGAGGATCATGGGCAGGACACTGGCATAGATCAGTTTTACCGGGAACCGTGCCCTCGCTCCCCTGACCTGAGCGTGAGCAAGGGGGATCTCGATTCTCGTGGATTCAACGTAGGTGACGACCAGGAATATCGCGATCGTGGTGATGAACGCGAGCAGTTCCGGACCCATATACTGGATGAAATCGGCTCCGTCAACAAGCACCTGGACAAGCCGTGGGAAGAATCCCACGGCATACTGGTCTGTAACCGGTATCCAGCTGATCAGCCCGTTGATAATGGCCTGGGATATACCGGCGATGATAAACAGGCCTACCCCGGACCCGATACCCCATTTGGTGACCACTTCATCCATAAACATGATCAGCACCCCGCCTATGCAGATCTGGATGAAGATGATCAGCGAGACCGCGAAGAGATTCCCGCCAAAGTACGTGCTTGCGATGACAGGATCCGGCAGGAGGAATCCTCCGATGAGATTCGGGAGTGCCTCGATGATGATCATCACAAAGATCAGGAGCTTCTGGAGGCCCATGTAGATGACCTGCCCCCTCACCTCGGAGGTGTCGATATGCAGGATATCTGCACCCTTCAGGAGCTGCAGGACGATGGATGCCGTGACGATAGGGCCAATACCGAGCTGGACCAGTGATCCGCTCGCACCCGCGAGGAGTGCCCGGTAGAACTGGAAGAGATCCTGTGAATTCGGATCAAGCCCCCAGAGCGGGATATTGGTCATTACGAAATACAGGATGAGGATGCCAGCGGTCCATAACAGCTTGTTCTTGAAATGGACATGGCCTTCAGGGCTTTTTACTGCCGGCATGGCTGCCAGCAGCGGTTCCATTCGGTCCAACAGTGTACCCATTCTTACACCCTAAAAAATTGGTCAGATGACCAGGGCCTGACCACCCATTGCTTCGATCTTGCTCTTTGCCTGCGCAGAAAATGCTCTCGCAGTTATAATCATCTTCAAAGTGACTTTTCCGCTCCCAAGTATCTTATCGATACCGATCTGATCCGCGTTAATGGTGATCGCATCCCCTTCACGGAGGGCCTTGCCTCCCGCAAGAAGGGATGCCGCCATCTGATCGATCTCACCGATTGAGAGACCCCGTATCACTTTTCCTGTCTGGTTATAGAAACCATTTTTTCCGTTATGGATTTCGCCATACAGCAGAAAATGGGAGAAGCGGTGATCACGGTGACCGGCCCTTCCCCTTCCACCCCGGTTACCAGCTCCCCGCCGGTTCTTATGGGTGCCTCCGCCGCATGTCCGCGATCCGCGGTATTTCGAACGCTTGTTTACCGGCATCTCTCTTCACCTCATCCTGTGAAGGAGAGAATTAATCTCCTTCCCATAATAACCGAGCGCCCCGCCCTGCTGGACTGTCCGCTTGATCGTTTTGTATCCTTTCCGGGGTGGGTGGAGACGGAGCACGGGCTTTAATCCCGGCATGTCAACCAGACGTGTCTCTCCCGACGCAAGGGCTGCTGCGAATTCCGTAATACCGGGATACAGTGAGTTTGAATTCACGTACTCATCCGTGAGATGGGTGTCGCCTATAACCCGTCCCCGTGTGCGGAGGATCGTCTCTATGGTGACCGCATCAATCTCCCCATACGCAATAAAGTCCTTCACCTTCCTGATCATGCCGAGATATTCGGGAGTGTCAGGGACAAGGACGCAGTGGTTGATATGGTGAAGGCGGAGCATCTTGAGCGTGTCCTTGATCTCCCGGCGGGTGTTCACGACCCCACGCACCTGGACAATCGCGTACATTACTCTGACCCCCCGCGCCTTATCATATTGGTTGCCCTGAGCGCGTTGAACGTCGCCTTGGCAAAGTTGATGGTCGTCCTGGTCTGCCCTTTCGAGAACGTCCACGCGTCTTTGATACCGGCAAGCTCGAGCACTTTCCTGCTGATCTCACCGGTAACAAGGCCAATCCCCTGGGGTGCGGGCTTGAGCGTCACCCGGACGCTCCCTGCTGCCCCCTCAACCTTCATCGGGAGAGAGTGGGTGGCATCGCAACCGCATTCCCAGGATCCGCAGCCACGCCGGACCTTGATCACATTCATCTTCGCAGCCACAATGGCCTTTTTGATCGCGTCCCCGACCTGGGAGTCCTTCCCCTGGCCAAACCCGATATAACCGTTCCGGTTTCCGACGACGACCACTGCCCTGAACTTGACCCTGCGTCCCGAATCGGTCATACGCTGGACCATCTGGATATCGAGGACTTCATCCTCCAGATCAGGGAGAAATGCATCGACGATCTCGGGTTCCTTGATGGGACGCCCGCTCTCAAGCACCTGGTCGATGCTTGTGATATCTCCGGATGCTACCATCCTTCCAAGACCGGTAAGCGGCACCCATTCTGTCTTCTCGTAAGGCATCTTACCTCAACTCCTTCATGATGGCGTCGATTGTCCCTTCCACGTTCTGCACCAGATCCCCTGCACGCTCAGGGGTAAATGCTGCGATATGTGCACCTTTTGCACGATCATCATCAGGCAGTACCTGTTCACCGTGGGGCACATCAAGACCGGCAGCAACGGCCCCCTTGAGCGCTGCAAAGACCCGGTTGCCTGGTGTTGCACGGTGCAGTCCGATATCGAGGACAGCCCGCTCCTGGTCCGCATTCAGCGCCTTCACTGCAAAAAGCATCCCTGTCAGGTATGCTGCAGGGGTGGCAGATGTCGATCCTGTATACCCGTACCTTTTCAGCTCATTCGAGCTGGCGGTCACAAGCGTGCGGTCGCCGTCCATTTCTGCTGATACAAGCTGGATGAGTATCTGCCGGTTGGTCTTCCGCACTACCATCCTGGGACGGTCAGACACGACAAGTTTTGCCCGTTTGTAATAATCGGTCTTCCCTTCCTTCCGTCTCCGGAAAGGAACGAAGTAACGAGGTCCTGTCGCCATGTTACTTCATCCTCCCCGAAATGATCCCGATTTGAGTCTTCAGGTGTGCCACGTTCCTGAACTGGCCACCAGCAGCCTTCCTATAGAGCGTACGGTACAGGTGGGGTTCGATCTCGTTACTCTCACGAAGTTCGACAAGTGTCTTCCTGATTGCCCGTATCTTCTGGATCCACTGCCTCTTCGAAGGATTTCTTGCCCCGGCTGCACCTTTGCGCCGTCCAGGTCCCTTGCAATGGCCGTACGACCGTTTCGCCATCAATGCACGGGCTCTTCCACGGCTGTTGCCCTGGATCTGCCGTGGCCTGATTGCTCCCTCTTCGATAAGCCCCCTGATATCCTCGCGCGAAATAGCGTTTTGGATATCACTGAGACGATCGGGATCGAACCATACGCGGTGGTTACCACAGCCAAGAATGGATGCTGCGATACGCCGCTGGTTCGCGATATCAGTCATCGCTCTTCGCCTCCTGTACTGCAGTCCTGATATCCCGCGGGTTTAATATCCTGAGTCCCGCGGCAACTGCCCGCTCCTGGATGACCAGGCGCTTTTTATTTCCCACTGTTGCTCCGATACGGACTGCATCTTCCGAAGGGTTCAGCCCTTCGAGCTCGACCGCAGTGAACACACGGACTTCACGGAATCCGCTCGGGTGCATCCCCCTTACCGCCACGGGGCTGCCATAGCCCGGTTTCGGGAGCGGCCCCTTCGCTTTCTTTTGTTTTCTCTTCTTTGAATGGAGCCCGCGGGGCTTTCTCCAGGAGTCTGAGAGTTGTTTCTTTTTCCCGTCCCCATCACGCTTGAATGTGGCTGACTTGTCGGAACGGACCTGGATCAACCTTTTCTTTTCATCGGCCATTTCCATCACGCCCTTTCCACGACATAAATCCCATCCTGGAAAACACGGGGATCACGGTTCCGGATCTTGGTCGCGTGTTCTATATTTGCCGACGTATTACCAAGGAGTTCTTTATCGATTCCGGAGAGTACAATCTCGTCATTGCCGATTTTTATGGTCACACCGTTCACGATTGTAGCATACCGGGCTTTCTTCTCACCAAGGAAGTTGTTGATCTCGAGCCTGTTGCCCTGAAGCTTGAGCTGAATAGGGAAGTGGCTGTAGACCACCTTCATACGATATTCAAACCCAGAGGCAACCCCATGGCACATATTTTTAGCATGTGCGGTGAAGGTGCCTACCATGGCAATCACGCTTTTCCGATCTGACTCGGTAGAGAAGATCACATCGTTGCCTTCCACAACGGTGGTGATCTGCGGGAACCTGACGTTGCGTTCAATCTGACCTTTCGGACCCCTGACTTTCAGTACTGTCCCTTCCAGTTCGACCTTAACTCCATCAGGTATTGTAACTTTTCTTACTGCTGCCATTGTCTGCACCTCAGTACACATACCCGATGAGTTCTCCACCGACCCCTTCCTTCCTGGCCTGCTCATGGGTCATGACACCTTTCGAAGTTGAAAGGATCAGGATCCCGAAATTCTTTCCGGGAAGGTACTGGGTCTCCCAGTATTCAAGTTCATTCAACTGTACCGAATAGCGGGGTGAGATTGCTCCACACTTGTTGATCCTGCCATTCAGCTGGACGAGGAACTGGCCGCCACGACCGTCATCAAGGTACTCGAATCCACTGATATACCCTGATTCCTGCATAATCCGGAACATGGCTCCGAGGAGTTTGCCTGCCGGCTCAATGAGCACGCCTGGTTTGCCGCCATCTGCAGCGTTTTTAAGCGCACTCATCCCGTCTGCTATTGTGTTTAATCTTCCCATGTGCCCTTCCTCCTCAGTTCATCTTTTTGAATCCCATCTTCTGGGCCCATTCCCGGAAACACTGCCTGCAGAACATAATGTGGTATCTGCGGACGAGTCCCTGTTTCCTTCCGCATATCTTGCATTCAAATGCACCGCGGCCGAATTTTTTCGTCTTCTCTCCGCCCATCATGCCACCTCAGCACTGTAACGGTTCTTCAGGAACGCAATAGCGTCCTCAGGCTGAACCATTTGTTTTTTCGGGAGACGATGGCGTTCGATGTTGCGTCGTGTGATACGGACTCCTTTCCTTGCAAGGATAACATTGATGTCCATCCCGTAAATCCCGATCTGCGGGTCATACGACATGCCAGGAAAATCGGTATGTTCTTCAATACCGAAGGAAAAATTTCCGCTCTCGTCAAACTGGCTGGTACTGACCTTCCGTTCAACGATAGCAAGCGCTGTATCAAGGAAATCACCTGCGGTCTTCCCCCGGAGCGTGACTTTACAGCTGATCGGGGCACCCTTGCGGATTCCGAATGCCGGATTGGTCTTCTTTGCAACGCTCTGAACAGGGTTGTTGCCTGTGATCTTCTTCATGATATCAACAGCTTTGGTGAGCTTGTCCCCGCTCTCTCCCACACCCATGTGGACGACCACTTTATCGACGAAGACTTCACGCATCGGGTTCATTCTTCAATCCCCCATTCGGCAAGGGCCGGAGTTTCGCGACCCACCATGTAGATATAGGCATCGATGGTATCGAACGTGTTACCGGCTTTCTCATCGGCAAGCAGGACACGGTTCGGAACACTACCCGCGACTTTCTCGATCCCGGTAATCCGTGCGACCCTTCCTGAATGCCGCCCCCCAATGACCATCGCCATATTTCCGACTGCGAATGGGAAATGATCAATGATGGTAAACCGGTCATCCGGCTGCAGGGAGATTACGACAGAATCTCCGGGCTTGTACTGGTTATCTGCAAGGATATTTGCGCCGAAGCGAAGGTTCAACTGGACCTTTCCACCAGGGACAATCGTCTTGTTCCTGACTTTGGCCAGACGGGTCATTGCCGACTCGGCATTGATCTCGATCGTCTTATGTCGCCCCTTCTTGTCACGCAGGATCCGGTAATGCTTCCCGATCTTTGGAAGGGATATGATATCGAAGATCCCTATCCCCATCCGCGGGTCGCGGCAGGGCCTGCCATTGATGATAACATCGTTCTGGCCGAGGATCTGCTTGACTTCCTTCATATTGCGGGCAAATCCCATGTGGTCACGAAGCCAGACCCCGACCGGCATGGCATTCGCATTGTGAGGGCCGGGAACGGTTTTTGCAACGAATTTATTGGTCTTCTTCGCAATATGCCATGAGTCCGGTGCACGCAGACGCTTGAGGTGATCAGACATCAGCTCCCCTCCGCGAGTTTTTCGACCCGTTTCGGATCTTTCACATTAAGCTTTGTGATCTGGACATTTGATGGACTGACAGGCCGTGGAACTTCGGTACCATCTGCCTTCGGGATCGAAATACCCTGGACTATTATGAGCGATCTTCCGGTATCGATCTCATCCACCAGCCCTTCGGTCCCTGCAGAATCTCCCCTGAGAAGTTTGACCGTGTCACCCTTCACAACCCGGAGTGTCCTTTTCTTATACTGTGTCCTGAGTGCAGGGGAGAGCGGGGCACTGATGAATTTCCCGCGGAGGTGCGCAGGAGCATTATACCGTGCCTTGCGCTGTTTTCTTGGCTGTTTACTCTCAATTCTTACCATAAGTGCACACCTCACACGATCATCGTTGCCATTGAGCCGATCTTTGGAAATCGCTCTGCGACTTCCCTTGCCACCGGCCCTTTGATCTCTGTCCCGCGTGGCTCGTTCTTCTCATCGACAACGACAACGGCGTTGTCATCGAAGGTGACCCGAAGTCCGCTCGGACGCTTGATCTCTTTTCTCTGCCGGATGACCACTGCTCTCACGAGCTTTCTCCGCATGTCAGGAGTACCTTTCTTTACCGTGACGGTAGCGAGATCCCCGAGACCCATCTTGGGTTGACGGCGGCGGACGCCATGGTATCCGAAAACCGATACAATCTGAACCTCGCGGGCTCCGGTGTTGTCAGCACAGATCATCCTGGTCCCGGTAGAAAGGGCTCTCGGCGTCTTTGACTGCTTTGCCTTCATTGCTTCTGCACCTCAACCACCACAAAGGTCGTCGTCTTTGAGAGCGGCCTGCACTCTGCGATTTTTACATTATCGCCGCTCTTTGCCTGAATGCAGGGAGGATTATGGGCGTGTATCCTCGAGCTTCTCTTCTCGTAACGGTTATACTTCCGCAGGAAATGAAGGTAGTTTCTTTCAATAACTACCGTCCCCATCATGCGATCGCTCACGACTTTACCGGTGATCACCTGGCCGCGCACCGGTAAACTGCCGTGAAACGGACAGTTTGCGTCGCTGCACACCTGTTCAGGTGGCAGGACGCCCAATCCAATATTTTTTGCCATTATTTACCTCGAATTTTCATGTACTGAGTAATTCTCCTCTCCGGGGCTGACACAAGTGCAGAACCGTCGATGATAACCCGTGTCCTGTCCGGCAGGGTGATCCGGAAGCGGGAATACTGTTTTTGTATTCTCCGATTACCGGCTGGTGTGCGGATAAGGAGGGTATTTCTGGTCTCATCGACGATCAGACCCGATATTCCACGATGAAGAGGATTCGATGCCTCCGCTACCGAAACATCCAGTCCGATAAGTTCATGACGCAGGATGTTCCGGGGAGAGATCATGCAGTTCTCCTGTGGTTCTGTTCAGTCAGCATACGGGCAATCGTCCTCCGGAGCTCCCGGATTCTCCCAGGGTTTTCTGTGGACCCTCCGGCGCTGACCTTCCCGTTGTGCTGGATGAGCTCGATCCTGAGCTTTTCCATCTGTTCCTGCAGTTCAACATCAGAGAGCTGCCGGATATCGTTTGCACGAAGGATTGCCATTTACCGTTCCTCCGGAATTTCCACATCATCAAACTCATCGAGATCCAGCGCGAGATCCTCTTCTTCGATCTCCTCACCGATCGGAGTGATGGCGATCTCCTGTCTTCGCCCAAGCTTCTGCTTCGGGATGATCATCTCGAAGTGATCAGGAAGTTTAGAGTCCGGCGGGATGATCCTGACCTGAACCCCGATAACACCCAGTTTCTTGATTGCGACGGCAAATCCCTTCTCCACAATGGTGTTTACCGGCTCGCCGCTGTGTTTGATGTAGCCTTCGGTAAACTTCTGGACCCTTGCACGGGCACCCGTCAGTTTCCCGGCGATGATAACTTCGCAGCCGAGCGCCCCGGATTCCATAACCCTCCGGATGATGCTTGAGCCGGCCTTCCGGAAATACCACCCGCGTTCCAGGGCATTTGCCAGGCGCTCGGCCATGATCTGGGCATTGAAACTCGGGTTTGGAACCTGCTGGACCTCAATCTGAGGAGATTCGACACCGAAATCGTTTGCGAGATCCTGAGTGAGCTGCCGCACGACCTTTCCCCCTTTCCCGATGACGATCCCCGGCTTTTCTGCGAAGATAGTCACCTGGGTACCAAGAGGCGTCCTCTGCAGGTCCATCCCTCCATACCCGGCTCTTTTGAGCTCTTTTACGAGGTACTTCTCGACACGGGCTTTTCTTGCTCCCTCGGCCACAAATTTTCTTTCGACTGCCATTACTGCACTTCCTTTACCACTATCTCGATGTTGACTGTTTCACGGCGTTTGGGTGTGGCGCGTCCCATTGCCCGGGGGAAGACGCCTTCAAAGCCCCTTCCCCTGTTTGCAGCTACGTGAATAATCTCGAGGCGTTCCGTGTCAAGACCGAGATACTCGGCATTCTTGGTAACCGAGTTGATCAACCGGATGTAGGCTTTCGAAGCCTTTCTCGGGTAACGCCCTGCATCCCACCCGGTAAGTCCCCGTTTATGGGCCACCTTGCGGTTGAACCTGCGGAATGGTATTGCCTTCTTTTCAGCAATCACATCTTCGAGATAGGAGACAACTTCGCCGGTCTTTTTGTTTCTGATGAACCTCGCGATCTCCATGGCATGCTTGGGGGATATGGGAAGTTCGTTTGCCTTTCCCCGTGCTATGGTATCCCCGGAAATATCAGTTGAATATCCTGTGCGTGCCATGGTTCTCACTTCAGCGGTACATACTTACTCGACCGGGTCGCACCGATACCGGCACTCCCGTGCGCCACTTTCCTTCTTGTCAGCGCAAATTCTCCGAGGTAATGGAAGACTGCTTCGGGCTGGATCTCCACTTTCATGAACTCCTTCCCGTTGTAGATCTCCACTTCTTTTCCGATCATATCGGGCATGATCACCATATCCCGAAGATGGGTCCTGATCCTGGTATCCCCAATCTTGAACCGTGAAAGGAGGTGCTCTTCCCCGCGGGTCAGACCCCTGTTCACTTTCCGGCGGACCCGTGCGGGCATTAACGGCAGAAGTTCGGCCATTCCCATCTGACAGAGCTCCTCAAGTCGGAACCCGTGATAGGTAAATTCCTCGCGCCGCCTTGGTAATCTCTTCTGTGTCTTCTTTGCCATGTCAAACCCTCACTTCTTGCCCCGACCAGTCTTCCGCGCGGCGACATGGCCGACGGTCCTTCCGGGGGATGTTCCTCTCGCAATGGTCTTTGGCCGGCCTGTATGCTGGTGACCACCTCCACCGAAGGGATGGTCGATCACGTTCATGGCCACACCCCGGACACGGGGCCAGTTCGATGCACTGTTCTTCATCTTGTAGAATTTGTTCCCGGCCTTTACGAACGGTTTCTCCCCGCGTCCGCCTCCGGCCACAATGCCAACTGTTGCCCTGCAGCGTGCATTGAACCATTTGGTCACGCCACTCGGCATCTGGACGCCAACCCGTTCCGCAGTCTTGTCAACGACTATGGCCTGGACGCCGCCTGCACGGACGAACTTGCCACCGTCATTTGGCCTGGCCTCGATGTTGCAGACATAGGCCCCGGTCGGAATTGCCGAGAGCGGAAGAGTGTTGCCATTCCGCACCTCTCCTTCGGGTCCCCAGGTGATCTCATCATTTACTCCAATACCTTCGGTGACGAGCATGTACATCTTTGATCCATCCTCGAGTTTCACCAGGGCTATCGGAGTGTGTCGTGCAGGGTCGTGCTCGATATCGACGACGGTTCCCCTTACGGTTGTGTCCCCGCTCCCGGCATGGCGAAGTGCCGCCTTGTATCGGTGGGACGGCACACGGTAGGTCGGACCTCCTTTTCCTCTGTTCTGTGTTGTAATACGGTGTCCCATTGCTCTCACCTACATTATGCCAAGCCGGCTGAGTATCTCCTCAGCTGCCTTTTCGTTGGCAAAACTGATGATCGCTTTCTTCTCTCCGTGCATGGTCATGACAGTCGAGATTCCTCTGACTTCCTGTTCGAAGGTCTTCTCGATCTCTCTCTTGATCTGCTTCTTTGTGGCGTTCTTTTCCACGAGAAACTGGAGTTTGTTCTCCTTCTCAAGGGTCATCATGGCCTTTTCGGTCACATACGGATGTCGAAGAACCATCTTACTGCCCCCCGAGTTTTACGATTGCACTCTCTGTAAATACCGTGAGACGGCCTGGCAGCGTCCCTGGTGCAAGGAGTTCGGTATTCAGCTGTTCGAGCGTGATCACATCAACGCCGGCCAGGTTCCGTGCGGCTTTCAGAGGTTTTTCTGCCGTCACGATGAGGAGGCTCTTTCTTTGCTTGAACCGCCGTCCCCTCATCTTTCCACGGCCTGCCCGGACTTTCCGTGAGATCTTTGACCTCTCGATGTCCTGGTAGAGGCCTGCTGCAGTGAGTGCAGAGATGACTTCCGAAGTCCTGTCAAGTTCTCCAAATGCGTCCTCGAATACCACCGGGATCTGTCCTGTGAAAAGATGTCCCCTTGCCCGCACGAGATCTTCTGAAACACTGGCGGCAAGCGCAGATCTGAACGCTTTTGCCTTCTCTTTTTTGTTTATCCTGAGGAGGAGGACTTTCTGCACGACAGGAGGGTGTGCTTCCCTCCCTCCCTTAGCCTGGGGAACTTTTGCTGCCCGGGACCCTGTCTTGATACGGGGCACGTGAGATACACCCCGGCCGCTTCCCCAGCCGACTGCTGAAGACTCGATACCGGCATAAGGATAGGTGCCGTGAGGCTGCCTTCTGGTGCTCTGGAGTGCAATGACCGCTTTCTTGATCAGATCAGGGCGGTATTCTTCTGAGAACGCCGGGGGAAGTTCGATGTCCCGTCCCATGGTGCCATCAATTGTAATTACCTGTGCTTTCATCGCTGCCTCACCCCTGTTTGCTCTGAACGCTCACGAACTCGATTGCCGGTTGACGGGGAAGATGCTCTCCCTGCCTTATAGCCGGGCGGATCCTCACCAGCCGCTTGACCGGACCGGGGACGGAGCCCTTGACGAGGACATACGGGTTATTCAACATACCATAATGGAGGAATCCTCCTGCAGGGGTTACATCTTTCCCGTTGTCACCAATCCTGAGGATCCGTTTATTGAATTCGGTGCGCTGCTGGTACCCCATCTGGCCTGCCTGCGGAACCTGCCATCGCACATGGTGCGGGTTCCATGGCCCGAGGGTTCCCACGTGGCGCTTCTTTCCGCCGCGGGAGTGTTTACGCTTCCGGAGTTTTACCCCCCATCGTTTTACCGGGCCCTGCGTCCCTTTTCCCGTGGTTACTGCGGTGATATCCGCATACGCGCCAGGCTGAATGACATTCTTAAGGGTTACTTCCTTGCCAACGAGGGAGATCGCGAACTCGAACCTGCTTTCAAGAGAACCGCCGGCTACCCTCACTTCCATGAGATCGGGCACCTTCTTAGGGATTCCTGATACCAGTTCCGGCGTGGTATAGACAAGAGCAAAAATCTCTGCTACCGTTCCGGCTTTTATCCCGTCGAGTATGGCGTTCTGTGCGGCTGATCCGTCATACTTCTTGGGAAGTGTGATCCTTCGGACAAGTGCCGGGTCAGGAGCCCCGTCCCATACCTCGGTCATAGGATGCTTTCCATAGGTGTCCCGGGTGTAGGCACGAATCGCAGCTACCTTCATGGCAGGGATTTCGATGACCGTGACCGGCACCATAATATCTTTGCCTTCTGTGGGACTGTTTTTATGGTCATCGACCATGATGACGTGCGTCATCCCCACCTTGTACCCTGCAAATCCCTGCAGCACCGGAGTTCCCTCGTATTCCGGCCAGGACTGGTATTTCGGGACCGGCCCTTTTGCCCTTTTTCTGGGGCTGTACGCGAGGGATCCTTTTCGCGGTGTGTTGATCTTCGGCATTTTTTCATCAATCCTTTCTCTGATCTGACTGTTCCATGCACCACCAGTCGGCATAACGGCCCTTGTTTCTGGACCTCTATGCATACGGTATGCATCTGACCCGAGAGAGCGTAATGCTCCGGATATCGAGCTGTCCGGAAACAGGATAGTCTTACATCCCGTCTGCGGAGCGAATCTGTGACCTTGCGGAGGGGATACTTGTGAACAGGTGGAATGTATTTATCCCGCCAATTCCCCCCGGTTCCTACCGGTCGTCGCTAATAGATCCTGATTATCGCGCGGATGTACCAGCATTATGGTACATGAGGGCTCGTGCAACCACGTCCACCCCTGCGCTGATCAGTTCCACCCTGTCAGCCCGTTGTGAATTATCACAACTCCTTCTCGGCTGCGCAGTTCACAGGGATGTGAACGGCGCCCGCCACATATGAAATCCCGGTTATCGCCGGAACCACCATATAGGCTTCCATAATTATTAGACAGAAATGGATATAAACCTTCGCGGGGGTTTTCCAAGGCCAGGAAAAGGAGGTGGAACACACAGACTGGCCCGCGGGATGTTTACAGCAGGGAGATTATCCGAAGTAAAGGTCCCCTTCGTCGTTTATATATACCTCAATAGCGTCCCGGACGTGACGTGCCCTGAAACGCTCAGGGGTGGCCTCGCGCAGCTTGTTGATGAGAGAGATTGTATCATATTTGACTTTTATTCCAATATTTTCGGCTTCGCGGTAGATAAATGGGGCCACATCGAGGAGATCCATCCCGGCCGCAATAGTACAGAGATGGGTCGCGTCGAGAGTATACAGGAACTCCAATGTCTCCTTGGCCCTCCTTATGTTCTCCGTCGCTGACTTTTCAATAGTGCAGACATTCGCCTTTGATGTGTGAATAATATCAGCTATCTGCTGCTGGGTCATCCCCTGCTTACGGAACCTGAGCACCTCTTTCTGGCGATCGGTAAGCAGCCCGTCTTTCATGATAAACCGGTTGGAGGGGGTAACTTAAACACTTTTCGTTAACATTCTTCGGTACATTATCCGCATTCAGCAAAGAATGACCGGGGGCCCGCAGTCTGCGGATATTTCACCAGAAAACGGCATTTATGGCTGAATTTTGCGATTAGTATCAAATTTCAAAACGTTTATATCCGCCCGGACGAATAGTATCCTGTTATAAACTAAATTGAGGTGTATACATGGTAGTTAAAGTTGGAGTTGCCAAACTAGGCAACATTGCCAGCGGCGTAATGGCCGAGCTCCTCCTCGACGAGAGAGCAGATCGCGAGGACATGCAGACATTCATGGCGACGAGCGGAACGAAGCTCCAGCCCGAGGATATCGACAGGGTTGTCAGCAACATGATTGCGTATAAACCCGATTTCGCGATTGTTGTTTCACCAAATGGAGTGCTTCCCGGCCCGACCGGTGCCCGTGAGCGCCTGGTTGCCGCAGGAATCCCCACCGTGTTCATAACCGATGATGTGACCACCAAGAAGGAGTGGGCCGAGATCAAGGATGGGAAGATTGGGTACATCATCATGAAGGGTGACGCTATGATTGGCGCCCGCCGTGAATTCCTTGACCCCATTGAGATGGCAGACTACAACGGAAACCTCGTGAAGGTACTCGCACTGACCGGTGCATTCCGCAAACTCCAGATGGCCATCGACCAGGTTATCGACCAGGTGAAGGCCGGAAAGAAGGGCGCTGACATCGTCATGCCAAAACTTGTCATATCTTCCGACAAGGCAGTTGAGGGAGAGTTCACCAACCCCTATGCTCTGGCAAAGGCTCGTGCAGCCTATGAGATCGCTTCAGCGGTTGCAATGGTAAATGTCAAGGGCTGCTTCATGACGAAGGAATGGGAGAAATATATCCCGATCGTCACGAGTGCCCACGAGATGATGAGGGCTGCTGCAGTTCTCTGTGACGAAGCCCGCGAGATCGAGAAGGCTGGCGACGGTATCATCAGAAAGCCCCACAAGAAAGACGGGATCATCGTCTCAAAGACAAAACTTATCAGCAAACCAGAGTAAAACCAAACTTCTTTTTTTAATAATCGTATTGGGATGACGGGGATTATTCTCTTCAATTACGGCTTTTTAATAAAACATCTAAACCGGGGTATCCGGAACACCGGATGAATTATACCCTTTCCGGTAATAATTCCCGAGATCTTCAGGCAGGGTGAGAATAACCGGCTCAAGGTGCAGCCGTTCCATAAATGCAGAGTCGCTCATTGATGAACTGTTTGGATTTATTCGCGATATTATAGAACAGAAGGCAGAATAACCATTTTTTTCTCCATTTTTATCAAAAAAGAGAGACATATTGAAAGCATATGTCCCGAGGTTCCGGTACATCCTTATGATGGTGAGGAGACCTTCTGCAAATGTTTCAATATAGGACGGAAACTCCTCTAACGAAGCAACCGGAAGGATACACCGTACTTCCTTCTCACCGAGAGGAACCGGATGTGCGTACCAGAATAATTCATCCCCAAACAGGTAACGGGAGGAGTCGGATTCAAAGGAACGGAGATCTTCCCAAAAGGTTCGCCCCTCCTTCTCAAGATACCGGAGCCCCCGGGCAATGTACCGCTCAGCGGTAATAGGTGCTCTCCTGTCGGCAAGCCCCTGCAGATGAGGATGGGTTATGCTTGCCCCGGCAGAGGGCAGGTTGTTCCAATTGATGCTCTTGTATCCCGGTGCCTTCAACAGGGATTCTGCCTGCCCGGATAATGCATCCACGATCTCCTGCCTGCTGAAGGTATCAACCTGATGTCTCCTGGTGATGGCCGTGACGGTGTGCCACTCCGCAAAAGGGAAGAGGTTAGGAAATGTCACACTCTCCCCCCTGCAGATACGATTCCCATCAGGGAATACGGGGGTGACGGAAAAGATCTGTTCACTGCAGAACGGGCAGTTGCCGGGAGTACCGGCAGGCCGGTAAGGGGTATCGATGCCGCGGTTGAGGCGTCCTGGTGAAATCTTACACCGGTGGCCGGTGAGAAGTTCTTCCCTCACCTGGAGAAGATGAGTGCCAGTCCGGATCTCTGTGATGGTGAACATGCCGCTCAGCTCCTCATTCGAAGCCTTTCTATTAAAACTGTGTGAAAAAAGAGAGAGGGTTGTTCCTGCTGTAGCGAATCAGACGACATACTTGCCGAGCAGGCGGATAGAGGTGGTCATGTCCGGCCCGAGCGGGGATCCGAAGATGATCTGGGTGACGCCAGCCTTGGCAAGGTCTTCACACTTCTGTTTCACCGTTTCCGGGGTTCCGGCAATGGTGAATGCATCAATGGTCTTGTCGTCTACGTTCTCACCAGTCTGTCTTGAAGTCAAACTTGGCGAGTGCGCCCTTGATGGTTGCAACCTTTGCGGCGTCAAGGCCGTGGCGTGCAATAAGGTCGGGCGGGGATCCGGCGGCAATGAATGCGGCCACGATCTTTGCCGCGTTCCGGGCCTTCTTTTCGTTCGTGTCGATTGACATCGCGGTATATGCGCCGATATCAAAGCCCTTCTTTCCGACTTTGTCGCAAGCTGCCTTGATGATCGGAATTGCGATGGCGAAGTCTTTCGGATTGGATGCGTTAATTAACGCTCCATCACCAACTCTTCCGGCGAGATCAAGAACCTTGGGTCCCTGTGCGCCGATGTAAATTGGTACCCCCTTCTTGCCCGGGAGAGTCACGCCTGTGAGCTTTGCGCCGTCGTAGTCAAAGAACTGCAGTCCTGATTTCTTGATCTCTTCACCGGCACAGAGCTTGCGGATCTGTGTCACTGCCTCTTCGAGACGCGCGACTGGTTTGTCGGCCTGAATTGCAAGTTTCGGAAGCGTTGAAAGGTCACCGGGGCCAATCCCCAGTACTGCACGTCCGTCTGAGATCTCGTTTAATGTGCAGAAGAATGATGCCATTGCTGCTGGCGTATCAGTGAATGAGTTCATGATGCCCGGACCCATCTTGAGGCTCGTTGTTGCCTCTGCGATTGCAGCAAGGGTAGGATAGCAGTGGCGGTTGTTGTAGTGATTTGTGATCCATGCAAAGTCAATATCCTTTGATTCTGCAAGCTTGCAGAAATTGACCACCTGTTTGACATTAACATTGCCAGGTACAAATTCTATTCCATAAGTTGTCAAGGTTATTTCACCTCATTACAATATGGGGCGCAAAATTAAATACCTTATCATTTTCAGTTTTCAATCCATCATACAATACGAAAAATGTGAATATTCCATGAACCACCATAGTATTCCATTCTTCTTTCACGTCGGCAATGCAAGGGGCTCCTGGTTTTTTCGTCTCCCTGAGCGGCGATTGAACATTTTTGACGAGTCCGATAGTCTTTTTTTAATCCGGGTTCCAATGGTAATTCATTGTATTCCCCACACAGGGGAATCATGCCGGGAAAGGAGGTCGGGACGATGAGGGTATTGATGGTCGGTATCGGAGGAGCAGGGTGCCGGATAACCGACGTGATCTATGATCACGACCAGAAGTCCCGATCGTTACGCTGCATTGACGGGATTGGGGTAGACAGCGATGCTGATTCCCTCAGTGCTTTGAGAGTCCTTCCCAAAGAAAATCTCATTTTTTCGAAGACTCTTGATCCGAATCATGAAGGGAACAGCTCCATGATGCTGCCCCATGACGAGATCATCGCCCGGCTCCAGTCCCTTGACCCCGGAGATATTGATGCATTGATACTCTGTCTGGGCCTTGGCGGGACCATGGCAGGACTTGCGCCATCTCTTATAAAGGATATCAGGAAAACCATGGTCGAACCTGTTTTCGGCCTCTTTACCCTTCCATGCGACCAGGAGGGGGAGGAGGTTCTCGCGAAGGCAGCCGACCAGATCGATCTTCTCACATCGGTAACGGATGGGATCATCCTTTTCGATAACGAGATATGGTTCAGGAGAGTCAGGAACGACCCGGACCTTCAGGTATCCCCTGAACCAGAGCGGGGGCTGATCTCCTCGAGGAGACAGGAGACCACACCACAAACGGAAATTTCCCTGGTCTATGAAGGTATCAACCAGATAATTGCAACGCGGGTGAGTCTCATTGTACGGGCAGGAGAGGTCAGCGAACGTCCAGGTACTGAGGTGGGGGAGGTCGCACTGGATGCCGGAGAGATTGTGAATACCCTTCGGGGGAGTGGTCTCGCCGCAATCGGTTTCGCGCAGGAACCTGTCGGGGCCGTCCAGGCCGAACTCATCAGGAAGCTTCGACCGGCAGTTCACTCTGTGGGGGAAAACCATGAAAAGGCATCGAAGATCCTTGCCCTTGGGAAGAAAGCGGTGCTGGAGGAGATGTCAGTCTCTTGTAATCTTACCGATGCACAAAAGGCACTGATCCTCATTACCGGGCCTGCCCATGAACTGAACATGAGGGGATATATGGTATTCAGGCACTGGATCAACACCAATATCGGAGGATTTGAGGTACGTTCAGGAGATTATCCTGTCAGCAGCAGCCGTTTTGTAGCGGTGGCAGTAATCCTCTCCGGTTTTCCACATATTGCCCGGGTTGATTCGCTCCGGGCTGTCCGGGACAGGAAAGGAGATACCGGTAACAGGCGGAAAGGGGATGAAGGTATCCCTGTGGTCAGTTGACCTGCATAATCCTTGAGAAAGGGATGTTCCCTGCCCCGATCTCAGTTCTGATGGGAATTTTTTTTTCAAATATACTGGCCACGAAATTCATACCGGAATATGAGACAATAGAGATCCGGTAGGGATCGGAAGGCAGATTGAATGGCGAAGTTCCCATGGTGACAGGGAATACAAACCCGCTTTTCCGCATCTGTGCCACCGTTTCTCGCACCTGGCCTTCTGCTGCCCCCGGCACCTCGCGAACATTCGCAAGTGCAGTACCGGTCCCGTTCCGTATCATTGATGAAACCGAAGTAAGGCCTGCGGAGATGAATAACTGGAGCGGGTCGATGGTAGTGCCACGGTAGCCTATCAGATCCACAAAGCGGATAGGCTCGCCATGTTCAACGGAAAGCCTCCCCCCGTAGGCCATATGTACCGGAATACCCCGATTCTGGAACACACCGTCCATTGTGATGCTGCAGACGGTTATGATCCCGATACCGCCATCAGGAACGCGGGGGTCTTGATCGAGAACCCGATAGGCTGAGAAGAAACCACACCTGGCAGAAACCACAGCATTAAAAGCATCAATTACCTCATCGATCCGTTCTTCGGGAACTATGGAGAGGTTGTATGCTACATCACCGGTCTGGGTGACAGGGTCAAACGTGCTCCTGAATGCCAGGCGCTCAAGCCTCGAGATGATAAATCCGATTCTCTCTCCGACAAGAGCACTCTCCGTCTCGGTCATCCCGTAGGGGGTGAGGATCCGCCCCATGTTACCGACTTTCTCGGTAAAACCCATCTCGTCGAGATATCTCAGGTAATACTGGACCGCCCGGTCGCTCAGCACAAACCCTCGCTCGGCCATCATCTCGGAGAGCCGCTTTGCCCCCATCGGCTCCTGGTGCTCTTTTAATATTCTCAGAATTTCGATATATTTCCGTTCGGTTCGTATCATCGCTTCACCGTGCCCCAACAATCCCGCTACTATCCTGATATCTCCCTTCATAGGTCTTATCGGCCCCAAGAACCTGGTGGATGATGAGCTGGACAACACGGTCATTCATCTTCAGTCGCACGGTCTTTGGGCCCATATTGACAAGCCCGAGGGTGAGTTGGCCTCGGAATCCGGGATCCACAAAACCCGCCGTGACCAGTACGCCCAGACGACCATACGAAGATCGTGTCCTGATAGTGGCAGCGAGGTCCGAAGGGAGCTCCACCCATTCCAACGTATGGGCCAGTGTGCAGGAGCCGGGTTCCAGCACTGAATCTTCCGCGACCCTCAGGTCATAGGACGCTGGTTGCTGGCATTCGCTCCCATAGGGACGAATAACGAGCGCTCCATCCTTGCTATGATCGCTAAGCCTCCTGATAATTTCCCGTGAAGAGAGTATCATCTCATACAATACTATCTCGGAAAACGCTTAATATCTTATGATACCAATGAGAGGGACGGATCCATGGGGTAGAGGATATCCTCCTGGGCTTCGGACCCAGGGACGCGGGTTCGATTCCCGCTGGGTCCGCTTTAACGGGCAGAGATCATGCACCTGCTCGTGTGCTTTTTATTTTATCCATGCGCTACCAGGTACATTTTGAGTGCCGGACAAGACCCCCCATTGCAGGATCTGGTATGCTGGTTTTCAGGGGGTTCATGGCTATCAGCCCGGAAAGATAGCTGACACAGATAACCCTCTAATTCTCGAAAAGGGCAGGACGATTACTTCAATTAGGCATTCTGTATCGATTGAAAAAATTGTAATTTGTTCGGGGAGCTATCAGAGACCGCCACGTTTCCCGTGTGAATGCCCGCTCTTCCGTCGCCTCAAGACAAGAACGGTTCCGATAACTGCTGCAACTCCTATTCCTGCAACCCCGGCCAGCAACCAGTTGAAATTCCGTTTCATCGGTATAACGAGCGACGAGGTTTTGTTCGATGAACTGATCTCCTGCTCGATGCTTGCCTGATGATACCCCTCCTTCTCTGCGCCGATGGTATACGACAGGTTCACCCGCAAAGGGACAGAGAGGAGCCCCCCCGTCACTGGTGAACCCGGCTTCCTCGCCATTCAGACGTATCGTAACACCGGCAACCGGGCTCCCCGATCCTTCAACCGTCTTTATGGTGAAGTTCGCCTTCTGGTACATGAGCTCACTGACAATATCTTCTCCCTGCACTGCAACAGTAAGGGACCGCCTGTCAGGAACATACCCGGGATGCTGCACCTCGAGAAGATACCGGCCTGCAGAAAGATTCGTCAGAACAGCGCGTCCGTAGCGGCCGGTCGTTCCTGCAGGGGTATTATCGACAAGAACGAGAGCACCTTCCACAGGATCGTCATCCTCATTGTAAACCGAGACAAAGATCGTGAAAGGGGCTTTTGTGAGAGGGATGGTCAGGAATGCCGTATCACTTTCGATGATCTGGCGGCCATTATAGTCCTGATAACCATCCAGGACGACTCGAAACAGGTACACCTTCCCTCTCGACATTGGAAGGGTCAGCACCCCTTTTGGATCCGTGACTCCTCGCTCTATCCCCTCGACAAATACCCTGGCCCCTGACAGAGGATCTCCCGACTCTCCATCCTTTATCACAATCGAGAACCGGTCGTCCCGGAAGAGCATAATCTGCACGTCTTTATCTACAGTCCCCATATCAACCGCTATACTGACCGGCTGATAATGCTCTATATCAGTCCCTATCTGGTAGGAGCCCCTTGCCTTGACCTTGAACCCGGCGGTACCGTTCTGGTCGGCTATAGCAGTACTTTCCGAACCTTCACCTTCAAGGGTTACACTTACATTGGGAAGAGGATCCATGGTGTCAGCATCATAAAGATGAACTGAAAGGACTTCCTTTGCCTTCTGTAATTCTACGGTGATCTGAGTGGTGTTTGTGCCGATATCCCCCTGCCATGAATCGTACCCGAATTTCTCGACCCGGATGGGTATCACCTCAGATGTCGGGGAGAAGAACTCAAGGGTACCCACATCATTCGTCTTTCCCGCCAGGGTGTTGTTGGCATATACCAGTGCCCCAGCTACAGGGGTGATATTCTCATCCCTTCCTAAGACCTGTACAAGAACGGTCGCCCCACAGGCAGTCCCGGTAAAGATAAGCACAAAGAAGATGGCAATGAAGAGATATTCTCCTAACCTCTGCATAGGGTGATATCGGCGTTTATCTGCTATAAATTATCGATGTCACCACAAGACGAAGAAAAAAATTGACAGGGTTTTTTATCGGATTTGCAGCATCACTCCCATTTCGATTCATGCGGGACACGGTCAAGGAGCATCCCTTCTACAAGGACTGGCATCAGCCGGCGCCCTTCCTCGACTGCATTCTGGAGTCGCCAGTTCCGCTCGGCATAGATGGTGAAGATTGGCTCTCCTTTCTCGACGCGACTCCCCTTTTTTGCATGGAGCAGTATTCCCGCACCATGATCATGGGGTGCCCCGGCGGATCGTGCAAGGCTTACAAGCGACTGGTTGTTCATCTCGATCACGTAGCCATCTGACGGTGCATTGACCACAAACTCATACTTTCCAGGGACTATGTCATCAGCCTTGACGTTCGGGTCACCTCCCTGGATAGCAATAATCTCTTTGAATTTTTTCAGGGCATCCCCGCTTTTGATGATATCAAACGCGAGCTTGCTCCCCATACCATGGGCAGCCTTGCCGGACATCTCAAGGGCAATTCCCGCAATGGCGATGCTCTTCTGGAGGAGAGAGCCGGGCTCATCACCTCCTTCGAGGATACGAAGCGCTTCGCTCACCTCGAGGTTCGGTCCGATGCTTCTTCCGACAGGGGAATCCCCGTAGGTCAGGGCACATTCGACACGCATATTCAGCCTCTCACCGATGTCGATGAACTCACGCGCAAGTTTCCGGCCTTCCTGAACATTGGGGACTTTTGCATGCACTCCTACGGGAATATCGATGACAACGAGGTCGGCTCCTACGGCAAATTTTTTAGCCATCACGCTGGCGAGCATCTGGCCACGGGCATCGATCCGGAACGGGTATTCCTGGATGATGATATGATCGTCAGCGGGTGCGATGTTGGTCGCCCCACCCCATACAATCGCCCCTCCCACTTTCAGAGTCATTCTCTGGACTTCGGACGCCGAGAACTCCACCGGCGCAAGAACCTCCATCAGGTCAGCTGTTCCCCCGGCCCCGGTTATTGCCCGCGAACTGGTCTTTGGGATCTTCAGGCCGCTTGCGGCAATTATCGGGACCACAAGAAGTGAAATTTTGTTGCCGGGAACTCCCCCGATAGAATGCTTATCGACTATCGGATGGGTATGGAACGTGAGGCGTTCCCCGGTATCTACCATAGCACGGGTGAGGTGTTCCACCTCGTCCATATCCATGGAGTTGATATAACAGGCGGTGATGTAGGCCGTGAGTTCTGCAGGCGTCAGGTCTTCGTTTACGACGTCCTTGACGATCTCGTAGGTCTCCTCCTTTGTGAGACGAATTCCATCCATCTTTTTCCTGATGTACTGGAGAGAGACCGGCCGTTCTGCAATCCTGACTTCCACAGATGCCCCTTCTTCGACGCTCAGCTTCTTGTTGGTTAACCGGTAAACACCAACAACCCCTTCAGGAATCAGCGAGGTGGTGGTATCTACAAACGCCGCAATGGAGATCCCTGTTTTCTGGTTGAGAATCTGGACACGATCACCTACCAGGACTCCGATGTTCCGGGCATCCCCGATATTCAAGAGGACTTCCCTTGTTCCGATATCGATCAGTCTTACGTTCAGCTTCATGGTTCTGCAGTTCCTGGATTCCGATGATCCCGCTTTTCAGACATGACCTGTCCGGTTGTTCATCGGGCACTATACTCATCTGGGAGATGCCCCTATATGCTTTTTTTTATCCCGGATTCCGGACTTCATCTCGTGTTCACAGGTGGTTCCAGGGGATAGGGAAGATACCACGACCCGCTGTTCCAATGGTGCTTTCATCCTGCTGGTACTTACCAGTCCCAAAGCCCCGGAGAATCAGCAGGGAGAGATCGTAACCCTGGTTACTGAAGTGATGCTAAAAAAAGGGATTTTTGTGTTTAGTGCTTGCGCACGATGAGGAATGCCACTGCTCCAAGCCCGATCAGCGCAACAAGTGCACCAAATCCGGGGGTGGTGGTAGGCGTGGCGGTCGGCACAGTGGTCGGCACGGTGGTGTTAGCCACAGTTGTCGGCGGCACGGTGGTCGGCACGGTGGTCGGCACGAATTCAACTACGGTAAATAGTGTTGTGCCGGTCACATCGTTAGCGGTCTCGAGGCCGATAGCGGAGACCTGGGTGATGTACTCATCGGGCTTGAAGGTAGTAGTGTCAACCGGGAAGGACCATGTGTTGAAGCCCTCGGTTCCCTTGACAACCTTCACGGTGCCTGAAGCGCCGCTGAACTCTCCGGTCTGCTCCTTCGGGGTTGGTCCGAACGAGGAGGAGTAGATCTCAACGAGCAGCTCGTCATCGACAGCCAGGTTGGTGGTTCCCTTGACCTCGAACTTGTCTCCGACCATCTTCTGGGTGACCGGGACGATCTTGATCTCAGGTACTTCTACCAGGAACTGGAGCTTGGTGTAGGTGTCGTCTACACTCGGGTTGTCGAGTGCAACGGTGAGTGCGTTTGCCGCATCAGAACCTTGCAGGCTGCCAGATCCGTACAGTTTGAAGATGTTCGAGTTGGCCGTGGGGTAGGGTCCTACGACATAGTTTCCGTTGATGTAGACGTCAAACTTATCATTATACATCGGGTGCTGGACGACCACGAAGTACTGGCCGCTGGTCAGCCCGGAAGTAATGGCTCCGTCGACTTCATAATCAAAGGATCCATCGTCGTTCACAGTCTCTGTTTGACGGTTGGCATAGTTCTTGCCCATGATCCAGATCGCTACACCAGGTGAGGGATCGCCTTCTGCGATACCGCGGATGAACAGGCTGTCACCCTGAGCAGCGGTGCTCTGGGATGCCTGTGCGGTCACGAACGGTTTCCTGATGATGACTGAAACGGTGCCGTACTGGGTATCTGACAGGGTCCCCTTGTCGGCAGGGGTTGCAACCGCATAGATGGTGTAAGTCCCAGCATCGATGTTGAGGTTGGCGGTCTGCCATTTGTACTCCCAGGTGTTGTCATCGTTCACGTCAGTGACGGTCAGTTTTGGGGGGATAAGGGCCGGGTTGACTGCGGTCCGTGGGTCGGTCATAAGTCCGCCGTTTGCAGGCAGGTTCGGACCGGTGATGAACAGATACGTGGTGTCGGTCTCGGAGTTGGTACCGGAGAGTTTGACTTCCTGTCCGAGGAAGTAGCTCTGGTCACCGGCTGCGACTACCGTCACGGTTCCCTGCTCGACCTTCACGTCGACTTCATCGGACTTGTACTGCCCGGCAAAGTTGTTCTCAACACGGATGGTGTACTTCTTGTCATTGGTGTTTGCGCCGGTCACGAATCCGATAGTGCGGGTTCCGCTGGCCGATGTCTTGATCTTTGCATAGTAGTAGACACCATTGTTCGGTGCAGGTGCAACGTCCTGCTTGATGGTCTGGCCTCCGCCACCCTCATAGACGTAGGAACCGATGGTGTAGGGTCCTGCTACCGGGTCATTGGCAACATTGTCCTGGCTCGGTGCCATCTGCGGGGGCTGGTCGTCAGCGCCTCCGGTCATCGTTCCGGTTCCGGAAACCCAGACGTAGTAGAACTCGTTCGCCCTGCCGGTAACGGTCACGGAGAACTGGTTGCCGCGGACAACGGTATCCTTGGAAGCCTCGATCTTCACGGTGTCACCGGTGATCGCAATGGTCTTGAGTGCGGTCACGGTCTTTCCGGTATAATCGCTGCCGTCAGGAGCCTTGTAGTTGTCCTTGATCTTGTTAAAGGTGAGCTCTGCACTTACCGTGTAGGTACCTGCCTTGTAGAGGCGGGTGCCATCAGAACCGGCAACTGCAGTGTTCCACCCTTTGGTGGCATCCCCTGCGGGCGTGACCCAGTACCAGAGTGAACTGGTAACAGCCTGGTTCGTCAGTGGGATTGCGGTGGTGGAGGTCTGGTACAGTGAGGTATAGGTTGCACCGTCAGCAGTCTTCACCTTGATATTGGCAAATCCCTCGCCAGCATAGCCGGGCCTGTTCACAATGGAATAGGTGTTGGTCTCAACCCTGAAGTTCAGGAAGTTGCCGGCCGGAACCTGCTTGCCAGTGACATCCTTGTTGGCGTTCTGATCCCAGACCTTGATGTCGATGCTGGGGTCAACAACATTGAATGCGACACCCTGGTTTGCTCCGTTCCAGCGGTACCAGTTGCCGGTCCTGCCAACAGAGTCAGCAGGGGCAACATAGAAGCTTGCGGAATTACCCACAGCTACAATATAGTTCGGTGTGTCGGTGTTGGGGTTGGTCCCTGATGCAAACCATGCGACGTTCGCGAATCCTCCCACGGCGTCAGTTACATTCAGGCCTTCTTCACCGATGAACACATCTCCGCCCTGCGCAATCTGGTTTATCGCTGCGGATGCCGGAAGAATCAGCATCACGAGTGCTACCAGCACAATCAGTGCAAGGCTAAAGCGCTTAGTCATCTTTGTCCTCCTTATACTCATGTCCAATTTGAAACGTTCAATCCAATGCACACGTCCAGACCCATCATCGGCAATTGCCGAATACCGGTTCATTGTGCTCCATACTCCGAATAACGGAATATGATTCAATATTTGTGGAACGCCTAATATATCTTTTTTGGTCGAATACAGGGGAATAAGGAGGCCTTCTGCGGATAATATCAGCGATTGGGAGAGAAACAAGCATTATTCCCTGCTTCCCGGCACGGTTCATTCCCTGCGTACATAAATGGGGTCAATGCATGACTCCAGGTACTTATCGCGCATTGTCGGAATTCCAGCGGGAATCATATTCATAGCTTAAATAACTCATTTAATTTCCCCCTCCTTCATATCCTTTCCTTTGTTGAGGGGTCCATCTCATATTCCATTTCACTACAAACAGATGCCCTTCATCAGATCTTTCTCCTTCTCGAAGCCGGATCCCTATTCATAAGACAATCTGGATTCATATCGCAGGAAATAGTGACGGATAACCAGGATAATTATATCATTTCCTTCCCTTTCCTTCACCCTGACCCGGTTCCATTTCCATATCTTTACATTCCTGTGTTCTGCATATGATACCCGTATGCGGATTATCAGGGCACCTTCCATTGCTGCGGCGCATGAGCTGGTGGTCAAAATGGTGCTTGAGAAGGGGCGTGTGCTTGACACAGAAGATGAGGAGGCTACCATCGAATTTGATGAGGTTGCCATGCGGATCGAGCATCCCGATACCGAGCCCATGGTGAGCCCCCATTCCCGGTTCTCAAGGAAATTCATGGAGAAGTATGCAGAGGACCTCCTGAACGGGACTGCTGCGGTATTCGAGTATGATTACCATGACCGTCTCTACAACTGGGGAACCCCGCTAAGGGCGGGGGGAGATGAAATTCATATCGACCAGATCACCTACATTACCCGAAAACTTGCTGCATCCCCGGTCAGCAGGAGGGCAATTGCAGTGACCTGGAACCCGTATGTCGATGAGCAGCTGGATGACTGCCCCTGTCTCCAGCTGGTGCAATGTCTTGTCAGGGATGGTCGTCTCTCGATGAAGGTAGTGTTCAGGAGTAATGACATGCTCTCTGCAGCAGGAGCAAACATGTTTGCCCTTGTTCATCTCCAGAACCATATTGCAGATAATCTCGGACTTCAATGCGGCCCCTACACCCACATCTCCCTTGTACCCCATGTGTACTATAAGCGTGATGTGAATGACATCGAACCATTCTGCGGTAAAGGCGATTCTATAAAACCAGTCAAGGAAGTCTGCAGGGTATGCGGAAAATGCAGGGAGTGAGCACAGACCAGGCTCCACTCAGTCAGGTTAATTAGGAGAGCGCAGTAATAAAATAGGGTGCCATAGCCCGGTAGTGTAGCGGTCAATCATGCGGGACTCTGGATCCCGCGACAGCAGTTCGAATCTGCTCCGGGCTATTGATTTTCCTGTTCCTGTTGCCTTTCAGTCCGATTATTTACCGTTCATCGGTCTGCCTCACTATTGCAAACCAGAACATCATGACATTGAGCACTATCTGCAGACAGGAATTGTGACTACCATACCTTTTTTTTGATAAACGTGTATTTAAACGTGTATTTTTTCCTGATTCCTGGCAAAGCAACGGATCCTTTTTCCGTTTTCACTCCGGAGTGCAGATAAACGCTGCGTGGTCAGGGTAATAGGGGGCAAGCCAGGTGCAGCTATCCGTACGGATGCCACGTATGCTCAAAGCGTCATTGACTGTTGCCGCCACATCAGCAGGTGATTTGGTAACATCGATACTCCGGGGTTTGAGCATAAACACCATGACGCCATCCGATGTGAGAAAACGGGTATTGTCACACAGTATTTTCACCTGATCCGGCTGGGCCACATCCTGATAGATGATGTCGACCTTCTCCACGAGCGGAAGATATCGTTCAGGCTTTCGGGCATCGGCCATAAGGGGTATGATATTTTTCCGTGTCTTGGCTACAACGAGCAGATCCTGCATCGGCCTTGGTGCAGGTTCGACTGCATACACCACTTCCACGTAATCGGCAACATGAGAGGCGGTAGTCCCGTTTGCAGCACCCAGGTACAGCACCCTGTGATGTTTTTCAAGTTCGACACCCCTTCGAAGGTGATAGAAGGCCGAGAACTTGCTCCTCTTCGGGCTCCATTGACGGTACCCCTGGATCATCTTTTCCCCGTATACTCCTCCCGGCCCCTCTGAAACCAGCTGGTCTCCAATCCAGATCATGGACCCCTCCTTGCATGCCGGATTGCATCATTGGCCTTTGCAATAAACGCGGGATCAGGTTCTCCCCGGTAATAATCGATCCGTGCCGCAATCGCCAGTTTTGCGGCAAGGACCCGTGCCACCCTCCCCCGCCTCTCTTTGCTTGACCCGTGCACCCCGCTGTACTGGTAGACCAGCCCGTGCTTGGGTGGGGGTGACCCGGTGGAAAGGTGACAGAAAAGGGCATTTTTTGCACCAAGCACCTGGATAGCACTTCCCGGCATCATCGAGAGATCCCGGATCCCTCCTGCTTCGGCAGCAAGACGTGCAGCCACCAGGCCGCCCGAGATTGCACTGCAGTTCGGGAGAACCTCAACTGCCTTTACAGAAACTCTTTTTGCAAGAACCGAGCGGCGTTCTGCAAGCTGTTCTATCTCGTCAAGGATCTCCCTCAGTGCCTCTCCTGATCCCTCCCTCATCAGATCACGCAGTTTTCTCCCGTGGGGAAGCCCTGACTTGCGGCTGAATTCAGGATTGAGAGCACGATGCCATTCCACCGCCCTTTCAGAGAGGAGGTTGATGACCGAGTCGATCTGGTCCAGCATCTTCACCATCAGGATCAACTCTGGATGGTCAGCATTCAACTCCTTTTCAAGATGGATCCCTGCCAGATGCATTGCCGTATTATGGAGGATGGCGAGATATTCGGACCGGTCTTTCACAAATCCGCACCGCACTGCCCACTCCCATTCAGGCATCTCTGCCGTCCCGTTCCCGGCAAGCTCCTCAACTCTCTTTGCAAGGATTCCGGGATCATGAGGCAGGGGATGACAGGTCCCACCCTCCCGGTCACCAAACCAGTAGGACTCCATTAAGGAGTAATGGAGATTCTCCATAATTAGTATCATTGGCGGCAGATTTGTTTTTGAGGAAAAGGACAGGATCCCGGACCCGGGAATCCGGATACCTTTTGAAATCTCCAATCAGAAGCCGGAAATCCCGAGAGAGAAGATGATTACCGGAAGCGTGACGGCGCCCATACAGAAGAGCTGGGGGATATTCAGCAATTTTGGAACGAGGCCGAGAAGGGTTGCAAGAAGAAGGATGAAGAGGCCGAAGATCCCGCAGAACAGGAAGCTGAGCAGGGTGATAAAAACAATGACTCCAATGGTGAGCCCGTTTCGGTTCACCCCGCCAAACCTCCAGGCAGCCGATGCCAGCTGTATGGTGAGGAGATAGGCGCATGTTGCTGCACATGCAGCAGCAGCGATGAGGACTATCAGAGGGGGTGTCTCGATCGCAGAAAGGGCAACCATAACCCCGTTTCGTGTCCTGGCGATCGCATAGAATACCGCGAGGCCTGTAACAGCATTCACGGTATTCGCCGCACTCGTTGCAAAGAGATACCCCCGCCGGTCCTTTTCATAATCAGCAACAGATGAGACGACCGCATTTGCCGTGGCATTCGAGAGGCCGGGCAGCCATCCGACCACAACCCCGGCGATCGTGCCGGAAATGGTTCCTTTGATTATGGTATGACGGGGGAGATCAATATCATTAAAGTGCTGTTCAGGAACCGGCCCCTTTCCTGATACGAGGAGAAGGGAAATACCGAACAACCCAGAGAGAAGAGGCAGGAGGAGCCCTGAGACTCCGAAAGGGCCACTGCCAAGATATGAAAAATTGAAGGTAAAAAGGCCGAGCATCCCGGATGACAGAAAAACCAGGCCCGCATACCAGGGAGATTCGGAGAAAAGGACCAGATATCCCGCAACACCGGTAAGAATGATTGCGATCGCCCAGTCCAGATACCCCTGGACAGTCGGGGCCAGCAGGAGCAGGGCAAGCGCTACCGGGAGGGCGGCAAGGAATCCTGCAACGCTTCCCAGTGCAGCAATACGTACGGCTTCTTCCCCTTTGCCTTCGAGACAGAGCGCATGGGAGGGGATTACAGACAGAGCAGTGTCGGCATCTGGAATACCGAGAAAGGTGCTCGGGATGATGTCAAGAAACGTGTGGGTAATCAGGGCGGCGACCATTGCAACGGCAAGCATCTCCGGCCCGAATACAGAGATGAGGAGAAACTGGAGGGTAAGCAGCCCTCCGGCCAGCGTGTTCACATGCACACCGGGGATAAGACCACTGATGGTCCCAAGCAGCACTCCGGTCGCCAACCCTGCAAGGAACCCGATCATTCCCGCCTAGGTTGGAGGGAATTAAGATAAATACATCGTAATACAGGTACTGGTACAAACGGACAGGACTCTGATGAGGATAGCAGTAACACGGCTCATAGGCAAGGAGAAGGATGATGCGGCACGATGTGAGCGGTACGGCCATGAATGTTATCCTGTATCACCCCTCAGGGCAGAGGTCAGGGAGGATCTGGTCGCTTCGTTTGTAAACGCGGTTGAGGCGAACGAATTTGACTGCCTCTTTTTCACGAGTGCCTTTCCTGCAAAGATTATTGCCCCGCGTCTTTCACGCTGGCCACGAGTGATCGCGATCGGCCCCCGTACCGCAATGACACTCGGGCACTTCGGCATTGCGGCCGAGACGCTCCCCAGCTTTTACTCCCGTGACTTTGTCCCTTATCTCGGTGGATGGATTCGGGGAAAGAGTATAGGAATTCCCCGTGCCGAAGTCCCAAATCCCCTTCTCATCGAGGGTATTCGGAATGCCGGAGGAATACCGGTCGAGGTCGGGATATATGCCCTGATTCCGACAGGCAACGTGCTGGATCTGAGCAGGGCCGGAGCCATCCTTTTTACCAGTGCCATGTCATTTTCCACTGCGGTCTACCAGACTGATGCCCCCATCATGAAAATCGCCATTGGTGAATCGACCGGGGCGGTGATGCGGAGCAACGGGGTTGAACCTGATGTTACCGGTGATGGATCCCTGGAGGGTACACTTCAGGCACTCAATACCTACCTTGCAGCCAGAAGGGAGCTGGCAGGGGACTGATCTCCCGAATGCCCGGCAAGGATGACACCCGGAGCCCGTCCCCTCTCCGTGACGGTCTGCTGGTTATCGACAAGCCCCGCGGCCCCTCAAGCCACCAGGTAACCGCCTGGGCAGGTGAGATCCTCGGAGCCCGTGTTGGCCATGCCGGCACACTTGACCCGGGGGTTTCGGGGATATTGACAGTGATGATAGGGAAGGCGGTGCGGCTTGCCCCGCTTCTCCTGTCCGAAGAGAAGGAGTACGTATGTCTCATCCGTCTCCATGGCGATCCGGCTCCCGGCGGGGTTGATGCTGCCCTCGCAGAATTCACAGGCCGGATCTACCAGAGACCCCCCCGGAAAAGCGCGGTTGCCAGGAACCTCCGGATTCGCACGGTCCGTGAGATAGAACTACTCGATGCTGATGGCCGGCTGCTGATGATACGGGTCAGGTGCGATGCCGGAACGTACATCCGCTCCCTCTGCCATCACATCGGGCTCGCACTGGGCACAGGGGCACACATGGTGGAACTCAGGCGTACACGGTCGGGGCAATTCGATGAGACCCAGTCCTGCACACTCCAGGAACTCACAGATGCAGCAGAGGCTGCCCGTTTCGGTAATCCGGATATTCTGAAATCACTGATCCAGTCACCCGGTAAAGCCCTTGAATCTCTGCCAAAGGTCGTACTCAGGGATACTGCGGTGGATGCGGTCTGCCACGGAGCAGTGCTTGCCAGGCCGGGATTGAGCAGCTACGACGAATTCGGCAAAGGGGTTATGGTTGTACTCACCACTTCCCGCGGTGAGCTCGTGGCGTTAGGCCGGACGCTCATATCCTCAAAAGAAGCCGGCTCCCTCAAAAACGGGCTTATCATCTCACCTTCCACCGTATTCATGGATCCCGGCACCTACGCGAAGGGCTGGAAAAAAGCTGGCCATTCCGGCTCTCCATGAGATACCATTAAAAAAAATACCTGACAATAGTAAGGGTGCATTTCTGTGCTGAGGTAGTCTAGACCGGTAAGGCGCAGGCCTGGAAAGCCTGTGGGGCGTCCAGCCCCTCGGGAGTTCAAATCTCCCCCTCAGCGTCCAAGGTACCGTATCCAGGGTACCTTTACCAGTTCTTACCGTCTTTTGCTGTTTCAGTTACTCCTGTTTCTTCGTCGCTTCATCGCTCAAAGCGATGCGCTCTGATGCAAACCGGTAGTATGCCTCCACGAGCTCAAAACCGAGAAAATGCCTCCCCGTCTCCTTGCTGACCACTGCAATAGTGCCGGATCCAAGAAAGGGGTCAAGGACAATATCTCCGGGATTGCTTGAGTAACTGAGAATCTTTCTTACGAGTTCTCCCGGAAGTTTTGTAGGTGTCTTTTTCTTTCCCTTCCAGTACTCCCGGTTGATCACCCAGACATCCTCCGGATAGTGCTCCACTTTGTTAAAAATGTAGCGACGTGGATTCTTAACGGCAAAGAGGATATGATAATGGCTGGTGACGTATTTTTTCTTTGTGAATACCCCGAACTGGTATTTCCAGATAATATGGTTGACCGTATGAAACCCCGCGGAGTCAAGACCAATCAGCACGTCTTTGAGCCGGTTCCAGCCGGAAAAGACATAGATGCTGCCTGAATCCGAGAGGACCCGGTAAGCCTCCCTGAGCCAGCAGGAGGTAAAACTCCCGTAATCATCAGGGTCGATATCCGCATACCCCTCAAGGACATTTCCCCCGGTCCGGTTATAGTTCAGTCTCTGAGCCCGGAAGTCAATGGCAAACGGCGGGTCGGTCACGACGAGGTCAATACTGCATTGAGGGATGAGGGGCATGAGCTGGAGCGCATCTCCGTGATATACCCTGTCTTGTTCAAACGGACCGAGGCTGGGTTCCACCAGCTCACACTCCCCTGCCTGTTAACAATGCTCTCCCGCTTTTCTCCCCATCGCAAATGCCCTGGTATTTACGTCGACCGTTTTTTGCGGAACGAGACGCTGTACCGCAGTAACCAGGGATCCTTCTGTGAGAGGTATATGGTGTGAGGCTGCTCCGAGCATGACGACATTGGCTGCGAGAACACTTCCGGCTTCCCGGGCAATCTCTTCTGCATCGATCAGACAGAGACTGAATCCGGAGAGCTTCTTGACAATATCCTCTGACGAAGGGATCGTCAGCCCCTGTACAAATACTGAAGTCGGGATTACCATCCGCCGGGAGAGCACCATCTTCCCTTCCGGTTTCAGAAAGTGGGAATAACGGAGACCCTCAAGCAGGTCAAACCCGATGAGAAGGTCAGCGGTCCCCGGTGCGATAAGCGGGCCGAATTTCCCATCGATCCTCACATGGCTTTCCACAGATCCTCCCCTCTGCGCCATGCCATGGGTCTCCGCCCCACGCACCGATCTACCCTCGATCAGGCAGGATTCGCCAAGGATGTTCGAGGCCAGGATCGTCCCCTGTCCGCCAATACCGACGATCATGATATCATACGAACCCGTCATCTGCCACCCTCCCTTCCGATTGCTCCGGACGGGCATACCTGTGCACAGACGGCACAGCCGCTGCAGAGGTCATTGATATATGCTTTTTCGTCATGCTGCTCGATCGCAGGGCATCCGAATTTTATGCAGATCCCGCAGGCCGTACAGGTGTCAGGATCCACCCGGTACCGGCCTCTCTTTATGCCAGCTCTCCTGGCAGTGATCACGCACGGTTGTTTTGCGATCACGACCTTCACGCCCGGCCGCGCTTTTGCATCCTTCAGGGCTGCAGTGAGCGTGACCATGTCATACGGGTCAACCGTCTCCACAAATGATACCCCGCATGCCCTGCATAATGCCTCGAGGGATATAGAGGGCGAGGGTGACCCGCAGGCCGTGCAACCCGTGTTGGGGTTTGGCTGGTGTCCGGTCATCGCTGTCGTCCGGTTGTCGAGAATCACGACGGTCATCTTCGCCCCGTTGTATACTGCGTTCAGGAGCCCGGGGATTCCTGAATGAAGAAAGGTTGAGTCCCCGATAGTTGCCACCACGTCTCTCTCTTCACCGGTATGGGAGAAGCCGCTCCCTACCGTGATCGAAGCGCCCATGCAGATGGTGGTATCGACTGCCCCGAGCTGGAGGCCGAGGGTATAGCACCCGATATCGCTTGGGTAGATTCCATCCTTGAAGACCTTCTTTATCGCGTAAAACACGGGGCGGTGCATGCAACCGGCACAGAGGATAGGTGGCCTGGGGGGGAGTTCCGGGACCGGCTGCACTGAGGGATACTGAATAGTGGAGGAGAAGCCGCAGGATACCATGATCCTTGCGACTGAATCTGGAGAGAGTTCCCCTTCATACGGGGCATGACCGGTTTTCTTGCCAAAAACCGCAACCGTCCCCGCCACCTCCCGTACGGCCTCTTCAACCATGGGGAAGAGTTCTTCAACAACCAGGACCTTCTCATGCATCCGGACGAACCCTGAAAGCCACTCCTCATCGATTGGGTATGCCCCGATTTTCATGAACGAGATAGTGGGGGGTATAACTTCCTGAACATACGAGGCAGCGATCCCACTCGCGATGACAGCATACTTTCCCCTTACCTGGTAATGATTATACCCGGATTCTGACAGCCGCTTCTTCACCATCGGCTGTTTCTCATTCAGTTTCCTGTGAAGTATCCTTGTATGGGCGGGAATGACGACATACTGCCGCGGGTCCTTATGAAACTCCCCCTTTCGGGTATTGGACAGAACAGGGCCCAGGGTAACATTTCCCTTCGAATGGCATATCCTTGTCGTGGGGCGGAATATGACGGGAAGTCCGAACTCCTCCGAAAGGACGAAGGCATCCCTGACCATGTCATGTGCCTCCTGCAAGGTAGAGGGATCGAGGCAGGGAATTCTCGCAAATTTCGCATACATACGGCTGTCCTGCTCGTTCTGGGATGAGTGGGCGAAGGGGTCATCAGCACTCATGATGACGAGTCCTCCGGTAACTCCGGTATATGCGCTTGTCATCAATGGGTCTGCGGCAACATTCAAGCCCACATGCTTCATCGTACAAAGCGCCCGAACCCCGCACCATGCCGCTGCGAGAGCATTTTCGAAGGCGACCTTCTCATTCACCGACCATTCCACATAGCAGCTCCGATTGGGATGTGATGCGAGTATCTCGATCACTTCAGAAGAAGGAGTTCCGGGATACCCGCTCACAAACCCGACCGGAGATTCAAGGCATGCAAGGGCAACCGCCTCATTTCCGAGAAGATAACGTTGATCCATGGTCCACCAGGGAGTCTCCTGAAGGAATACTCTGGTTCACACCCTTATATAGGAATTCGGCTATTGTTTCAAAACTTATAAGAGGTCGTGCTGTTCAACTATTTAGGCAATTTATGGGCCCGTAGCATAGCCCGGTGGTGCGCCCGGCTGATAACCGGGAGGTCATGTGTTCGAATCACATCGGGCCCACTCCCATTTTCTTAATTACCCAATAGAGACAACCGTTTCTCCCATGGAACGCAACTACAAGATCCTCCTTGGTGCCGCTCTCATCGTTTGTGTCATTCTCCTGATCGTCAATATCTATATCGGGGGTATGGCATTCATAATTTTTATAGTCCTTCTGATGTCGGTGTGGATCATGGAGGACTCCCGTATGCACCCCAATGTCACCGCTACGTTGAATGATGAAGCAAAAGGGGTGGAGTTGAAAAACGATGGAAATGCCCCCGCGTATGCCATTCATGTCGCAATAATTCCCCATGATATCGAGTTTGATATCCCTCAGTTGAAGGAGGATGAAAAATATCTGTACGCATTCGGGAAGATGATAAGCGAGGCGAAAGTGATGGTCTCGTTCGAGAACGAAGATAAAGGCCGTTTCTCAAAAACCTATCTTTTATCTGTCACCGGTACAAGTGATGATGACCTGTTAAGGCCGGCATTTCCATTCTTCAAATGGAAAAAAGATGATGATTAATCCTTTTTCAGAGGGATAGAACCGGGATATATAAATTCCATCACAAGTTTCAATGCAGCGATAAGCTCATCCTGCCCCTTGAGGTAATCGTGAAGGGCATGGTACAACATGTACATCGGGTCGTATCCATATCGCTCAAGTGCCTCCTTTGGGGAGATCGGATTTGCATACGAGTCCACTATGAACCCATCAAAAGAGAACATCATCTCATACAGCTTGCCATCTTCTGACAATACACAGAACTGATCCTCCACTTTTTTGGATATATCGTCCGGACGATATTCCGATGGATCTGTTTTTCCAAGGACGATCATCTTCCTTTTATGGAACGCTGTATCATACAGCTCCCCCTTTGTATCCTGTTTTCCACGGAGAAGCATGAGGATACCGATATCTTTTACAAGCGGCGCGGCAAGGGTAATCATTCGTCCGAAAAGAGCCACTTCCTGTTTTTTTACCTCTTCTTTCAGGGACTCCCGCTCTTTCCCATTCTCTCCAATCCGCTCGACAAGGTTCTGAAATCCTGTTTCTATCTCATCCATCAGAAGATACTCCTCTCTGGTGAATGACTCAATAGGATTGCCTCACGTTTAATCTTTCCCTCGGAGATAGAAAATATAAACCCTATGCTGCGATATAGTAACATCTTCTGCAAAGTCATGTCTCAGGTCACCAATTCACCGGAAAAGAAATACATGCGGTCAGCAATGATACGGACCTGAATGATCGTACCGACCGGGAGATCCCTGTCCACAACGACACCAGTATAATTGCTGCTTCTGCAAAGGACGGTTCCAGGCCTGATGTGCTCGGTGACGGTAACTTTGATCGTTCTCCCGGGCAGTGACTGGTTCTGGCGATGATACAGCATTTCAGCGTGATGCTGGAGCAAGCGTGACCTCGTCTTCTTGATGTAATCAGTATGGTCAGCTTCCTTTGCAGCCGGGGTATGAGGCCGGGGTGAATAACGAGTGATGTTGACCTTGGCCGGCATGACAGCAGACAGCAGATCGATGGAATCCTGAACATCGCTCTCGTCCTCGCCAGGAAATCCTGCAATGATGTCCGTTGCGATCGAAATATCGGGAATCTTTGCCCGGAACTCCCTGACAATCATCATGAAATCCTCACGGGTATACCCTCTGCCCATTCTCGAAAGAATCCGGTCAGAACCTGACTGGGCAGGCAGGTGAACAAAATGGAATATACGCTCATCCCTGAATGATTCAATGACAGGGTCAAGAACCGGAAGGAGGGTCGCAGGGTTCATCATCCCGACACGCAGGAGAAATGAACCGGGAAGATCGCGTGTCATTGAGAGGAGGTCGGCAAGATTTTCTTCTTTTTCGCCCTTCCAGGCACTGCAGTCCTGTGCACAAATCTGGATCTCGGTCGCCCCGCATGTATGGCACTCCCTGATCTCCTGCAGAATCTCCCCCGCAGCATAATTTACAAGGGGTCCCCGTGCATGTCGGGTGATGCAATAGGTGCAGGATCCCAGGCACCCTCTGCCTATCTGGACAATGCCCACATCGGCATGAACATGGTGCGGCACTTTTCTCGATTCTTCCGTGATTGTATCAGGATGAATGAATACAGGGGTGCATGCTGCAAGGACCTCTTCTTTCTGCACCAGCGGCATACACCCGGTCACGTAGAGGGGCATGGCACGGTATTTTTTTAACAGCCTGATCATTTTTCTTTCAGTCTTGCCGACCACCGTGCAGGTGTTTACCACGAGAGCATCTGCACCTTCTGGTTTTAAGACAATCCGGCACCCCTGAGAGATCAGGATATTTTCCAGTTTCCTGCTGTCACCGTGGTTGTAGGTACATCCAAAGGTGAGGATACAGACATTTTTATTGACGAGTTGTGTGAGATCCCCTCCTGACCTCAATTCACAACAGGTTCCGGTAGAAAACTCCATACTTCATTCTTATTGTCTGTTCAGTCCCTCATTAATCCAGGGTAAAAGGGATGATCAGGGACCAGATACCGGGCATCGGGAAAAACTTAATTTTGTCCCTGATACCCTGTTTCGCTTCGTTGAAGCCTTGATTCACACCGGTGAGACGGCTCTTTAATGGCAAAACGCTTAACCGATGGCATTGTGTATGTTGTAGTGATGTTGAGCATCGGGCTCCTCGGCTGTGGGAATATCGGCCATATCATTGCGGGATACCAGGGCAAGTGGAAGATCGTTGCCCTCTATGACAAGGTACATGAGCGGGCACAGGAACTCGCGCTTGTATCAGGGGGGATTCCTTATGAGAATTTTGAGGAATTTGTCAGTGCTCCATTTGACCTTGTCGTGGAAGCAGCCTCCGGAAAAGCCGTCCGGATGTATGCAGAAAGCATCCTTGTGCACGATAAAGACATTGTGGTCATGAGCGTTGGGGCTTTGGCAGACCCTGTTTTCAGGTCAGATGTCATCAGTGTCGCCCGGAGACAGAAAAAGAAGATACGTATCCCGAGCGGGGCCATTACAGGACTTGATAATATCAAGGTCGGCCAGATCGCTCCCATTTCAAGGCTCCTTCTCAGGACTACAAAAAGCCCGGCTTCACTTGGCATTCCTGCATCGGAACGAATGCTGATCTTCAAGGGAAAAGCAAACGAATGCATCAAGGAATTTCCACGGAATGTGAATGTATCGGTAGCTCTCAGCCTTGCATCAGGAAGGGAGGTGGACGTGGAGCTGTATGTGGACCCGGCTGTCGAGAGAAACATCCACGAGATTTTTGTCGAGGGTGTTTTTGGCGATATCTATATCCGGGTGAACAATCTCCCGAGCCCGGACAACCCGGCTACCAGTTATCTTGCTGCCCTGTCTATCCTCTCGCTCCTCAATACTCTTGAAGATCCACTGGTGGTAGGAACATGACCCTTCAAAAGCGGGATAACTTCCCGTCACATAGCGGGATCACGGGGTTGCCCTCCCGTAGCTCCTCCACGTGTAAAGGATATGCAGCAGAGGGAAATCACAGAAAGATTTTACCTGGACACTATCATCGTGTTGCATCAGTAGTATCGATCAGGAGGGAGAAAAGGGATGCCTGCTCCTGATTATCTTCTCTCTTTCATCGAGGAGGATGCTCCCTTTGGGGATATCACAAGCGATGCTCTTATCGATGACGTCCGGTGCCGTGCGGTCATTACTGCACGTGAGGCAGGGGTGATCGCCGGCCTCAATGAAGCTGCGGCTCTTTTTGGGCATTTCGGGGCCACTATTCTCGATCATTCCTTTGACGGAAGCGAAGTCGCTGCCGGCACCATCGTCATGTCACTCGAAGGCCCTGCCAGGGGAATCCTCCTCGTGGAACGGACGGCTTTGAATATCATCGGGAGGATGAGTGGTATCGCAACACGGACGAGGAAATTGTCCTCCCTGATCCTCTCGGAAGGATGCTCCTGCAGGATCGCGGCCACCCGTAAAACCGCCCCGGGACTGAGACTGCTTGACAAAAAAGCAGTACTGCTGGGAGGGGGAGATCCTCACAGGATGAGCCTGTCGGACGGTATCCTGATCAAGGATAACCATCTTGCCCTTGTCCCGCTGGTGACTGCAATACATCGGGCAAAGGAGAGATCCTGTTACCGGAAAGTCGAAGTCGAGGTCTCTGCACCAGCGGATGCGCTTTCTGCTGCAAAGGCCGGTGCCGATATCCTTCTCCTGGATAACATGACGCCTGCTCTTGTCAGGAAGACGCTGCAGCTTTGCGGGGATGCAGGAGTAAGAGAGGGCCTGATAATCGAGGTTTCGGGTAATATCGATGAGGACAACCTGCTCTCATACACCATTCCCGGAGTAGACAGGATCAGTTCAGGTTTCCTGACCCATAGTGTCCTTAATTACGATGTCAGCCTTGATATCATACAGGAACAATGAAATAACCTGATTTACTGACTTTTTTCCAGCTCTTCATACCAAAACAATTAATAGAGCCTGTCACTAAAACCCGGTGAGCGGGAGATGAGGGATGGCAGAGGAGCAGTAAAGAGGCTCCGGATATAAAATTCATCGATATTGACGCTCGCAGACGGATGATTCGGGATTATATTGAACTCTTGAAAAGTCCGTATCTGGATACCCGCTGGAAAGCTGCCGAGAATCTGGGTATAATCGGTGACCAGACCGCTGTTCAGCCGCTCATCGAGGCACTTGACGATCCCTATGTCGATGTCGCCTGGCTTGCGGCAAAATCTCTTGGCTCCATCGGGGATGCAAGAGCGGTCGAACCTCTGCTCCGGGCACTGAACTCAAATGAGCCATGGCTCAGGGCCGGCGCTGCAACAGGACTGGGAAAACTTGGAGACCTGCGGGCGGTCGAACCATTGGTTGCGCTCCTTATTGACAGGAAAAGGCAGGTGCGTAAACATGCTGCAATAGCACTGGGGTTCCTTGGCGATGATCGGGCTCTTGGTCCGCTTGAGCAGATCGCCCGGGATGATCCGGATGAGAAGGTAAAAGCAGCAGCGACCGCTGCAGTCAGGATGATACGAATGAAATCTGAAGTTGCCGGTGAAGAAACGACAGGTGATCCGGAATGATCAGAAAAACCGCAATGACATAATCTGATTTTAAAACGAATCGGAGAGTCTCTGCTGAACTACTTTGAGATTCCATAAAGTCCGAGCCTTGATTTTTATAGATTGTTATGGATAATAATATCCCGGGGTGAATTGACCACCACTTCCTTTTCCCCCCGGTACGTCTGCACGATACCATACAGGGAGACAAGGTCACCAGGGTGCAGGGTTACCGTTCCTGCAACATCAGCCGGGATAAATATCGCCGTATTATTCACGGAAGCTGCGATATGTCCCCCCGTCTTTGTGGCACGAACCTCCTCGACCTGTCCCTGCAGGTGTACCAGTGTTCCTTCCCTTGACAGAGGGGTGTATTCAGAAGAAATATCTGCTTTATCAATGCCCGTGAGAATAATCGAAGCAGTGATGACTACCGCCGAAACGACACAAAGCAGGACAAGGGCGATACGTTCCTGCCGGATAATCATACAAGTTCCTCGCCTCAATATGATTTATAATCGACAGTTTGATGTATGTTAACAGCGTTAACACTAGTATATGCAAGAAATTAACCTTCCCCCATCATCAAGAGCCGTCCTGCATCTCCTTGATGAGGGTGGGGCGATGACCCACAAGGAGATAGTCAGGAAGAGCAAACTTGCGCCAAGAACTGTACGCTATGCCCTGAAGAAACTGAAAGAGAACCAGTTGATTATAGAGAAATTCAATTTCCGGGATGCACGCCAGATCATCTACCAGAACCGCGGGCCCCAACAGGTGCCTGCATGAAGAATCCCGGTTGTGACATCATAGTCTGTGATATTATGGTACGAAAGTACCTTCCTGCCATGAGGGCTGAGATGGTGGCACGGCTTGTCCAGCGCGAGGGGATCACGCAGAGTGATGCTGCAAAAATGCTCGGGGTGAGCCGTGCAGCGGTGTCCCAGTATATCAGCAGGAAAAGGGGAGATTCAGGTGTCGAGATCTCGCATGAACTTGACTCTCTGATCGACAGGTGGGCCTTATCCGTGACAAGCTCAGACTGTGGCATCACACTCTGTGATATCTGCAGATGTACCATGAAGAAATAGAAGATTATCCGCCGTCATTCTTCCCCTTGAATTATTGTTTGGCTCATTTTTACCGATAAAGCCGGGGGTATCCTAGAACCGGGTCTTCTTCCTCACATATGCGAGGATACCCAAGGACAACAAGAACCAGGACAGCAATCCTGATTTTAAACCAGTCCGGGCCTGTTTTTCCCTTCACCCCTGAGACCGCCCAGTCATCGTCAAAGACCCGGGTAAAATATTCTCCGACTCCCTGATGCTCGATAATTACTCCAATTTCACGATTGAAACGGGGTGAATTGTCATTCCAGTTGATACTACTGACAAGAACATTTCTTCTATCGGCGATCACCCCCTTATTATGAATTTTTTCAATATTATTGGCCTCCAGATTGGCAAGGCGGGCTTCGAGGGGAATCTTCTCGTCTGCAGCAAGGCGGTTTATGCACTGGACCATCTCGTCATTGTCCCCGGACCCTTCCGTATTATAATAATAAGAGTCCAGGAGAATCCTGACCTTGACTCCCCGGCGTGCTGCTGATATAGCTTCTTCGAGAAAAGGGTTGAACGATCCTTCAGTCTGGTTCGTGATGTAGGCCTGCTCGATATCAAGTGTCACTTCTGACCCGGCAATCATATCACTGACAAGGTAACTTGTGTCAGGTGAAATGACTGGTATCACACGTGCATCTTCAAACCGGTAAGGCGAGAATTCAGCCTTGTATTCACGTGTGGCGGGATATTCGGTGCTCCCGCTGCCGAATGCTGCAGGGCTGCACCACCCCCCCGAGGAATCGTGAGAGTATACGGTAGAGAAATAACGGGCAACACCCTCATCCTCCATAACGACGCCCCACCCGCGATTCCCTGAGAACCCCTCTTCAGGAAATCCGTTCGATTTGAAATTTTCGCTTGTGACAAGCACGCTGCTGCGATCAATGACAAGGTATTTGGCATGGTCGAACCGATACGGCGGATGAGCATCGCTATCAGAGGTCATCAGGTTCACCGGGATTTCGGCTCTCCTGAGTTCTGCAACGATCCCTTTCTCTTCGTCACTTATTCCTCCGACAGGGCCCCCCTCAAGGAGAACCGTTACCTCAACCCCACGCCTGGAGGCATCCATCAGAGCGCTCGCCATCGCGGGACTGGAGAATTCATACACATTTGCCCGTATCTCTCTCTTTGCAGATCCTACGGTGTCCTCATATACGGTGAGGGAACAGTCAGGTGAGGCAAATACAACACCGTCAACTGCAATGAACTCCTCACTCACGAACCGTGACTGGCCAAGCATCAGTATCCGCCTGTCCCAGATTCCGTTTTCATAGTAATGGACCTGACCCTGACGTGCTGAAAAGTCCCTGGGCCAGATAAGTTCCTGGACAAGTGTCCCACGGTCATACAGCCGGAGCTGATCACCGGTGTTTGCCAGCTGGAAGGTACCTCCCCGGATAACATCAGGGACAACCGGCGAATAATCGTACCATTCAAAACTTGGGCTGCAATTGTGGGTCTCTTGAAAAGCCAGGCTGCTGCGGGCGATTGTTATCTGACCCTCTATCGTAGATCCCTGAGGAAACCGGAATCCTCCTTCCCCGTCTGAAACCAAAACTCCATCGAGACTCCCGGACCCCGAAAGGACGATATACTCATCCATATCACCGGCAAGATACGGGTCCGGGCAGAATTCCACAATCTGCACAGCATTTACAGGCATAGAAAAGACGAGCAGGAATAAAAAAAACCACGACCTGCGCATAGCACTGAAATGCGAAGCCTTAAGTTATTAATCTGGTGAAATTTATCCTCTTTTCATGGATTATCCTGTTGTGGTGAAAATTGGCGGAAGCCTCATGGACTATCTCGACCCGATCCTTGATGCACTGCATCGGCAGGGGCAGCCCGTACTTATCGTGCCAGGCGGAGGAAGATTTGCCGACCTGGTAGGGGAGACTGGTATTTCAGGTGATGCAGCCCACTGGATGGCCATTGCTGCGATGGAGCAGATGGGCTGGTATATTGCCTCAAAGGGGGTGAGCCCTGTCACCCACCTCCAGGTTCCCGACCGGGTGGAGGTGCTTCTTCCCTATACCCTGCTCAGAAACGCAGACCCGCTCCCTCATTCCTGGGATGTCACCTCAGACACTATCTCGGCATGGATTGCATCCCGCCTTTCACTCACCCTGATCCTTCTCAAGTCGGTTGATGGAATACGGTCAGGAGGAATTTTACAGGACCAGGTGACCAGGGATATCCCTACAGACGATGTAGACCCCTGTTTCATACGCTATGTAATCGATTCCAAAGTAAAAACTATTGTGATCAATGGGCGGGCTCCTGGCCGCCTCGAGCTTCTTCTTGAAGGCGGCAGGGTACCAGGTACGACCATCGGATTTTAAATCTTTCAGATGAGATAATGTAAGGACCGATAATCTGGAGTGTAACAATAAATGATCCGGAAATGTACATCATGTAATGCCCCCCTCGCAGAGGAAGGGGCAGCGGAATTCGGATGCCCGAAGTGCGGGTATGAGATACGAAGATGTGTACGGTGCAGGGAACAGAGTATCCCCTATACCTGCCCAAAATGCGGATTCGGGGGGCCGTGAACGATGGGAAGTGTGGCACTCATCCTTCGCGTCATGCCTGAATCGCCTGATGTTGACCTCGATATGCTCACTGATCAGATAAGAAAGAAAGTACCAGGCCTTATGGATGTAAGAGAAGAGCCTATCGGATTTGGGTTGAGAGCACTGAAAATTGCCGTTGTTGTCGGTGATTCTGCCAATGAGAGTGATACGGTCGAAGCAGAAATCAATGCGATTGACGGTGTGGAGAGGGCAGAGGTCATCGAACTGACGCTCACCTGAATAGTCAGCAGGCCACGGAGATATCTCTTTATTGATCCTCTTTTTCAAGGAGTGCCATCAGTTCACTGGTTATTCCTCGAATTTTTTCCACAGAATGCTGGAATTGGTCGACTTCATCACGATCGATCTTGATCGGTATCGGGTACACTCCTTCGCGGTTCACCCGGGCAGGGACTCCAATACACACATTTCCGATATCATGTACTTCGCTCTTCACATACGCAGAGACCGTCAGGATCCGGTTCTCATTACCAAGTACGGTCTGCACGAGCGTAGCGATTGCCTCACCGGGTCCAAAGACCGTTGAACCCTTGTTTCTGATGATATCTTCGCCACTCGTCTTCACGGTCTCGACCATCTCTCTGATGGGGAGCCCGGAGAATGCGGGCAGGTTGCTGATCTGGATACCCCCAATGGTCGTCGCGGACCAGAGCGGCACCATACTGTCTCCGTGTTCACCTATAATACGGGTGTGTACCTCGCTCACATGTACTTTGAAAAATGCGGCGATGAGCGATTTGAGCCGCATGGAATCAAGATGTGTACCAAGCCCGAAAACGTGGGGTGGTTCAAATCCTGAATATCTGAGGGCAACCGAGGTCATAACATCGACCGGGTTTGTCACCATCATGATCACTGCATCGGGAGCATGCTCACGTATATCACGAGAAGTGGATGCAACAATCCGCGCATTACCGAGTGCAAGATCGAGCCGGTCCTGTCCAGCCTGCCGGGCAGCTCCTGCAGCACAGATGACAATATCCGAACCAGCGTAATCTGAAATGTCGGTTGTCCAGTTCAATTCGGTATAGTTCCCGCATGCAGCAAAAGCATCCTTCATATCCTGTGCTATGCCACAGAGCAGGTTTTCCCGCCCTTTCCGGCCGACAAGGAGGATCTCGCTTACGTAGGGTATCTCGGCTATGGTATGCGCGGCAAATGTTCCGACATTACCAGTCGCCCCGATAATTGTGACTTTTGCCATGATAGTGCAACAGTGGGGACACGTTCTTGGTCGACCGCACGTGTCAGCGTTCACCCAAGACTCCCTCCTCCGCCCCGCAACCCCATGGGCGCCGGATGTCTACGGTAAGTCTGCTCCCTTCCGGGCCTGAACCGTTCTCCGCAGCAGCAGGTCGCCGCTCCCTCCGGAGTATTGATCCCTGTCCACCGACCTCATGGGACGAGGTTTCAACGTCAGGAGACTCAAAGCTCCCGAAGCCCGCCTCGGCCTTCCGCAAACTTCGCCCCCTGCATACCGACGGTTTCAGGTGACAGGTGACGCCGAACCACCCGGACTAGTCCCCATATACTATCTGAAGCTCAGGGGATAAATGCCTCGCCGTTTACCTGAGCCATCCACTCCCTGAGCAACATCCCTGATGCAGCCCGGTCTGATTTGTCGAAAAGGTCGATCACGGCGAGTACTGCGACTTTCGGAACGACTCCGGGGAGTTTATGGAGATCGCCCTGATACACCCGTATCTCCTGCTCCCCTTCCGTTTCAGCGATCAATACCGGTTCCTCCCCGACCTGATGTTCAGCCATGAGCGGAAATTCAATGTAGAGTCTTCACTTCATCGATTCGGAAAAATTCGCGGTTCACTCCTACATTGTATGCAGCCCATGCGGCAGCAGCATACCAGGTATCATTCAGGATTACATGGGGGACCCCCAGCCTTGCAGCCGTTATACCCAGAGTGCCGGCTCCACAGCATGCATCCACAAACCATTCAGGTCGTATCCTGGCTATCCGTTCCTCAACAGAAGATATTTTTGGGTTCTGCCCTCGTGGGAACTCGATATGGATTGTCGACTGTTGCTGGTAGAGTACCACTGGACCCATTTTTGTTGGGAACACGTTGGCTCTCACATCACATCCTGCCAGGAGTTCATAGGTGCGAGGGGGGCTCATCAGGGCAGGATCAATAACTCCAGGGATAAAATCCCCGGATCTGACAACCCCCCGGACTTCCGGGATCTCATCGACCATCATCTGAGATACAGCAGGGTTAGGATACCGGGAGAGGAGAACAAGCGAATCCTTGGGGAGAAAGGGGGGCGTGGCAACGGGATAACCGGGATGCAGCAGGGGGGATCCGACCTCCTTGAGGGCTTCCTTTCCCGTAAATATCCCTTCCCGGACCAGGAGCGCATAGAGGTGGGCAAAAACCTCGTCGATAAAACGCCTTCCGCACCGGCACGCCTCATGATATGCATCTGGAGGGGGCGGGAGACTTTTATCGAGAATTTTCAACCTGCAGTCCTGGCACCGCGCGAAAACTGCAGGGATCATGCTGATGATCTCATGTGCTTCTTTTACACAATCATCGCCACAGACAGGACATTTCATAGTAGACCCTCTGCATTCGGGACAGATATCTTTTGACTATGTTCGGCCGGAAAAACACCCTCTCAGTAGGTGAGGGATTCCGGATCCAACGCTGGATTCAATGTGTTTAAGGGGAAGCGTGTCGAGAAACAAACAAGGGATGATATCTTGTCCGGGAATAGGAAATACGTCAGAACAATGCGTAAGAAAACACCGCGAAGAATGGGCCCGATGCGATTTGAACGCATGACCGCCCGGTTATGAGCCGGGCGCTCTTACCGGACTAAGCCTGACGGGCCCGGGATGAAGCGCCGCCAACAGGACTCGAACCTGTGACATGCTGGTTAACAGCCAGCCACTCTACCAACTGAGTTATGGCGGCACAAATGCTGTGCCTTAATAGATTCTTTCTAAATACTTTTAAAAGTAGCGTTACATCCCGGGATGAAGCGCCGCCAACAGGACTCGAACCTGTGACATGCTGGTTAACAGCCAGCCACTCTACCAACTGAGTTATGGCGGCACAAATGCTGTGCCTTAATAGATTCTTTCTAAATACTTTTAAAAGTAGCGTTACATCCCGGAAAAGGTCATGAAGGCGGTCTTTTTCATTGCATCAAGAAGGGCTATCATTTCATCGATCTCATCTTCAAGATGGTCAAGAAGGTTCGCTGCCAGATCGGTAGCCACTGCACCGGAGGGGGAGGCTTTTATATAACCCATCTGCTCCAGCACGCGAAGTGAATACCGGATCCGGTGGAAAGGGAGATCGAGCACTTCGGAGAGCTTCATGATACCGATCGGTTCGTGTGACAACTACCGTCCGCAGAACTTCGATATGTCGCTGCATCAGCTCGATTTCACTTTTCACTTTCTCGATCATCACTGCCTCACGAACGGCCGGAACCTCTGTCCTTTCATGGAACCGCTACTCCTGTTTTTGCAACCATGCATGGGTGCTCCGGTATTGAGACCAGAAATAAATCGTGAACCCTGTAGCAGAGAGAACGAGAAGGAGGAATACAGGAATACGGTATGCGCCGGGTGCTTTGAAAAGTGCGATTATGCCGACGGCAATGAGTAGAATTATGAGATTTAACATCAGCACAAGACGATAAAATTTCCATTTGAACTGCTCTTTCGTCGCCAGGTCCATTATTCATAGGTAGTTTCCATAATAAAACTACTTGTGGTTCTGGCTCCAAACGGATCGGTATGGACGCGCTCGATCGGGCACTGAAAAAGACCGGGGCTTCAGCGTATCTGATGATCGGATCTTCCGATTATCCCGATATGCGGTATCTCACCTGTTTCATCACCACCGATCCTATCATGTATATTCGGAGAATCGGGGAGCGCGGAGATATCATTGTCTCCCAGATGGAATACAGTCGTGCAAAACAAGAGGCTGCCACGAGAGTTATGACAAGGGCAGATGCGGGACTCCTCAGGATACTTGAGGAAGAAAAAGATCGGTGGCGGGCTCTTGCAATGATGGCTGCAGAGCATGCAGGAGGGAAGATCCTTATACCCCCTGACCTTCCTTATGCCCTTGGAAACCACCTTGATGAGCTGGCAGGGGTGATCACCGACACGGGAACCATTGCATCGATGAGGGCGAAAAAGACCCGGGATGAGGTACGCTCAATCGAGAAGGTCCAGCGCTCGACGGAAATGGCAATGGCTCTTGCCATCAATTGTCTCCGGAAGTCAAAGCCCCGAAACGGTATGCTCGTGCTTGATGGAAAACCTCTCACCTCAGAACACATCCGTGCTGAAATGCACTCTCTCCTGATGCATCGGGGATGCCAGGTAAAGGATACCATCGTCTCCTGCGGAAAAGATACTGCAGCCCCCCATACCAGGGGAACCGGACCCCTTTATGAGGGAGAGCCTGTTGTGATCGATATCTTTCCCAGCGATGAACGCACAGGCTATTATTCTGATATGACCAGAACAGTCGTAAAAGGGGAACCTCTCCCTGAAATCCGGGAGATGTACGATGCAGTAAAGGCAGCGCAGGACCATGCAGCATCGATGATAAAACCCGGGATTTCAGGGGAAGAGGTGTACCAGGCTGTAGTAGATCTTTTTTCCAGTCAGGGATACCGGAAAGGGTCTGAGGGCTTCACCCACAGTCTCGGGCACGGGGTAGGGCTTGAAGTGCATGAACTCCCTTCACTTGGGCCGGAGGGGGGTCAGATCAGCCGGGGGAATGTCGTCACCAATGAACCAGGACTGTACTATGAGAAGATCGGAGGGGTCAGGTTGGAGAATATCGGGGTTATTACCAGGACAGGATACCGATGCATCACATCATTTCCCCGGGAGCTGGTGGTGTGAGTATGATGCCTGACGATGAAGTCCTGGCATATTACTGCGATGCAGGCAGGATTGCATCCGCAATCCTGGAAAAAGGGTCTTCAATGATCACGGAAGGTACCATGGTTGTTGATGTTGTTGAGGAGATCGAGCGGATGGTTGAGGAGAAGGGGGCAGGGCTGGCATTCCCCTTGAACCTCTCTTTTAACGAAGATGCTGCACATGATACCGCATCAGAAGATGAACACCGGTTCTTCTCAAAGGGAGATGTAGTCAAGCTGGACCTGGGGGTGCACCTGGAAGGGTATATTGCGGATACTGCCGTGACCGTTGACCTGGGAGAGCACGGGCTGCTCCTTGAAGCCTCAAAAGCTGCACTGGAAAAGGCAATAGCGATCGTGAGACCCGGGGTAACATCCGGATTACTCGGGGGAGCAATTCAACAGGAGATCGAAGCACGCGGGTTCCGCCCCATCACAAACCTTACCGGCCACGGACTCGCCCGGTATTCCATCCACACCCCTCCTACGGTCCCGAACATTTCATTTCCCGGGGGTGCGGTGCTTGAGGAGGGGATGGTCTTTGCCATCGAGCCGTTTGCAAGTACAGGTTCGGGGAGGGTCACAGAAAAGAGCCGTGCCGAGATTTTCCAGCAGACTGCCATCAAGCCTGTAAGGCTGTCATCTGCGCGTAAAGTGCTTGATTCAGTCAGAAACCGGCACGGTATGCCCTTTGCCCGCCGCTGGATCACGGATGGAAAACTGGATATCGCACTTGCAAGCCTGATCAACCAGGGGATTGTCCGATCCTATCCCGTACTCTCTGACGTCCCCGGATCTCTCGTCTCCCAGCATGAGCATACGGTCATTGTCACCAGTGATGGGTGTATCGTGACGACTGCTTGAGATATGCTTATGCAAGCACGGCACTAATAGTATAAGTTATAGAAATGTCCCCAGAGGATGAGACGTTAAAGCTCCTTGAGGTGGCGCTCACCGCGGAGATATTCAACCAGCACCAGAACCTTGACATCAATGACCTTACTCCGGAATGCCGGGTATTGTTTGGCATCGATGGTGATGGAGAGGTGAAGCGCCCCCTCTCTGTCAGCGAAGGGATGATCAAGCGGAGTATCGGCATACCGGATGCCTGTTCAAAACTGTCCAAAACCCCGGTTATCACGTGTGATGATTTCGGCCAGCGTATCCATGTGACAAGCCTTGAAGCAGCGGCACGATGGTTCGTGAGAAAAGGGGGTATTGATCTGGCGGCCAGGAACCCGGCACTGGCATTTTATCTTGGGACTCTGGATACACCCGAAATGTCGTACAAAGATGTCCGGGCGGCAAATCCACCGTATGAGGACACGCGTACATTTCTTGATAAAAAGATTGCTGCGATCCTTTCCGGAGATGAATCCCTAAGGTCAGGTCTCGATCTGGTCATTGTCAGCGCTCCGGATGAGGTCGAGCAGAAATTTGAGGACATAATCTGCACTGACGAGCAGCAAAGGATTATCAGCAAGATCAGGACCGCGCGGGAACACCGCGAGACCCTTCAGCGGCATGGGATACATGAAGTGGGAAAACTCCTGTTCGTCGGACCTCCCGGGACTGGCAAGACCAGCCTTGCCCTGGGTCTCTCCCAGGAGATGCATCTTCCCCTTATCGAAGTGCGACTGTCCATGGTTACTTCGCAGTATCTTGGCGAAACCTCAAAGAATATCGACAGGATCTTTGAATTTGCAAAGCGGCTCGCCCCCTGTATTTTATTTATTGATGAATTCGATTTCGTTGCAAAGAGCCGGGTCACCGATGATCATGGTGCAATGAAACGGGCAGTGAATGCACTCCTGAAAAACATCGACCGGATCAGTCTCATCAGGAACGGGGTTCTCCTTATCGGCGCCACAAATCATCCCCAACTGCTCGATGAGGCCGCATGGCGGCGGTTTGATGAGATTGTTGAGTTTTCCCTTCCCGACTGCGAAATGCGCCGCCAGATCCTTAAGAATATCACCGCATCCCTCGATTGCAGCTGCGACTACGGACTGCTTGCCGATAACACGGAGGGGTTCTCTGGTGCAGATCTCCGGATTCTGGTCAAGGAAGCCCTCCTCTCCGCCCTGATTGAAGGGAGATCCCATATCACCGAGAGTGATATCGAACGCGGGATAATCCTCGTCAGCAAAAGAGGTGCAGTCCGCCACCAGAACTGGTTATAGGATGAAAATCACAGTTCTGGGGACCGGGGATGCAATCGGAACACCAAAGATAGGGTGTTCCTGTCCACGGTGTTCCTATGCGCTGCACCATGGGATCCAGCGTTTGCGAACATCTTTTTTAATCGAACACGAGGGGAGAAATATCCTGATCGACTCCTCGCCCGATCTCAGACAGCAACTGCTTGCCCATGGATCCCCACATATTGATGCAGTGATATGGACACATGGCCATTATGATCATTTCATGGGGTTTGGTGAATTTTACCGGGTCCAGACAATGCCTGAGGTCTACGCAGCCCCGAATGTCCTTGAGTATTGCGGGGATATCTTCCGGTTCCTTAGTTTTAAGCGGAATACTGCTGAACCATACTGCCCGTTCGACCTCTTTGGACTTGGGCTGATACTGGTCCCGGTCAACCACCCACCTGTCGAGACGTATGGTCTTGTCGTCACTGATGGCAAGGTAAAAATCGCATTCACTTCTGATTCCAATGCCGATATTCGCCGCAGAAAGCCTTTTACACTTTTACGGTGCCGACCTCCTTTTTGTTGATGCGCTTGTCCCGCCGTCCATTCATATCCCCAAGCATATGAATTATGATGATGCCTGCACCCTTGCGGCCAGGTTGAAGGTGAAGAATTTCAGATGTGTTCACATGAGCCACAAGATCCCCTGGGATCTCTTCCACACCGGCAGAGACGGAGAGACATTCTGTTTTTAAGAGATGGTTTCTGATGAGAATCCTGGATCATGAAGAATCTCCACTTCTCCCTTATCTTCACTCGTGGATCTACACATATCTATATACCAGTTCATCTCTCAATGATAGGTGGGATGAACATCAAAATTCTTGAGCTTGAGAAGAACAAGGCACGTCTGGTTATTTCAGGAGAAGGCCATACATTCATGAATGCCCTTACTGAAGAGATTTTAACGGATCCCGGGGTTGATGTCGCACGGTATCTGATAAAATTCCAGTTCTCAGACCCTGAACTGCTGGTCACTACAAAAGGAGACCGCGATCCTCTTGCCGCGATAAAGGACGCCTGTGCCCGCCTTTCCGGATATTGCACTGATCTGCTTGAAAAAATGCCGGAACGATAGGTACGATTAAAAAAATTATACCTGTTCTGTAAAGACAATTGATCCCGATATCCGGGAAATCCGTATTTTAACCTTCTGTCCTGGCTTACCTCTTGGGATATACATGATATACCGGCCCATCCTCACCACACCATCTCCACGTTTACTGACCGACTGGACTTCAACTTCAAGTTCCTGTCCTTCCTGGAGATCGCTCCCCACCGGCTCAGAACGCGCTTTCCTTTTCCGCACCGGACGGTGCCCGCCACATGCATCGCAACGAAGGAGAAGCACCCGGTCATCTTTCACAAGGCGGGTATCGGGTTTCCCGCATTCTGAACAGATGACATAGTCATCAACGTACCCCTTCACAAGCCCGTTGATCAGGGACGGTTCGAACTTCCCGTTAAAAATAGCCCGCGTCCCGTCAATTTTTCCTGCCGTGCCGAGCTCGCCAAGCAGGTACTTCATGAGATGATCCTGATCCCTTCGAACCACATCGGCAATTTCTGCAAAATTCTCAAGAATCGTCGTTTTTCCTTCGATGTAGACTTTTGCCTCTGGCACAATGAACCGGTCAGTGGACTCACTCTGCTCGGTCACATTCGCATATGCTTTTTTGAGGAGTGCCTCGTACGGGTCGACCATGATCAATATATTCCTCGCCAAACCCCTAAATACCCAACCATCCCTCACCCTGCCGCGATGGAAATTTAAGGTTTCAGAGAGAGAGCTCCTTTACCACCATGTTATCGGCCACGGATCTTTCCACTATCAGGGCTACCCTCAGACGGGAACCTTCTGATCTCGAACTTGCCTGCTTTGAAAATCTCTGGAGTGAACATTGCAGTTACCGCTCAACGAAGCGTCTCCTGAAAACGCTCCCTACAACCGGAGAGAATGTCATCCTTGGCCCTGGTGATGACGCCGCGATTGTCCGTTTCAGCGATCAGACAGCGCTGGCGATCTCGATGGAGAGCCATAACCACCCGAGTTATGTCGACCCGCATGATGGTGCAGCGACGGGGGTGGGGGGAATCGTGCGGGATGTCCTCTCGATGGGTGCACGACCAATTGCGCTGATGGATCCTCTCTACTTTGGGCCGCTTGAGCGGGAGAAGAACCGGTATCTCCTCGAGCATGTGGTGGATGGAATCGGGGGGTATGGGAACTGCATCGGAGTCCCCGTGATCCGGGGAGATCTCGCTTTTGACAGCAGCTATAACGGGAATCCGCTGGTGAACGTGGTCTGCATCGGCATAGTCCATCCCGACAGGTATATCACTGCCAGAGTAAAACAGCCGGGAAACCATCTGGTCCTCATCGGGGCATCAACCGGGCGCGATGGCCTTGGCGGGGCGTCGTTTGCCTCCCGGGACTTATCTGAGGATTCCGAAGCGGAAGACCGGCCGAGTGTCCAGATCGGGGATCCTTTCACGGAGAAGCTCCTCATTGAGGCAATTCTCGAGATGGCAGAGACGGGGAAGGTCTTCTCCTGTCGTGACCTCGGGGCCGCCGGGCTTGCCGGGGCTTCAAGCGAGATGTGCAGCACGTTTGGAGGACTTATCAACGCTGACCAGGTGCATCAGCGTGAACCCAATATGCGTCCTGTTGAGATCATGCTTGCCGAGTCCCAGGAACGGATGCTCATTGAGGTGGCACCCACCGATGTCTCCCTGATGGGCCGCATTGCCGAAAAGTATGATCTCAAATGGAGTGATATCGGGGTGGTGATCGCTGAACCCCGGTATATCGTGAATTTCCATGGAAAGACGGTTGCCGACATCCCGATCGGGTTCCTTTGTGGGGATACCCCCGAATGCAACTGGGAGAGCAGTTCTTATGATGAGGTGAAACCATTCACACACCCTGTCGGCTCACTTGATGACATCCTCCTTCAGGTTCTTTCCCATCCTGAAGTGGCTCACAAGACCTGGGTAATCGAGCAATATGATCACGATGTCCAGGTAAGGACGGTCTCACTCCACCACGATGCTGCTATGGTACGGCTTGAGGGAGAGACGCGGGGCCTTGCCTTCTCGTGCGGGTGTAACCCAAGGCAGATATATTTGTCCCCATGCGAAGGTGCGGCGAATGCGGTATACGAGAATGCGGCAAATCTTGCTTGCATCGGAGCCGATCCACTCTGTATTGTAAACTGCCTGAATTTTGCAAGCCCGGTCCACGCTGATATCTATTGGCAGCTTTCCGAGAGTGTCCGCGGTATGGGGGATATGGCCCGGGAGATCGGGGTCCCGGTCGTAGGAGGCAATGTTTCCCTCTATAACGAGAGCGATGAAATGCTGACCCGGATAAAGCCCACACCATCTATCGGAATGGTCGGCAGTGTTTCCATTGCGCATCCGGTGAAACCGGAAGCGGGAATGGGCCTTGCAATCTGCGGGCAGGAAGGGGGCCATTTTGGCGGATCTGTTCTTGATGCGGTCTTCTCATGTGGCGGAACACCCCCCCAAAAGCTGACCCGGCAATTCTTGACACGGTCCGTTCACTCGTCGCCTCTGGCAGGGATATTGCAATAACTGATATCTCACAAGGTGGTCTCGCTGCTGCACTTGCCACATTTTTACCTGGTGCAACGGTGAAAACCGGAGGTTTTGCCCTTCCTGAACTCTTTTCAGAGACCTACGGCCGGTTCCTGATTGCCTATAACGATGAATCCTCACTCAGAGGACTCAGATACAGCACAATTGGAGAGGTTACTTCCGGAGGGCTCGAGATTCGTCATCCAGGGGGACAGGTCAGCCTCTCAAAGGACCAGGTGGAATATGCTCTCTCCTCATTTAAACGCACCATGATGGGCTAAACCTTTTCTCATGATGAGTGAGGGGACCTATCCTGAAGTGCATGCGAACCTTGCTCTTTCGGAGTCAGGCCTGACGCAGGGGGGAGGTTTCCACGTTCCCGGATCCAGCAGGGATCACCCACTTTTATTTGAAACACTGGATGAACCGCACAGGCTCCTGTGGAATCAGACCGGAAGACTGAAAAAATTCACATAGGATGGCAAATTTTAGAGTGAGGACCAATTCAATTTCCGATTTTGGAATGTGGAGTATATTGATCCATTATCCGGGGATTCTTCCAAAACGAATAGTAATCGGAACCAGGTATTCTAAAAAAGGGAGGGGTTTTGGATGATCATTTCTTCTGGAACTGGGGCATCAGGGAACGGACTTCCTTTCCCACCTCTTCGATCAGGTGCTCCTCGTCCTCCTTTGTCAGGGCAGTGAACATTGGCCGGTTGACCATGTTCTCAAGCATCCACTCACGGGCAAACTCCCCGGTCTGGATTTCACGCAGGATCTCCTGCATGGCGAGGTAGCTTTCCGGGCCTATCACCCGGGGTCCGCGGGTGAGATCCCCATATTGTGCAGTATTCGAGATCGAATTCCTCATGTTGGTGAATCCTCCCTCATAGATGAGATCAACGATCAGTTTGGTCTCGTGGAGCACCTCCAGATACGCCATTTCAGGTGCATACCCTGCATCGACGAGGGTTTCGAACCCGGCTTTTATCAGCGAGGTGATCCCGCCACAGAGTACCGCCTGTTCCCCGAAGAGATCGGTCTCAGTCTCTTCCTGGAAGCTCGTCTCGAGTACCACGGCCCGGGTCGCGCCAATCCCTTTTGCGTATCCGAGCGCAAGTGCCTGGGCATTGCCGGAGTAATTCTGGTGGATTGCTATCAGGGCAGGGACACCTTTTCCTTCCTCATACATCCTTCGCACAAGTGCGCCGGGACCTTTTGGTGCAACCATGATAACGTCCACATCCTGGGGAGGCACAATCTGTCCGAAATGAATATTGAAGCCATGGGAGAACATCAGGCATTTTCCGGTAGTCATATGGGGCTTCACCTCGGTTTTGTACACTCCGCCCTGGGTCTCATCGGGGAGAAGGATCTGGATGATCTGGGCCATCCTGACCGCTTCAGACACGGGATATACCTTGAAACCATCAACTTTGGCTTGATCCCAGCTCTTACCCTGGCGTAGCCCGATTATCACGTCAAGCCCGCTGTCCTTCAGGTTGAGTGCCTGCCCTCTTCCCTGTGACCCGTACCCTATCACCGCAATGCGTTTTCCATCGAAAACCGAGAGATCGGCATCCGATTCATAATATTTTTTAATCATACAACATCCCACAGATATCGCTAACAGAGCACTTAAATATTATATAAAAAAATTACATCACACACCCGATCAAGAACAAACAGAGTGGGAGCGATGCAGTATTCACGAACTGATGAGTCCAAAGACTGGACGTGAGTTGCCAGACATACAGTCAACGACCCCGGCGGTGCGTATTAACCTCACCCGTGTCGGCGTAAAAAATGTCAAGAAGCTTGTGGAAGTGTCCCGGGGTGAGAAACGCCCGGTCATATTCATATCCAATTTTGATGTCTTTGTGGATCTCCCGGGAAGTCTCAAAGGGGCGAACCTTTCGAGGAATTTTGAAGTAATTGACGAGGTACTTCAGCAGGCTATCGACGGGGATGTCAAGGAGATCGAAGATCTCTGCAGTGTGGTTGCACGAAAACTGCTGGACCGCCATGAATATGCTGACAATACCGAGGTCCTGATGCGGAGCCAGTTCATGGTAAAGCGCGAAACCCCGGTATCCCATACCAGCTGCCATGAAGTGGTGAGTGTGCATGCCCGTGCAGTAGCAAGACGGACATTCCGCGACCCGATCGTAAGGAAAACTATCGGCGCTGAAGTGACCGGTATGACCGCATGCCCCTGTGCCCAGGATATCATGAAAGAGCGGGCAATCTATGTGCTGAAAGATCTCAAGGTCGAGGATGACAAAATCGATGCATTCCTCCGCGAGGTTCCGATGGCAACCCACAATCAGCGTGGCCGCGGGTTCCTCTGTATCGAGATTGATGACGATCAGCATGTAAAACTTGAAAAGATCATCCGGATACTCAAGGACTCAATGAGCACAAGCATTTACGAACTGCTCAAGCGCGGTGACGAGAGTTATGTCGTCCTGAACGCCCACAAGAATCCGCGTTTTGTTGAAGACTGCGTAAGGGAGGTTGCAAAAAAGGTGCTTGCCGAGTTCAGGGATCTCCCGGGGGATTCTCTCATCACTATCAAACAGACGAATGAAGAGAGCATCCACCAGCATGATGCATATGCAGAGCGCAGGGCAACCATGGCGGAGCTTTACGTTGAGCTGAACGGTGAGGGAAAATGAGCCAGGCGAGCGCAGGGCAGAAAAAGTCCTTCCTCATCATTCCTTCCTCTTTATGTACGTTCTATTGTTTTGGTTATTTTGTGAGGTAAATCTTTAAATCCGCCGTTTCTGTGAGGATTAACGTTTTAGAAACGTAATTACCATATATATTTAACTATTTTAACATTTAAAGGCCATTTTGGGCCGTAATGATACAGAGCTGATATATACAGGAGTGAAGACATTTAAGATGAACGTACTCTGTACGGTCATTCATCCGTTGAGATGAGTTGTGTGGATTAACACCAGTACCGCAATTTGAACAACTCAATAACATGAGGCGATACTATTGTCAAAAATTGTAGAGATATCCCCAACCACGAGGCATGAGGGACACTCAAAGCTCGTCCTCAAAGTGGACGATGCAGGCATCATTGAGCGTGGTGACTGGCTCTCCATCACCCCTGTAAGGGGAGTTGAGAAGCTCGCCATCGGTAAGACCATGGACCAGGTGCCAAAGATCGCATCACGCGTCTGTGGTATCTGTCCGATTGCCCATACGCTTGCCGGAATCGAGTCGATGGAAGGCTCCATCCGGTGCGAGATCCCGCAGGATGCCAAGCTCCTCCGTATCGTGCTGCAGTGTGCCAACCGGCTCCACAGCATCGCGTCTGCACAACATCCTGATCCTGCCCGATTTCTATATCCCGGGTACGGACAAGAAGATCAACCCGTTCACTCCTGAAGAACCTGTCCGGAGCGTCGCAAAGCGCATCCAGAGACTTCGTGAGATCGGGCAGACCGTCGGCGAGATCGCGGGCGGCGAGGCTGTCCACCCGAGCAACCCCCGCGTCGGTGGAATGTACAAGGCCTGTACCCCCCATGCAAAGACAAAGATGTACGATCTTGCCAGGGAAGGCCTCATTCTTGCCCATGAGCAGATGGAGTTCATGCTCGCGGTCATCAACAACATGCGGAAACGAGACTGGACTGAAGTCGGAGGAAAACAGATACCCCTTCCAAAGACGCTCGGGTACCATAACCAGGGCTGCATGGCTGCCCATCCTCTATATGCCAGTTCGAACCTCGATGAGAATCCCGGCTGGGATCCGAGACGCTGGACGGATGTAAGGCCGTGGGACTGGTATATGGGCGAAGGAGAAGTAAGCCTGGCAGATCCGGGTTACCCGATTGGCGGCACCTCCCCTGTAGGCACAAAGGTCAACCCCCAGATGGAAGCCTGCACCGGCGTCCCATTGTATGATGGTGCCCCGGTTGAGGTAGGTCCGCGGGCGAGACTGGTCAAGTTCAGGAGCTTCGATGAGAAGGGAACCTGGGGCCAGCATATTGCCCGCCAGTTGGAATATACTGACAGCCTGTATGCCATGATCAATGCCCTTGACGCGTACAACCCATCTGGCAAGGTGCTTGCAGATCCCATCCCCCAGGGAGATGGTTCCATGGGCTGGGCAGCAAACGAAGCCCCCCGCGGATGCGATGTGCACCTCGCAAAGGTCAAGGATGGCCGTGTGCTTTACTACGAGATGCTCGTTCCGACCACCTGGAACTTCCCGACCTGCAGCCGTGCACTCACTGGTGCCCCCTGGCAGGTTGCGGAGATGGTGGTTCGCGGTTACGACCCGTGCGTCTCATGTGCTACCCACATGATCGTCATTGATGAAGACCAGAGGATAGTTGCCCAGAAACTCATCCAGTGAGAGTACCCCCATGTTGTTTCCGGAAACTGTGGTTGCAGGGTGCGGGAATCCGCTCTTTGCTGATGACGGGTTCGGTCCCGCTGTAGCAGAAGAGCTGGCTCGCCTCGAACTGCCCGATACCATAAAGGTCGTGGACGCCGGACTTGGCGGACCGCACTTTATTTTTACCCTTATCGACCCCGACTGCACAAAACGGCTTATTATTATTGATATCGCCGATTATGGTGCACAACCAGGTGAGATCAGGGACTTTTCGGTCGAAGACCTGCCTGCGGGGAGTTACCGGGATATCCATTCATGGGATCTCACCGAACCGCTCCAGCGCCTGAAAGACGCAGTCGATATCACGGTTATCGGATGCCAGCCGGAAAGGGTTACTGCCCCCGAGTTCGAACTGGGGCTCACTGAAAAGGTACAGGACGCAGTCCCGAGAACTGTCCGTCATGTACTGGAATTACTAGGGGTGGATTATGGGATGGCTATCAAGAATCTTCGGAACGAAGGACGACAGCGGGAAACCGGCGGAGAAACCTGCGCCGGTGAAGGCTGACGTGGAAAAAAAGGCAGAAGTTATTAAAAAGGAGGACAAGCCTGTGGCAGACAAGATAAAAGTTGGCCATGTACACATGAGTGGATGTACAGGCTGCCTTGTATCCTTAGCAGACAATTACGGAGGATTGCTCACAATCCTCGACAGATATGCTGACCTGGTCTACGGCCTGACCCTTGCAGACGTTCGCCATATCCCGAAAATGGACGTAGCGCTCGTTGAGGGATCGGTCTGCATCCAGGACAAGTTGTCAGTTGAAGAGATCAAAGAGACACGCGAGAAGGCAGCAGTTGTTGTTGCTGTCGGCGGATGCGCATGCTATGGCAATATCACAAGGTTCGGCCGTGGCGGCCAGACCAACCAGCCGCAGCACGAGTCGTATCTCCCTATCGGCGACCTGATCAAGGTCGATGTGTACATCCCGGGATGTGCACCGACTCCTCAATTGATCAGGAACGTCTGTGTGATGGCATACCTGCTCCTGAGAGGGAACAAGGACCAGCAGGAGCTCGCAACGAAGTACCTCACTCCCCTTATGCAGCTTGCAGACCGCGGAACAGAAGCCTGCGGTTGTGACCTGATGTATCACATCATCAACCAGGGACTCTGCATGGGGTGTGGGAGCTGCGCTGCAGCCTGCCCGGTCAGGGCGATCACCCATGAATATGGCAAGCCTAACGTGAACCGGGAGATGTGCATCAAGTGCGGTGCCTGTTACGCCCAGTGTCCGCGGAGCTTCTTTAACTTCGATGTCATGAACGATTTCGAGGGGATCATGGAAGCTATAGACGGGGCGCTCAAGTGAGGTGAACAAGATGGGAACTGAACTCGGCAAATACAAACTCAGTGTATCGGCACGCAGCACTGACAGGGAGATCCTGAAGAAAGCCCAGGATGGCGGTATCGTCACCCAGCTCTTCAAGTATGCTCTTGAGGAGGGGATCATTGATGGTGCTATCGTCAGCGGGCCAGGCGATGAGCCCTGGAGACCACGCCCCTTTGTCGCCACTACGGTGGACGAACTGATGAAATCAAGGGGAACCAAGTATAATCTCAGCCCCAACGTCTCCTTTATCAAGGAGGCAACAAGGAGCTGATGGCCTCGACAAAATCGGTATCGTTGGTACTCCCTGCCAGATGCAGGCTGTCCGAAAGGGTCAGCTCTACCCGGTCGGTCTCCGCGATGTCCCGGACAAGATCGCACTCGCGATCGGTATCTTCTGCATGGAAAACTTCCCGTACCAGAGCATCAAGCAGCTCGTGGAAGACCATGCGGCAATGAATCTCAATGCAGTGAAGAAGATGGAGATCGGGAAGGGGAAGTTCTGGGTCTATGGTGAACGCGGGCAGGTAGTCCAGCTGCCGCTCAAGGTCACCCACAAGTACGAACAGCCTGGCTGCCATGTCTGCCTCGATTACGTGGCCAACCTTGCTGATGTCTCCACCGGGTCGGTAGGAAGCCCGGACGGCTGGAGCACGGTGTTTGTGCGGACCAAGAACGGGGATGACATCTGGTCAAAGGCAATCACTGCCGGATGTTTTGAGACAAAGCCCATCGAGCAGGTCAAACCAGGACTGGAGCTCGTCTCGAAACTGGCAAACGAGAAGATCACAAAGAACCAGAAGACCGTAGAAGAGCGGGCAAAGTTCGGGGTCAACAAGGCGCTCCGGAACCCCTATATCAGCCCGAAATAATGCCTTCCAATTACTTTTTTTATTGAACCCAACAGGGAATGCGGCATTTCCCCTCTTTAATTCTGGATAGGGCGAGTACCTTCTGCATAGGGGGTATTCCATCGTTTTTCCGGACCGTTGCGAAGAAGAGAGATGGAGCGCAGAGTATCGATATCTTTTAAAGTATCCCGGCCTTTAAGGGCTCCAACTTTTTAAAAAACAGCAGATGGAGATAAAAAATGTTATTTCCAGACTTCGACAGGACTGATCGTCGCATCGATCAGCAGGTCAAACTCCATTGCCTTGAGCCAGCCAGCCTTCTCAAACATATTCATGAAACAGATTCCTATCAAGAGAGCGTCAGGATGTTTTTCTACGACCGATTTCACCTGTTCCACGGTAACAGGAACATTCGGCATTGAAAGCCCGCCCATCACCACGACCGCTTTTGGCCTGCCGACCTTCACAGTGCCTCCTGCCTGCATCCCGATATCCGGAACAAGTTTCAGTTTCTGCGCTTTTGACTCGTCAACGAAGGGTACAAACACCTGTTCAAGGTTCAGACTCCGGACCGCAAATCCAAGGAGCTCGACAAACGGGCTGCACGTACCCGGACATCCGTAATACACAATCTGGTCGCCGGCAGAGAGCCCTTTCTTCTCGATATATTCCTTAAATGGTCGCAGCATGCCGGGAACGCCCTGAAAAACCTCTTTTTGTTTCATGATCACCACAGGTACAATTCTGTCCGGACTGCCGGCAGCCGGCCGGAATACCGGGAATGTAAATAGGGAGATTCTCCAATATTAATGTAACATTTGTACAAGGAGCGAGACACCCGCCGTGAACAACATTCTTGTCTGTTATGCTACCCGGTATGGCTCTACCGTCGATATCGCCAGGATCATCGGTAAAGAACTGGAGGCGTCAGGATACCATGTGAGAGTCAGCCCGGTCGCAGATGTGGAAGATCCTTCGAACTACGATGCACTCGTCATCGGAAGCCCCCTCTACATGGGCAAGTGGCTTGCTGAAGCACGGGACTTTGTGAGCAGGTTCCGGTTCCCGTTAAAGGAGCGTCCTGTTGCCGTATTTTCGGTCGGTTACTCCCTGAAGGACAGGACGATGGAGCACCTGAAAAGCGGGGAGGATGCTCTCGTTGATATCCGGGTCTTCATCACCCCGGTGAGTGCAGGATTCTTCCCGGGAAAAGTTGATCCGGACCGGATGTCTCCGGCCGACAAAGCCATAGTGACGCTTTGCGGGGTCACTCCCGGGGATTTCCGTGATGAGGACCTTGTTCGTTCCTGGGCAAGGGATCTCGCAGTGAAGTCGCTCCTGAAAGGGAAATGGATAATAAGGATTTTGACTGCTATTTCCCAGGAAATCCCCTCGATTGAGGCATAATCTCCTTTTATAGATTATTTCCCACAGAACAGGAATGAGGAAGGGCTGTGAGTAACTGCTGAATACATCAGGCCTTGGTAATTGCTTCTACAAACCATCCCAATGCATTCCGTGCACTCGCAGGATCTTTTGCAGAAATCTCATACAGGTGTGTGCTTCCCGGCAGCTCCCTTCTCACCATTGCCGGACATGACTCAGTACTATCACATTTATTCAGCATCAGGCCGAGCGGGATAGGACAATCCATGAGATCATGGTAGATATCCTTTGTTACTGCATCTACCGCGCATGTGCAGTCAACCAGGAGCAGGGCTGCATCCATCCCCTGCATGATAATCTTTCGCGCAAATCCAAACCGCTCCTGTCCGGGAGTGCCGAAGAGGTGGACTTGAAAGTCATTCACCTTTACTTTTCCATAATCCAGCCCAACCGTTGTGGTACCGTCTCCGCATTCAGCATCAACATGGCGTGATGCGGGGTCGATAGCCTGGATAAACGTGGACTTGCCGGCATGAAAAGACCCGAAGACCACGATCTTCAGCCGCGATGAAGCCATCGTCAAGATATGGCAGTGAATTTTTGTTAATTGTTTCGATCTATTTTTTCTGCAGGCAGCAGTTCCCCCGTCATGACAGCGTCAAAGGATCCCTGTTCGCAATTCATCGGTTTTATCCTCTTTTACGTCGACCACTAATACATGTCTGAGACAAAAGCACACCCTGCCGGCACCCATATAAAACTGGAGACTTCGATGGGTGAGATTATTCTTGAACTCTACGGAGATATGCCGGTAACTGCAGGAAATTTCGAAAAGTTGGTTTCATCAGGGTTCTACAATGGCATCGCATTCCACCGAATCATTGATGGGTTTATGATCCAGGGGGGATGCCCGAAAGGGAACGGTACAGGGGGGCCGGGATACGTCATAAAGGATGAGTTCACTGCCGCCAACCAGAACAACAAAGGGACCATCTCGATGGCAAACGCCGGCCCGAATACCGGTGGCAGCCAGTTCTTTATCAACCTGGTTGATAATAATTACCTCGATAAAAATCATCCCGTTTTTGGTAAGGTCATCGGGGGACTTGACGTTGTGGATAAGATCGGTAAAGTGAAAACCGACAGGAGCGACAGGCCCCTCTCAACGGTCAGGATCATCACTGCATCAGTTCTCTGAACGGGTCCCTCCCTGCAGCCCATTTTTTTCTCAATTGAAATTGTTCATCTGAACAGTTGGTGATGAACCCCATGCGGTTTTCCCAGCATGTGCGATACCGTATTCGGACCAGGTTTATATCAGGGAGTCGTCTCATCACCATGTGGGAAACCAGTCCTGAACTGAACCGTGACTTCAGGTAGGGGATAGATATCCCTCATCGTATTGTGTACAGCCATCCGGATTCCGGATATCACTCGGGAACCCTGCTGTTTTTGGGAAATCTTCCTCCAGGAGCGGAATTTGTAATGCAGGCCAAAAAAAGAAATGCCATCCGACAATTATGCAACGATCATCTCAAAAAAGAGACAGGGACGAAAAGAAGGTAAAAATGGAGGATTTCAGGCCAGGTAATCAGAGGGAGTCGGGATCTGCTCCTTGAGACCCTTCCTCTTTCGTATCGCGGTCACCACTTCTTTTACCATGCTTGCGGGAACGATCTCAAAGCCGGCAAATTCGGTGCTCCACATGGCCCGCCCTTCAGTGGCAGACCGGATATCCCCGGCAAAGCCGAAAAGTTCGGCGACCGGTGCTTTTCCGACCACGGTGATCGTATCGCCCTCGCTCTGCATATCAAAGACCTGCCCCCTCCTCCCCTGAATCTGGGAGGTCGCGGGACCCATCTGGTCGGTTGGGACGGTGATCTGAATCTTCTGCATAGGCTCCAGAAGCGAATCTCCGGCAAGGAGGATTCCGGCCTTGATAGCGGCCCGCACCGCCGGAATGACTTGCGCCGGACCCCGGTGTATTGCATCTTCGTGGAGCTTGACATCGACGAGACGCATCTTGAGATTCTGGACGGGTTCATCGGCCAGAGGGCCTCCGGCAAGCGCCTCGTGGATACCCTCGATGATCAGCTCCATCGTCTCGTTGAGATACTGGATACCCTTGGTCATGTCGAAGAGCATGTTGGTGCCCTTGATATCCTTGACGCTCTTTGCCTCATCCTTGTCCAAACCCGCTTTCATCAGCACATCGCGCCGTTCCAGCGCCTGCTGGTTCATGGAGAGTTCGCCATTCTTGATCAGGGCAACAACCTCATCCGGCAGGGGTTCGATGTCGAAATAGAATCTGTTGTGGCGGTTCGGCGATTTTCCTTCGACCGATTCCACCTTCTGGGTCGCAGTTTCACGGTAGACAACGATGGGCTCGGAAGTGATGATCTCGACACCCTTGTCCCTCTTGATGCGCCCGGTAATGATCTCAAGGTGAAGTTCCCCCATACCCGAGATGAGATGCTCGCCGGTCTCCTCGTTGATAGTGATTACGAGGGTCGGGTCCTCTTTGGCCACCTGGCGGAGCACTTCGACCAGCTTCGGCAGGTCCTTCATATTCTTGGCCTCTACCGCCACCGTCATGACCGGTTCACTGTAATGCTTGAGTGATTCAAAGGGGGTCATCTCCATCAGCGTTGTCACGGTAGAACCGACAATGGCGTCTTTCAGGCCGGTCACTGCGGCAATATTCCCGGCCACAATCTCATCGACCTCGACCCTTTTCGGTCCCATGAAGATACCGACCTGCTGGAGCCGGTTCTCCTTCATTGACGACCCGATGACATAAAGCCCGTCGCCCCGCTTGAGGCGGCCGGAAAAGAGACGCCCTGTTGACACTTCGCCGGCATGGGGATCAAAGGAGATGTCAGTCACCATCAGGGCAACAGGACCGTTCGGGTCACAGTTGAGCATGGATTTTCCTTCTATTGATTCCTTGTCCCCGTGCCAGATCGCTCCGATACGGCGTTTCTGGGCATCGACCGGATTTGGCAGGTGGCGGACCACCGTGTCGAGCAAGACCTCGGAGAGGGGGCTGTTCTTGGCAAGGTATTTCATATCCCCGGAACGGCACCGGTCGTATACATCCTTGAAGGAGACCCCGCTTTTCTTCATGTACGGAACCGAGACTGCCCAGTTGTAAAGGGCTGAACCGAATGCAACCGTTCCAAGCGACGCGTCCAGTTTCCAGCCGTTTTTATAAGACTCCTCATTCATGCCTTTGATCAGCTTGTTGACCTTGTCGATCACTTTTCCAAGCCGGATCTGCATCTCCATCTCGTCTACCTTGAGCTCGTTGATGAGACGATCAACCTTGTTGATGAAGAGGACCGGGCGCACCTGTTCCTTGAGGGCCTGCCGGAGCACCGTCTCGGTCTGGGGCATGGTACCCTCGACGGCATCAACAAGGACAACGGCCCCGTCAACCGCACGCATTGCCCGGGTAACATCGCCCCCGAAGTCAACGTGCCCGGGCGTGTCGATCATGTTGATGAGGTATTCCTGGCCACCATATTCGTGTACCATCGAGACGTTGCTTGCATCGATGGTGATACCACGCGCCTGCTCTTCCTCATCGGAGTCCATGAAGAGTTGCTTTCCGGCGAGCTCCTCGCTGATGATCCCGGCACCGGCAAGCAGATTGTCGGAGAGGGTGGTCTTCCCATGGTCAATATGCGCTACGATGCCGATATTCCGGATATGTTCCGGCTCGTTCATCAGCTCTCTTACCCTGTCTATAGATTTCCTGCCTCGGGCCATAACAACACCATAAAAAAGGAATAATTAACGAGCGGACTTTGCAATACGTTCGCGCTCTTCTTTTTTATTCACTGCAAATGCCTTCACATCGCCTTTTGACGCTGCGATCAGTTCATCGGCGAGACATGCTGCCACGGGCTTCTTGTTCTTGTGGGCAGCCTTGTACACTGCCTCTGATATGAAGTAAAGACCTGTATTGACCCGTCTGATCGGTGCGGTATCCACGGATTTCGGGACATTGATTCCACCATACTTCAGCCGGACCGTCTCTTCGCGGGGGCCGGTGTTGGCAATCGCCTCAACAAGGACTTGGACGGGGTTCTTTTTTGTCTTCTGGTGGACTGTTTCAAAGGCATCACGCACGATCCGGGTCGCCAGCTGCTTGTTTCCGGTATTCTTTTCTGACTTCATGAGCCGGTTGATCAGCCGCTCGACGATCAGCATGTTGGCCTTGTTGAACTCCTGGCGCGTGAATTTCCCCGTCGTATGAGGAACTATCACGGGGTTCAAACCCACATACCGGACAAGCCCGGGATCGGCGATTTGGACCTCGGAAAGGTCCCATCGGTTAAAGAGAAGTCTTTGTGCTGCTTCTGTCTCTGCCATACCCTTCACCTGCGTGGTTTCTCCTTCCTGCCGATGACCATTTCATGGAGGCATACATTGTTCACCTTTGTCACCACATAACGGACGCCAGGGATATCCCCCATGGACCTGCCGAGCCTGCCACCGATGCCCTCAATCTCAACCTCATCGTGCTCATCGATGAAATTGATAGCCCCATCCCCCACCGCAAAAGCGGTGACCTGGCGGCCATTCTTGATCAACTGCACACGCACGCATTTCCTGATGGCCGAGTTCGGCTGTTTTGCCTCGACACCGATCTTCTCAAGCACAATGCCCCGTGCCTGTGGTGCACCCTCTAGGGGGTCAGATTTCAGATTGACACCAGAATGGCTCCGGACATATTTTGGATCACTCCACCGGAACTTCTTAGCGTCGCGAGTCAGCTTTCTTGCTGCGAACTTACCCTGTCCCATGTACTACCCTCATTGGTTGGTCTCGACGAAGTGGAGACGCCCCACTGTGATATATACAATCGCGCGGAACGGTTTTATACATTGTGGAGTCGCCAACCTGTGCCTGGATAAGTTATCCTGCATTGATAATAATATTATACATGCTTCAGGAGTACCTTAACTGATGAATTCCCGAATTTACAAGTCGGTTCATTTTGACGCAAGCCACCGGCTCATGCATTATCACGGGAAGTGTTCGCATCTCCATGGCCACAGGTGGCAGGTGGAGGTATGGATGGAAGGAGAGGTGGAAGAATCCACCGGCATCCTTGTTGACTATAATACAATCACATCCATCATTGAACGTTTCGATCACCAGACCATACTGAACCGGGATGATCCGATGGTTCCCTGTATAGGGCAGTTCCAGCCAGTCATTACGACTCCCGGTGATCCCACAAGCGAGCTTCTCGCCGCGATGCTTTCCGAGATGCTTGACGCAGAATGCAAGAATTCCGGGATTCTCGCGCGGGTGGTGAGGATCAGGGTCTGGGAATCCGACACCTGCTTTGCAGAGCTAGAGGCATGAAGGTCATTGAGATATTCAGAAGTATACAGGGGGAGGGACGATCACAGGGCTTTCCTTCTATATTTCTTCGGTTAGCCGGATGTAACCTTGATTGTGCATGGTGCGACACCCGGTATGCACGGGAAGGGGGCACTCATATGTCCTGCAGCGAGATACTCAGTACGATATCCACTTTGCCCGGCAACCGCCTCTGTATCACAGGAGGAGAGCCCCTCCTCCAGGGCGATCAGCTCCCTCCTCTCCTTGAAACACTCCAAAAAACAGGGTACCGGATAGAAATAGAGACAAACGGAACAATCGATTTCCAGCCGTTCCAGCCATATGCCTCAATCTGCATGGATGTAAAATGCCCCTCTTCGGGTGAGAAAAGCGACCTGTCCCTTCTGTACCATATCTCACGGACAGACAGTGTCAAATTCGTGGTCGCTGATTGCGATGATTGCAGGTACGCTGAATGGGTGCTGGCCACGCATCCTGTCAGGGGCGAGATATTCTTCTCCCCTGTTTCTGGATCAGAGTACAGGGCGATCGCAGATTTCCTGCTTGAAAGAGACCTTCCTGCAAGGCTGCAGATACAATTGCATAAAATTATCAGCGTGAGATAATGAAGGCGGTCTGTTTACTTTCCGGGGGAATGGACTCGGCGACCCTGGCGTATTTCGCACGGGAACAGGGATTCCGGGTCTACTGTCTCCACTTCAATTATGGTCAGCGAACCGAGCGAAAGGAGAGTGCTTCCGCAGGAAAGATTGCAGGGCTGCTCGGGGCGGAAGAGTTTATCGAAATTGACCTTGCCTACCTCACCCGCTTCGGCGGGAGCAGCCTTACGGACCACAAACTCACGGTTGATTCCTATCAGGATGCACGGCAGGACATCCCGAATACGTATGTACCGTTCCGTAACGCAAACCTCCTCTCGATAGCGACCAGTTATGCCGAGGCAAGGGGTGCAGGAGCCATCTTCATTGGTGTCCAGTCACAGGATTACAGCGGGTATCCTGACTGCCGCCCGCAGTTTATCGAGACATTTCAGAGATTGGTAGATGTCGGAACCAGGGAAGAGACCTGTATCCGGATTATGGCCCCCTTCCTCGCCATGACAAAGAGAGAGATCCTCACCATAGGCTCGCATCTGAAGGTTCCTTATGAACATACATGGTCCTGTTACCAGAACGAGGAGAAGGCCTGCGGTGTCTGCGGAGCCTGTCATTTCCGGAGGGCAGCCTTCGAATCCCTCGGGTTATGCGACCCTGTGCCCTATGAGGAGGATTGAACATGGAACTCTACAGGGGAACCAGGTTAACGGTCGAGAAGATAGGGGTTCGGATGCCGGACGGGCAGGAACGTGACCGGGTGGTCGTACACCCGGGAAATGCCGTAGCAGTGCTCCCGGTCAGAGCGGATATGAGTTGCTATCTGATCAGGCAGTACCGTTTTGCAATCAGGGAGTCCATCATTGAAGCCCCGGCCGGGACGCTCAATTCCGGAGAAAGGCCGGAAGAGACGGCACACAGGGAACTGATCGAGGAGACCGGCTTTTCGGCCGCGACCCTGATCCCGAGAGGTTTTCTTTACACAACGCCCGGGTTTACCGATGAACGCATCTACCTCTTCGAAGCACATGGCCTATCACCCTCCTGTCTCTACCAGAAAGACGAGGATGAGGAGATCGAGGTCATCAAGGTGAAGTTTGATGACATTCCCCTCATGATTCAGGACGGCAGGATCTCGGATGCAAAGACCATCGCTCTGATATACCGTTGCCTTGGACCAGGAACCATATAACAGACGACAGGTCCCCCTGGCCACGCTCTGCCGGAGTGCAGGAGTTTGCCCCCGGGCGCAATTTTATGGGTAGAGGCACTGAATAATGCTAAGATTTTGAGCACCGGTGAAACCTGAAATGGCAGAAGCAGTGGAGATGGATAATGCGCGGCGTCGTTATGAATTCAAGAAAACCCTTGAGAAGCTCCAGGCAAAACAAGGAAGCGGAACCGAGCTCATCTCGCTCTATATCCCTCCCGACAAGCAGATTTACGATGTCACCGCACAGCTCCGTGACGAATTCGGGCAGTGTGCCAACATCAAGAGCAAGCAGACCCGCACCAATGTCCAGAGCGCCATCTCTTCAATCCTCTCACGACTGAAATATTACAAGAACCCTCCTGCCAACGGAATGGCGGTCTTCTGCGGTACGATCCAGATGGGGGGTGATCGCTCTGACCTCGAATGTACCATCATCGACCCTCCCGAACCTCTCAACCTCTATATGTACCGGTGCAGTTCGAATTTCGAACTTGAGCCCCTGAAGCAGATGCTTGAGGAGAAGGTGGTATACGGGCTCCTTGTCCTTGACAGGCGCGAAGCCTACTGGGGCTTTTTAAGGGGGAACCGTATCGAGCCGATCGGAGGAGTAACCTCCACAGTCCCGGGAAAACAAAGGAAAGGAGGGCAATCCAGTGCCAGGTTCCAGCGTCTTCGCGAGATCGCAATCAATGAATTCTATACAAAGATTGGCGAAAGGGCAAGTGCTATATTCCTTGCCGAGAAGGAATTTTTTGAGCGGTTCAAGGGGGTCCTGATCGGGGGGCCAAGCCCGACCAAGGAAGAGTTTGAGGCCGGAAAATATCTCCACCACGAGATCCAGAAACGGATCATCTCGCTCTTTGATGTGGCATACACCAACGAAGACGGTCTTTCAGAGCTTGTGGATGCCGCAAAGGATGCCCTGAAAGACCAGGAGGTCGTGAAAGAGAAGGAGGTGATGGAACGTTTCTTAAAGGAGCTCGTGAAGGATGCCGGGCTTGCCTCATACGGTGAAGAGAGCGTGAGGAAGAACCTCGAGCTCGGTTCCGTTGATGTTCTCCTCCTCTCCAGCCGTCTCCGGAAATCGAGGGTTACAATCACCTGCCAGAGCTGCGGCCACTCGGAGGAACGAACGATCGCCCTTGATCCAGGGAAGACCGTTTCTGACATTCTTACCCACACCTGCCGGATATGCACAGCCCCTCTCGTTGTGGAATCGGAAGTGGACATCGTGGAGGAACTTACGAATCTTGCAGACCAGACCAGTACGCGGGTGGAGATAATCTCCGATGATTTTGAAGAGGGAGCGATCCTTTACAATGCATTTGGGGGAGTTGCTGCAATCCTCCGTTACCGGACGGGGTCGTAAATGTATCTTGAGATCTATGAGACGATAGAGCGGGCACTTTCCACGGCGGCCGGGGTGCAGAACCCTCTCCTGACCGATGGCGGGACCCATGCCGATTTTGCCACGACCATCGCATTTGAACGCGCAAAGGAGCTGCGTCGCCCTCCTGTAAAGATCGCAGAGGAAATTGCAGCAGAGCTTGTGAAGGATCCGTCACTGGAAGGGATCAGGATCGAGACAAAAGGGCCATATATCAACTTCCATACCGGACCCGGTTTCCTCAGGTCGTCAATTGAGGTAGCACTCCAACCGGGATACGGCACTCTACCCCGGAAAAACGGGAAGGTCGTTTTGGAACACACGAGCGCGAACCCGAACGGTCCGCTCCACGTAGGCCATATCAGGAATACGATCATCGGGGATACCCTGACCCGGTTGTTTCGGAAAGCCGGGCACCGGGTCGAGGTCCAGTATTACGTCAATGATATGGGCCGCCAGATTGCCATTGTCGCATGGGGTTTTTCGCATCTTGACAGTTCCCGGAAGGAGGGAGAGAAGGGAGACCATCATGTTGCCCGTATCTATATTGCGGCGAACCGTAAACTGGAGGAAGATCCCGGGATCGTAGCCGGTGTCGACCTGCTGATGCAGCAGGTTGAGAGAGGTGATCCCCAGACGACATCGCTCTTCAGGAATGCGGTGAGTGAATGCCTCGAGGGGCTCAGAATTACCCTCGGGCGGCTTTCCGCCCACCACGACCGCTTCGTCTGGGAAAGCGACTTTATCAGGAATGGGGATACGGAGCGTCTCCTTGCCAGGATCAGAAGGATGGATGAATGTCATGAAGACGGGAGACTATGGCTCGATCTCTCGAATGAGGGGTTCGAAAAGGAGTACATTCTCCGCCGGAGCGACGGGACCTCGGTCTATGCAGCCCGCGACCTGGCGTACCATATCTGGAAAGGAAGGAATTTTGACCGGATGATCGATGTCCTCGGGGCTGATCATAAACTGATTGGGGGCCAGCTTATCGCAACCCTCAGGCTGATTGGAGAGAGAACTCCCGAGATTGTGCATTTCGAGTTTGTTTCCCTGCCGGAAGGATCCATGAGCACGCGGGCAGGAAAATTCATTTCTGCCGATGAACTTATCGATGAAGTGACCAGGAGGGCGTATGAAGAGGTCGATTCACGCCGGGATGACCTTGATGACGAGACAAAACAGGCGATTGCCCGGTCTGTAGCCATTGCCGCGATCAGGTATGACATTGTGAAGATCTCTCCTGAGAAAAGCACCGTTTTTAACTGGAAGGAAGCACTCGATTTCGAGCGGCAGAGCGGCCCGTACATCCAGTATGCCCATGCACGGGCATGCAGCATCCTTGGGAAAGCAGGTCAGTTCGACCCGGCGTACGAGTTTGCAATGGAGAGCGAAATCACCCTTGCCAAGCACATAACCAAATTCCCGTATGTCATCCAGAATGCTGTCCGGGACTTAAAACCACATCTTGTTGCCACGTACGCCAGGGAACTTGCCGACCTGTTCAATGTTTTCTACCAGTTTGAGCCGGTGTTAAAGAGCACCGGAATGACCCGGCGGAGCCGTCTTACTCTTGTACAGGCAACAAAGAACACGCTTGCAGAGACACTCGGGACGCTTGGTATCGATGCCCTTGACACCATGTAAAGCACTCCGGAGCCAGGGATACCAGTTCTTCTCACCCGAATCTTCTGCAGCGGTCAAACCATGCCTCTGGTGTAAAAAGGCGCTGAAAGGGGGAGAGCAGTGTTACAAGCACCAGTTTTACGGCATCGCGAGCCACCGGTGCATCCAGATGACCCCTACCCTTCGGTGCAATCACCGGTGTCTTTTCTGCTGGCGATCGTTTGAACACGAATATCCGGGCGAGAGGGAACTCCTCCCCGAAGAGATCCTTGCCGGGTTACATGATCGCCAGAAAAGGGCCCTTTCCGGCTACAAGGTCTCCCCGTATGTAACCCCTGAGCGGTTCGCCGAAGCGCTCAGTCCTGCCCATGTTGCAATATCCCTTTCCGGAGAGCCGACCCTCTATTCACACCTTCCAGAACTGATAGATCTCCTGAATGCCAGGGGCTTTACCACGTTTCTTGTGAGTAACGGCACAAACCCGGATGTTCTTTCGAATTGTGCCCCATTCCAGACCTACGTCTCTCTGCCTGCACCGGATGAGGAGACATATCTCAGGATCTGCAGGCCTGCAGGGGACTACTGGGACCGTATTGGTGAGAGCCTTTCCCTTCTCGCGAAAAGGAGGTCAGCGGTGAGGGTGACACTGGTCCGGGGCCTGAATGATCACAGCCCGGAACACTACGCCGCACTGTTCCAGGAGTCCGGGGCTTCGTATATCGAGATAAAGGGATATATGTATCTTGGATACAGTAGAAAACGATTGAGCAGGGAGCATATGCCTGAGCATGCACACGTAAAGGAGTTTGCCGGAAGGGTCACAGAGTACTGCGATTACCGGATTACCCAAGAGAATTCAATGAGCAGGGTTGTCCTGCTGGAGAAAGTGGCATGAGATTCAACCCTGATGAGTTCCGGAAGCGGGCAAGGGATAATTTCGAACAGGCCTGGCACAAAGGTCCCGAAGTGCTATCTCCCCCTGGCAGGGAGCAGGAATATCCGCGCCTGCGGTACTGGAAAGCCACTGCCCATCCTATCTTTGAGACGGTGAACCGGCTCAGGGAGACGTATCTCTCACTTGGATTTGATGAGATCTGCAATCCGATTATCGTGGAAGAGCAGGAGGTGTACCGCCAGTTCGGCCCTGAAGCAAGTGCAGTGCTCGACAGGGTATTTTACCTTGGAGGGCTCGAGCGGCCAAACCAGGGTATCGGAAAGGCCGAGCTCGAGGGAATAGCAGGGATAACAGGGAAGGAAGTCAGCTCATCCGAGGAGGAACGCCTGCGCGAACTCCTCCAGTCCTATAAAAAATCAGCGATCGATGGTGACGATCTCATTCATGCCACGTCCGAAGCGCTCGGAATTGATGACGGTGTAACCGTGGAAATCTATGAGAAAGTATTCTCCGCATTCCGATCGCTGGAGCCGCAATCTTCAAGGAGTACGCTCCGGAGCCACATGACGAGCGGGTGGTTCCTGACACTCTCCCGGATCTGGGAGAGACGCCCCCTTCCCCTCCGGCTGTTCTCCGTGGACCGGTGTTTTCGCCGGGAGCAGGAAGAGGGGCCGACCCGGCTGATGAGTTATCATTCTGCTTCATGCGTGATAGCAGGCGAGGACGTTACCAATGAGGACGGCAAAGCAGTGAGCAGGGCTCTTCTCTCCTCGTTCGGCTATACTGACTTCCGTTTCCAGCCTGATGAGAAACGGTCAAAATATTACATGCCCGGATCCCAGACCGAGGTGTATGCCCGCCATCCCGTTCATGACTGGGTGGAAGTCGCGACATTTGGCCTGTATTCTCCTTCGGCTCTCGGTGAGTACGGGATAGGCATCCCTGTGATGAATCTCGGCCTCGGTGTTGAGCGACTTGCGATGATTGCCTATCAGTCAGATGATATCAGGAGACTCTCATTCCCCCAGTTCTTCCCCATCGACCTGACCGATTTTGAAATTGCCAGGGCAGTAACATTCAGGGAGGAGCCGGCAAGTCCTGCCGGAAAGCTTCTCGCACGGGCAATCACCTCCGCTGGAGAAGCCCATGGATCAGAGCCCGGCCCCTGTTCCTTCCTTGCGTCAGAATGTGAGATTGAAGGGAGACACGTCCGGGTCTATGTGGAAGAACCTGAGAGCGGGACAAAACTGCTCGGCCCGGCCTGCATGAACAGGATCTATGTGCATGCCGGGTCGGTGCTGGGGGTCCCCAAAACCGATACGTGGAAAGAGGTCCGGGAATCAGGAGTGGATTGCGGAATTACGTACCTGTCCGCAGTTGCCGCACTTGCCGCGGCACGGATTGAACAGGCTGCCCGTTGCGGCCAATCCGTCACGGTCCAGGTCAAGATGGCCAAACTCCCGAGCGATATCAATATCAGAATTGAAGAGCATGCAATGAGGTTCATCACGGACCAGAAGAAGAAGGTGGATTTGCGGGGGCCGGTCTTTCTTACGGTGCGCTCCGAAATGGACCGCTGATCCCCGATCGTCACACTGACTGATCTATTACCTGCCGGACCACCCGGTCCGGGTTCCGGGGACGAAGAAGGATCTCCCCGATTTTTTCACTATATTTTGCCACAAATGCGCCGATGATCGAGGTGACGATCACCATGCAGGCGATGGTCCCGGAGACCGCATTTGAAGCATACAGGGTTGCAATCACGATAGAGAACTCACCTCTCCCAATCGTATTTGCCCATATCTCTATTCCGGAATGGGAGCTCTTATGGATGTATTTTCCTATGGCGATACCGGAAAGGTATTTCGAAAAGACTGCGACAAGACTGACTGCAATAAGGACGATAAGTGAGATTCCCGAAGACAGGAGGTTCACACTGATCCCGAAGAAGACGAAAAAGACCACCAGAAATACGTCCTTGAACGGCCGTGACTGGACTTCAAAGGATATCGGGTCAATTGTTCCAAGGAGCGTCCCGAATGCGATCACCATGAAGGACTCAGGAATGTCCATATAGATCGAGAGGGCAGAAATTCCGAGCACGGCAGAAAATGTGAGGAGGACGGGAAGTTCATCATCGCGTTTCAGTATCCAGGTAATCTGTTCTTTTCCGAACCGGATAAGTGCATACAGGAAAAGGAGGACCGTAACGGTCTTGACAAGCATAATCCCCGGATGGCCGGACTGTGGAGATATAAGAGCGAGTATGAGAATTACCACCATATCCTCAAAAACCATCAGCCATACGATGGTTTCCGATTCCCTCATGAGGAGTTTCCGGTTCTCAACGAGAGAGGTTACTGCCAATGCCGTACTGCTGATGAAGAATGCTGCAGCGATGATTATCGCATCAAAGAGAGAGAAACCGAGCGCATATGAGGCAAGAAATCCGATAAGAGCATTAATATTCAGATCGATCAGGCCACTGGAAACGATTGCCGACTGGTTATGCCAGATACGGTCTGGTTTGATCTCAAGCCCCATGAAGAACAGGAGGAAGATCAGGCCAAGGTGGGTGAGAAATGCAGAGATCTGGTCAGCACCCACAATATCGAGGCCGCTTTTGCCAAGGACAAGCCCGGCAAGGATGTAGAACGGGATAGTTGGCAAGGAGAAGCGTTTTGTGATCAGCGCCAGGAGCATGCAGACAAAGAGCGCGAGGACGATCCCCTGCATCACTTCACCATGATTTCACGCTCAAAATTTTTCAACTGATCTGTCTCCCCGATTACTACGACAGCATCGCCCTCCTTGAATTCAAAATCCGCAGGAGGATTCACGATATTAGTCTCACCCCTTGAAACTGCGATGATAGTCACCCCCATTTTTGTCCTGATCTGAAGGTCAGAGAGACTCTTCCCTGCCATGTCCCTTCCGATGATATATGTGTGGAGACTGAGCCTCAAATCTGACAATGCCGAGAAGGCAATCTCCACGCTCTCCTGATCAGCTTCCATGATGGCACCTGTGAGGATTGCCCCAAGCCTCCTTGCCTCCTGAGAAGAGAGTTCGGCAACACTCGGGGTCTGGCTCTCGTGCTGGAGGGTGTACATCTGTATATTCCCCGATTTGAGAAAGAAAACTGCAATAATATCCTTTTTTTCGGTTTCCAGTTCATATTTTGTACCTATCCCGGGAAGGGTGACTGACCGGAGTGCCATAAGAATGATTTGGGATATTTCTAAAAATAAATTGTTATCTCACTCGGATAATTTTTTTAAAAAATCCGATTAGAATGAGAAACAGGGGGATGGTACATCACAAAATGTACAACAAGAGGTTACCAGAGTCGATTGGGTACCGATAAAGGTTCCCATGCTGGACCAGGGGGTCATTTTTTTATCCTGGGGGTGTTCCTCTGTAGCCCTGCCATTCCTTAACACCAAATATCCTAAGATTCATCTCCGGTCTCATCGAACACTAGTGGGCAGCCTGGAAGGGGCATGGCCAGGTTTCTTTCCGGGATCTTTGGGGTAATCGTTGTTTTCGTGATCTGAATGCCAGGTAGGTCTGACCTTCAGCATCGCTTGCTATTCGGGGGCCCAGGTCCTCATTGGTATCTCTCCGATATATTGCGGCCTGTAAGGTGTCCTGGACATGCCCACCTTTTCAAACATTTCAAATAGCAATACCCTTGAACGAGGAAGCAGGCAGAAGAAACAAGGAGAGAAACCCCGGAGAAAAGGGGGAGTTTGGAGGTTTCTCTTCAAGGTCTGTCAGATTGCAGAGGGGAGGGAGTGGCCCGTGCACAATGGGTGGGCCCGTAACCTCATACCTCTCCAATCCATTCATTAGTAGGAGAATTAAAATATTCCAGCCGTGCACCGTGAAAGTGAGTACAGGATGAGAAGGCTCCTGCTATGAACAAGGATGAATGAAAGGATTTATGCAGATCCAGATTATTGCTATCGGGAAGATCAGGGAGGCGTATCTGAAGGAGGGAATCGAGGTCTATCGTATTCGTCTTTCCCGCTGGCATACGATCCTTATTACCGATCTCGTTGAGGAGAGGATAGTGGAGAAGTGCTCTGCTACAGAAAAACAGAGAGCAAAGGAGGAGGAGGGAAAACGCCTTATTGCCGCAGCACCGGATAAAACAGTTGGCGTTGCCCTCGATCCAGGAGGGGAAATGCTTTCGAGTAACGATCTTTCAGCAAGGATGGCACAATGGGAACTGAAAGGACTGGGGAACATCTCATTTTTCATTGGCGGACCGCTGGGCCTCTCCCCTGCAGTAACCAGACATGCCGACCTTGTGTTATCGCTTTCCCGGATGACATTTCCCCACCAGCTGGTCCGGCTCATCCTTATCGAGCAGATCTACCGTGCTGAATGTATCAGCCGGGGTATCCCCTATCACAAATAGACATGATTCAGGGGATAATCTCGCATCCGTTATAACGGGTGTGAGAAAAATCATCAAGATGTATCCGGCCTGATTTGATACACTTCCGGATTCGGGGGAGTACGCCGGTCAGCCCTTCACGAAGTGCATACACTGTGCTACAGACCAATTCCTTCTGTTCCGGGGACCAAGGCCGGAGAGCATCTGCATAGAGGCACCTTCCCCCGCAAAACCCGAAGATATCGCATTCAGGACAGGAGCCACGGAGTCCAATCTCTTGCAGAGAGAGGGGATCTGCTGTCCGGATATGCCCGATATAATAATCACGCATGCCGGTCATGACGGGACAGGGGCCTATATGCCCGTCAGTCATGATAGTATAGTTTGCATAACCGCAGCCACAGCGGAGCCGGGATTTTCTCCCCAAAAGGAGATCCTCTGTTGTCTGGAGAAAGGGGTACCATCGGGCTACCTTCCCTTCCTCTTCCATAATCCCGACCCAGTCCTCAATAAGGTGCCTGACCCCAGGATTATAAGATATATCCAGCCACCTGCGGAAATCCTGGAAACGGGTATTTCCGGAAAAATCGGCATCGATCTGCCAGTGGACCGATGAAAACGGGCATTCGTCATTGAAAGCCAGGTAACGGACTGATTGCAGGATATCGGTCTTTTGCGTCACGGTCATCCGTGCTATCAGTTCGCCCGGATACCCCCCGCTTAAAAGAGCCTTTACTTGTGAAATTACCCGGCGAAACGTTCCTTTCCCGCGATGATAATCAGTAAGATCTTCATGACCATCCACAGAAACAAGAATGGTCTCCAGACGATTGAGGTACTCCTGCCCTACCGTCCCGAGCAGGAGTCCATTGGTCTGGACCATAAAGCGGGAAACCGGCGCATGGTCCATTATCTCCCTCATGAGGTCAGACCTGATCAAAGGTTCACCCCCGTAAAAAGTGATACAGGGGGAGGGATCCTTTGAAAGAAAAGAATAGAGGTCCGAAAGATCATACGCCAGTTCGAGAGGAAGATTCAGATCAAGGTTGCAATCTTCATCCGCAGGGAGAAACGCTTCTGATTCTTTTCCGCGGCAATAACGGCACCGTAGATTGCACTCATCGGTCAGGATAACATGGAAGAACATAAAAAATCCGCGTTCCGCTTACTTCTTGTGCGGTCTTACCCTGAAGAGGAATATTACAGCCATGAGTACTCCTAAAAGGACAGGGAACGAGAGGGAAACATTGGTTAATCCGATATCAACCCCCTTGCCTTCGGTCACAGGAATGGGGGTCGTGGGAGAGCCACGGGCACGAAGGATCTCTTCCTCTGCATGAGTCTTCCCCTGGAGTGCCCGCTCATATTTGGGATTAATGGAAAGCGCGGTGGAATATGCTTCTATTGCTTCTGCGTATCGTCCCAGCCGGTAGAGAGCTTCCCCTTTATCTGCCCATAATTTTGCATCGAAACGTGCATAATCGGGGTGTTTTCTTACTTCTTTCTCAGCAAGGTCGATAACCTCCTGATAGATACGCATGGCCTCAGCAGGAGAGCCCGATTCCTGGAGGCTGGTGCCCTTTTTGAGGAGTGCATGGAGATCGTTTGGATTCAGGCGAAGTGCCTGATCATAGGCAATGATGGCTTCCTCGTACTCCCCCAGTTTTGCGAATGAATCCCCCTTGTTGTTCCAGGCCTCCGGATAGGATGGATCAATGGTGATGGCCTTTTCAAATGCGGTCACCGCATCCTGGTATCTCCCGGTGTTCATGTGTGCAATCCCAAGCTTGTTCCAGGCGATACTGTTATAGGGATCGCTCGCAACCGCAGCCTCATATGCTTCAAGGGCTCCAAAATATTCTTTCTGGAGGGTAAGAACATCTCCCTTCTGGATAGAGGATACTGCGATCTCAGAGGGGGAATTTCCTGAAACTGGTGCCGGGACCAGAAAAGCTGCCATGAAGCCGAATGCTGCTATGAGAAGGACTGAAACCAATCGGGAAGTCCTTGGACTGTGTTGCATGTATGCTGCTATGATCTCTGTTTAAGGGGTTATTAGATTACCGAACGGGTAAGATAGCATTTTATTCTTACGATTTTTTTAAGATAGGAATGTTTTGAAGGAATTTTCGTGATGTCCTAACTGCTCAGTGGTTTAGCAGGGGCAATTTTTCAGGATTCAACCGGCTGCATCATGTATACACTCTTGTAAAGATCTCAGTTCGAATTCAATGAATAAAAAAAAGGTGATTTCCCTTACCAGGATTCGGGAAATGCCATGTTCGTGTAGATGTCTTCGAGACGGGCTTTGTGGCCCCGCTCCATCGCTGCGAGATCCGTGAAGAGATTCTTTTGTTCTCCCTCAGTCTGTGCTTCAGCGAGCTGGGTGTACATCTGCATCGCCTCAAGTTCTTTCTTGATAGCAAGTACAATGCCGTCCAGTGGCTTCAAATCGGCGGAAAGCGTGGGGGTTTTCACTGAATCTGCTATCTTATAATCCTTTGAAGCGGAGATATTCAGCTTCGCCGGCTCCTTTGCGAGGAGGCCCTGCAGGAACTCCCGGTGCCCTTTTTCGTCACCTGCAAGGTCTGCGAAGATCTTTTTCAAATATGCATCCTTTACCTTTTCAGAGGTGGTCCGGTAATAGGTGTAGGCTTCCACCTCTCGCTCAATTGCTTTTGATATAATCGCTCTGTACTGTTCCGGAGTCATAATTGTTTCAGCTCCTCTGTTTAGGTATTGAGAATTGTCCTATATAAGGATTTATTTTGAACCCTGCATGAGCCTTCGACCGTTCTGAACAATCCCTTAAATTCAGTTTTTTTAAAATTGAATGTTCTTTCAGCGAATCCCGTGAAAATAAAAAATGAAAAAATGAATCGCTGTTTCATCCCACAAAGGGAATCATGTGCAGCAGCCCCTGCATGAGCGCCGCTATCACTATCCCTCCGAGCAATGCCAGGACGAGGATGAGAACGATGGGGACGATGACGACAAGCAGCGCTTTTCCCATGTCCATCTCCTGTGTTTCACGGATGCCGATGATGAGAAGGACAATGTACCATATTGCACCGATTATGGACACATACGGGATCCAGCCAAGCAGGAGAAAGGGGGTGGTCGAGTACATGGCAGTCTTGAGCGTCTGTTCGTGGCCTTTCTCCCCACCGAACATCAGGACGAAGACATGAAGTGCCAGGCCTTTTATGAAGATCCCGAACAGGGCAATGAAAGAGCAGAGAAATACCACGAATAGTATCATTGCAGCCACAAATGGCCCGAGATTCGAGAATGCTCCGGCAAGGGCTGCACCCAGCACACCGGTCTGTCCCAGCTGTGCGATCATGTCATGGAAGGCATACATCCCCATCGCAACGGCAACGATCGCGGATAAAATCGTGTAGAAAACGAGAAGCACCACGAAATAACGGTATGCCGCTCCGACAGAATCCCCCCTGCTCTTCCGGAACGATTCGGCAGGGTTCATCAGGAATCCCTTTGCCTTTTCAACAATTCCTTCAATCATACGAGTTAAGAGTCATCCAGTGGGCTATAAAGATTTAATGCGTGCGGGGATGTCAGCATCACCTACCTGGACACATTGAGGCAGTTATTTTTGTGGCAGGATCAGATATCGTTGAAGTCTGTCAGGGATCGGGACAGAGGAGGCCGGAACCGAATCGCACAAGATTGACCTCTACAATCACCTGTCCAAATTAGAAACAGATCTTTCCGAATTGAAAAAAATCGTCAATAAAAGGGGATGGGCTCGAGGAGATTCGAACTCCTGACCTCCGCCGTGTGAAGGCGACGTCATAACCAGCTAGACCACGGGCCCGCAGTGCATCGACCGGGAATTGAACCCGGGCTATAGGCTTGGAAGGCCTAAGTCATGCCACTAGACCATCGATGCAATCGCGCCTTTCTATTTTGAGATACTCCCACTTATTCCTTTTGTTACACCCTTATCTGATGATTTTTCCAGCGAAAATACCCTCAGAAAGGGTGGGGAAAAAGGTATGAATTACGCGAGACCTTGCAGTTCGAGCTCGACCTGTTCAAGAGCAGCAATCCTCTTTTCGAGAGGCGGATGCGTGGAGAAGAGTTCGAGCATGGTGGATCCTGACAGGGCAGGGATGATGAAGAACGCGTTCGCCGTCTCGACCGCCTGCTTCTGCTGGGGCGGTACTGCCTCCATCCTCCCACTGATCTTCCCGAGGGCTGATATGAGGTCCTTTGGAGAACCGGTGATATAGGCACTTCCCCGGTCTGCAGCAAACTCACGATACCGCGAGAGTGCCATGATGAGGAGCTGCGCAACGAAATAGACCACTACGGCAACGATCCCTGCTATGATCCATGCATTCCCGGAATCCCTCCGGTTGAACATCGCGGCAAACAGGAAGTTGTTCATGACGAGCGCTGCGATCATGGCAATAAAACTCGCGATGGTGAGTGTCAGCACATCCCTGTTCCTGACATGCGAGATCTCATGGGCAATGACCGCTTCCAGCTCCCGCGGGGCAAGGAGACGCATGAGGGAGTCGGTTACAGCGACCACAGCGTGTTTCGGGCTCCTTCCGGTGGCAAAAGCGTTCGGCACAGGGGTCTGCATGATGGCGACCCGGGGCTTTGGGATGCCTGCCTCCATAGCACACCGCTCGACTATCTGATGAAGCTCAGGATATTCGTCAGGCTCAATCACCCGGGCTCTCGTGCTCCAGAGCACGAGGCGGTCCGAGAAGAAATACTGGAGAAATGCCATCAGGAATACAATTACTACCAGGAACGGAAGACCAATCCCAAGCATTGAGAGTACCGCGATGAAGGCAAGGTAGACCAGGAACAGCAGGAACATGGTGAGCCAGATCCTGCCCGTCAGTCCCCAGTCACGCTTCCATGGTTTCATAATCTAAATGTACTGAATGCGTGGTTCATAAACATTCTCTCCGGGGTTAAGAGATTCCTGGCAGAATCAAAAATTAAGCCTGGATTAGGGATTATTTATCATGAAAGCGCCACGGGTCTCTCGAGTGCTCCTCCATAACAGGCCACTCATCAATCGCAGTAAGGGCACGGGCGCCTCTCCCTTGAGGAGTATCATACGGCAGTAGGGAATATCCTGATTTAGCTACCTCATCAGGTATGAATTTGGCTGATGAAACCGGAATGAGACCAGGTCTTTGTAAAAGATGCCCCACGCGGGTAAATAGGTTGCATCACTGATAACCCTGGAACTCTGTGCACAGGTGAAATGATCATAACCTTTTTTCATTGCCTCCGTGTAATCCTATCATATGGATAAAATCGATCCCGAAGCGCTTGCTGACGTCGCTTACGGTCTTTTCGAGGTGACATTAAATGCCGGGCTTCGCGCAACGGGACCGTATCTTTTCGAGCTCGTGGAAGGAGGCATTGATTTTGAGGCACAATTCCTCCGGATATTCGAAACGTTCTGCAGCGACTATCCCCAGCTTGGAGAAGCGCTGATCGTACACTCCGGGTCCCCTGGCGCCATCTACCATGCCATTCTCGCGGGGAAGGGGTGATCCCGAGCCGGACCACCAGGATGTTTTGGATCGTTCAGGACGCACCTGAGGTAAAGCCGGATGCAATGGAAGATGAGCTTGCAGGAAAATGGCTCATTTTCCTTCCTCCGGAGCGGGTGGATGAAGCATGGATCCTCGTCCGTAATGCGACGTTCAGAAAGGAACTTGGTATTTCTTCCAAGGTAAGCACGGCAAAACCCAATCCTGATTCACGGGACAGTATGAAAGTGATATATGTATACACTCCTGACTGGCGGGACGAACAGGAGGTGATGAGGGTCAGGGAACGCCTGCGTGAACTCGGGTTTACCGATCGTATCGGCTATAAAAGGAATATCGAGACATACAGGGGAGAATACAGCCAGAGAGGAAAAAGAGTGACATTTTATAGTGCCTGAAGTATCAGGCTTTCTTTTCTTTGTTCTTCGGGCGGAGGTTCTTATATCCGCACTTACGACAACTGGTCGCACGTATTGCATTCCGTGCGTTGCAGCGCATGCATATCTTTACATTCAGGAGTCGTGCTTCGGCTTCAGGAAATCTTGCCATAGAGGGACACCACGCATTGGATTATTATTAAAGGTCATCCTTCCTCTTAACGGTTTTGTCGTTGACGGGATCCTGCTCTGAAAGAATCCAGTCTTTCAGAAGGGATAGTGCCTGTGCACGATGGGATATCAGGTTTTTTTCGGCACGATCAAGTTCCGCAAGGGTGCACCCTCCCACTTCGAAAATGGGATCATAGCCAAACCCGGAATTTCCCCTGGGAGAGACGATGACTCCATCGACTCGTCCCTTGAACACCCTGATCCCTTTCTTTGAAGCGACAGCAACAGCAGTCTCGAAATATGCGTTCCTGTTCACGACTCCTTCAAGGAGCTTGAGTATCCCCTCGTTTCCGATGGTGGAGAGGACGTAGGCGGCATACGTTCCGGGAAAACCATTGAGGGCTTCGATCGAAAAGGCGGTATCATCGACCATAAGCGGGCTATGGAGGGCATGGAACGCATATTCGGCTTTCCTGTACGCGATCTCCCCCACATCGTCATGGCGGTACTCAGGAATTTCCATGCTGACATGCGTGATTTCAACAAGACCTCCAAAAAAATCGGCGATCTCTGCGGCCTTGTGGATATTCGATGTCACAACCACAATTTTCACAGGTACCTGCCCCTTTTCACTATCTCTCGTTCCCGCGCAAGCACCTCAGCGGCACCGTCAAATACTTCTTCATATCCCTTTGAAAATGCCTCTTTCAGTTCAGGAAAACGGTCTGTTGAACTTTCGAGCGTCTGGAAGAGGACGTGCAGATCAACCCCGCGGGCTTCGAGGTCGGATGACACCCCGGAAAGCCCGAAATCGATCAGCACGCATCTTCCGTCCCTCAGTACCATATTGCTCGTAGTAAGGTCACCATGAACGATTCCTGAACGGTGAAGGCTCCCCACGGTCCGGCCTGCCTCCTTCAGGTGCTCGTTTCGGAGTGTGTCCTTCATAAGGCTGCCAAAAATCCGCTCCATCCGGATCGTATCACCCGTAATTTCAAGAATTACCGGAGTTGGGACTCCTGCCCTCCGGGCTGATGCGATAAGCCGTGCTTCAGCCCTTGTCCGCTCAGAGATAAGCCGGGCATCAAGCTCCGGCCGCCTGTATGCTTTCCGGACTCTCCGTTTATGGACGAATTTTTTACCGAGAAGTACGTCTGCTTCCGCACCGGAAGCCTGCGTCATCTGGTCAAGGGATCCGGTCCTGATCCGCTCCCCGGGATCATCATGACGCCAGGTTACCTCGACCTGATCGGAACGATAGGAGGGATTCACGTATGACTCTCCGGGGGGAACAGAGTATCCGCTCTCAAGCATTATCTTTCCGGTATACGCTATCATCGCACCGTTATCCCCGAGATATCGTTGTTCCGGGACATACAGAACCGCCCCGCGATCAGTGCACATCTGCGAGAGCATCTCCTGAAGACGGAGGTTTGCCCCCACACCCCCGACAAGCAGCGCTTCATCCTTCCCGGTATGGGCGAGGGCACGTTCAGTTACCTCGGTGCACATGGCAAACGCTGTTTCCTGGAGGCTGTAACAGACGTCCTCAATCGGCGCTTTGCATTCCCGTGCAGCACTCACAAGTCCGGAAAATGTGAGGTCCATCCCTTTGACCGTATACGGCAGATCCACATCAGCTCCCGGTCCTTGCAAGTGCTTCGATTGCCGGACCCCCGGGATGGGGGAGCCCTTTACTCCGGGCAAATTTATCGATCGCGTTGCCAATCCCGATATCGAGCGTCTCCCCAAAAATCCGGTAGCGGCCGTTGAGGTACCCGATCACCTGGGTATTGGCACCGCTTGCATAGAGCACAACCGGATCGCTGCATCCTGTGGCAAAACGACCGATCTCGATATGGGCAACACAATGGTTCACACCGACAAGGGGTACCCCGAGGCCGATGGCCAGGGATCTGGCCGCTGTCGCAACCGTCCTGAGGCAGGGGCCAAGGCCGGGCCCCTGGGAGTAGGCAACTCCCGTGATCGTTCCAGGCTCGGTGAGCACCTTTGAGATGATTGCCTTCATCTCCGAAGCATGATGCTGGGCTGCTTCCCTCGGATGAATCCCGCCCGTTGGAGGACGGTACGGTTTTGAATAAAGAGAGATGAGATCGTTTTCAAAAACAGCAGCGCTGAGGTTCCAGGCTGTTCCCTCTATCCCGAGAATCCGCCCAAAAACAGGCATCAGCGATTATTTCTTGAATTCCGTGTATCCGCACTTTCCACACGCCATTCGGTCCTTGTGATCAGCCAGGACCACGCCGATTCCGCATCTCGGGCAGAACTTCTTTGAAAACGTAGCCTTGCCCTCTGCAACAGTGTAAAAGGAAGCTCGGCGGACTGACGGCGCTTTCGCTTTTTTAGCCGCCATCAGGCCCCTTCCTCCTTCGGTTTTGGCATGCCCCGGCTGGAGAGGTATGCCCGTTCGGTCTTTGATTTCTGCTCTTCTGAATCATATACCCTGGCCATTCCGGAAAGTTCAGTTTTTCCGTAACTTGTCTTCATGGAGTCCAGCACCAGCAGCTTCTCGTTCACATTCAGTTTTGCTGCCAGTTTGCCGATAACCTGCATCCTTGACGGGGTGGAACCATCAAACCTGAGTCTGAAGTCCACCTCCCTCCTTGCCAGAAGTTCATTCCTCGTATCCCTGGTAACCTCAAAATCCATCGGTATCCTCTTATAATTCGTGGTCAGATTATTTATACTCTAGCCACCCGGCGATGCTTAAGCAGGCAGCGTATCTTCATCATGCTCAACAAAATAAGAGAGCAGGGTTGTTGCTTTCTCCTTTGCTGCATCATTCACTTCGCAGACAACAACTCCTTCTCCTGGCTGTCCGTACAGGACCATAGCGCCTTCCGGTGCTGAGATGATGAGAGGGATGACCGCAAGGTCCTCCTCACCTTCAACAAGGATCAGCATCCCTGGATCTGCCACCGCGGCGTCAAGGGTTTTTCTCAATTCATTTGTGAGTGTCCCGGGCGGGTTTTTGGCAATACGCCTTTTTCTGAAGACCGCGGGAGAGCGGTTGCAGGGTGATCTCATTGTGTGCCCGTCAATAATCGCAATAGCGGGGACCATCCCCTTCTGGATCAAATGGTAGGTGACCACATCTCCTACCGTGTATACAACCTTTCCCCGTATCAAGGGAAGTACGCTTTCAATATCGGGGCACAACGTCCCGAACGGCTGCCTGAACAAATGGCGCCGGCTCTCGGGGAGCAGGAGCATTCAGCGGACCTTCAGAGCGTATCTTCCCGGGAGAGATATGTTCATCTTTTTTGCCACTTCTGAATGCTGGGGATCGATAATGACAAGATACCCGGTCCAGTCAGTCGAGAGATTCGAACTGCCGCACACTGCACAACTCTCGCCCTCGACTACCCGGTGACACTCCCTGCAGATCTGTACCAGTTTTTTTCTAGCGGCTGCCACGCTCACCACCCTTCTCTTTCTCTTTTTCTTTCTCCTTCTCCTTTGCCAGTTCCTCATCGAGCCACTTGGCTGTGCCAAGACCGGGCTGCCTCATGGTGAGACCGATCTTACTGTCGCGGGGCTCCCGCTCGTTCAGGGAGAGCGTCACCACCCTCACGCGGATGGTCTCGCCCACTGCGATATACCGTTTGGATTCCTGACATATCAGCCGGGCATTCTTCTCATCATAATTGATATATTCATCCGAGATCTGGCTCACGTGCAGCATGGCATCTATCGGGCCCAGGCTCACAAATGCACCAAAACTGGTCGTTTCAACCACCAATCCTTCGATCACTTCCTGAAGGCTGAGCCGCAGAACGACTGACTCGAAATCCACGTCATAGTAGACCGCTCCGTCACCAGGAACAATCTCCCCTTCTCCGACATCGAGTACTTTTGTTACGGCGATGAATATGCCAATCTCCTTGTCGATGCTCCCTTCAAGCTGCTCCTGCAGCACATCGAGGATCACCTTCCGGAGCTCCTCTCCCAGACGGTGGGGAGGGACCCGCACCTTGTCTGCCAGTTTTATCCGGTAATACATGACCCACCTAGTTCCTGTAGAGTTCCAGCCTCTGTTTTCCTGCGACCGAGATCACCGGTATGCCATGCGAAAGCAGGGCCAAGCGGAGATCACGGTCGTTTGTGAATACCATGCATCCATGCGTGCTCGCAAAATAAAGGATCTTCTCATCCACAGACCCTTCAAGGGAGCCGCTCTCAACAACGGTGCACTTCTCTGCAAGGATGAGCGCGGACCGCGCAGATGATCCGTCCTTTCCACGTCCCGCGGCAAGCCCGCGCAGTTCGTCCCGCACACAATCGAGCAATACTGGTTCATAGGCACCGATACATTGTGTCAGTTCTGCAAAGATATCAAGCCTGAATTGGAGCTGCGCCATCAGCGCATTCGCATCAATCAGGACTCTCACTCGATCAGGACACCCATTCCAATAAGACGCCATCGGGCTCCCAGCTGGCGGCTGATTGCTATACGTGCCCCTAGTTCGGCACAAACCGGCCGCTTCAGGGTAACTTCTGCAAGGTCTTTTTTAGCGCTGGTTACCACCCCGACGGTAACTGCTGTGCCGACAGAGAGCATCAGGGGTTCGTGATGTTTGAGCGGTTCGATCGAAAGCTCGCTCGTCAGCTCCTACAACACGTTCCATGAGGGTTACCTGGAAGCGGAGGCGATCCCAGACGGGAGGGAGCGCATCCGTGTGACCTGCCACCTGACCGGCAAGCGCATCGCTCTTTGTAAGGGCAGGGTCGAGTTTTGTTCCGATCCCGAGCAACCCCCCGGGTCCTGCCTCAGGGACTTTTTTGGACCCGGCATTTATGGTCGTGATCTTCGTAGTGATCGACTCCCACCGAATCTTGTTCTCTGCTTGTACCTGCCGGCCGGGACGGATCTCAATATCATCCCCTTCCTTAAACACGCCACGGATGAGTGATCCCCCGATCACTCCTCCCTTTACTTCTCTCCAGTTCGAACCGGGTTTGTTGATATCAAATGAACGGGCAACGAGCATGACCGGGTTTGCATCCGGGTCCCTTTCCATCTCCGGAATTACCGTATCAAGCGCTTCTATCACTGCCCCGATGTTAATCGATTTCTGTGCCGATATCGGAATAATGGGGGCGGCTTCTGCGACCGTGCCCTTCACAAACGCCCTGATCTGCTCATAATGCCTGAGAGCATCTTTCTGGGTGACGACATCGATCTTGTTCTGCACAATCACGATCCTTTTTATCCCGACGAGTTCGAGCGCCATCAGATGCTCTTTTGTCTGCGGTTGCGGGCACGGTTCATTTGCCGCAATTACTAACATGGCACCGTCCATGAGTGCTGAACCTGAGAGCATGGTCGCCATCAGAGTTTCGTGGCCGGGTGCATCAACGAATGAGACGGACCGGAACGGGACTCCCTTTGTCCCGCAGATGGGGCAGTCCGGGCTCGTGGAGAGAGCATCTGCACCGGTACAGTGTTCACACCGGTAAAATGTCGCATCAGCGTATCCCAGGCGTATGGAGATGCCTCGTTTTATTTCCTCACTGTGGCGATCTGTCCACGCCTTCGTAAGCCCGTAGACGAGTGTGGTCTTCCCATGGTCTACATGACCAACGACCCCAATATTAACGCCCGGAATTGTTACATCACGCAAATGCGATCAAACCTCCTTATTCAATATTGAATGAACCTACTTATACAAACCGGTCATGCGCCGCATCGCCGGGTCGCCTGATAAAGGGATGAGTCAGAACACGAAAGGAGAATGCCCCCGGCAGTCCATTATTCTGAAAAAATTGTACTTCCTACCCTATCTATCCGGAAGGGTTAAAAGGTGGGTCGGTGCAGATCTCCTTAACAGAGGTTATTTCAGATGACGGTCGACTCCGAGCTCTCGAGGATTGGAATATCCCTTCCAAAGAACCTGCTGGACAAGTTCGATGAGATCATAAACTACCGTGGCTATTCCTCCCGTTCAGAGGGAATCCGCGATGCAATACGGAGTTACATCACCTATTACAAATGGATGTCAGATGTGAAGGGGGAACGCCAGGGGGTCATCACCATGATTTATGACCATGATCAGCGAGGGCTGCTCGCTACCCTGACTGATATCCAGCATGAGTTCATGGAACTAACCCAGGCTACCCTTCATTCCCACGTGACCCATGATCGTTGTCTTGAGATAATCCTCATCCGGGGGGATGGAGCTGACTTAAAGACGCTCGCAGAGCGGCTCATGTCCCAGAAAGGGGTGGAATCAGTCAGGCTGACCACCATCCCGATCAATGACTAACCGCCACCCTCGCAGCTCTGGTCCGAATGGGAGAGAGCATCCCGGAATGCATCGTCTGATAACAATTCCCTCTCTCTTTTAATTCTCTCGAGATCCTCCCCCCGGACCTTTGCCTCTTTCTCATTCCTTGCTGCTGCGGGGATGAGCTGATCTATCTTGTACAGGAGCCCCGTGCTGTCAATCTCAGCAAAAAGATCCCCATGCTGCTGCTCGACCCGGGTCACCCTGCCGCTTGTCCCGGTCCTCGGATAGCGGACTTGCATCCCGATTACAAGTTCCTCGGCGTTCATACCTAACTGTGAAGCACAAGGATACTATAAAGATATTTTCTGTGCCATATCCAGTGATGAGCTGCACGCTGCAACGGGTCAGAAAACAGTTTCTGGACGGAACACACCGGGCGATATCCCCGGCAGAGACCCTTTTGTCGGTCAGTCCGCTGATGGAAGAGATAGGGGTGGTGGAAGTGAAAGATATCACCCCATCCGACAGGATTGGGATTCCCTGTTTTTCGGCATACCGTCCCCGTGCAGCGCGAGGGGGCGTCCGCTGCCATACGGGCAAAGGCAAGGACCCGGTCCAGGCAAAAGTCTCGGCAATGATGGAGGCGGTCGAACAGTATAGTGCAGAATACCGGATGGACCAGATGGAATACGCAGCCTATGAAGAACTGCCGATACACCGGACGGTCAATCCCGCAGATCTTATCCTGCCACGAAATCTGCAGGAGAGAGAGAAACTGCACTGGAGCCCTGCACTGGACCTGCTCTCCGGAGAAGAGGTCCATGTCCCGAGCAACGCGGTCTTTCATCCGTACGATACGCTGGGGATGACATTTCCCCTGTTCCAGAGTGATACGAACGGCCTTGCAAGCGGGAATGTGAGGGAGGAGGCAATACTGCATGCCATGCTCGAAGTGATAGAACGGGATGCTATGAGCGTCGCCGGGCGGAACCGCTCCATGGGAACGCGGCTGGACGTTGACCGGCCATGCCCGGCACGGGATATCCGGGAAAGGATGGAGTCTTTTGGGATCGAGATTCATCTCTGGCTCCTTTCCGGGCGAACACGGATCCCGACCGTTGCCGCAGCAGCTGATGACACGGAGACGAAAGACCCGGAGCTGCTTGTGATGGGATCAGGAACCCATCCCGATCCCTCCATTGCGGCACTCCGGGCACTCACCGAGGTAGCACAGAGCCGGGCTTCGCATCTGTCAGGAGGGCGGGAGAATCCTGATCGGAAAAGCCTGGTTGAACGGGCAGGGTACGAACGGATGAAACGGATAAACAGGGAATGGTTTGCCGGGGCGGAAGAGATCCCTCTTTCCTCTGTTGAAGACAGAAGCACCCCCTACATCGATGATGATATCAGGCTGGTCCTTGATGAGATCAGGCCTCTTGCTGAACGGGTCTGTGTCTGTGACCTTACCAGGACTGCGATTCCAGTCGTCCGGGTCATCATTCCGGGATTCGAGGTGTCGCATGTGAATCCTGCCCGAATCCGGAACCCTGGCAAAATAGGGGAAAGCGTCAATCCCTTATCATGATACAAGCACGCACTATCCGGTAGTGTATCCATAGTGGATACGAGGATTATGCCAGATATCATCCTGTATACACTACCGGATATCCTTCAGGAACATGGCGTACCATAGCAATTTGCCCTGATTTTCAAGGTGAACTGAAATGAATTGCGGTACTCCTTTGATCAGGTTGTCATCGAACTGGAGAGGATTGTCCGAATATCAGATCATCACTTTTTTCAGCTGGGTTACCGCTTTTACGGTACTCTCACGGGGATAACCAAACGGCATCCTGACAGACTTCCCATGCAGTGCCTGAAACACCGCAGCTACCGCTTCCCCGAGTGAAGGGCCGTAGCCTCCCTCAAGAACAAGTGCAAGGGGAGTGTCATGGGCGTCCATCAGGATCCGGGTCAGGATCCCGAAGTCCCGGGGAAAGAGCCTCATCCCTTCCATGGGATCATCCGAAAGTGGGTCCTGCCCGGCAGAGACGATAAGAAGGTCAGGAGAAAAGTGGGAGATAGCTTCCGCGAAAACCTCATTGAATACGTAGGCATAATCATCGATAGTGCTGCCGGGTAAGACCGGGGCGTTCAGGGTAAAGCCCCGCCCCCTGCCTTCCCCAATCTCATCGATCCATCCCGTACCCGGGAAGGCATTACTCTGGTGGATTGAGCAGAACAGAACCCGGTCACTCCGATAGAAGATCTTCTGGGTGCCATTCCCATGATGCAGATCCCAATCGACAATCGCAATACGATCGACCTTCTCGAGCGCCCACGCAGCTGCAACCGCGGCATTGTTGAAGAGACAGAATCCCATTGCCCGGTCAGGTTCAGCATGATGCCCGGGCGGACGGACGAGGGCAAAGCAGTGCTCCCCGTCCAGAGCCCGGCCACATGCCCTGATGGATGAGCCTGCGGCAAGCAGGGCTGTGGCGAATGAATCCCCGGTTACATAGGTATCCATATCGATGTAATGAAGGCCGCCATAGGAACTGAACTCCTCGATCATCCGGATGTGCCGGCGGTCATGGACCCGCTCGATGTCCTCCACCAGGGCAGCTTCGGGGCCGTACCGCTTCACGTAATCCGGCAGGCGGGCTATGGCATTTTCGATGCGTGCCCGGTTCTCGCGGGAGAGATCCATGTCATGGGCAGAAAATTCCTCCCCGCAGATGGCCGAGCACTTGTCCGTCATCTCTCAACTGATCTGAACTCCTCTCATGACCGCATCCTCGGAAACCGAGAACTCACGGCCGGTTCCTGCGATGCGGTACTTGCCGGTCGTCCGTACGTCATAGGGATTCCCATCGGTCGAATAAGGAACGATGAACTCGCCATTTACACTCGCCGCACGCCAGGTAAACTGCCTGCCGGTATTGGTCACCAGGGGCAGCTCGATGACCCCCTCTCCTTTAATCCGGGCTCCAGGAACGTATTCAAAGACCTTGACGTACTTCACGTCCTGCGGTGCTTCAGATAGCACATCGGTAGGCGATTCATGCACAAGCCGGTAATGGCGGAGTGCAGGGAGATCGGTCGTTGGCTGGAGGAACAGCGGACCGATCGCTGCAGCACCTGTACCGGGTTGTGCCTGAAGGTTATACCGGGCTACTGCAGCCTTAGCCTCGTCGGCATCCATCGCCACGGCATTCGTGATCACCGCTTGGTCGGATCGGCTGCCGGACGAGGTGGTGTATTCGATATAATACACCTCTCCTGCAGGGGTATATGAACCGTCGAAGTTATAGAGACGGGAGATGGTAGTCATGTAGTATTTGTCTGTGTAGACCGTGAGTGGTTTGTAGGAACCAGGGTTATCAGAATCGGGCATGTAAAAAGTCGGCTGGTACGGTACCTGTGCCTCGGCTGAATTGTACCAGGTGGCCATCGCCCAGAACTTCCCGGTCGCCATATCGAGATCGGTTATGACGTAGCGGGTCCCCTGGTTGTCTCCGATCTGGTTGGTGGTTTCTTCAGACTGAGACATGAAGAATGCCGCAGAACCGTTCGGACCGTACACTCCTGCCTGGAACGGGTTTGAGTTCGGGATCCGGTTCGCAATATAGGTGATCATGTGTCCGTAGTCCCACCAGGACATCACGCCGTAGGCAGCTGCCGGATATGAGAACGTGTCCCTGTCATACATCGTATAATAGTCAACACCGGGCGCAGGGGTATTGGTGTTCATCCATTCCAGCGATTCCCTCCAGTCCGGGTTCATCCTGATGCCCCCCGAAGAGGCTACGGCGTATTGCACCTGGACCGATGTCACCGCGAAGATAACGGCGAATGCACAGACAAGAACGGCAATGAGGATGTTGACATAATTGGCCTTTTGCTTCGAAGTGGTTTTCTGGGTTGCTTTCTGTGCAGCCCTGTCAGCTTTCTTCTTCTTTACCGATCCTTTCCCTTCCCTGGCCTCTTCTTTTGGCTCTTTTACGGTGAATCCTCTTCCCATTCCCCTGATATCCGGCCAGGCACGTTCAAGGGCATATCCGACACAGATCCCACCGAGAAGGGCAATGTTGACTGCAAGATAGTACCTGGTACCGGACTTCCCGGAACGCTGCGATGATGATGAATACCGACCATATCAGGACAAAGATGTGCTCGGCCCGGTACTCTTTCCAGCCCTTATAGAGGAGGACGAGTACTCCCCCGATCATCAGCAGGAGTCCGACGTTGAAGACCTCCCAGGCTTCGGTAAGTGTCCAGGGACGGGCTTCCTGAATGGTGACGGCATAGGGGCTGAAGCCGAAGAACGTGATCAGTCCTTCTGTAAATGTCTGGTAGAGAGAGGGAACAGCTACCATGAGGGCCAGAATTCCCAGGAGAGAGAGTGCGATCACAGCGGCCGGATAGCTATACCATGATTTACCTTTCAGGTACCGGGAGAGCGCGTACAAAATGATAGTTCCAACAATCAGGAACAGGTAGGAGATGGGGTGGCTCAGGGAATAATAATAGAGAGCGAATCCATCGGAGGGCAGATAAAAGAGGGAGACGAGCAGTGCAATTCCGAACACTACCGTGTTGATCACTACGAGGTATTCTCCTTGTCTCCCATGGAAGAATTCGATTATGAAGAGGGCAATGGTGGTGAGTGCCGTTATTAATGCAAAAAGGATTATTGTCGGCATTACAAGGAACCCGAGAACGTAGGTCACCCCGGCAATGCAGCAGACCAGAGCCGGTAATTTCAGCGTATCCCACTTTTTCAGGTCGATCGGACTTTTTCGGCAGAACTCAAGGGCGTAGATATAGGCAATGCAATAAATGGTGCTGAATAGTATCTCGGCGATATGGTGGTCAAGATACCCTGCCAGGGAGCGGAAGAAGAACTGCCCTCCGATAACGGCAATCAGGGCCGCGGCGATCAGTCCGGCTTTCCAGTCCCAGATTTTTCTCACCAGGACGAAGATAACCGGGACCATCAGGGCAGCAAGGATAGGGGGTACCCAGAGAGCGGTCTCTATAATCTCAGTCCTGGTTGATGCTCCTGCCACGAGGCAGACCACACTGCAGATATAGGTGAACAATGGTCCCCAGGGTACTGTCTGGCCGGTGGGAAAGAGAGTCATTGGTTCAAACCAGCTGTATCCAGGGAAATTGGCAAGCATCAGCTCGATCTGCCGAAGGTTATAGAGGGGGTCATCACTCCCTACGAGATTCAGAATGTCAGTAGCTCCAGGCCCGAATAAGGGAAGTACCCGGATCCAAAGGGCAAATAATGCCAGGATAAAAAGAACAACGATAATACCAATATTCCTGTATCGGAAAAATCCGGTCTCTGCCATGTGTGGTGACCTCTTTATTTCATACTCAGAACATGTTACGCTGCATTATGTTAATAGTTTTGTGAACCATCCATTATTATGGTATAAATCAGGAAATCAGACCCATAATACATTTATTTTACTTTTGAAACTCATTCCGGCAGGAACCGGGCTGACCCGTGATGCAAAAAGGGTTACCATTTCCCAAACGGGCACCAGTGCTCGCATCCGAGGAGAGCGCTTACCCCGCCAGTAGAGGGTGAGAGAAAAAGAATCCGTTTCACTCCCTTGTATTTTTCGATCAGTTCACCCGTTCCGGGTTGTATCAAACCGTCCCCCACTATCAAAAGAACATCAGCCTCATCGGGGTCATTCACCACATGGTCGAATTTTCCCCTCGCCATAGGAAGCATCCCGATCAGGCAGACCGGGGATGTTCCTATCTCACAGCGGAGAGCGGCAAGGCACTCCCGGTGCGATTCAGGAAGGCATGACTTGAGAACCCGCGATATACAGAAGAACCCTGCCGCTACATTCAGGATGGCACATGCCGCAGCCCTCTGGTTTGGTTTTTCAAGCCCGGCTCCGAACATGAACCCGATCCGGGTCGTTGCCGTAAGCGGATCCATTGTCACAAACTCGGAGGATCTTCCCCCGAAGGTTGCCCTGAGGCAGGCTCCTTTTTCATACTGACAGATGATCCGGTCAGGGTCGGTATCGATTCTGACTATCCCTTCCTCAGAGCCGGATCCCTCCAGCCGTGATTCCAGTCTCTTTATTGCATTGCGAACAAGGTCCATGAGGGTTATTCCGCCTCCCATCCCTCGAACAGGAGTACCCTGCAGGGAGACCCGTCAATCCCCCTCATCCTGAGGGGCAGGGCAATCATCCAGTAATCTCCTTCAGGAACCCTCCAGAGGTCGAGCATCTCGATAATCACCGTTCCGGCTGAAAGGAGAGTCCTGTGAACGGACCCGCTGCAGTTGAACTTCTCTATAGAGGGAGCATCGGTCCCTATACAGTGAATACGTTTTGTCGCGAGGAATTCTGCGGCTTCCACTCCTAATGATGGATAGTCTTCGACAAATTCGTTCTGCCCGGAAAAAGAGGTTTTTAGAAGGATTTTTTTGACTCCGGCTGTCTTTCCTTCGAAATCACCGGGCGAGATCTCCCCCGTTACATCGGTGAGGTCTGCCACACGGCACCAGCCCATCAGGCGGGAGAGTGGTATCTCATCAACACCGGCACCCTGATCGAGATAGTGCGATGGGGCATCAATATGGGTACCGGAATGGCTGCTGATGCGAATATCGGTAACAAGGTAGTTCCCGTGATCCTCCTGTGCAAACCGTGGTACAATATCTCCCGGGTAGACGATGCATCCGGGTGCAAGCGGCCGGGTGACATCAAAAATCCGGCCATTTTTTGTCACTGTTCCCACCCATGCTCCCCAACGAGAGGGACAAACACGACTCCCCCAAAAAATTCACGGGTCATATCGCTTCCCTTCCTTGTCAGCCGGATAAGCTCCTGGAGATCCCTCGATCCCACAGGGGCAACCAGCCGCCCCCCTTCAGCAAGCTGGTCAATGAGGGGAGGGGGTACTGACGGAGTGGAAGCCGTAATCAGCACACCATCATATGGCGCCCTTTCCGGGTATCCCAATGTGCCGTCCCCAACGATGACCCTGACATTCGGGATACCGGCAGCGGAAAGGTTCTCCTGTGCCAGGAGGGCAACTTCCGGGATACGCTCGATAGAGATGACTTCCTTTGCAAGGGTACCCAGTATCGCGGCCTGGTACCCGCTTCCCGCTCCAATCTCAAGTACACGGTCATCCGGGTTGATTTGAAGAAGGGTTGTCATCATGGCAACGATATAGGGTTGGGAGATAGTCTGGCCGTGACCGATGGGGAGTGGATAATCGCCGTATGCTGCCGCACGTGCCTTCTCCGGGACAAAAATGTGGCGGGGAACCCTTCGCATCGCTGAGAGGACCCGTTCGTCCCTGATTCCCCTGGCCCCAATCTGCGTTTCGACCATCTGGTCTCTTGCAGCCTGCCATGGATCCGACATGTCATCCTTCTTTTCTAAAACCCGCTCTTCTCAGCTGCATCAATCGCGGCATCTATCTGTTTTTGCAGCACATCAGGGAGCCCGGCGATCTTCACATCGAGGAAACCGCGGATAATTGTGGCGGTCGCCATCTCCTCATCAAGCCCCCGGGACATGAGGTATTCGATCTCTTCCTGGGCGATCTTACCCACTGCAGCCTCATGGGAGAGTTCGGTCCCGACAACCGTTCCCTCTATCTCCGGTATGGCATAGATAACCCCGTCCGAAAGGATCAGCCCCTTGCATTCAAGGTGCCCGCGGGTATCCTTCACCAGTCCCTTTATATGTCCGCGTGAAATGATAGACCCCCCCCGTGAGATCGCCCTTGTGACAAGTTCTGCACTTGCTCCCTTTGCCGAGAGAACCGCACGTGAACCGAGATCGAGATGGGAATGTTCTGTGCTGATCACCACGCTGCTGAAACGGGCAACCGAATTCTCTCCTTCGAGATGTGCGGTCGGGTACATCTGGACCATTTTCACCGGTTTCATGCAGACATAATTGGAGAGAAATACCCCGTTTTCATCCACCCGTGCAGCGCTCCTGGGGTATACCTCGATCTCTTCACCCCAGGTATGGATCATGGTGAAGCTGATCTTCGCATTTTTCCCAATATAGAATTCGCTGATTCCATAATGTGCACCCCCTTTCCCGACATGGCTCCCGCTGGCACACCCCGATATGATATGGAGTTCTGCCCCCTCTTCTGCTATCAGTATATTATGCACATGCTGGATCTGTTCCTTCCCGAGGAAGAGGCATGCCTGGATAGGGAGTATGTTGCTGGTCCCCTTCCGGGCAATGATGACGTATCCTACCGGTTTTTCCTGCCCTGCTACATACCGTGTGTATTCATCCTTGTCTTTTTGCACGAGCTTCCATGCATACCCGGAAAGCCAGGGATATTTTTCCATGGCGATAGCGTAAGGGAGAACCTCAATGCCCTCTTCTGCACACGTGGAATGCATGACATCCTGATTCATCTGGAGATAACTCCCGCACCGGTTCGCCATCCCAAGCTCGATTCCGGACTGGGCAAGCCTTTCCTGGTCTTCCCGGTTCAGTTCAACTTTTTTCCCTACATCTGCCTGCATGCAAGACACTCCTTGTATCCCCGGGCTTTGACCTCCTTGAGAATTTCCCTGGGGTTTCCATGGCATTTGATCTCTCCGTCGCACATAACGTGCCCTTTATCAGCATCAAGATAATCGAGGATATAGCCCGTGTGGGTGATGACGAGCCCGCTTTTTTTCCGGTTGACAATGTGAATATCCTTTTCCAGAAGTTTTCCGATAGCGTTCCCGATCAGCGATATATTTTCCAGATCCACCCCGCTTTCCGGTTCATCGAGCATGACAAATTTCGGACTCTGCGCAGTGAGCTGAAGGACCTCGCTCCTCTTGATCTCTCCACCGGAAAACCCTTTGTTGATATCGCGTTCTAAAAACCGATCCATATTCAGGTTCCTGGCCATCTCCCTGATCTCATCGGGCCTGTCCCCGTACGTGGCCGCAAGGAGTTTTCCCAGTTTCAGACCTGAAATGGTGGGAGGGCGCTGGAACATCATTCCCATCCCCCGTTGTGCCCTCTCATGGATGGGCAGCTTCGTCACATCCTCTCCATTATAGGTAATTGTTCCATTCGTCACGGTATAGTTCGCAAATCCCATAAGCGTCATGAGAAGCGTACTCTTTCCCGAGCCGTTTGGCCCCATCAGGACATGAGTCTCCCCATCCCCTATGGTGAGATTAACGTCGTGAAGAACTTCCTTTTCCCCTATCTCCACATGGAGATCGCGTATTTCCAGCATCTGCAATCATCTTTAGTGTATATACACCCCGGGATTAAACGGTTTTCACCCTGCCATACCGCTCGAAGAAGTATAAAGGCAAAAGAGCAACCATTAGAATCAGATGCCCCGGAAGAAACGACCGGAAAAGATACCGGACAAGGTCGGGAAATCAAGGATAAGGGGCGGAACAAAGCGGTCAAACGCGATGATCCCATCTGGAGAACCTGCAGAGGTGCAGCCGTTCGTCAACCGGATCCTCTGCGGGGATGCCGCAAAGATACTGGGAAGGATCCCGGACGGGAGCGTGGATATCATTGTGACCTCTCCCCCGTATAATTTCGGACAGAACTATGCAGAAGACCCCCATGATGACACCCATGAGTGGGATGCTTATTTTTCACAGCTGTATGCAATCTGGCAGGAATGTGCCCGGGTCCTGAAGCCCGGCGGAAGGTGTGCCGTGAATATCCAGCCCCTTTTCTCTGATTATATCCCGACTCACCACATCATCTCCTCGCAGCTTCTGGAACTGGGCCTCCTCTGGAAGGCAGAGATACTCTGGGAGAAGAACAATTATAATGCCAAGTATACGGCATGGGGGAGCTGGAAATCCCCCTCGATGCCCTACCTCAAGTACACCTGGGAATTTGTAGAGGTCTTTGATAAAGAGACACATAAAAAGGCCGGTCTGAAGAAGGATATTGACATCACCGGTGAGGAGTTCAAGGAGTGGGTGATCGGAAAGTGGAGCATCCCTCCTGAGACAAGGATGAAGGAGTACGGGCACCCGGCCATGTTCCCTGAAGAGATACCACGAAGGCTTCTGAAACTTTTTTCGTACAGGGGTGACCTTGTCCTCGATCCCTTCAACGGGGTAGGGACAACAACACTGGTTGCCTGGAAGAACCACAGGAGATTTATCGGGATTGAGATCTCTCCTCAATATTGCCAGACAGCACTAGAGAGGATAGAGCGATCCGGTGTACCGGCTGGATCGATGAATGTCCCGGCACTTGAATTTTACCAGGACTGATGAACGTAGCCTCGTCAGTACCGGTAAACTTCCATCCGCAATGCAGCGTTACCAGATGAAAAAACGGAAAGACCGGGACTGACGCAAGGCACACTGCCATATGAGGGGAATAGTTCCGATTCGGTCAGTGTTACGAGGAGATCTCCTTTCTGAACACCAGGGGGATCCCTTTTTTTGGCTTTTTTTATAAGGCGATTCTTCGTTTCGTTGAGGGTCTGGGGGGAGCTGGCAAATCCCCTGTGAGCTTCTCATGCACCACGGAACTATCTCTGTTAAAATTTCGGACGATTTTATTCGCTGATTCATCAATTCATGGATCAGGATACGCTCCAAACAAGGTATGATAGGTACCCGCCCTGTCATGTTCATGCGCGATGATGTAATTATACCGTTCGGCAAGACGGGCATACTCTTCTGAAATTGTATTGTATGCATCCAGCTCCTGATTATAGTCCCGGACTTTTTTGTTGTACTCGGACACCATCCGGGTATACCCGGAATAGTCCCCGATGGTCCCCATCCGTTCAATAGCCAGATCCATGGCTTCAAGATCTGATCTCTTTGACGTTAAGGAGGACTCACGCTCCGAAAGGTCCTTCCTGATCTCTTCAAGACGTGCACTCAAATCGGTGAGTTCGGCATATATCGCAAGGGTCTCATTACAGCGGGTGTAGCCTATCGTTCCATCCCCTATCGGGATGACGAGAGGATCTGATGCAATGGTGATATTCCCTGCAAGAGAATCTGATCCGGTTCCGACAAGGCTTACCCGGGTAGTCTCGATATAGGCATATCCTGTATTGCGATACCCCTTTTCAGGGCAGGCAACCCCCACCGCCATGTGCTGTTCAGGCCCGAAATAAAAGAGAGCTACCCTATACCCCTCGTGCGCCAGAAGCCCGGCGAGAAGCATGCTCTTGTCATCGCAGTCTCCTTCCCTGTCACCATAGGTCTCGATCGGATATTTGGGGCTTGAGAGGTTCTGGCTCTTGTAGGGGATTGACTGGACGAACACCGCCATCAGTTCGAGATATTCATCTGAATCGAGGTTGTGACGGGTACGGATACCACGGAATTCATTCGTGAGGTCTTCATAGAATCGATCCTGGGCCGGGTCCGTTGTCATAGCGCGGTAGAGGCCCGAGCGCCATTCGTCATCGTTCATAGAGGTGTCATAAATCCTTACCTCTTTCTTGGCCGCCCGTGCACCAGCGAGGACTTCCGGATCGGCCGGGGAGGAGAGCGTCACATTGAAATCCTCGAATTCAAACGTGTATTCCGGGATTGCCGGGAGAGTCGCCCCTGGCTGCAGCCGGATTTCAGGGTAGGCTGCGGGCGGAAGGAGGCTATGCAGATAACTGACGCAACCGGTGGAGAGCAGCGCACATGCCACAACCGCAAAAAGTATGAAAAACCTGTTGTCGTGGATTCATGGGTCAGGACAGAGCTCCCCGGATGCAAGGAGGAGGGGCAGGTCCGCAATCGAGGCTATAACCCTTGCAGGAGGTATCGGTGCATTCTCCAAGGAATCCTTTCGGAATTTTCCTGTCTTCACAAGGATACCGGTGAGGCCGTTTGCGACAGCCCCTCCAATGTCCGTCACCACATCGTCCCCGATCATAACCGAATGATCAGGCCGGGCATTCATGGAGGCAAGTGCAAGCATGAAAAAATCCCTGGAAGGCTTTCCCATCACGACCGCCTTTTTCCCCGAGGCGTATTCAAGGGCTGCTACAAAGGGTCCTGCAGAGAGCATCATCCCGTCAGTTCCCATCCAATACCGATCCTTTTCAAGGGCGATGAGTTCCGCACCTTCAAGAAGCTGGCGGAATGCTTCGTTGAGGCGGGTATAGGTGAAACGATCCCCGGCATCACCTGCCACCACGAACCTGACACGTTCTTCAGAGTGCTGGATCCCTTCGCGGTTCATTTCTGCAGAAACTTCAGGGGAGGTAAGGATGAACGCTTTTGTCACCCCTTTTCCGGAGAGATAAGAGACTGTCGCCATGGAGGGAGTAAAAATATGGGAGACAGGAATTTCAAATCCCATGGATCCCAGCAGACGGGACAGGGTCTTTCGGGACCTCCTGTGTCGAGTTGGATACGAACCTGAAAGAGTAGCCGTTCTCCCTCAGATAAGAGATGGTATCAACTGCACCCGGAACCGGTATCCCCCCGACATAAAGGACCCCATCCAGGTCTATAAGGATGGCTTCAGGCTCCATGCAGATATCCCCCTTTTGTAAATGCCTCTATAATTGTCCGGCAGATCTGCCGGCTGCCCTCACGTGAAGACCTGGGCTCTGATTCGATTGTTCCATACCGCTGTACTTCGGGTCCGGTATTCCGGCGGTTGGTGATCCTGGCAGACAGGGCCGGTTCTGACATATCCAATAATTAAAAAGGTGGATACCTGGGATATAAGGGATTTTCGACACCCGGTTCACTTTCACCGTGCACGCCCCGGATTAAAAGGGAGAGGCGGGAAGAGCACCATAGCGCGCATGGAATCAGGTCATGTCTATTCTGCGATAAGCCGTGAATGGCGGTCCCGAATAGGGGAATCCCACGATTATGCTGTTATCCGGAATGACTCAGTATTTCGCACCGGTTTCCATGAGAGGTATGTCTATGAGTCCAGGTATACGCAGGTCACAGAGCATCTGCATTCGGTCATGGCATCGTTTGAAGGGTACACGCTGGACGAGATCTTTCATGGTCGTGAATGCGATACCTACGAAGGGACCTGTTACTGCATTCAATCGTGTGAACCGGTGGATCTGAAGGAAGGCAATAAAAACAGCATCCGATCCACCCTCCTTTCGGACCTTACCCTCGTATATGGAATCGGGAGGAGAAAGGAGAGGGAGCTGAAGGAGCGCGGATATTCCACGATTGCCGACCTGGCCGGTCACCGGCGGTTCAGCAGACCTGCCCGTGAAACATTAGCAATTCTCACAGGAAATGATGTTCCAGCAATCGAACGGATAGTCTCCCGCTGGCTTGCACCCTCCCATCATTTTTCCTTTCTTACGGCCGGTTTCTACCATCCCCGCGATCTCCTTTTTATCGATATTGAGACGCTCGGTCTCTTTTCACGACCGATTATTCTCTTTGGACTTGCCGAGATTCGGTCAGGTGAACTGTGCATCTCACAGTATCTTCTCAGGGATATCAGCGAGGAGGTTCCGGCCCTTTCTGCTGTCTTTGATCTTCTGGCCGGAGACCGGGTACTGATCAGTTACAACGGGAAAGCGTTCGATATCCCGTACCTTGCCGGACGGTCGGCATTTTACGGCAGGCCGGCTGTTATCGGAAATCCCCATTATGACCTTCTCCACTTCTCCAGGAAGCGGTGGAAAGACAAACTCCCCGACTGCAGGCTGGTGACCCTTGAACAGCGCCTCCTTGGAATCGGAAGGGAGAATGATATCCCCGGGGCAATGGTACCGGAATTTTACGAGTCCTTTATGACAACGGGGAACCCGGGGCCCCTTGTCCCGATCGTTACCCACAACCGGCAGGATCTCATCTCCCTCGCACGTCTCTTCTGCTTGTTGCAGGGAGGGTATTCCCAATGACGGTAGACTCCCTGATGCATGCCCTGTCAGGAGATCCGGGGTACTGCAGGCGCATCGCCACGATAAAAGAGTTTCCCGAAAAAATAGCAGAATACAGAGAATGCCCGGTCTCCCCTTCTCTTACTGCATACCTTTCCCACAAGGGTATCCTGCTCTACAGCCACCAGGCTGCCGCCACAGGTGCTGTCAGAAGGGGTGAGAACGTAATCCTTGCTACCTCTACCGCGTCCGGGAAAACCCTCGCCTTTCTCCTGCCTGTCTTTGAACGGCTCGAACAGGATCCTGCAGCAACCGCACTTTTCATCTATCCCACGAAGGCACTGGCAAATGACCAGCTGAAAGCAGTGCAGGAGCTTGAGAGAGAGACCGGGATTGGGGTATCACCCGCCATTTATGATGGTGATACCCCGGGAGACAGGCGCCCGGGTATCCGGAAGTCATCACGAATCATTCTTACAAACCCGCATGAACTGCACCAGATACTCCCCTGGCACCACCAGTGGAATTCATTCTTCCGGGGTCTCTCTTTCATCGTAATAGACGAGGCACACCGCTATCGGGGAGTACAGGGTTCACACATGGCTTTTTTACTCCGGAGATTCCTGCGTCTGTGCCAGCATTATGGTTCGAATCCCCGCTATATCATTTCGAGCGCCACCCTGGCAAATCCGCAGGAGTTTGCCGGGCGGCTCTGCGGAGTTCCCTTCACCCTCGTTGCAGGGGACGGAGCACCCCGTGGACCCCGGCAGTTCGTCCTGATCAACCCTTACCACGAAGGGAACAGGCAATCATCCATCCACAACGAGGCCGCAGACCTGATCACCAGATGCGTCAGTCACCACCTCCAGACCCTTGCATTTACAGGGTCACGAAAGATGGCCGAACTGGTCGCTCTCTGGGCCAGGGAGGGGATGGTGCGTTACAGGAAAGGAAGACCGGATGTCCTCTGCTCCTACCGGGCAGGGTATCTTCCTGAAGAGCGCCGGGCAATCGAGGATAGGTTAAAATCAGGTGACCTCAGATGCGTGGTCTCAACAAACGCGCTCGAGCTTGGTATCGATATCGGCTCGCTCGATGCAGTGATCATGGCAGGGTACCCGGGAACCATGATGGCAACCTGGCAGCAGGCCGGCAGGGCTGGCAGAAACGGGACACTCTCGGCAGCATTCCTGATTGCAGGCGGAAACCCGCTTGACCAGTATTTCATGCGTCATCCGGATCTATTCTTTGGTGCCCCTCTCGAGAGTGCAATCATTGACCTGGCAAATCCGTATATTCTCTCAGGGCAGATCCTCTGCGCTGCCGCCGAACTGCCAATCACAGGAGAGAATATCGCTGGTTTTGGCCCGGACGCAGGTCCGGCTATCGAAGCCCTCATAAAGGAACGGCTCATCTCCCCGACATGCCGGGGGTTTGTCTACTCAGGGAGCAGGAGGCCGCATGAACTGGTACGCATGGGAAGTATATCCCGGGACTCCTTCAGGGTGATTGCAGATGGCCGGACTCTTGAGACCATGGACCGGAACCAGGCGTTCAGGGAAGCCCACACGGGAGCGGTCCTTCTTCATCAGGGTGAGCAGTACCTTGTCGATTCGATGGATATTGTGCATGGGATCATCAGGGTGAGCCGGACAGATGTCGATTATTACACCCGCCCCCTGAAATCGGTGGATATCAAGGTCAGAGAGGTACTTGAAACCACGAAACTGCAGGATATTCCGGTCAGTTTCGGTGAAGTCGAAGTGACCGAACAGTATTATGCCTACAAGATCATCCGGAAGGACGCTCTCCTTGGGGTAGAACCTCTCGATCTTCCCCCCCTCAGTTTCTCGACAAGAGCCCTCTGGTTCTCACCCCCGGAGGGAACAGAAGAGGGGATCCAATCAGAAGGGTATGATCCTGACGGGGGGCTGCATGGTGCCGAGCATGCGTTCATTGCCACGATGCCCATGTATGTCCTCTGTGATCGGTGGGACATCGGGGGGGTGTCGGTGCCGGTGCATGCAGAGACAGGGGGGCCGGTGATTTTCGTGTATGATGGCTATGAGGGAGGTATCGGGCTTTCAGAGAAAGCATATCATCTTTTCAGTGATATTACCGCCAATGCCCTCCATCTCGTGGAAGAGTGTCCCTGCGAGACAGGGTGCCCATCCTGTATCTTCTCCCCCAAATGTGGCAATGATAACCAGCCGCTTGATAAGAGAGCGACAATCCGGGTCCTGCAATCGCTGTGCGGTACCGCGGTTCTTCAGAAAGGGGATATTTGGAAAATGATTGCCGGTGCACAATCGCTTCTCCCCGCCTTTCATGCGAGAACACCCGTGGGGCTGATCTTCCAGTGGCCTTCAACGGACAGATACCACTCAATCGTGGAGAGAAGGATTTCAGTCCCTTCCCTATCTCCTCATTCTCCTCATACCCACACCAGTGAAGCGCCACATTGCAGTATGTCCTCCATCTGCTGGAATGGCAACTGAGGGATTGTGACTGAAAAAAAGAGGAGATAGAGCATTATGCCCTTTCCCTGAGCACACAGATGGATGCCGGGTCCCTGACAAGAAGCGCGAGGCTCTCTGAAATGGAGAACTCGAGGCTGTCTCCCACCGGCCCGACAAATCCCGTGGTCATGTCCTGGCCGATCACGATCGAGGCATACTGTTTCCCGGTTGCGAGGAGGACACCCCCGCTCTTCAGCACCGGGGCCTTGAAGACACCCCCGGTCACGATGGTCCGGAGGTGTTCAAGCTCGGTTCCTATCCCCTGCAGGTATCGGCGGAAGAGCAGGTTATAACGGGATGGTGCAAGGGCAAGGGCATAGGGCCCGTGGTACCCGGCCTCGTCAAGGGTGATCATGGCCTGGATGACATCGTCCGCTGCCTTGCCCACACTATTCCATGAAGCGAGTTTCTGCCCGTTTCCACCCTCTGCATTCAGGAGACCGGGGGCTCCTGCTACCCCTTCAAAGACTATAGTGTCCTCCATCCTGGCGCTCTTGATAGCTGCATCGATAAGCGGGGACGCGGTGAACGGAAGCCCGTTCTGCTCGTAGGCAATCAGGTCCCGCACCCCAAGGGTGAAGGTGGTGCTGATCATGTGGACAGGAACAAATTTACTCACAAGGAGGCATTCCCCAACCGAACAGTCCTCGAGGGGAACTCCTTTCAGGCCAAGGCCGTACGGCCCCTCGATTGAGAGCAGCCTCCGTCCGGCAAGGATGCTCTTTGCAGCTTCCACCATGGTCGCATCGAGCAGGTTCCAGGTCTCCGCCTTTATCGGCGCATCATCTCTTCCAAGGTATTTCATCTCCATTCCGTTCTCACTCCTTCATTGATCCGATGGTCACCGGTTTTCCTTCTCCGGCAGCAGGTTCCTTTCCTGCCGGGGCTCCGGCCATTTTCGCAATCTCTGCCTCAACTTCCGCTGCCCCGTCCGCGTACCATTGCTCCTCATCAGGTGCCAGTTCTTTTAACAGCCGGAGGAACTCCCCTACATGGACCTTCTCTTCGTTTGCGATATCAACAAGGACTTCCTTTGCGAGCGCGTTATCGGTCGATTCGGCGAGCTGGGTATATATCGAGATCGCTTCGTACTCGTCGGTTACCATCAGCCGGATCGCCCGCACGAGCTCGCTGTGCGTGAGCTTCCGGGGACTGACGTTTCCATAAAATGCATTGGCAAATTCAGCCATTCAAACAACTCCTTAGAGCATCGGCAAGGGCATGGATATACCCTTTACCCTTAGCGGTAATTCTCCCCTTCACTCTATTTATATATGTGGTTAAGTTTCAAGGAACAGAATAAATCTCCGCTCCCAGATTGCTGGTGAGTATACAGTCTGTTCCAAGGGATACGGCTCGCTGAACATCTTTGCGTCAAGCATAGGTGACACTCAAAGAACTGCCCATTATTCAAAAATTCCGGGAATGGCTTGGCGAAAATAAAAAGCCAAAAAATTAAACTTATTCGAGAAGAACAAGCCCGATGGAAACGATATTGCTGTGAATCACTTTCCCGTATTCCATATCCCTGCAAGGGATGGTTGATAACTCCCATCCGGCATTCTTTGCTGTTGCAAACACATCGATTCCGGCCGCTTCCATGCTCGGCCGTACAAGGTCCATGTGCCGGCATTTCCTCCTCATGCTCTCATCAACCACTCCCTCGCACTGTTCTGCGATGCACTCCTCACAGAAGATACAAGGGTAGCCCCCGAAACCGAACGCTTTGTAGAATCCGTCATAGAATGCCGTCTTTTCTATCTGATGGACGGTCGTATTCACCCAGAGAATAAGATCCTTGTAAAAATGGTGGAAGTCTTCCGGCAGGTCGTCAGGTCCGAATGACTCGTGGCCAGGGACTCCATCGAACCGGAGCAGAAGGCCGGTCTTGTATTCATTCACCATCGCACGGGTTTCCTGGGGGGATGGGGCATAGGGAGGGCAGCCAAAATGTTTTGCATATCCTTTGCACCCGAACCGGCACTTGAAGCGGACCCAGTCTGACACGATGATGTCGGATGTGGGTGATGATCTTTGTTTTCACACCTTTGCCGGTAGCAATGGTGGCGAGATGTTCGAGTTCCTTCTCCACGGGGGGGTTCATGCGTTCTACACCTGTGAGGTAGATGGGAGGGTAGGATAATAGGTTTTTTGGGATTCTTTGCACAGACTACAGAAAATTTGGCCAGATGATTCCCATCTGTGTAATCATCTCTTTTAATTCGTCGCGGATGCCCCGGTCAATCCTGAAAAGGAGAACGAAATAGACTGCTGCCCCGATGATCACAAGCCCGAAAAGATACCCCAGGTTCACAACAGGAACCACGAGCCGGAGTCCCCCGATTACCAGGGCCATTACCGCTACAGCCGTAAGGATATGGAGTAACGGGTTCTTTTCTATCTTTACCGATATGTATTTTCTCAGCACGAGATACCCGAGAATCGTACTGATAAGTATAGAGATAAAGGTTGCAAGAGCCGCCCCGGCTATCCCCAGTACCGGTATCATCAGAATATTCAGCACGATATTCACCAGTACGATAATCGATGTTATCCAGAACGTGTCCTTCGGGTGGTTGAGAGCATTCAGGGTCATCGTCTGGAGGAACTGGAAGACATAGATGACATAGAGTGGGAAGAGCACCATGAGAGCAAGGGTCCCGCTGGTAAAAGCTTCGCCATAAAGATAGTACAGCAGTTTATCTGCAAGAAGCCAGCCGCCAACACAGAAGGGAACGGCGAGAACAAGGGAGTACGTATAACGCCTTGGAGAGGCTGGTTGCTACTACCTCATGGTTTCGCTCTTCATTCCATCTGCTGAACCTCGGAAAAAGGACGTTCTCCAATGCAAGAGCAACAAACACTCCAAGCGAAGCCAGCTGGAGGGCAACCCGGTAAACACCGACCTCTGCGTTGCCCATATAATAGCCGATGAAGATAACATCAGCAGTAGTCAGGATAAAAAACCCGCTCGCTGCGAGGAATATCCAGAACGAAAAAGTAAACAGGCTCTTCATGTGAACCCGGGTAAACCTGCAAAAACGCACTTCAAGGTACCGATAATTGAACAGAAATCCGGCTCCAAGACCCGCAATGAATCCTCCTGCAAGGCCTGCAATCTGAAATCCGAGGAAGACGAAGATGACCTGGAGGACAATCCTCGTCAGGTTGTTCACGAGATTGCTTCCCTGCACAACACCTGCCTTTCCAAGGCCGTAATTTCCACCCGCGGCTATGCCAAACGGCAGATTTACGATAAGGGCAATTACCAGCCACCCGAATAAATCCGAGGAGTTCAAATCTACCAGATAAGGCCGGATTACAAACAGGAGGACCAGTGACAGAACCAGGAGCACGAGTCTCAGCGATGCCGACGCCGAATAAAACTCCTCCTTATCTTTTCCCTCGCTCATCCGCTTTGCTGTTGCACCTCCAAATCCTCCATCAGCAATAAGATTAAAAATTCCGAAATATGCCAGAAAAAGGAAATATGCTCCGAGAACAGACGGCCCGAGAACGTGGGCAAAGTAGAATGTCGAGAGGAAGCCGACGGCAGTTATTGCGATATTGACCCCGAGATGGATAAGACTCTGTCGCCTGACCGGTTCCATATTCATGAACTGGTGGAAAAATTGCCGGCTTCTCCATTACACAACTCCATTGGTTTCACAAGTGATTATTACTTGCGAGTGAAATATCCCGGAAAACCGGATCAGCCAGAATTTCAGAGGGGAAGAGTAAAAAAATCGCACTAATCACTTCCAAAAACTACGAAAAGAAAATACTTTTAGCATTTGATACCGTCATCTAACAAGGAGATATTCTGTTCTGAATGCACCGAATACAACAAGCATTTCAGCCATCAGCCCTATGCCAACATCCCCGGCATTCCCTTATCGGGGTAAACGAATATATGGCCGGTGTATGCTCCGTTTTGATAGGTATCCACGGCGTTAATCTTTCAGCGAGGATGATCTGCCAGATGCGTGGTGAAAGACCAATATGAATGATCGAACCAGGCTAACGCTCGTCGGCCCATCTCAACGGTTTCTTTCCGGAATCAGCTATTATACGGTCCATCTCTCAAATGCACTTTCTGAAAGGGCGGATGTCCAGGCAATCCTGTTTCGCCATATGCTCCCAAAAAAATTATTCCCGGGGTGGAAACGTGTGGGGGATAATCTGGCCACGACGACCTTCAAACCTGAAGTTGAATTCAGGGAGATGCTCGACTGGTATAATCCCTTTTCCTGGATGAGAGCAGCAAGCCAGATGCGAAACGCTGATGTTATTATTTTCCAGTGGTGGACATCCAGTGTTGCCCACATGTACCTGGCCATTCAGCTCCTGCTTTTACGGAAGGTGCCGATCATCATCGAATATCACGAAGTAGTAGATCCTTTTGAACAGTCAATTATGCCCATCCGGGTATATTCCAAAATCATCGGGAGGATCGTACGCAGGTTTGCCGATCATTTTGTTGTCCATTCGGAGGCAGACAGGGAATTGATTGAAAAAAGTGTATCATATCCATCAGGAAAAGAGTCTCGATTATTCCGCTTGGTCTTTTTGACCAGTATCCTGTCCTCGAAAAATCAACAGCCCGAAAACAAATTGGGAATCGACGAAGAGAATATAATCCTCTTTTTTGGCCTCCTGCGACCCTACAAAGGAGTGAAATATCTGATCGAGGCATTTGACGCCTCTTCCCGATAATGCGTTCCACTCCACCCGCCTCCTCATCGTGGGAGAGGCATGGGAGGACCAGGAATCGCTATCACGTGCTGAAGAATCACCCTACCGGGAAAAAATCACCATTGTCAATCGCTATATCGGGGATAGGAGATACCGCTCTATTTTTCTGCTGCCGATATGCTCGCCCTGCCTTACACCCGTGCTTCGCAGAGCGGGGTCGCCCACATCGCGATGTCGTATGGTCTTCCAATCATCGCAACAAAAGTAGGTGGCCTGGAAGAGGGATTGCAGATCTATGCAGGTGCTTTCTTCATTCCTCCGAATAACCCTGAAGACTTGAAAGAACAATTGATGCGATGTATCGAGAGAAAGGGTTCATTTCCCCCTCCTCCAACACTCTCGCTGGAGCGAGATCAGGAGACATGGACATCCCTCCTCACGTCTGTCATCCGCCACAAGACCAATGACCCTGACCAAAAAGAGTAGCTGAAATGAACATCATCCAGGTCTGTCCCCGCTACTCCCCTGATATCGGGGGGGTGGAAACACACGTGCAGGAGATCAGCGAACGGCTGGTCAGGAAGGGTCACCATCGTCGAGGTCGTATGTACCGATCCACGCGGAGTCCATCCGTCACAGGACTGCATAAACGGGGTTCATGTGAGACGATTCAGGAGTTTTGCCCCGAACGATGCATATTTTTTCGCTCCCCAGATGGTGTTCTATTTAAAAAAATGTGATGCGCCATATACTCCATGCACATGGATACCATGCATTTCCAGCACTATTCGCAGCTATGGCTGCTCAAGGAAAGAAATTCATCTTTACACCACACTATCATGGAAGAGGCCATACACGGTTTCGAAATGTCCTTCTCATGGGGTATGACAGAATAGCAAAGAGAATTTTTTATCAGGCTGACAAGATTATTTGCGACTCAGAATACGAAAAAAAATTGGTGACGAAAAAATTCCCTGTTCAAAAAGATAAATTTGTCTGGATTCCCATCGGAATAAATGTTCATGAGTTTTCCGCCTTCAATGCGACAAGGGATCCTCATAGACTGCTTTACATCGGGCGTATAGAGAAATACAAAGGTATCCACCATATTATCGAGGCTTTGCCCACATTGGAGGAATATTCTCTCGTTATCGTGGGAAAAGGACCGTATGAAGAAAGATTTGAACGATCTCGCCCACACTCTTGACGTTCAACACAAAATAACATGGAAGAAAGACCTATCGAGGGAAGATCTGATACGTGAATACAAGTCTGCAGGTATTTTTATCTCTCTCTCGTCGTTTGAAGCGTTTGGGATTACTGTTGCTGAAGCGCTTGCAAGCGGCCTTCAGGCCATTGTCAATCATGAAGGGGCTTTGGCGGAATTCATTGATAATGAAATGTGTATTGGAATTGAGCCGTCAGCGGAGAAACTGGAGCACGCAATTCGCTCGATGAAAGCGCCATCAGTCGTATAAGAAAAAAATTTTTGACTGGGATGAAGTTGTTGAAAAGATAATTCAGACGTATTCTGGTGAATAATGATACATATTGCAGGAGTTGGGAGGATGAACACCTTTGCAGCAAAATCATATACATTATATAAGATACAATTTTAGAGAGGATTAATAAAATATTGTTAGTCGAAGTACCTATCGGGAAAGAGTGTATGAATGAAAGTTCTCCATTGGAACATAACAACAAAGAATCAGCCTCTTTCAGGGGTGAAACGATACGAAGAAGAATTATTCAACAATATTCGAAAAATTGACCCTTTATTGGATATTCAGAGAATACAGGAGACGGGACACGAAGGTTTTTGGGAATACTTTTCCTCCTTTTGGCGATAGTGTAAATTCTTTTCATGTCTGAGATCAAAGAATTCAATTGACGCAATATGGCAAAGTCTGCATTAATTACCGGGATAACCGGTCAGGATGGCTCATATCTGGCTGAATTATTGCTGGATAAAGGATATGATGTGTATGGGCTGGTCAGGAGGTTGAGCACCCCCAATACTACAAGGATTGAGAACATCGCCGAAAAAATTTTTTTGCTTGAAGGCGATCTTACCGATCAAAGTTCCCTCAATGTGGCGGTTCAAACTGCCCAACCGGATGAAGTGTACAATCTTGCCGCACAATCGTTCGTCGCCACATCATGGAATCAGCCTGTACTGACCGGCGATGTGACAGGGCTTGGAACAACACGGATCCTTGAAGCAATCCGTCAATTCTGCCCGAGTGCGAAAATGTACCAGGCCTCAAGCAGTGAGATGTTTGGAAAAGCGGAAGTTCCCCAGAGCGAGAACACCCCCTTCCATCCCCGAAGTCCCTATGCGGTGGCAAAAGTATATGCCTACCATGCTACGGTCAACTACCGCGAGAGCTATGGCATGTTCTGCTGCAACGGCATTCTCTTCAACCACGAATCTCCCCGCCGCGGTATTGAATTCGTGACGAGAAAAATCACAGACGGAGTCGCCAGGATACATTACGGCCTGTCCAAGGAACTGAGACTTGGAAATCTCGATGCCAAGAGGGACTGGGGATTTGCCGGAGACTACGTAAAAGCCATGCAACTCATATTGCAACAGAAAGAGCCTGATGATTTTGTCATAGCAACCGGTGAAAGTCATTCGGTCAAAGAATTTGTGGAGTTAGCATTTTCTGAAGCGGGACTTGACTGGGAGAAGTATGTTACCCTGGATGAGAGGTTTATGCGACCAGCAGACGTTCCGGACTTAAAGGGAGATATCACCAAAGCGAAGCGGAGATTAGGGTGGGAACCGGAAATTAAATTTGCCGATTTGGTAAGTATGATGGTGAAGGCTGATTTGGAGAAATATCAAAAATAATGGGTAATTGTAAAACATCTGCCCATTTGCATAAAAGAGGCAGCACACATGAGGGATATGTGTCCTATGGACCTCACCCTTCTTCTTCTGCAATATCCCGGTTTGTTAATTTCTGCACATACTCGTCTGTGCTGTGTGTAAAGTTATTTTGAGATACTCCATAACTTTAATCAAATGAAAAAATCTAAACCTTGATGTTATAAATGAATATTGGTATAATTTCTGAGGTATTGGCCCTCAATAACCGAACAGGAGTAGGGACATACGTATATAATCTTGTCAATGAATTGAATGCAACTGATGATGCGAATATAAATTTTTGTTTCATAAAATCTGTTGCCGATAAACAATTATTACCTGAAATTGTAATTCCCAATACTATCCCAAAATTTAAACGATATCCTTGGTATTTGACATTGCCACGGGCCTTGAAAAATGCAGACATCGATCTTGTCCATAATCCGACTGGAATAGCGACATATTTCAAATTTAAACAAAAATATATTCTTTCGGTTCATGATCTCACTCCCCTACTTTATCCAGAGACCCACCCGTATGGAATTGTTCTGCATGATAAGATATTCTTTCCAAAAACTCTTTTGACGGCTGATGCCATTATTACCGGCTCAAACAACACAAAAAACGATATTATAGAAAAATTCAACATACCTCCTGAAAAAATACAGGTGATATACTATGCTGCACATCCGTATTTCAAACCCCGGCCCGATGAAGAAATTAAACGGGTAAAGGAAAAATATGGAATAGATTTTCCCTACATCCTCTATGTTGGAACCCTTGAACCGAGGAAAAACATCATCACCCTGTTGAAGGCTTTTTCAGAGATGCTGAAAGAGAGAACCGATGTTAAATTGGTAATTGTCGGTGCAAAAGGGTGGAAATATTCGGGGATTTTTAAATTCGTCAATGATTATCATTTGAATAATTATATAATTTTCACCGATTACGTAGAACATTCCGATCTACCGGCAATATACAGCGGAGCAAAAGTGTTTGTTTACCCGTCTCTTTATGAAGGATTTGGAATACCGCCGCTTGAGGCAATGTCATGTGGATGTCCGGTCATAACCTCAAATGTATCTTCTTTACCAGAAGTAGTTGATTCTGCAGGAATTCTTGTTGATCCCCTGAACTATCACGAATTAAAAGATAGTATTCTCGAAGTGATCAATGACGAGAATCTGGGGAAGTCATTAAGAACAAAAGGACTTTCAAGAGCGGAATTTTTCTCGTGGAAAAAATGCGCACAGTTAACAAAGGAGGTATATATCTCTTTTAAAAGGTGAGAAATTTTCATAGGGTAATATAACGGTTTGAGGGGTATATTGCCCTCCTGAATGAAAAATAATAGTAAAAAATCTGGAGAGAAAAGGGAAACCTGGGAAAATTTGAGATGATAAAAAAATTACGAATTTTAAGTCCGGATAGAATGTTACCGGATAGATTTGGGGGATATATCCGGACTTACAATATCGCCAAATTATTGCGTGATTTGTTTGAAGAAATTGAAATTTTAGCTGTTGATGAGGAGTATTTTTTTGATGGAATGATAGATGGCATACGATTCATTCAAGAAAAGAAATATAATCATGAATATGAGCGACTCATTCAATATTATCATGCTTTTTTTTCCAGGAATTTCGCTCCGAAAGTACCAGATGAAACTTTCATTAACAAGACCGACTGTATATACCAACTTGAATCTCCATATTTTTACAATTTAATAAAAAAAGAAAAAATAAAAAATTTTGTTCTGAATGAGTTTGATATCAATTGGGAGATGGCGAATCTCCCTCATCACGATATGAAATTAAAAATTTATAAAAAATTTTTATCTAAAAGGGAGAGAGAGGTTGAAGTTGAAGCCTTAAAAAGATCATCACTTATTCTGACTTGTTCAGAAATTGATAAAGAAAAAATTTTGACGGAAGTTCCTGATATAAATTCGAAAATAGTGATAATGCCGAACTGTGTCGATTTTGAAGAATTTTCATTATTTTTAAATTCCGAACAAAAAATCGACACGGCAAGAGATACATACAATATCACATTTATTGGTTCACTATTTTATCCACCAAACCGCGACGCAGTCAATATCATTGTATCTTATATTGCACCTCATTGTGAAAACAATGTCAATTTTCTGATTGTTGGAAAAAATCCCCCCCACATAAAAACGCCGAATAATGTACATTTTCTCGGTTATGTTGAGAACATCAAAGAGATCATCCAGCAAAGCGATATTTGCATTGCACCTTTGCGATATGGCGGCGGTACCAGGATTAAAATTTTAGAATACATGGCGATGAAGAAACCGGTAATATCCACATCGAAAGGTGCCGAGGGTCTCGATGTTCGTAATGGGGAACACATCATTTTAGAAGATAATCTGAATTTATTCCATGAGCAGATTACTTCTCTCCTCAATGACGAGAAAAAAATGAGAATTATTGGAGAGAATGGGCAAAAATTGGTAAAGGAAAAATATGATTGGATATTATACAAAGACGCACTCGAGAAGGAATACAAACGGTTATTGTAATTATATCAATGACAAAATCCGTTCATTACTGCTCGTAAAAAACATTTAAAATAGGTTCGATCTTTTTTAACGATGAAGAGTCCCACCTGCTTTAAAAAATCAACTCCAAAAAAATATCCAACAAAAACAAGAAAAAATGACTTTTTAGAGTTTTTTCTCATAAATAAAATTCTATTCCGGGTCATATAATAATGGGAAAGACCACTCATTTTTTTCGTTGACCTGGCGATTTTATGCCATATTTTTGCCTCTGGAATATACCATGATTGCCATCCGTACTTTTTTCCCTGTAAACACCAGTCCAACTCTTCCCAATACGCAAAATATTTTGAATCTAACAGACCTATATTCTCTATCGTTTTTATCCTGACCAGCAAACAAGATCCCTCCACCCAATCAACCTCCTTATTGATGTTGTATTGCCCAATATCGGGGGTATTTACACCAATATGTGAAGAAAGTCCTCGAAACATATCGAGTTTTCCACCAGCAAAATTTATGATATCTCTTCTCCCCTCGTAATTGTAATAATAAATTTTCGGGCAACAAAATCCAATTGTTTCATTATGTTCCATCTGTTCTGTTAAATGGTGAAGAAACAAAGCGTCTACAACGGTATCATTATTCAAAAGGAGGATATAATCAGGGCTGCATTTGTTCAAGGCAAACCGCATTCCAATATTATTCCCTTCTGCAAACCCGTAATTTTTCTCATTTTTTATCAAGACTATGTTCTGGTTTGAGGGAATACTCGAAAGTTGCTCAACTCTGCCGTCATCTGCATCCATTTCATCTCGTGAATATTCAACAATTTTTATCGGCTTGTTTTTCGGATCATAATTGAAAAAAGGAGATTCAACCTGGATTGTACCGGCACAATATGATCGTATTTGTTCGATGGAATCATCCACTGAACCGTTGTCGACTAAAATGACAGTGTAATTCGGGTAGGTGATATGGTAAAGGGATTCCAGGCACTCGATGGTGTCTTTCCAGCCATTCCAGTTGAGGATGATGATGACAACCTTAGGAAAATCTATTTCAACCACCTTTTTCGAATGAAACGCGCTGCGACCCTTTGTCATCCTTCACTCTCGTTTGAAAACCGCGGTCATGCGGCGTTTATGAAAATGCCTCCGCCATTTTCATCTTTGTATGCTACGACTGCAGGGCGATCATTGGCAGTTGTCATGAAAATGGCTCCGCCATTTTCATCTTTATTCTCGATGCACGGGTCATGGGAGTTCATGAAAATGTCTCCGGCATTTTCATTTTGTATGGGTGTGTCACAATGGGAATCATGTAGTTTTTTGGAAAATTATTACCTTTCGATCCACTACCTACTTTTTTCTATCCAATATCAAACCTTTTATGATTTTAAAATACGGAGTAACACCAATATTATTCCGTCCAATTGCCTTTCCGATCATACTTACCGCACCAGTTTTCACCATAAGGAGAATAAATAATGCTTTTTGGTAATGTATTCGCATATCTATTGGTTGTCGTAATGACATTATCAATAAAAAAACTATCCTGATTGATTTCATTCTTATATCGCTCTCTTGTTGACCCCCGCTTGTGATACACAATTGACGTTGGCACAAATTTCGCACCCCATTTTTTCTTCAATGCTCTCCAGGAGAGCTCTGCATCCTCGTAGAGAAGAAAAAAACTTTCATCGAAAAGACCAATATCAGTCAACATCTCCCTTTTATAGAGGGCAGCTGCAGCAATAGCGCCGATAACATGTATTTTCTTATCATATTGACCTCTATCCACTTCATTATCTCCCCGATCTACGATATGTCCCCAGGAAAAAACATGGCCTGCTGAATCGATAACAGAAGGACGGTCGTATTTCAACAGCTTAGGACTCCAGATACCGATTTTTTCATTGGTATCTCTTTGGCTGGATTTGACGAGTGCATCCAAAAAATCCTTTCTCACCACCGTATCGTTATTTAACAGGAGAATAAAATCCGGATTTAAATTTGCCAATGCAAACCGTATTCCCACATTATTTCCTTTTGCAAACCCGTCATTTTTTTCATTTTTGATGAGGATGATTTTCTGATTCGATGGAATCTTCGCAATTCCATCACAGTCTCCTTTCACTGCTTCAGTTTCCTCACGTGAAAATTCAATCACTGTTACTGGCTTGTTTGTCGGATCATAGGTATAAAATGGCGATTCAACCTGAATCGTACCAGCGCAATACGATCGTATTTGTTCAAGAGAATTATCTACTGAACCGTTATCAACGACAATGACGGTATAATTGGAGTAACTGATTTGGTACAGCGATTCAAGACACTCGATGGTATCTTTCCAGCCATTCCAATTGAGAATGATGATGGATATTTGAGCCGTCATAAGTATTACAAATAGTATTTGGATCTCTGCTCACAAAATTTTAGCCTTTTTTGAGGATTAATTTGATTTTTTTTGTATAGGGGGTAAACCCTACCTCATTCAGTCCTAATACCTCACCTATTTTACTGAGTATACCAATTAAAAACAGAGGAAGTATTTTTAAAAATTTCCATATAACGGGGCTGGATTCCATAAAATAATCTATCACAGGCATAATTAAAAAATTTTTAATGATATTGTGATTGGAAGTAGAGTGGTCTAAAGGTCATCCAATCACCAGTTGTTGTATAAATTATGCGGTAGTCTTCTCTCCACTTTTTTTGTATTTTATTCAGAACCCTGAAAAAAGATTTGGATAAAGATTGTCCCGAAGATTTATGGTATAAGGTCATTGGCAAAACGTAGACTCCATATCCCATCTTCTTGACGGTGAGACAATAATCAACACCATATAAATGCCAGTCATCACATGCTTTTTCGTCAAACTGAAGAATATCAAAAATAGGTTTGGGAATGATGAGCAAACATTCGTCCAGGGTTTGTACTGGTTCAATTTGAGTAATTTGGATATTGCCTGCAGGTATCGGCGGATCACCATGCTCAATATTGGAAATAATTCCCTCTTTTTTTTCCCGGCAACTCCTGCAATACCCATGTCGGGAATTAGTGTAAGAAATTCTTCAGCTTTTTGGAGCCAATTTTCCACTAAAAAATCAATATCCTGATGTACAAAGATTAAATAATCATTTTTTGCAGACTTTCCACCTGAATTAAGCGCTTCAGTTGCAGATTTATATTTTTTCTGGGTATTATCCAATAAAATAAGTTCGAACTCTTTGGTTTGGTTTGACAGGCTTCGTCAACAACCACTCATCGAGAATTTTTTTATTATTATAGACACAAATGATTGAAAACATACTACATCATTTTGTCGTGGATGAAACTCTCATACGATACATTTCAGTTTGGTTGAGTCACCGCTCCAAATCGGTAATAATGTCGATGATAAAATTTGCATCTTTTACCTCTAATGAGGGGTATAAGGGCAAACATAAAATGTTATCTGAAATTGTTTTTGCATTCTGCAATGATTTGAAATTATCGTTGTTTCTTCTATTCTGAAAATAATTAAAATCTGTGACGAGTGGAAAAAAATACTTCCTTGGTTTGATGCCATTTTTAACCAGTTCTGAAAAAGCCCTGTCTCTCTTGATTCTGGAGTCAAAAAGGAGGGGCATATAACTATAATTATATTTCGAGGCAATAATTTTTTGAAACTTTAAGGAGCTATTTTTTTTCAGGTTTTCCTTATAATTAGTATACAAATTTTTTCTCGCTTCTATGTATTCGTTAATATTTTCCAGATTACAAATGCCCATTATTGCCTGAAATTCATTCATTTTTGCATTGGTACCTGGTAACACGATCTCATCTTCCGATTTTATGCCATGATTTCTCATCAAGCGAATTTTATTCAATAATTCCTGGTCTTTGACAACCAAACCCCCTCCTTCAATAGAATGAAACACTTTCGTTGCATGAAAACTCAGCGTGGAAATATCTCCATAATTAAAAACTGATGTATTGTTATATTCAACCCCAAATGCATGGGCTGCATCAAAAATTAGTTTAAGGTTATGATCCTGTGCAATGTCTTCCAACTCTTTCACATAGCAGGGATTCCCATACACATGCACGGCCAATATTGCTGAGGTAGTATCCGTGATCTTTTTTTCTACCTCGCTGGGATCAAGGTTGTAGGTCTGAACATCGATATCTGCAAAAACAGGCTTCAAATTTTCCCATACTATCGAATTTGTCGTCGCCGCGAACGTAAAAGGTGTAGTAATTATCTCTCCCTTTAGTTCCAAGGCTTTTATTGCGAGTTGAATTGCTATTGTCCCATTCGAAACAACAACGAAATTATCGGTTCCAATATACCTCATTTATTTTTTTTTCAAATACTTTTACATACTTACCATCATTTGTGAGATGGTGGGTTTCCCATACTTCCTTGAGGTATTCACAGTATTTTTCAAAGGGAGGCAAATCGGATTTGGTCACATTTATCATGATTTCTCCGCCTCAAGAATTAATTTTGAATCAATTCTTGTTTCAAGATTGGATAACTCTTTATAGCTGCTTACTCCCCAATTTAATCTTGTTATCTTTGAAAATCCCGCATTAACCAACTGCGATTTTAAATCTTCTTCATTGTAAATATAGTGATGACCCCACCACGTCATACAAATGTTCAACATTTGACCTTTCGATGTAATATTCTGATATTCCGGCCAGCTCAGCCATTCTTGATTTCTCCAATCTGAGAGATATTTTTCAACAATATAATCGAGATCCGGCGTCGCTATTCGAATAATGCCTCCTTTTTGTAATAAACGATAAAACTCATTAATAACTGTACACCCTTCATCATAGGTTAAATGTTCAATAAAATGTTCGTTGTAGATTAATTGGGCACTACCATCTTTGAATGGTATTCCTTTACGAATATCTAAAACCAAGTCTGCAGCACCGGATTCTACATCAATATTGATCCAGTCCTGTAATTTTATTTGTCCACAACCGATATGTAATTTAATATTTTTATTATTTCTCATTGATTTCAGAGTGAGAATTTTGTTGGGAAGATGAATAACGGTAAAAATACCATGCATAATTCTCTGAATCATATGGTACTCATATCCCTTGAAATATCAAATTAATTTTGTTTTTTCATTCCATCACAGTAATGTATTCCTACCATTCGGTTTAAAAAACCATAATTTACACCCGCCTCTTTCATTCGTCGCCATAAATTCCAATCTGCCGGGCTCTCCATATTTCCAGGCATCGATGTCGTATTTAAAAAATTTTAAAGATGAATGGTATAAAACTGCTAAATGACTGATATCTCCACATCGTAATGGATAAGAACCAATTTCATAAAATTCTCCGTTTTCTTCTTCCAGATCGATGATACCATATACAAATTCGTGACCGCCTTCGAGGGCAAATTTTAGTAAGAGTTCCAGATGATCAGGAGAAAATACATCATCGTCATCGAGAGGGGCGATCCATTCCCCCTTTGCCAATTCCAGGGCTTTATTTCTGGGGGTTGTTCCTGCAACTCTCCATCTGTCTTCAGGGGTGGCAGGATAATTCCCCCTTTCCGGTAAATTATGAAATAGTATCCTTTCATCCTTAATTTGTTGAATAAGACTTTCAGTATCGTCTACACAATGATCCCCGACTATGATTACCTCAAAATTATTGTATGTTTGACTCAGGACCGAGGGGATAGTACGATTAACGAGAATTTGTCCCTTATTATAGGTAGGAATTGTGATGGAAATAAGGGGTTTTTCATTATTCAATACTTTATTTTTCCGGGCTTTGTTTAAAAGTTGAATATTATTTCTTCGTTCTTTCCAATTATTGTAATAATAATTATATCGAATTTTTTTTAAGATTTCAATAATTCTTTTTAAAATATTTCTCACTGGGAAGATACTGTGGTAGTAAATAAAACCAGGAATATCCATACCCTATCCTATTACCCTCAACGGTAATAATTTTCTTTGCCCCTACTAATTATTATTTTTAAAAATTAACCTTATCATCATGACTGTGAAAAAATCCACGGCATCAATTCCTGCGAGTTATTATAGCGAACAGGAATTATCGGAAATCGGTTTTAATCATATCGGAAAAAATGTATGGATAAGCAAGAAATCCAGTATCTATTCTGCGGATACAATACGCATTGGAAATAACGTAAGGGTTGACGATTTTTGCATTCTTTCCGGGGATATTACGATCCGTAACTATGTCCATATTGCAGCGTATTCGGCACTTTTCGGTAAAGCGGGGATACGGTGTGATGACTATTCCGGGATATCGTCAAGGACAATCGTGTATAGCGCCACTGATGATTACGGGGGGGATTTTATTACCAATCCTACCGTTCCTGATGAATTTCGAAATGTGATCGAGGGGCTCGTTCATCTGAAAAAACATTGTATTGTTGGGGCTGGCTGTATAATCCTGCCCGGGGTAATTTTTGGAGAGGGGGCAGCCGTTGGAGCAATGAGCCTGGTGAAATCAAATTTACCCGAATGGTCAATATCGTTTGGAATTCCTGCGAAACCAATAAAACCTCGAAGTAATAAAGTATTGGAAAGAGAACAAGAAATTGAAAAACTTATGTCAATGCAAAAAACTTGAAACGTATACCTGATACATATATTTTCCTTTGATCAGCTCTATAGTAGCAGAACAGAGAATCTTCATGTTTATTTCTGGAATAGGAAGGACTAAATTTGGAAAATTACCCGATTCCCTGGTTCAACTAGCTTATAAAGCTATAACAAACGCAATAAACGATAGTCCCTTGAACATCTCTGATATTGATGCAATATTTGTATCAAATTTTTTGGGAGGTCCCCTCAACGGGCAACTCCATTTGAATTCCATGATAGCCTCCCTCTTACCCCAGATCCATATTCCAATTATCAGAATCGAGACTGCCTGTGCATCAAGTAGTATCGCTTTGAATCAGGCACTACAAAACCTTGGAAAATTTTCAAATATTCTCATTGTCGGTGCTGAAAAGATGTCGGGAAAAGTATTGATGTCTCCGACAGACGCGATTGCTATGGCCAGCGATTACGAGCTTGACTTTAAGAATGGTCTGATTTTTCCAGCCTCGTACGCGATAATTGCACAACAATATATGAAGAAATTTAATGTGGAGCATGAAATTCTCGAAAAAATTTCCTATATTAATCATAAAAATGCAAATCTAAATCCGCTCGCTCATTTTTATTATAAAGAAGTATCGATGGAGATGATAAAAACATCACCAATTATTGCTTCCCCGTTAAATCTTTTTGACTGCAGTCCAATTTCAGATGGAGCAGTTGCAATTATTGTATCAAATACGAAGCAATCAGAGAGAGATATTCAAATATTAGGTTCAAGTATAGCCACTGATTCTATTTCTTTAACACAACGAAAAGAATTTTATTCTTTCAATGCCGCAAAGATTGCAACGAAAAATATTTTGAAAGAGACGAATGTCAAACTGAAGGATATCGATATTTTTGAAATTCATGATTGTTTTACAATAAGTCAACTAATTGCCCTCGAGCACATCGGTTTATGCGAACCTGGAGAGGCGAAAAATCTGATAGAGCAAGGGGATATTCTGATTCAAGGCAGCATTCCTGTAAACACCGATGGTGGACTTAAAGCAAATGGCCATCCGATTGGTGCAACAGGACTTGCTCAGATATTTGAACTGGTAACCCAACTACGATACGAGGCGGGAAAGAGGCAGGTTAATAATCCGGAAGTTGGTTTATCTCACAACATCGGAGGAATTGGGGGCACGTGCGGAATAACATTACTAAGAGGATGAAATGCAATACTTTTGTGAGAATTGTAAAAAATCCTGGAATTATCCCGTTGAGGTATGTATTTTTTGTGGAAGACCCGTGTCATTAAATCAAAAATCCGAGTATCATGTGATTGGTTTTTCACAAGTATTCATCCCTTCTACAGGCAATGAAAAAGTTCCCTATTTTGTGAATATCATTGAGAACAAACAAGGTCACAAGATCGTAAAAAAATCATTTGAGCAATATACAATTGGAGAGATCTTCCCTCTCGAAGAGGAAAAACAGCAAGCATTGAATATTGGGATAATTGGGACAGGTTTACTGGGTAAGCAGATTGCCACATATCTGTTACAGTATGGATACTCAATTTTTCTAAAAACACGAGATAATTCTTCAGCAGATTCAGCGAGAAAGAAAATACAACAAAATCTTTTGAAACAATTGGATGAAAAAGATGCTGAGAACAGGTTAACAAAATTGAATATTATTATAGATTATTCACCCCTTCTCCATTGTGATATAATAATCGAGGCTGTTGCTGAGGATCTCACAATAAAAAGGAAGGTTTTCCAAGAATTATCCCATATTTGCCATGAGACGACAATTCTCGCAAGCAATTCGTCTTCTCTGTCTATTGATGCGATATCCGAAGGTGTGAAAAATCCTGAACGATGTATCGGGATCCATTTCTTTAATCCTGTCCATAAAATGGATCTCGTTGAAATAATTATAGGGGAGAAGACCTCTTCAGATACCTTGAAGGAAACCAATCATTTTATTGAAACAATTAATAAAAAACCAGTTAATGTAAAAAATAGCCCGGGTTTTATTGTGAACAGGTTGTTATTGCCTCAAATAAATGAGGCAATCAAGATGCTGGAAGAAGGGATAGCCACAAGGGATGACATTGATAAAGCGGTAAAATTAGGATTAAATCACCCGATGGGACCTTTTGAACTCGCTGATTTTATCGGACTCGATATTTGCCTTTCGATATTGCAGGTTCTGGAAACCAATTTCTCCAGTCCCGAATATACACCGGCGAATCTTCTGTATACGATGGTACGTCAGGGAAAACTAGGTATAAAATCGGGAGAGGGATTTTATAAATATGAAAGAAAGAAATAAGGTTGAAATAAATTTTTTTATCCAATGATAGTGAATCAATGTTTCAAATTTTTCACTAACGAACTTGCTTTCAACAAACTCTCAAACGTCCCTGCATCGCTCCAGAATCCATCTAATACCGTGTATCCCATCATCCCTTTATTGACATAATCATTATTCACATCCGTAATCTCCAGCTCTCCCCGACCTGAAGGTTTTAGTGTCTCGATAACCGAAAAAACACCTGCATCGTAAATGTACAGCCCCGTAACCGCATACTTTGATTTCGGCTCCTTCGGTTTCTCTTCAATAGATAGTATCTGATTTCCCTTGATTTCGGCCACACCGAATCTCTGGGCATCAGGAACTTCTTTGAGAAAGATATGTGCTCCCGACCTGAATGAATCGATGGCATCCTTGATTTTGTCCTGGAAAATATTGTCGCCAAGGATTACCGTTACCTCCTCATCATCAGCCCACCGTTTCGCAAGCCCGAGAGCCTGGGCAATACCGCCGGCCTTCTCCTGGATCTGGTAGGTGAACCGGGCTCCCCAGTCTTCCCCCGAACCGAGCAGCTCGAGAAAATGTCCTGCGTGACCCCGGCCGGACACGATCATGATCTCCTCGATTCCCGCATCGAGAAGGGTCTGGAGCGGGTAATAGATCATCGGCTTGTCATAAATCGGGAGAAGATGCTTGTTGGTTACTTTGGTGAGCGGTAAGAGCCGGGATCCGGTTCCTCCCGCAAGGATGACGCCTTTCATTGCGAAAGAGATCTGTCTTTTGTCATTAAATAGTCAGCGAGGGCTTCTCGCCAGGGCCGCAGAGGTTGTGTCCTGGTCGACACGAGCACTGAATGTTTCGGTCTGGTGGCCTTCCGGGGAAATTCATCGGTCGAACAGGGAACGGCATTGGGAATGATGGCCCTGGCGAACTCGTACCACGTGCAGGTCCCGTCATTCGTGACATGGTAGATTCCAGGCTCCTTTTCCAGAAGATCCCGTGTCTTTACCGCGAGATCGTGCGTATAGGTCGGCCTGCCGAACTGGTCGTTCACCACTTTGACCTGTTCCATTTGACGGGAAAGGGTGAGCATCGTGTCAACGAAGTTGCGACCGTGGGGACCAAAGAGCCATGACGTGCGGATGATGCGGTAATTATCGTGATACTGCTGAATGAGCTGCTCGCCGAGGAGTTTTGACGCCCCGTAGACGTTGATCGGATCGGGGGCATCAGTCTCGAAATATTCCTGCTTCTCCCCGTTGAAGACGTAATCCGTGCTGTAGTGGACGAGCAGTGAACCCGATTCATGGCAGGCTTCTGCGATGTATCCGGGTGCCCTCCCGTTCACCTCGAAGGCCATGTTCCCTGTTCTCCTCACAGCCTTCAACATCGGTGTAGGCCGCTGCATTGATGACGATCGCAGGGGTGACATCCATCAGGAATGCCCGCACCTGTGCATCATCGGTGATATCGAGATCGCGGCCTTTGTACAGCGCTTCCGGGAATACCTGCTGGAGGGCATGACCGAGCATTCCGAAGGCACCGAAGATGACTACCGGGGATGTTTTAATGGATGCCACCACCATTCATTTGCGGTATACCACTCAACCGTCTCCTGGAGTCCTTTTTCGAAGGAATATTCCGGTCTCCACCCGAGCGATTTTAGTTTTGATGAATCGAGAGAATAACGGAAATCATGTCCCGGGCGGTCCTTCACGTATTCTATACAGGATTCATCCTTGCCGAGTGCATTGAGAATCATCTGGGTGATGTCAATGTTTGACCGTTCATTGTCACTCCCGATATTGTATATCTCTCCTGGAGTTCCCTGATCGAGAACGCAGTCTATCGCCCGGCAGTGATCAAGGACATGAATCCAGTCGCGGACATTCTTTCCCGTCCCGTACACCGGTATTTTCTTTCCTTCAAGGAGATTGGTGATGAAGAGGGGGATCAGTTTTTCAGGGTACTGGTACGGGCCGTAGTTGTTGGTGCAACGGGTGATAAGAACCGGAAGACCGTGGGTGATACAGTACGACCGGGCGATGAGGTCGGATGATGCTTTGCTGGATGAATAGGGACTCGAGGGGTTGAGGGGATCGGTCTCCCTGAAGGACCCCTTGCTGGTGCTGCCGTACACCTCATCGGTGGAGATGTGGATGAAACGGTCGATATGTGCAGACAGAGCCGCATCAAGGAGCGTGAAGGTTCCAAGCACGTTGGTCCTTATGAAATCCGATGCATCGGATATCGACCGGTCTACGTGGCTTTCTGCGGCAAAATGAATAATGGTCCTGATTTTTTCCCTTTGTAGCAGATCCTTCACCAGGACAGGGTCACCGATGTCCCCGTGAATGAACCGGTACCGGCCATCCGATTCAATATCGCGGAGATTTGCAGGATTTCCTGCATAGGTCAGTTTGTCGAGGTTAAAAATTGTGGCTGATTGCTGCTTCCCCAACAGGTACCTGATGAAGTTGCTCCCGATAAAACCACATCCGCCGGTAACGAGGATACTCATGCGATTCTCCTCATCACCCGTGTTTCAATCCCGGTGTCAGTCCCCAGTCATAGGGGATATCCGGGCTGTCCGGAGGAAGCCGGTATTCATCGGGGGTCTGATAATTGTAAGGGTGATTGGGGATACTCAAAAAGTATGCCGTATCGGTCCCGATCGCCTTGAACCCGTGATAGACCCCAGGAGGAACCGTGACGAGGACGGGATTTTTCTCCCCGATACACAGCTCCATCACATGACCCCGGGTTTCCGATCCTTCTCGTGCATCAAAGAGGACCACTTTCATCATACCGTGGACACAGGTAAAATTATCCGTCTGCACCTTGTGGTAATGCCATGCTTTCACCACACCCGGGTATGCGGTGGTGAGATAGACCTGCCCGAACTTGTCAAAAATTTCATCGTCGCACCTCATAATTTCCATCAGCCACCCACGCTCATCGGGAAGAACCTTGAGCTGTTTCAGATTTACCCCTTTGATGGACACATTCATGGAAGGTTCCCTCATTCTGAGTACCGTGAGATGAGGAAAATGATTAAAGTAATGGGAGGTGTTCCCTTTTCTTCGCATTCACACGTTTTTTTCACCATTTTCCCCTCTGCTCTGAAAAAATGCCTCCTCGCTGTTTTGTGTAGGGGAGACTAAAATCGGGATTGTTTTCTAATACCAAGTCAGTCACTGAACCGCAGCCGGGGCGTCCTTTTAGGGCGCGGCGTGAATCGCATGTGAGGGTGTGGGGGCGGTCAGCCCCCACAAAATGCATCCGGTTCATCAATCGTACCTGCACCAGAGAGCGAAGAGCCGAAAAAATAAGTTTGATAGGAGAAAACTGCCCCGGTAGAATCCGCTTCGGTCCAGAGGTTAATATTCAGATCTCCTTCATCTCCCTTCGTTCGCCTGCATATCCGAACACCGGTGACATGCGGGGATCCATGCTTCATACCCGAACAATTATCTGCCCTCTCTCCGATTGATCCCACATGCCCCCTACCCCATCCGGCTGCCTGGTCTGCGGCGCTGATCTCGAATACCTTGACGAGCCTCACGAGATGGAGTGCGCCTACTGCCGGCAGAAGTCCATGACCACCACCCGCTGCGTGAACGGCCACTATATCTGCGACCGCTGCCACCGGCTGGACACGAAGACCTGATCGAGGTGATCTGCCTCCGGAGCACTGAAAACAACCCATTCATTCTCGCTGAACGGATATTCTCAAACCCTTCGATGATGATGCACGGGCCGGAGCACCATTTCCTCGTGCCCGCGGTCCTGATCGCTGCCCTCTACAATCAAACCCAGGAACCCGGGAAGAAGGAACGGGGAATAAAAAATGCAAGGCACCGGGCAGGGATGGTGAAGGGCGGGTCCTGCGGTCTTCTCGGCGACTGTGGTGCAGCAGTCGGAGCCGGCATTTTTATCAGCATTGTTACCGGGGCAACCCCGCTATCGCGCGAGGAGTGGCGTATGGCCAACCTGATGACCGCCAGAGCCCTTGAGAGCATTGCACTTCATGGCGGCCCCCGGTGCTGCAAAAGGAATACGTTTCTGGCACTGAAGGAAGCAATCAGGTTTCTCTCAAAAGAGATAGGGATCCGCCTCCCGGAACCCGGGGATATATACTGCCGGTTCTCTGAACAGAACCGCGAGTGCCTGAAGGAGAGCTGCCCGTTCTTCAGGGAGCATTAATCTGCTTCAATTGATGCAATGTACGAACCTTATACGAGAGAGATCCTTCAGGTGCCTGTCTGAAAGCAGCCATGGTTACGTTTAATCGCAGGGGTGTGGGGTTGGCAAACGGCGCGACCAGCTAGAGGGTCTCAATCCGCACCGTGATCTGTCCCCACAATAAAACAGTAATCGTTGAAATGTGACGTCTCAGAAAACGCCCTGGTTCCTCACCCGCAGTAATTATCAGAGCAGGAATATATCCTGGGAGGGGGTCCTTTTTGTCCGTTCCGCCCATTATCTATCCTTATACTGTTCCAGTACTTTCCGGATGATCCGGCTTGTGCTGGAACAGGAGTCCCCTGGATACTGGCTTATTCGCACCACCTCTGAATTGATACCTCTTGTCAGGAGATCTCCTTTGATCTTCTCTTCGTCAAAATGCTGGTTGAACCCGATGGTGATGATCGCGGGTTTGATCTCACGGATCGGCCGGAACATGTCATGGAGATCGCCGAGCACAGCATAGTCGACCGGTTTTAGCGCTGCAACCATCTTCAGGCGCTGGTCCTCATTGATGACCGGCTTTGGTTTATGCCGGACATTTGCGTCCCTCGCAACTATCACAAAAAGTTCATCGCCAAGAGAACGCGACTGATCGAGATAGTAGAGATGCCCGGGGTGAAGCAGGTCAAAGGTTCCCGTGGCAACGACCCGCTTCATTCAATCACCCCGATATCAACCGGCGCGCCGTTTGCAGAGAAACATCTCCAGTCGCGCTCTTCATAGGGGAATCCCACGATGATGTGGTACCTTCCGGTTCGCGGGAAGAACCCGAGATCAGCATCGGAGGGAATGATGACGCCGTTTGGGTGGGAGTGGACGCTCCCGGCCATGTGCGTGTCAAGCGGCATCATATCAAGGAAAAGAGCCGCAGAATGCTCGTTGCTCGTCGTGCCAGGCAGCAGATTGATCTCTTCGATGACCCCGTCCTGTTCGAGCAGGAGGCCGGCAAACTCGTCCGGGTGATGCTCCCTCCCTAACTGGAGCAGGAGGGAGAGCAGGTCCTTTCGTATTCCCCTGATACGCATATCCTGCCCTAGTTTAGGGATAGCAGAAAGATTAAACCAGGGGTCGGGATACCCTGTCTCAGAAAGGACCGTCCTGTTCAAAACTTCTCCCGAACCTGATGGCAAGTTCAGCCTTGAAAAGTTCGGCACCAAGGTATGCCGCATGATCAAGGAGGGAGACCTCCCCGCATTCCTGGATTGCATGGAAGACGTCTGCCCACGAACTCCCCCGGTATGCCCTTCCGCTGATCTCCGCAACTATCTCGTCCCCTTCGATACCGATACGGAAATTCCCGCAGGGATCGTACATGATCTCCTGCGGCATCTTCCCGGCAGGGATCTCTTCACGGTAGTTCAGAGGAGGCTCTCTCCTTCTCCGTTTTTCCTTGAGTACGAGAAGGTCAATCCCGAGATCCTTTGGATAGGGCCGTTCCTTTGCAAGCACCATCATCTCTGTCGCCCGCCGCATCTCCCTGATTGAACCCCGGGTCTTGTCCGAGTGCTCGCTCGAAAATATCACCGATGCCTTCACCTCCATTGCCATCCCCGCAAGGAGTGCGTTTACCCCTGTCGAATCGGCATCGAGGAGTTCTGCAACGTTTCCTGCGCCAAAGAAAAGCGGGTAGCCGGTATCACAGAAATTCATGAGTGACGTGACCAGCCCTGAGCCAACGGGTGCAAGGAGCGGGTCAGCGAGTATGCATGAGATCCCGGCAGACTCCGCAAGCCTGATATTCTCTGCAATGGATCGCTGCCCTGGCACAACTACGGCACCCGCACCGCACCGGGCTACAAGGGAACCTACCTGCGCGATATTCTGGTCCGAGAGGGAGAGAACCAGGTCAGCCCGCGGGAGCCCTGCAGCGATCAGGACGGGATCCTGGGTATCGATGGAGAGGGGTCCGGGAAGATCTTCCAGTTCTGCCAAAGACCCGCTTCACATCGCCAGGGGTTGCATCAAATCCGAATCCCAGGTCCACGATGTCAGCACCGGATGAAAAATAGAAAAGGACCTTTGCCCGGATATCCGCCTCGTTGTGGGCATCCATGATCTCGGCAAGGACCTTCATCCGCGAATTTCCGCCTATCTTCACGCCCCTGATGAGGTACTCTCCCTCTGCCTCCTCCTCCAGCCGGGCAATACTCCGCAATGCTTCGCTACGCCTCTCGGATACCAGGAAATCATCTGCCGGGATGGTCCGGGAGAGGGGTATCGTGCCGATGAGCGGCAGGATCAGCGAGAGATCAGCGGCATGACGGGGTCCCCTGTAGACAGGAACCCCGGTCCTCTGTTCAACCCCGGTGAATGAAGCGGTGCACATCCCGGAGACGAGTGCCAGGTCATACCCCCCGTCGCAAAGAAGTCCTTCCAGCTGTGCAGGGGTGAGAAAGGAGGCGATCTTCCCGGTGACGACAACAACCGCATCCATCCCCTCGGCTGCCTTATTCACAATCTCAACAGTTGCAGATCCGGTAGGGAGGAGGATGCGCATAAGTTTCCTTAATACCAGTGAGATAAAAAGTCATATGATAGCATGCTTTCCTGCGACCTCCATGTCCATACCAGTTTTTCACGTGACGGGGAGAGTACTCCTCAGGAGATTATACGCAGGGCTGAGGCAGCCGGTCTTGACGCAATCGCTATCACCGACCATGACACGGTGGAAGGTGCAATTGCCGCGCTCGGTATCCCGACCAGTATCGTGATCATTCCCGGAATCGAGATCTCGACCCGGCAGGGGCACCTGATTGCACTCGGGGTGACCGAGAAGATCCCATCCGGGCTGGATGTGCTTGAGACGATAAAGATCGCAAAAGAGATGGGGGCTGTCCTCATCCTCCCCCACCCCTATCACATATGGCGACACGGAGTCGGGAGAAAACTCCGTTCCGCACTGTATTCGGTCGATGCCATCGAGGTCTTCAACAGCCGTTACATCGTCGGTTCGGCGAACCTCAAGGCAGCACGAATGGCACGGCGATTAGGAAAGCCCTCTGTCGGAGGATCCGATGCACACCACTCCCGGTACGTGGGGTTTGGCAGGACGAACGTGGATGCAGAGAGAGATTGCGGATCAATCCTTGAAGCGATCAGGGCAGGCAAGACCAGCGCGGCAGGAAAGATGACTCCCCTCCCGAGTTACACCCGCCAGACAATAAAGAATACATGGAAGAAATTCAGGCGCCGGATCTCCCACCGGTAAGACTTGCATGCAGGATCGCGTACCTCGGTGACCGGTTCTTTGGATCGCAGATGCAGGCAGAGGAGCGGACCGTTGAGGGGGAATTTGTATCCACGTGTATCCGGCTCGGCCTCTTTTCAGACCACCGGAGCGCCGGGTTCTGTGCAGCCGGGAGGACCGACCGGGGGGTCCATGCCAGGGGACAGATCTTTGCTTTTTCTACCCAGTTTCCCTCCCGGGCGCTCTCCGCCCTGAACTGGCAGCTGCCTCTGGACTGCTGGATCAGCGGATATGCGAAGGTTGAGCCTGGGTTTCACCCGCGTTACGATGCGAAATTGCGGACCTACCGGTACTATTTCGGAACGACGGGCCTTGATGACAAGGCTATGGATTCTGCTGCCCGGCTCTTTATCGGCACCCACGATTTCTCCCTCTTCTCCAGGACCAGTGAACGAAACCCTGAGCGGACGATCACCTCCGCACGGGTATGGCGGGAGCCGGGCACCTGCATATTCGAGGTGACAGGGGATAGTTTCCTCTGGAACATGGTCCGGCTCATGGCAGCATCGCTCCGGCGAATTGGCGAGGGGGAGGAAGGGGAGGAGGCAATTTGTCTCCGTCTTGAAGGTGAACGGCTCTCACCGCTCTCCCCTGCACTACCTGACGGCCTTATTCTCTGGGATGTGGACTGCGGGATTTCGTTCCTTTCGTTTCCTGTTGAAGGGAGGCGGCGGACGTTTCTCGTGCGGCTCGGGGAGCACCATACCGCTCTTGAACGGGTGGTTCGCGACCTGGGAGAGGAGGGACCACCCCCCTGATCCGCGGTCCAGCCTCCATCTTCATACTTTTCATCAACTAATGATAGAGTGAGAGAAGGAATTGGCACAGTTTGTCTGCACGAGGTGTGGAAAATGTTGTATGAGCCTTGGGAGGCATATCCGGATCGAGCGGAGCATCTCTTCTATCCAGCACTACTGCCGTATCACAATCACGGGTGAACTGCTTCCTGTTGCGGTCCATCCACAGCACCGGGATCTCTTTTCATCAGGGGTTCGTGATCCTGCCTGGTGCCCGTTCCTCCGGAAGGAGGAAGATGGTCGCTTTACCTGTACCATCTTCCAGACCCGGCCCCGGCTCTGCCGTGAATTCCGGTGTCGGACGATACAGATCTATACCCGCGACGGACGCGAAGCCGGGTATGTGAAGGGGAGAAGGAGCCTTGTGACGAACGATCCCGATCTTGAATCCGCATGGCGCGAGATCCAGGGGGATGCGGATGATACAACCCTGAAAGAAACACTGCAGAAGCACGGCTACCGGGCTGAAACGCTGGAGTAAGGCCGGACATCCCCTGGAATACATCAGAATAAATCCCCTTATTACTGATGGAAGGCTAACCTTCTTCACGATTTTCCATGACCGAGATCCCTAAAGAGGAGTATGTACTGAAGTGCACTTCCGCCTGTGCCGGGTGCCCCTCCTCCCTCATTCTCCGGTATGTGCTCAAGGCAGCAGGACCTGATACGGTGCTTGTTGTCCCTGCCTGCTGCACCAGCGTCATCCAGGGCAGCTATCCCAACACCGCACTGAATGTTCCCGTGTACAACATTGCGTTCGCTTCTGCAGCGGCATGTGCATCGGGAATGAGCGAAGCGTTCCAGAAAGCCGGGAAGAAGACCAACGTGATCGTCTATGCCGGTGACGGTGGAACGGTCGATATCGGGATCCAGGCACTCTCGGGAGCATTCGAACGCGAGACCGATTTTTTGTATATCTGTTACGACAACGAGGCATACGGCAACACCGGCATGCAGCGATCCGGCTCGACACCGGTTGGTGCCCGGACCACCACCACACCAGGAGGAAAAATCCATGCGAAAAAGGATCTCGATGCTATTGTCGCTGCTCATAATCCTTCCTATCTCGCAACAGCCTGTGCGGCCTACCCCCAGGACCTCTTCAAAAAGGTGGGAAAAGCACTCTCTTTCAGGGGCTCCAAGTTCATCCATGTCCTTGCCCCCTGCCCGCCCGGATGGCGCTTCTCTTCAGAGATGACCATCGAGATGGGGAAACTCGCGGTAAAATCCGGCTTGTGGATCCTGTACGAGAGGGAGTTTGGGAACGTCACCATCAACGGCCCTTCAAAAGCGGCTATGATCAAACCGGTACCGATCGAGGAGTACCTGTCAGGCCAGGGCAGGTTCAAGGGGATAGAGAAAAAAGCCATCGATGCCCTTAAGTCCCAGGCAGAGCAGCGTGCAAAGCGCCTGCAGAGAGAGGCTGAGGGAATATGCTGACGATTGCTACCGGAAACAAAGCAGTTGCGGCCGCGGTCAAGCAGGTCAGGCCGGAAGTTATCGCGGCATACCCGATCACCCCGCAGACTGAGATTGTCGAGCAGATCGCCGAGTACGTGACCTCCGGCGAACTGGACAGTCGCTATATCCCGGTTGAGAGCGAGCACTCCGCGATGGCTGCCTGCATCGGGGCAAGTATCACGGGTGCAAGGACCTTCACCGCGACAAGTTCACACGGTCTCCTCTACATGCACGAGATGGTCAACTGGGCGGCAGGGGCCAGGCTCCCCATCGTGATGGCGAACGTGAACCGGGCAATCGGACCCGGCTGGAACGTCTGGGCTGAGCATACCGATGCGTTCCAGGAGCGGGATACCGGCTGGCTCCAGGTCTATGTCAGCACGGTCCAGGAGGCGTATGATACCACCCTCATGGCCTTCAGGATTGCCGAGCATGCAGACGTCCTCCTTCCCGTGATGGTCAACCTGGACGGGTTCCTCCTGTCGCACTCCATGCAGTCACTCGAGACGGTGACACCGGGAGATTTCGTCCCGCCGCTCCACCTCCCCCACGCGATCGATATCAACAATCCTGCCGGGTACGGGACGCTGACCGGCCCGGACGATCATTTCCGGTTCCGCTGGGAGATCGAGCAGTCGATGCGGAGATCGCGACAGGTCATCGAAGAGACCGAGAGGGACTTTGCCGAACGGTTCGGCAGAACATACGGGGTCGCAGAAGAGTACAGGTACGAGGATGCCGACGTGGCGGTGATCGCCATGGGGACACTGGGCAAGGAAGCGGAGGTGGCAGTCGATCTCCTTCGAAATGAAGGGGTGAAGGCCGGATCGCTCCGTGTCCGGTGGCTCCGCCCGTTCCCGGAACTCGACCTCTCGGGCCGCGATATCGTGGTCATCGACCGCGATTATTCGTTCGGTTTTGGCGGAGTCCTTGCCCATTCCCTGATGGCCAAAACCCGCATAGAGCCGTACAGCGTGATCGCCGGTCTCGGAGGGCAGGAGGTCACCTTCGATGACATCGCAGGATTCGTGAGGGAACGAAAACCCGGCAGCGAGTCCTGGTTCGGGGTGAACAGCAATGTATGAGATACGGATCCATTCCCGGGGCGGACAGGGAGGGGTCACTGCCGCCCGGCTTCTCGCTCTCGCAGCATTCCGGGATGGCAAGTATGCAACAGCCTGCCCGTTCTATGGAGCAGAGCGCCGTGGCGCTCCGGTCGTCTCCTATGTCCGTATCGATGACCGGCCGATCCGGGTCTACAGCCAGATACGGAATCCTGACCTGGTCGTTGTGCTGGATCCGAGCGTGATGGAGGTCGTGGATGTCCTCCATGGTCTGAAGTCGGGGGGAAAGGTCCTGATAAACGGTATCGAATGCCGATAAGATCCATGGCGCCCCGGCCTATTCCGTCGACCTTACCGGCATAGCACTCCGGGAAAAGCTCGTTGTTGCCGGGAGTCCCATCCTGAATACCCCTGTCCTTGGGGCGCTTGCAAAGATGGGGATAACCTCAGTCGATTCAGCCAAAAAGGCGATCCGGGAGATGTTTACCGATGAGAGAAATGTCAGGGCGGCAGAAGAGGCCTACCGGGAGCTGGTGATATGAGCACCCGCCCGGCAATGAGCAGACCGGTCAAAGGGGCTTCGGGAAAGACCGGGTCCTGGAGAGTCTTCAAACCCGTCGTCGATAAAGAGATATGCAACGAATGCGGCATCTGTGCCATGTTCTGCCCGGATGCAGCAATCAGCGAGGAGCTCGAAGTCGATCTCGATTTCTGCAAGGGATGCGGGATCTGTGCACAAGAGTGCCCCAAGAAAGCAATCTCGATGGAACGGGAAGAGAAATAGTCCCCCAAGTTTTTTCTGCTACGATTCAGACCACGCATTTTTTCTGACAAAACAGATCCTTGTCATCACGAAGATACCACGGGGATTTCCCCCCGGTTGCACTCAACCGGGTGACATCCCAGTGATGTGACAGGGACGTCTGGTACTATAGTCCGTATTCTCCTTTCTGGCATGGAACTGCATAATGTACCTGTACCATCGATTCTGAAACACAGGGCGGGCCAAAAGATGGAATGATCCCTATACCGCGGATGCGGTTTAATTGAAATGTCCCATTTTCATCTGTATGCTTGGGCCTTCGGCATCATGACGTTTTCATGCCAAAATGGCTCCGCCATTTTCATGCTTTATGCACGATCGAACGGCGGTCATGGGAGTTCCAATAGCAGCGGGATAGTACCGATCGAAATCAGCAGGCTCATTGATCGAAAAGGTGTTTTATTCGTTCCCTTCTATCGGGCATTTTGCTATATATTCCAGGTCGAACCGGTAGAAGTGGGTGAACCCGCAGTTCCTGCACCGTGCCGTGAAATGGCTGCAACCGATGGCAAGGTCATGGGGACCGGTCGTCCGGCAGTTCCGGCAGGATGCATCGGTAACGAGGTTCCAGAGATCATAACAGCCGATCTTTGTGAAACTTCCTTCCTTTGTGACCTCCTCTCTCCTTGGGATAAAGATCCGGGTAGCACCACAGTTATCGCAGATGACCTGGGACTGGTAAGGGACGGCCTTGATGATCTGATCCGCCTCCTTGTTGCAGTGGTAGCAGGTCGTCCGGTATCTCGTGAAGATGAACCGGTCCGTCATGCATGATCATTCCCGCGGAGGCTATAAGAAAGTAGTCCTGGAAAAGAGAGAGCCAACTGCCCTTACGGGAACTGATGCCGGGGAACTGGTATGATTGTCAGCAATCCGGGGATTTTTCCCAAGAAAAGAAATGTAAAATGTTATTCGGGGGGGCTGGTGAAAGGGGTGAGGGCTTAATAGTCGCCCATGCCGCCCATTCCGCCCATGCCGCCCATGCCGTCCATGCCGCCGCCCGGGGGTCCCTGGGGTGCTGCACTCTTGGACGCGGCGATGACATCATCGATGCGCAGGATCATGATGGCTGCTTCTGCTGCACTTGAAATCGCCTGGGTCTTGACACGGAGGGGTTCAACAACACCGGACTTGAGCATGTCCTCGGCCTTGCCAATGAACACGTTCAGGCCCACGGTCTTCTTGCCCTTTTCGTGGGCTGCACGGAGCTCGACCAGCATGTCGATGGGGTCGAGTCCTGCATTCTCGGCAAGGGTCCTTGGGATGATCTCGAGTGCTCGTGCAAATGCCTCGATTGCAAGCTGTGCACGCCCGCCGACACTTGCCGCGTATTCGCGGAGGCGGAGAGAGAGTTCGATCTCAGGGGATCCGCCGCCTGCGACCAGCTTCTTGTCCTCAAAGACAACACCCACGACACGGAGTGCATCTTCGACGGCACGCTCGATCTCGTCCACCACGTGCTCGGTCCCGCCACGGACGATGAGGGAGACGGCCTTCGGGTTCTTGCACTCGACAACAAAGATCATCTCCTCGCCGGAGACTTTCTTCTCCTCGACGAGCCCTGCGTACCCGAGCTCCTCTTTCGAGATGGCATCGATACTTGAGACAAGGTTCCCGCCGGTTGCACGGGCGAGTTTCTCCATGTCGCTCTTCTTGACACGCCGGGTTGCAAAGATACCGGCCTTGGCCAGGTAGTGCTGGGCGATGTCATCGATCCCTTTCTGGCAGAAGAGGACGGTGGCACCTGATGCCACGATCTTGTCGACTATGTTCTTGATCATCCGCTCTTCTTCATCGAGGAACGCCTGGAGCTGGTCCGGGCTCGTGATGTTGATCTCTGCATCGACTTCGGTCTTCTTGAACTCGACTGCTGCATTCAGGAGAAGGATCTTTGCGCCCTTCACCGTCTTTGGCATTGCCGGGTGGACACGTTCCTTGTCGATGAGTACCCCCTCAACGATCTCGGAGTCGTCAATGGAGCCTCCGACCTTCTTCTCCACCTTGATGTTGTCCTTGTCGACAGTCCCGTCGTCATCCGCAACCATCATGACGGCCTTTACCACCAGGTCACAGAGCTTCTCCTTTGAAGCCTCTGCACCCTTGCCGGTCATGGCGGTCTCTGCGATCTTCTTCAGCATCGCTGCATCGGTCGGCTTGATGGTGATCGCGATGCTCTTCAGGATCTCCTGAGCCTTCTCAGCGGCCTGACGATACCCCTGGGCAATCACGGTCGGGTGCACGTCCTGCTCGAGCAGGTCTTCCGCCTGTTTCAGGAGTTCTCCGGCAATGACGACTGCAGTGGTGGTCCCGTCGCCGACTTCATCGTCCTGGGTCTTGGCGATCTCCACCATCATCTTTGCTGCCGGGTGCTCGATATCCATCTCTTTCAGGATCGTAACACCATCGTTCGTGATCACAACGTCGCCGATCGTGTCAACGAGCATCTTGTCCATGCCCTTTGGCCCGAGCGTGGTCCGTACTGCGCTAGCAACGGCCTTTGCGGCGGTGATATTCATGCCCTGTGCATCACGTCCACGGGTTCGTGAACTGCCTTCTTTTAGAATAAGGATTGGTTGTCCTCCAAGCTGCTGTGCCATAGATATTCACCACTTGTAGCGATAAAATTGGTTTGTGGTTCTATATAAAAGTTATGACTTATCGATCATCTCGATCAGCTCTTCACCGTCAGCAACTGCATGGAGCCGCTCCTCCCCAATCACCAGGGTGCTGCCAATCTTCTTCTGCTTGTAATAATCGGTGAGCACGCACATCGCATGGGTCCCGGTGACCTGTGAGATATTCCCGATAAGTGCAGCGCGCCGGACCACCTTGTCGGTCGTGCCGTACCCGGTAAGGATGGTATGATCGGAAAATTCGATAAGGGCCTGGAAGGGGGCCCGGTGCATGGTATGCAGTCGCATGCCTATCCGTTCAAGGAAGCTCATCGGAGCGTCTTCCATCCCCTGCTCTGGTTGATCGGTGAAGTGGGACTCGTACGTGAGGAGGTCGATCGACCTGACGAGTGCTGCATCAAAGATCTCCTCTATCCGGAGCGCGATATCAAGCGTGGTTCCCATACCGCTCTCATACTTGCTGATGGCCCTCCGGGAGACCCCAAGAAGGGTGCCGAGGTCCCCAAGGGACAGGTTCCGTTTCTCACGCTGCTCCCGGAGAACCTCACCGTTGATATTCACGTAGAGTCCGCCCGGGGAGGCGTAAATGAGCGGGGGATTGTTCTCCACGAATGCGTCATAAAGGGTTGAGACGCTCACCGCATAGATACCGTACCTGACATAGACCGCTCCCCGCTCAAGCTCGGCATCACGGGCCCGTTCACCGATAATCATGGGTGATCCACGGAGCGATCGCGCGATATGATCGAGGTCCCGGGCTGTCTCCTCGCTGACGCTGTCGATATGAGAGACCACCTTGATCACAAGAAGGATCTCTCCCTTCCCTGCGATCAGGTCGAAGCTCCGCGGCCGCATGGAGAACCGTTCTGTGACACGGAACCCGGCCAAAAGTAATACCGATACCACCATCTGGAGGAGGCGATCCTGGGACATTGCTGTTACGAATGGATATAGCATGGCAGGCTATTAATAATAGTGCATATATGCGAATCGGAATCGACGATACGGATTCGCCGGCCGGGATGTGCACCACGTACCTTGGTGCGGTACTTGCCGACCGGCTTTCCGATGCAGGTATGATGGTGAAAGACGCGATCCTTGTCCGTCTGAACCCCAACGTGATCCACAAGACCCGGGGGAATGCAGCAATCTGCCTCGATCTTCTGGGCGATCCCACCACCGCATTCTCTATGGCATGCGATATCGTTGAGGAGCTGGCCGATTTCTCCTGCGAGGATACAAACCCCGGTGTTGTGGTTGTGGAAGAAGCTCTGCCTGTAGAATTCTACAAAAAGGCCGTCAGTGATTTCTGCGAGACGGAAGAGGCGATTGCTCTCTTAAGGGAAACCGGAGCTCTCTTCCGGGGATACAAGAATGGGCGGGGACTGATTGGAGCTGCTGCTGCGGTTGCCAGTCGCTTTGAAGACAAGACCTCCGAGGTTCTCGTATACCGCAGGCCGGAACGGTGGGGATCCAGCCGGGACGTCGACCGGGAAAGCCTTTTTTCGGCAGAACGGGAGACGTATCCCCTCACATGGGACACGGTGGATAGAGAGAACGATCTCGTGGTCTGTGTCCCCCATACCCCGGACCCGGTGCTCTATGGTATCCGGGGGGCATCGAGGGAGTGGGTACTCAGGGCACGGAATATGGTGGTATCGGAAGATCCGGAGCGGGAACGGGTTTTTACGACAAACCAGGGGACGGATGCACACCTGGTGCGGGGATCCATGGATGCCCTCAAACCAGGAAGGTCCTACCTTATCAGGGGGACTGTCTCCACGATCCCTGTCACCCGGAGTGGCGGGCATGTATCGTTCATGCTGTCGGAAGGAGGCACTTCTGTCCGGTGCATGGCATACGAGCCGACGAAGGGGTTCCGTGATATCATACGAATGCTCCGTCCCGGTGACGAGGTGGTGGTTGCGGGGAGTTACAAGGGAGGGAGTATTAACCTCGAGAAAACAGGGGTGATTTCGGTCGTTTCCCTGACAGAACGGATGGCGCCATTCTGCATCTCCTGCGGGAAACGGATGACGAGTGCCGGGAAGGACAAGGGGTACAAATGCCGGACCTGCAGCGCACGGGAACGGGAACCGGATCTCGTGCACCCCACCCGGGAGCTGAAACCCGGCTGGTATGAGGTCCCGCCTATCTGCCCGGCGACATCTTGCAAAGCCGCTCTGCAGGGGGCAACCGGACCTGGAGCGCAACGGGATAGCGTGATCAGCAGGTCTTCGCCTGGCTCCCACTATTCTTCTCTACTATCATGATCTCCTCTGATGTGAGCCGGTAGAGATCATACACGATCGCATCAATCCGGCGATCAAGCTCCTTGATTTGATGCCGGTATAGGGTCTCATCCCCGGTATCATCTGTCTCTGCATATCTCTTCTGTACCTGGAGCATCTGCTGTACCAGGGCTTCGAGTGAATCGTACCGGCTTTTGTCGCGTACGTCATCAAAGTCAGGGACAAAGACAGGGATATTTTCGAAATGACGGCCGTATAATGTCCGGTAATCCCCATGGGACGGGGGCATGGTCTGCCTGATGATGAACCAGATCAGCCGTGAGTTCAGGAGCCCGAGCAGGTAGAGAGAGGATGAACTGAGGATCCGGCATGTAGCAGGGCAGTAATGGCCTGAGGTATCCAGAGTAAATCTTCCTTCTCCTGCAATTCCCGGGAACACGATTTTTGGCTTTTCAAACAGGTCGGGAGAGATCCCGGTATCCGGGAATTCATACCATCGATGTGGGTCCGGCTTTTTTCGTTCCTCTCCCTCTCCTCTCCGATCGCTTTTCCTTTGTACTGCCTCCCGTTTCTGCTGCAGGAGGTGCCTGAACACTGCCGGATACTTTTTCATGTCCGTTCCTTGTTGGACAACAATCAGGAACCTTTTGGCTTCAGGGGGCAGGTATCGTCTCAGCCCTTCTTCGGAGAGAAACGGCCTGATGATCGCGACTGCATCAGGATCTTCTGCTATAAGCCTCTTTTTTGTCTCATTGTCGATGAAAAGGGCGGAACGGGGATCGATGCTGACCCCCGGGTATACTCCCCCCATGACGTACTCCCCGAGCGGAGTCCCGATATTCCGGACCTTCCTGACCAGGTCCTGCACCCTTGTATCCGGAAGAATCCAACTTCCCTGCCCGATCAGGCTCCATTGGACCGTATACCGGTGCGTTTCGAGATAGTCTTCAAAGGACCCGGTCTCAGGAATCTCTCCCAAAACCACGGAAAGGGAAGTGCCTGGCGCCTCTTTTGCCGCCCTGAGAATACAGGGTTGCAGGAGATCCCCCCTCCTTGCTCCTGGATCGGAAAAGTCGATGATCTCCCGGATTGCATATCCCCCCAGGAACATGCGGAGCTTCGTTCCATTGTCCGCCCTCAGCCACCCATCAGGGAATATCGCTGAGAACAGCCCTCCAGGCCTGAGAAGCGAGATTCCTCTCTCCACGAAACAGTGATACAGATCCGGCGTGCCTGGCCAGGTCATATACCGTTTCTCAAGGTACTCCTTCTCCCCTTTGAGCGATTCCCGGCGAAACATTGGAAGATGACCGGTAACGGCGCTGAATCCTTCCGATGCCATGATACCGGGAAAGGCATCTTCCCAGTCAAACACCCGGAGCCGTTCCCGCGAACGGGGATCGATCAGGGAGGCATCCGGGTCGTCAAAAATATCAGGGCCCACAAGTGAATTCCCGCACCGGATAGTTCCAGACAGATCCGGGAGCGGGAGTCCGCCCTGATCCATATCGTTGATCAGTGTTACAAGGAGGAGAAGCCTCGTTGTCTCTACCGCTCCCGGGTCAATGTCCACCCCGAAGATTGTGGTGAGCAAAATCCTTGTTCTCTCTCCTGAAGCGAGTTTCCAGTGCATCCCTTCACGGGACGTATCTCCCTCTCTCCCCTTGCAACAGACAACCGGGAGGGCATGATCCGCATCGCTGTCTTCGTAGAGTCCTGGCAGGAAATCCCTGATGTTTTCGCGGGAATAATCCCCGCTTATACCAGGTACAAGGTTTTCTTTATACCACCCCAGATGCCAGTCGAGGAGAAACTCGTATGCCATGACCAGGAACAGGCCCGATCCGCATGCGGGATCAAGCACAGGGAGGTCTGCGATGTCCCGGGGAGTCTTTCCTTTCACCAGCTCGGACAGGGTCCTCCCTACCATATACCCTGCAACCTCCTGAGGGGTACAGGAAGGGCCTCCGGCCTTGCGTATTTCAGGGCGCTCCTCGACCATGGCATGGTACCCGCTCGTGAGCCGGATAACACTCCCAAGGAAAGGTGAAAAGACCTCCGCAAGGACCCGGGCAGGGATGACGGAAAACTGGTACGGGCTCTGCGGCGGGGAGAGCCGGGTGATAATCGTTTTGATCACGTCGTCATCGACAGCGAGAGTGAGTATCAGGGCATCGGTGGATTCTTCTGTACCCTTACGTTCTGTGAAACGGAAGAGTCCTCCGCCATATTCATCCTCGGCAAACCTGAAGAGTCCGCACAGCCTGCCCCATGCCGACCCCCCTTCGGTCACCCTGATGAGCGACCCGTAAAGGCCGATACCCCGGTCCTCCACAATCCGGAGAAAAAGGATCCGGGTAAGGATGTACTGCACCACCTCGTTGATCGCATCGGAAGAAAGCCCGTGGTTGCGGAGCGCGATTCGTTTCGCAAGCAGGAGCCGCCATTCTTCCAGTTCTGACCGAAACACCGGCCCGACCCCGGTCGCCCCCTCAATACCCCTCCTCTCACCGAGGAAAAGCCCAATTGATCCCTGCAGAACACATTCTCTGGAGATAATGGCGGCGATACGGTCCCATTGTTCTGCATACCGGTCAACGGGGATCGTTGCAATCAGCGCTGTGGTTGCATCGTCCCCGCAATGCACCGGGACTGTAGCATCATATACGATTGATTCCGCGAAATTCGTGAGAATAGCAAGGTGCAGCCCGGCATTCCAGGCATACCTGCGGAGATCGAGCGCGGTCCCGCCATCCGGAGAGGGATTCGCGATCATGATTGCACAACCTCCACCCTTCCGGGTGCAGAGAACATACTCGATATACTTCATCCGTCCCCCGATGCGGAACGGGACGTCCCGGGTAATCCCCGTATCTCGTTTTGTGCAGCCTTCGGATTGTTCCGTCTCCCAGCCCAGGCTTTTCAGGATCGGATCAATGAACTCCCTGCAGATACGCCGGCTTCCCGTATCACCCCCAACAAAAATGCGGGGTGGGTCTGCCCGGTACTTATCGATCAGTTCGTATAGTGAAGGGGGAGCTGGCATGGATGAGGTTGTGGCATGATACTATCTGACCCGGGTAACCGAAAAGATTCCTCCCGGACCCGGGGATTGCAACGGGAAGAGAGCACTCTGGGACGCACTTATTACGTATCAGTGGCCTAAAGTTCTTATCATGGAATGCGGGGATCCCGTGGAGCAGGTGAAACTTCGGCCTGGTATGAGCGTGGACGAGCTGATGCGGGAGCTGGCACGGGCAGGGGCGTACAACGGGGGTGCACTGGCACGGGCTGCCGACATCTACGAACGGATGCTCAAAGACAGGAAGACCGTGAAGTTTTTCGGGCTCGCAGGAGCGATGGTCCCTGCCGGGATGGGAGGGATCGTGAACGATCTCCTCTCACGCGGACACATCGATGTCCTGGTCAGCACCGGGGCCAATCTCACCCATGACATCATCGAGGCCCTGGGATGCCGGCATTATCACGGTTCTGCATCCTGCTCCGATATCGAGCTCAGGCAGGATGAGATAAACCGCATTTACGATGTGTATCTCCCGAACAAAGCGTTCATCACGTTCGAGAATTTCATCCAGGACGCTCTTGCCTCGCTCGATCCCGGACGAAGTTATCCCATCACCGAGCTCCTGGCACTCCTCGGGCGGCGGCTCGACCGCGGGATTCTCGCAACGGCAGCGGTGAAGGGGGTGCCGGTATACTGCCCGGCCCTGGCCGATTCGATGATCGGGCTCCAGTGCTGGCTGTACTCCCAGTCAGGAAAGATCTCAGTGGATGCCTTTTCCGATATGAAAGGCCTGATCGATCGCTGTTTTACCGCAGAGAGGGCAGGAGCACTTCTTGTCGGCGGTGGAGTCCCGAAGAACTTCATCCTCCAGAGTATGCTGATGACCCCGCAGGGATTCAGCGTATGCCGTCCAGCTGACCGGAGACCGGCCGGACCTCGGAGGGCTTTCGGGAGCAACCCTCGATGAAGCACGGTCGTGGGGAAAAATTACCGAAGATGCTCAGGCAGTGACGGTCTACGGTGATGCAACCATCACCCTGCCGATGCTGGTCGCGGCGGTTCTGGAGCGGATTGCACCATGACACGGCTGATCCTTGCCCTCGATGTGACCGGAAGGGACGAGGCACTCCGTATTGCAGGGTTATGCGCCCCGCACATCGATGCGATCAAGATCGGGTATCCCCTTGTCCTTTCATCCGGCCTCTCCATTGCCTGTGATCTGGGGAAGCTAGGCCTCCCCCTGATTGCCGACTTCAAGGTCGCTGACATTCCGAACACGAACAGCCTGATCGCCGGGCAGGTCTTCTCGAACGGGTTCTCTGCCATCATCTGCCATGGCTTTACCGGCAGCGACTCGGTGGAGGCATGCATCGGCTCTGCACACCACCACGGGGGTGAATGTTATATCGTTGCCGAGATGAGCCACCCGGGGGCAGAAGAGTTCTTCCACGGCGGTGTTGCCGAACGCATTGCAGAACTCGCGGTCAGGCTCGGTGCTGACGGCATCATCGCACCTGCCACCCGTCCGGACCGCGTCCGTCTGCTCCGGGGAATTGTTGGGGGGAAGAAGATCTATTCCCCGGGTATAGGGTACCAGGGGGGGGATGCCGCCCTCCTGGCCGGTCTCGTCGATGGCATCATCGTCGGCCGCCAGATCTACCGCTCACCCGACCCTGCCTCTGCTGCTGCCAACTTTGCCCCACTCCGCCTGTGATGAGAAGACGATGCTGAACCGGTGATGAGCCCTATGAGTCACCTGAGGCGGAAAGGGCCCTTCTAAACTTTAAAATACTGAATCGACCATTTTACTGTATGCAATGGAGCGAGGAACAGCAGAAACTGGCTGAAAAGTACAGGAAACTTGGTGACATCCCCGTTGCCGAGCGGCGTTACAAGTGCCACACCTGTCATCTTATCGTCGATGAGAATCCCTGCCCGCAGTGCGGCGATGAGCACCTCGTGATCATGTGCCCCCTTGACCACTGCCACTGCTCCCATGAGATTATATCGGGGATTGAGTATTGTCCCCTCTGCGGGGAGCCGGTCTGTCCCGACTGCGGCTCTCATGATGTCGTCCAGATAAGCCGGGTGACAGGCTACCTCCAGGAAGTTTCCGGGTGGAACGCCGGGAAACAACAGGAATTGAAGGACCGGAAGCGCTACACGGTCGCATGAGGTATTATCTCCGGGAGAGCACCCTTTTTGTCCGGGGCTGGTTCCGGTCGGTAAGCACGGGGCCCGGGGGGGGTATCGGCACGGTCAGCACCCTGCTCAACCACACCGTACCAGCGGAAATTGAGGGACTGGATCCCCTCCGCGAACTCACTGCTGTTACTGCCCGGGAGGGACTTCCGGGCGATTTTTTCGGGCTTCTCACCGCTGTGAAGATACGGCACCTCTGTATCCTGCAGTATGATTTTGTGACGGTTTTCATCTCTGCCGGGATCGGCCCGGGATCCCCCGGAACCATCAATATCATCGTCTCCAGCAGCCAGGGGATGTCCGATGCCGCCCTGGCAGGGGCAATTATCACGGCAACCGAGGCAAAGTCGGAGGCGCTCAGAGGACGCGGCCATCCGTTTTCCGGAACTCCCACCGATGCGATTATCGTCGCCTCAGAGGGGACCGGGGTACACCAGTATGCAGGAAGCCATACCGAAGCGGGTGCGAGGATCCATGCAGCGGTCCTCTTCGGGGTGTCTGAAGCCCTGCAGCGGCACGAAGGGATCGTGGTCCGGGATGCTCCCTCCTATTTCATTTTCTCGAGGTATGGCGGGGAACACTGGGTCGAGTGGCTTCCCGATACCTGCCCGTATTATCCCTGCCATTTTGAAGGGCAGCGATGCGAGTTCTGCTACTGTCCCTTCTACCCGTGCGGGGATGAATCGTTAGGGGAATGGGTGAAGAGCGCTTCGAGAAACGGACCTGTCTGGAACTGTGCCGGGTGCACCCTGCTCCACCAGCCCGGCATCGCGGAGTACCTGCTGCAAAACCCCGAAGCATCACTCAGTGAACTCAAAAGAAAAGAAAAGAAAAAGCAGGGAGAAAGCGTGAGACCCACGCCGTAACCCTCCCCGTACCCTTCTTCAGGCTTCCTTGACGCCCAGCGCGGCCGTGAGTTCTTCAAGCGGTATCCCGTGGGCAATGGCTGCTTCCCGGATTGTCTCGCCGCGGGCGATTGCACATCCCACGCAGCCCATCCCGAACTTGAAGAGGACCTCGGCCGATTCAGGCTTTTCTTTCAGAAGGTCGTAAATCGTGCTGTCAGCCGTTAATTCCATGCCTCTATTGTTTGAGGGTGCAGGTACTTAAATCTGCAGCTGGTGCCAACCATTTTCGCAACCCACCCGTCTCTTTTATCTATGAATGATCGTTCTAACTAAGCTGGAGATGTATGAACATGGATTATTCCATACTGAGTGAAAGAATCTCCCTGAAAGTAAGTGCGAAAGGCCACCAGGCCGACAGGGCAAAAATCGAGGGAAAACTCCGCCGCCTCATCGAGGAATTCGGAGTCCCACCGCAGGAAGCAGAACGTACCGTCATGAACGAGCTCGCCCGGGAGCTCTCCATCCCGGACCTCATTCCCGGCCCGGGCAGTGCAACCAGTGAGGAGAGGCAGCTCCGCCAGCTCTCGTCCGGTGACTGGGCAACCATCGATGCGAAAGTCGTCTCTCTCTCCAGTTCGCCTTCATCCGCGATCTCCCAGGCAGGGATAGTTGCTGATGCCACGGGTGCGATGCGGTTTGTGGTATGGGCAAAGGCAAATGCTCCCCGGTTGTCGATCGGCTCCTGGTACCGCTTTGAATCGGTTGTGGTGGATGAATACAAGGGATCCCCCAACCTGAAGGTCCATTCCGGGACCACAATAAACGAGATCACCTGCGAAACTCCGCTGATTCCCGAGACGGTGCCGATAAAGGACCTGACACCCGGTATCGGGAGTGTCAGGGCGAAGTTCATCCAGGAATGGGAGGCGAGCCACGACCGGATGCTCCAGTCAGGACTCCTCGGCGATGAATCAGGGACCGTAAAATTCGTGATATGGAAAGAGGAGGGGAAGGAACGACTCGTCCCGGGCACGGTATACAGCGTATACTACGCCCTGGTGGACGAGTACCAGGGACGTACCTCCCTCAACCTCACCACCGCAACGATAGTGCCCGAAGAGGGGGATATCCCGGTAAGTGGAGGCGAAGGGGTATTTTCCGGCGCACTTGTACACATCGCACCCGGGTCCGGTCTCATCAAGCGGTGCCCCGTGGAAGGGTGCAACCGGGTCCTCTCTCGCCAGAATTACTGCCCTGTGCACGAGATCCAGCCGGGATTTCTCTATGACCTCCGTATCAAGGGCTGGCTTGATAACGGCAGGGAGACCCGTGAAATTCTTGTCCAGCGCGAGGTGACCGAGCAGCTTACCGGCATCCCCATGAACGAGGCACAAGAACTTGCCGAGAACAACCCGCTCGGGATGGAGGAGGTCTTTTTACGGGTGCGTGAGCGGATACTCGGGCGGTATCTCACCTGCAAAGGGAGGGAGATCGACCAGAGGATACTGGTATCCGACTGCGGTCTCCAGCATTTTGATCCGGGTGAGATCCCGGCACTCCTGAACAGGGCCGGGGGGTCACCCTGATGGCGACACCGGACAGGCCTTCCTTTGCCCGAAGGGAGAGCACATTTGAGCGTGAACCTGCCCGGAGGGTCTTTGCCGCGGAACTCCGCGAGACGAGGATTCATTTCCGGGAAGGGGATGATGAAAAGAGCCCCACCTACGTTCTCCTTCCCACGGGAGAGCGGTGCAACAGGGTGTTTCTTGTCGGAACCCTCACCGAGAAAAAGAAACAGGGGGAGCAGAATATGTTCTATCGGGCGAGGGTCGTGGACCCGACCGGGACATTCTTCATCATGGCAGGGAGTTATCAGCCTGAAGCGATGCAGCAGATCGCACGGATCGAAGCCCCTGCCTTTGTTGCAGTTGCCGGAAAACCGAACGTGTACGAGACCCCTGACGGAACGACCCTGATCTCGGTCCGTTGCGAATCAGTTACCGCGGTTGACAAGGACACGCGGGACCGCTGGGTGCTCGACTGCGCTCTCGCCACACTCGACCGGATTGACGGGATGGGGGCAACCCCCTATGGGGAGAGGGCGCAGAAGGAGTACCATACCGACCCGGCGGTGTTCCGGAAGATGGTGTTTGAGGCACTCTCCCAGCTCAGGATGTGACCACCAGATACCCTTATTTTTCTTAAGGCCGCTATCTTCGTCCGATCATGTATGGATGAGAAAGAAAAGGCCGAGCTGATCAAAAACCTGGACCTGAAAACGCTGAAGGAGGAGGCCAGGGCGCTGGGTATAAAACCCGGTCGTTGCCCCACAAAGAGTTCGATCGCAAACCTGCTTCCCGATGAGGCGCTTCTTGCACTCGCAAAAAGACCCATATGATTCCCTGGATGAGACAGGCATACCAGAATGAAACACACATGAGACTCCGTACGTCACATCCCCCCAAGTGAAAATCGCGGATGCGATTTATCATGCAGAATGGCTCGGCATTGTGAACATGACCAGGTATCATGAGCTGTTTCATTGGAAAACGGCAGAGCCGTTTTCATATAAAATGAGTTCCTGATTATCCGACCGAGATCACCTGGACCGGGCAGAGATCTGCTGCCTCGGTGACACAGCCTTCGAGGTCAGGGGGGGCCTCCCCCTCCTCCGGTTTTCCCTCCTTCCGATATGCTTCGACAACCTGTGAGAAGGTATCCTCTTTTCCCAGTTCGAAGAATGCCGGGCAGGTGTCCACGCAGGTCCCGCAGGAGACGCACTCTGCCCGATTGATGATCACCTTCACCATGTGCCGTCCACGTATTCATACTGGTCGTCATCGGCAATAATATACTGCGGAACGACTCCTGGGGTTTACCAGTACATGGGTAGGATTTCCTGTAAATCTGCCAAAACTGTGACGTTCTTTTCTTTCAGCGATCGGGGAAGGGTGGATACTATCGCTGGCCGTCCAGGTGGAACCGTTTCTAAAAAAATATCAGGGTTCCTCTTGTCGCGCAGCCATACAAAATAAAAATGCCTGAGCCATTTTCACATTAATCGCCAATGACCGCCGTTCGGTCGTGCATAAAGGATGAAAATGGCTCCGCCATTTTCATTCGAATATCAGGGAGCGGGGTACTTCTCCCAGGCCGAAAGGACATCGTTCCCTTCGACAAAGACGAGCCGGTGTTTTCTTGCATAGGCCTGTGCATCCTTCTTTGAGAGTGCAAGGCCTGAGTGGTCGTCAAGCATCTCGCAGACCGTCACTGCAGGGGTGATGCCGGCCATGATCGCCATCGCAACCGACAACTCGGTCTGGCCTCTCCTCATTGAGAGCAACCCTTCGGATGCTCTGAGTATTGCCACGTGGCCTGGAGAACGAAAGTGCCCATGAAAGTCACACCCTCCCCCGTTCAGGCTGCGTTTCACCTGGTCGGCGATCCCTGTGATGGTGAGAGCCCTGTCATTATCGGTTATCCCTGTGAAGGTTTCGCGATGGTTCACCCAGAGCGAGAACGAGGAGTGGTTCTTCCGGTCGTAGGGTATGTCGCCGATCGTCTCTGCAAAACCGGTGCAGGTGCTGAGCACCTCGCTTGCAAAAGGCAGACCGAGATGTTCCGCTGCCTTCGGGTGAATGGCCGTGCAGATCAGCCCTCCGCCGTCCTTTCTCATCAGGGCAATATCTGCCGGGCGTACCATATCCGAACGTATGGCAAAATCCGTTTCGCGCTCCCGGTCATCAAAATCATACAGCAGGATCAGCTGCCCCTCCCGCAGGGCCGTCAATGCTTCGTCAATCATTGTGCCACCTCTACCTTTACTTCATCCGTGTCATCCACCCGGAGTGACTCCCGGAGCGAGACCGGTGCGATCAGCTCGAGGACATCGTCCGGGTAATGCGTCCTTCCCGGGATCACGATACCGCAGGGAATGCCTTCTATTCTGCAGGGCAGGCACCGTGCGTTGCCAAATGTGCGGCCTTCCGCGGTAAATCCCTGTATCTGTACCCATTCCAGCTGGTCCAGCCTTTTGCGGACCTGGAGACTTGACGGTTCAAGCCTGATATTCAGGGTTCCCGGGTAGGGCGCAAACCCGATTTTTTCAGAGAACTGCTGCACGTACGGTGCAAGGCTCATGTAATACCTCCCCTCCCCAATACCGGAGACCACGGTTCCCTGGAGGATGAACTCGTCCCGCCCGTTCCCAAACACCCGGCAATAATCCGCATATTCATGCCGCAGGATCTCTTCCCCGCTCCGGGTGACCGTGACATACTGTCCGTCAGGGTTCACCGAACGGGAGAGGTGGTGCTGCCGCTCAAGGGACTGGAGGCGCCGGGATGCGGTCTGCGGGCTCGTGCCAAGCGCGCTCCCAAGCGACTGGGAGGAGACCCAGACCGGCCCCTTCAGACCGCCTTTCAGGGCTATCTCTTTCAGGCACTGGAGATCCTCGGGCATGATCATGTTCTTATCAAAATTGAGATGCTTATTATTTATGAGTATCTCTCCACAGGATTTCGTGGAATGTCGAAGCCGAGTTCGTTAATATTATAAACCCCCCTGTCCCACATAGTGAGTCATGAAATCTGATGTGCGGTATCTGCTTGCCGAGAAGATGGCAGGTGAGATTACGCTTTCAGAATCTCCAGGGAAAGCCCTGAAGAAATGGAGGATGAGTTTCAACATTCCCCAGGGAGTGCTCTGTGAACATCTCGAAGTCTCCCCTTCCGTAATTTCCGATTACGAGAGCGGGAGAAGAAAAAGCCCGGGCACTGCTCTCGTCGGAAAGATTGTCGACACGATCCTTTCCATCGATGAGGCAAATGGCGGGAAGTACATAAAGAAATTTGCAAAGATCCTGTATACCGATATCGACGACAATGTCATCTACGACATTTTTGATTACCCGACACCGGTATTGCTCTCAAGGTTTTCCGCACTGCTCTCGTGCAAGACGCTCTGCGGTTCTTTGAGCCAGCCAATTTTCGGCTATACGATCGTCAACAGTCTCAACGCGATCACCCAGCTCTCTTCAAACGAGTTCAACCGGATCTACGGGTGGAGTACCGAGCGGGCACTCATCTTTACCGATGTTACCTCCGGAAAGTCACCCATGGTGGCGATACGGGTCACCCCGTTCAAACCGCGCTCGGTGATACTGCAGGGGATCGAACCGGAGCTTGTCCACCCGCTGGTTCCAAAGATGGCAGAGCGGGACCATATTACCGTGCTCTGCACTATGATGGACGTTGATACGATAGTGGATACACTGAGGGAAGAACGATGGTAGGAATCATCACATACGGGGTGTATATCCCCCGTTACCGGATAAAAGTGGAAGAGATCACCAGGGTCTGGGGCGCAAATGCCGACGATGTCATGGGCGGACTTGGCGTCTATTCAAAGTCTGTCCCGGACCTGGACGAGGATACTGCCACCATCGCAGTCGAGGCGGCACGAAACGCGCTCAAGCGAAGGGCGATCGATCCCTGCGATATCGGGGCGGTCTACGTGGGCTCGGAGTCGCACCCCTACGCAGTAAAGCCTACGGCATGCACGGTCGGAGAAGCGATAGGGGCGACCCCCTGCATGACTGCTGCGGACTACGAATTCGCCTGCAAGGCGGGGACCGCTGCGATCCAGACCTGTATGGGGCTTGCAAAGAGCCAGATGATCCGGTACGGCTTTGCCATCGGCTCGGATGTTGCGCAGGGTGCGCCGAGCGATGCCCTCGAATATACCGCAGCCGCCGGAGGCGCTGCCTTCCTGATAGGCCGGGAAGACCCGATAGCGCTCATCCACCGTACCTGCTCGTTTACTACCGACACCCCTGATTTCTGGCGTCGGGAGGGGGAGGCATATCCCCGGCATGGCGGCCGGTTCACCGGTGACCCGGGGTACTTCAAGCATATCGAGGGAGCGGTCCGCCTGATTTTTGATCAATCGGGAAAGGGGCCGAAAGACTACGATTACGCGGTCTTCCATCAGCCGAATGCCAAGTTTCCCCAGCGGGTGGCAAAGACGCTCGGGTTCTCCCAGGACCAGATCAGGCCCGGGCTCGTCGTGCCCCGGCTTGGCAACACCTATTCCGGCTCTTCCATGATTGGCCTCGCCGCAACGCTCGATATCGCAAAAGCCGGGGACCGGATCTTTGTTGCCTCCTTTGGGTCAGGGGCCGGGAGCGATGCGTTTGATATCGAAGTGACCGATCAGATCGAAGGCGGCTCGTTCCGGCGGGACGCGGCCCCGGGAGTCGAGCAGCTGCTCAAAGACCCGATTTATATCGATTATGCACAGTATGCCAGACACAAGGGAAAGATCGTGATGCAGAAATGAGAGAGGTAGCAGTGATCGGGGCAGGGTGCACCACCTTCGGGGAGAAATGGGACACCTCGTTCCGGAATCTCTTTGTCGAGGCAGGGGCACTCGCACTCGAAGATGCCGGACTTGCCGGTGAACAGATCGATGCAATGTATGTAGGCAACATGAGTGCGGGGCGATTTATCGATCAGGAGCATATCGGCGCACTGATCGCAGACTATGCGGGGCTTGCATCCCACCATATCCCGTCCACGAGGGTCGAGGCTGCATGCGCTTCGGGAGGGCTCTCCTTCCGGCAGGCAGTGATCGCGGTGGCATCGGGGCTTGAGGATATTGTGGTCGCTGCCGGGGTTGAAAAGATGACGGACGTGGGGACAGGGGTGAGCGTGGATGCTCTAGCCGGTGCGGCTGACCGCGAATGGGAAGGGTTTGCCGGCGCGACGTTCCCGGGCCTCTATGCGATGATCGCATGCGATTACATGCACCGGTACCCGCTCACCCGCGAGCAGCTCGGCCTTGTAGCGGTCAAGAACCACTACAATGGTGCCAGGAACCCCATCGCCCAGTTCCGGCAGGAGATCACGCTCGACACGGTCCTGAAATCTTCGCTCGTCGCAGATCCACTCCGTCTCTTCGACTGTTCGCCGATCACGGACGGTGCAGCAGCGGTGGTGGTGGCCCCGCTCGACCGTGCACGGGAGTTTACCGATACCCCGGTACGAGTGCTTGCAAGCACACAGGCAAGTGATACCATCACCCTCCATGACCGGCGCGACATCAGCACCCTTGATGCGACGGTTGTTGCCGGGAAGAAGGCATTCCGGATGGCCGGTCTTTCCCCTGGAGACATCGACATGGTCGAGGTGCATGACTGTTTCACTATTGCCGAGATCTGTGCGATCGAGGACCTCGGTTTCTGCAGGAAGGGGGAGGCGGGCAGACTCACCGAAGAGGGGGTTACCGCGCTCAACGGCGACCTGCCGGTCAACACGAGCGGCGGGCTGAAAGCCTGCGGGCACCCTGTCGGTGCGACCGGGATCAAGCAGGTATACGAGATCACGCAACAGCTCCGGGGCGAGGCCGGGAAACGGCAGATCTCGGGCGCCCGGATCGGCATGACGCACAATGTCGGAGGCACAGGGGCCACGGTCGCTGTGCATATCCTGGGGGTCTGAAAGCATGTCGGTCGCACGGTTCTGGAGAAAGATCCCCCAGCGCTACAACCTGATCGGGACACGCTGCACCACCTGCGGGCGGTACTTCTTCCCGCCCCGTTCCCTCTGCCCGGACTGCCGCAGGGCCGGGAAGATCGTGGACTACAAGTTCGCGGGAACGGGGAACGTTGTCACCTTCACCGTTATTCGCACGGCAAGCGAGCAGTTTGAGCAGCTCACCCCGTACGTGTTCGCCATTGTTGAGCTGGACGAGGGGCCGCGGACGTCAGGACAGATTGTCTGCGCCCCGGAAGAAGCCCGGATCGGGATGAGGGTAAAACCGATCTTCAGACGGATCGGTGCCGACGGCGAGAGTGGTGTCATTTACTACGGGACCAAGTACGCTCCCGCAGAATGACTCCCCTCACTTTTTTTCGCTCTTCACACTCTTTTTGTGGGTGAGAGGAGGGGCAGGACCGGACGGGGAGTTTTGCGACCCCACCGTATAGTACCTGCAGCCGATACGGGATCGCCCGCAACAATCAAGCCCGGAAATGCAGGTGGAAAAAAACTACGGAACGCCGGCAGGCAGGTACTTGGTTGGTCTCTTCCCTTCAGTTTCGGATGACCAAAAAGAGACAACAGAGACCCGGGTGTGCAGCCTGTATCCATGGCACGGGTCTTATGACTGTCCCAGGAAAGGAGGATTTGTTTTTTCCAGGGTTAGTTCAAGGACTCCGTTGAAAAACCGTTTTTTATGGATTCTTACATCGCAAGGAATGGTGATTATTTTTTTATACTGTTTCACGGTATCAAATGCAACTATTGTGACCGATGTAGAGGACGGTTCAATATCAATTTTGATTTTTTCCTCGGTTATACCTGGCAGTTCTGTGACAATGCGGAGGAACTTTCCCTCATCCATAAGAGTTGTTGCCGGTTCGATGGTCTGAATTTCTCTGATATTTTTTGAATTTCCTGTTTCCATACTATTGATCTCCGTTTACCTTTTTTATTGAGTGCAGTAACGTTCCCGGTGATCTGTCATGTACATCATACGGGAAACTACACAATCAGTGAATTGATACCCGATCGCGAGCCGGCATACACCCAGGGTTATGGGATTACCTGCGGCACTGGCAGAGTGAGGAAAACGGGATGAGGGGAACAAACCTCCCATAGTATTACCTTGAGGAGATTTCGTTCGCGAATGTAGGAGAACTATCCCAATCTCCTTGTAGGAAATCCCATCTGATCCAGCCACATGCATGGCAATGTCGTGAGTCTGGTTAAGATACTCCAACTGATGGGGCAATCATTCGTGTCTTACCGATGACCTTCCACCTCCCATGGGTATCAAAAAACCCGTGGGTATCTCTCCCCCTGAAAAATATAAACCTGACTGGATTTTACAATTTTTGTAACATTATTTTTTAACAACCGGGGACTGTCGCCACGATCCCTGTCACCCGGAGTGGCGGGCATGTATCGTTCAAAGGTGTCGGAAGGAGGCACTTCTTTTCAACAGCGTCTTCACCGAAAAGCGGCCATGCCTGCAACGCTATAATCCATCGCACTCAACCGTTCTCCGACCTGCATCGTGATGACAGCCTCATCATCAACCACGAGAATTTTTGACATTGGTCACGTCCCCGCGAGAGAAATGGGAAATTCAACAATAATTTCAGTTCCCTTGTCGGTGTGTATGATGAGTGCCCCCTTCAACTGGTGTTGCACCAGTGTCCTGATCAGTTTGATTCCCAGACTGTTGGTTCGGCTGATATCAAAATGAGCGGGCAGCCCGACTCCATTATCACGAACAGTGATCCTGATCCGGTCGTTCTCCTGCACTGCAGAAACCTCAATTGTGCCTTTTTTTCGCCCTTTGAAGGCATGTTTATACGCGTTTGAAAGGATCTCATTGACGATGAGTGCACAGGGTAACGCCTGATCTACCGGGAGAAATACTTCATGGGGATCGATCTCACAGCTGATCTCCTGTCCCAGAGAGGAATAAATATTTGATAATGCTGATGCCTGGTCCCGAATCTGGTCCGTAATACTGATCTTCCCAAACTGTTTACTCTCATACAACCGTGTATGAATCTGGGCCATAGTCTGGATTTTCAGCATCAAATCGGTCAGTATACTGTTTGTTGATTCATCACAGGAACGCATGCGGGTCATGTCAAGAAGGCCGGATATCAGCTGGAGATTATTCTTGACGCGGTGATGGATCTCACGAAGCAGTACTTCCTTTTCCTGTAAGGATGCAACAAGTTTTTCTTCTGCATACTTGCGATCGGTAATGTCCCGGAAACTCCAGACTCTGCCGACAATACTATCACCGATTTTCTGGGGTTTTGAATAGCGCTCAAAGAATTTTCCATCGTTAAATTCGATCATGTCGAAGCTTTCGCGTCCCGGGTGGGACTGGAGCTCTTTGATATTGGCTAAAAATTCTTCGGAATTCCTGATTTGCGGCAGGACATGCGTCATCACCCTCTCGTTTTCCCCTGCTGCAAGTAAAACCGGGGGGATATTCCACATATTCACAAAATTCTGGTTGTAACTGGTGATCTTCCCCTGCGGGTCGACCACAAGGATTCCGTCTGTTGTTGATTCAAGGGATGCATTGAGGAGTGACAGGGTTTTTTTCAGCGTTGTGTCGGATATCGTTCGCTGCTGGATCTCTTCTTCGAGTGCCACGTTCATTTTTGCAAATTCAGCAGCGCGCTGTCGGTAATCAAACTCTATTTTTTTTCGTTCGGTGATATCCTGCCCCTGCGCGATCGTTGAAACAATGGTGCTCCCGTCAGATCCAAAAATTGAAGCAGAGTTCCAGAGTACTGTCCTGACTCCTCCCTTTTTCTGGAGAATGGGTATTTCCACGCTCTCCCATCTCTCCCCCTCCATGGTTCTCCTGATGAGATCCATTGCCACGGTCAGGCATTGATCGGGGATAAGAATGTCAAGATTTTTTCCTATGACTTCCTGTGCTTTCCTGTTCGTCAGATGTTCAAATGCCTGGTTGAACAGGGTAATACGGAATTGCGGGTCCCAGACGATGATGGGGGCATTGGCATAGGTGATGAGGTTGTCAAGATATTCCTTTGTTTCACGAAGTGTATCCTCAACCTGCACCTGTTTTGTGACATCATACGCGACTTCCCCGACACCGACGATACTGCCCTGTGCATCCCGGATAGGAGTATGGAGTACGTGGTAGACTTTGTGGTGCTTTTCGGGTTCACCGAATCCTATCATATGGTTCACCGTTTCACCATTCAGGACCTTGCTCCACTCCTCAACCGCCCTCTCCTGCTCTTCCGGTACTCCTGCAAACAATTCAACCATGCTGGTGCTCAAGGTGAGGTCCCTGCCAGTGAGGTGCTTTATCTCTTCCTTATACGCCTGGTTGAAGAAGGTATAACAGAAATTCACATCCAGGACTGCGATGATCACATCTGTTGCCTTTGTTACGGTCTCCAGCAACTCCTGGGCCCGCAGGAGGGTCTCCTGGTTCTGCCGCAATGCATCCTCGGCACGCTTTTGATCGCTGATGTCGTGGCTTGCGCCGATGATCGCGATGAGATTCCCCTCGTCATCGAAAATGGGGGAGTCGGTTACATGAACGAAAAATTCGTGGCCGTCCCGGTGACGCACCAGGTATTCCCCGGACCACATCTCTCCCTTTTCGAGCTGCGCCAGGATCTCCAGTGCGTTATTTTTCGATAATTCCGGAACCGTCACGTCGATCGTGTGACGACCGATGACCTCTTCTGATCTCCAGCCGTATGTCTTCGTCGCTGCCTCGTTCCAGAATATGATCGTGTGGTCGGTATCGACCGCGATGATCGCGTCGCCGACCGCATTGAGCATCCGAGCCTGCATCCGGATAATCTCTTCGTCTTTTCTCCGGTCGGTAACGACAACGCAGATCTTGATCTCCTCGGAGGAGGGGAGCAGGTTCATGGAGAGGTGGACAGGGATGGAACCAGTCCCCTGCCGTATCCTGACATTGATCCGGCCTGCCTTCTTTGCTATCCCGGAGAGCGCCTCCCCGGTTTTCGTGCGGTACTCCGGGCAGACGTGATCGATGATGGACGTGCCTCTCACCTTGTCCGGGGACAACAGCACCATTTCGGCAAACTGCGTGTTGGTGTGCAGGATTATCCCTGTCCGGGAGAGGGTGAGCGCACCTTCCCTGATATTCTCCACGAGGGCCTGGTACGGGTAGTCAGCCCCCTCGATCGTGGAGACCTGCCGGGCTTCACCCTTCGAGACGACGAATGGATCGATTTCACCCGGGCGGATGGCCAGAAGGGTTTCTTCGGGCGTGCGAACCTTTCCTCTCAGCTTCCCGACCTCTTGTGTGAGGTCCGTGTCATTCTGTTTCACCCCATTCCTCTGGCAGTGTTCTTGTTCATACTAGTCATTTACTGTCGTAGGACGATGGCGGGTCCGACGATCCTGTTCCCTTTACGGGATATGTCACCGATGATCCGCAGCAGGAGCAGAGGAAGCTCCGTGATCAGGGCCGGGACCACGAACAAGAGGGACCCCCTGTCTTTGACAGGTCCTGGGAGATATCGAACATCGCGATATCGCACCTTGCCCGTACGGTACCTTTCGCACCTCTGCTTTCTGTTCCCCCCAAGGTTGTCGCTTGAAGAAATAAAGGGAAAGCACGTACCGCCATATTGCGGGAACAGGTATAAAATGGTTGCCTGATGTTACAAAATTTGAATAATTCCATCGATCGTTTGATGCATTTCAGGGTTTTCCAGACCCCGGAATTCTTAGCCGTAAGGAGGAATGGAGAATATACAGCCGATAGACCCCGAATAATGGCCGGCAACCGTGCATGATAGTTCCTGCACTCGAAGACCGGAAATTCCGGGTGGTTTCAAAAATTGCAACAACAGGTAACACTTTTATTCATTTCCCGCCACGTACAGGATTACTCTGATTGAGGAGGAATTGAACGTAGTATGGCTGATAATTTAAACGTAAAGGCCCACAAAGCCGTCGATAACGCCCACGTGGCTGCACATGCCGCATATGATGATGCGTCAGTCGCGATCCACAACACTCTGAAAGACGCAGGATCGAAGGCACAGGATGTATCAGATGATGCAAAAATCGGTGTCCACAAAACGGTTTCTGATGCAAAAATCGAAGCACATAAGGCCACCTCAGAATTGAAGAAAGAGAGGAGCTGAACATGGCAGATTTGATTGGGTTGGCGGTATTATTCCTCATTTTAGCGCTGGTCGCATTTGTGCTGGGCGCAAAGGGGATTGCCGGTTTCTCTATGACCATCGCGAAGTGGCTGGTGATAATCTTTGTCATTCTCGCCATTGTAGCATTCCTATTGTGAGGGGATAGTCGAGCGGGCAAAAAGCGGAACCATCCGGGAATGTCACGCTGGAATCAGGCGGTGGCATCTCCGGATACCCCCGTTTTTTGGTCTAAAATCTATTGTGCATACAGAGAAAACCATGGGTATCCATGGCAAAGATTTGCTATCTATCGTAGTCCTTTCCAGATACGTGAAGAACTGAATCTGCTGCTCCGTGTCTGTGCGATTTTTGTTGCCTGAATCCTGGTACTCTGGCCGCTTGTGACTGTATTGATCCGGTCGTCTGCCATTGCATTCGCCAGTATGCCTTTTCATCATCGCGCTCGCTGTCGTTCCGGTTCTTCACCTTCTCCATCATGAGCGCTTCAGAAAGAAGGAACACCTGGTTTCCCTGCGGTACAGGAAGATTCTCTCAAAGATCAAAGCCCCGCTTTCACAATATCATACACCGCATGCCATCTGCCCGGCGAGTAGGAACGGACATGCCGTTCGGTTACCTCTGCGACCGGGAATTTCAGGATTTCCGGCAGTGCTTCTCCTTCTGCAGACTGGAGCACGTAGCAGTGGATCATACCTCCCGGCGCACAGAGACGGAATGCATGCGGCAGGAACCGCAAGTGCCCCTGTCGGGTGGTTCATGATCACCCGGTCAAAGGTCCAGGCTGCCATGGCGGGGAGACGGGCGGCATCGGTAAGCACAGGGAGGATGTTGTCTGCATGGTTCAGCCGGATGTTCCTGACCATGAGGCGGACCGCCCCGGGGTTGATATCGGCTGCAAGGACTCTTCTGGCCTTTCCTGCGAGCGTGATTGCAAAAGGGCCCACTCCGGCAAACATATCGAGGACCTGCCCCCCCTCCTCATGGAGGCCGGCGATCCGCTGCCGCTCCGTGGCAAGGCGGGCCGAGAAGTACGCTTCTGAAAGGTCGACCTCGAAAACGGTGCCCGTACTCAAGGCAGAGCGTCGTGGTGACAGGCGTTCCGGCCAGCACTTCAAACCGCCGTGTGCGAAACTCCCCCTCGACGTCGCTTAACGGGAACAGGACGGAATGAAGGGAGGGCCGGAGCGAGAGGAGCTGCTCTGCAGCGGCAGGATCCCGCTCCAGCATGATAGCGATCCCCCCGATGAGTTCGTGCCGCGGAAGGTCAGGGAGCGGATCCCTTTTTTCGAAGAAGGTCCGTTCCGCCCCTTCAATTTCGGACACGACGGGCAGAAGGAGGAACTCCCCCTCGACCCGGGGTCTCTTTTCACGGTCAAGGATCCCGGAGAGGATGAGCTGCCTGCGCATCTCCTCGCCCCTGCTCAGGGGAACCCGTACCCCCCACTGTTCCTCCTCCATCTCTGCTCAGTCATCCTGATGTATACCGGGAACGCAACAGCTATATCTATGGAAGATTATCTCGAGAGGCTTAAAAGGGGGTCGCTGAAACTCTACGCGCTCGAGCAGGAGCTCCCGGCAGACGAGGCGGCCCGGGTGCGGCGGGCGTATATCGAGCGCGAGACCGGCATCGCGCTGCCTGCAATCGGCGCATATACCATTCCGGTCGATCGGGTGGCGAAGAAGAACTGCGAGAACCTGATCGGGGCGGTCCAGGTCCCCGTGGGGGTTGCAGGCCCGCTCGTGGTCCACGGAGAGTATGCCGAGGGTTCGTTCTATCTTCCCCTCGCAACCACCGAGGGTGCCCTGGTGGCGTCGGTCAACCGGGGGTGCAGTGCGATCGTGCGGGCAGGAGGGTGCGGAGGTCCGGCTCTTCCGGGACGGTATGACCCGGGCGCCTGTCTTTGCCGCAACTGACGTGATCCATGCACGCGGGATCGTGGAGTATGTGAATACACACCACGATGAGATTGCTGCTGCCGCTGAGAGCACGACTTCTCATGGGAAACTGACCGGGATCACCAGTCTGGTTGCGGGAACAAGCGTCTTTGTCCGTCTCGAGTTCGATACCAAGGACGCCATGGGAATGAACATGGTGACGATCGCGAGCGCAAAGGCAGCAGATCTGATCACAGCAAAAACCGGTGCCCGGCTGATCTCGCTCTCAGGGAACGTCTGCACCGATAAAAAACCGGCCGCGATCAACATGATCATGGGGAGGGGCCGGACGGTTGTCGCAGGGGTGCTGCTGCCTGATGCCCTGGTCAGGGACATTTTCAAGACCGATGCGGCGACGCTTGCCGAAGTGAACATGCGAAAGAACCTGGTCGGGTCGGCACGGGCCGGGTCGCTTGGGTTCAATGCCCATGCCGCAAACATCATTGCCGCCCTCTTTATCGCCTGCGGGCAGGACCCTGCCCATGTCGTGGAGGGGAGCCTTGCGATAACGACGGTGGACCCTGTCCTGGGGGGGGTCTATGTCGCGGTGACGCTGCCGTCACTCCCGGTAGGCACGGTCGGGGGAGGGACCGGGATTTCGACCCAGCAGGAGTGCCTGCAGGTGCTCGGGGTTGCCGGCGGGGGCGATCCGCCCGGTTCGCATGCACGGAAGTTTGCCGAGATCATTGCGGCGGGGGTCCTGGCAGGCGAACTCTCGCTGCTCGGTGCACTCGGCGCGCAGCACCTTGCGAGGGCGCACCAGACGCTGGGGCGCTAAAAACGGAACCATTTCATCATGACGACCGCATCTTCACCGTTGGCGTAGTAGCGGTCGATATGGAAGGCCTCGCGGTACCCGATCTTCCGGTAAAACTGCTGGGCTGCATAGTTCGAGAGACGGACCTCGAGCTGTACTCCCGATGCAAGCTCGATGGCGAACTGGTGCTCCTCCCGATGTACCAGCATCTCCCCCACCCCGTTGTTCCGGAACGTTGGTGCGACCGCCAGGTTGCAGATATGGCCGTATATCTCCTCCCCGGTATCCTCGAGCCCGCCCGCGATGAAACCGATGACCGATCCCCTGTACGTGGCGACAAAGAATGTGTTCTGGAAGTAGGCGAGGGTCTCGGTAAGGACTCCTGCGCTCCAGGGGTCCGGGAAGGATACCGCCTCGATCTCGGTAATAGCGGCGATATCCTCCAGCCGTGCCCGCCGTATCATGATCGCGTCGCCCATTGCGGTAGTACTGTGGGTGTCACTGGAATAATATAGTGTCAGAGGAAATGAGTAAAGAGAGCCTGGTATTTTCATGGTGAGGATCTTCCCTTTTGCGGCAGTCCGGCCTGGCCGGGATGCTGCCCCGCGGGTGGCTGCAGTGCCCTACGATGTGGTGACTGCTGATGAGGCACGGGCTGTTATCAGGGATAACCCGATGAGTTTTTTGCGTGTCAGCCGTCCGGATGCCGAGCTCCCTGATATCCCCCCGACCGATCCCCGCGTCTATTCCCATGCACGGGAACGGTTTTCTGCACTCCAGGAATCCGGAGTATTTGCACGCGATGCCGATCCCGGCATGTATGTCTACCGGGTTATTACCCAGGCTGAAACGTTTACCGGGCTCTGCTGCTGCCTTCATGTTGACGATTACGAATCCGGGGTTATCCGGCGGCACGAGCAGACCCGGTACGACAAGGAGGAGGACCGGACACGGCATATCGATGCCGTGAATGCCCATACCGGGCCGGTGGTGCTCATCTACCGCGATTCTGCCGATCTCTCCGGTCTTATCTCCTCCCTTGCATCAGGCCATCCGGATGCAGAGGTGCACTGGAAGGATGGATCCGTGCACCAGGTCTTCCGGATCTCCGATCCGGAGGTACTTTCCCGTCTCGATCGGCAGTTCTCGACGGTGAACCGGCTGTATATTGCGGATGGCCATCATCGGGCAAAATCCGCGGTCAATGTTGCGAAACAGCGCAGGGCAGCCGGCAGGGAGATCGGGGAGGCGGACCGGTTCATGGGAGTGCTCTTTGCAGATTCAGGAGTCCGGATCCATGGATACAGCCGGCTTGTGCGGGACCTCGGCGGACGGACTGCCGGTGAGTTCATGCAGGAGATCTCGGGGTCGTGTTCGGTCCTTCCCTATGGCGCGGTGAACCATGGTGCATTCCAGATCCAGCCCCGGACTGATCGCCCCCACGTGTTCCACATGTATCTCAACCGGACCTGGTACGAATGCGCCCTGCCTGGCGGCGATTCATCGGATCTGATTCGTTCGCTTGACGTATCGCTGCTCCAGCACCAGGTGCTTGAGCGGATCCTTGGCATCAGCGACCCGCGGGGAGATGCGCGACTCCAGTACCTGGGCGGTGCGCGACCGGTCGCCGATCTCGAGGGGATGGTGGACAGGGGGGAGTATGCGGTAGCGTTCTCGATGCAGCCGGTCCTGGTGGAGACCGTGCTCTCCATCGCAGATGCCGATGGGATCATGCCCCCGAAATCGACGTGGTTTGAACCAAAGCTGCTCTCGGGGCTCGTGGTCCATACCCTTTCCTGAAACCTCTTTTTTCATGGGAAGATTTCGTTTTTTGTCAGGTGAACCCATTACCAAGGATTTTTTTCCTGGAGAAGTGTAACACGGTTATACAATGATCAGCATCGCGCTTCCCAAGGGCAGTCTTGAAGCCCAGACCCTGCAGCTTTTCAAGGAGGCCGACCTTGAAGTGAAACGGGGTGACCGGGACTATAACCCTGTCATCAATGACCACCGGATAGGCAAGGTGAAGATCCTCCGGCCGCAGGAGATCCCGAACTATGTCGAGACCGGGTATTTTGACCTCGGCATCTCGGGCCTCGACTGGGTGAAGGAGACCCGGGCGAAGGTGAAGGAAGTCTCCCCGCTCTCCTACTCAAAGACGGGCGAAGGAACGGTGAAGATCGTCGTGGCGGTCCACCGCGATGAACCGATCGACGATGTCAGCAGGATCCGGCCGAACAGCCGGGTGACGACCGAATACCCGGAGATCACGAAGGAGTATTTTGGCAGGCTTGGGATCCCGGTCCAGCTCTTCCCTTCGTTTGGTGCGTCGGAAGCAAAGGTTCCCGACCTGATGGACGTGGTGGTGGACCTCACCGAGACCGGGACCACGCTGCGGCGAAACGGGCTCAAGATCATCGGGCAGATCATGGAGTCCTACACGGTGATCATTGCCAACCGCGACAGTTTCGAGGACGCGGCAAAACGGCGCGCAATCGAGGAGATCGTCACGCTGCTCCTCGGGGTGATCGATGCCCGCCACCAGGTGCTCCTCTCCATGAACGTGCCGGAAGCTGCCATGGAACAGGTCGTTGCTGCCCTCCCTGCACTCAAAAGACCCACGGTGAGCAGGCTTCACGGGGTGGACTATTACAGTATCCAGACGGTCGTGCAGAAGGGCCATGTCAATACCCTCATCCCGAGCCTGAAGGCGGCAGGCGCACAGGACATCCTTGAGATCCCGATTGCAAAGATAATACGATAATTTTTAATTTTTCCGGCACCGTATAAGGGTTCGATCTGCATACCAGGCACCCTGTACCATTCTTTTCCCGATCGGAGCCACAAATAATAAATAGCACGAGGCCTGATTCCCTTCTATAGCCACCGGAGGGAGAGAACCGGTTGCACAAAAACGGGAGCCAGGGAGGGATCACGGATGAATTGGTGGTCCTCCCCCGCGCTCCGTCACCCTTTTTTTTGGAATATTTTCAGTCTGATACACTGCCGGATGTGCAGGATACGGGATCTGGTGAGGCACCAATGCATGAGAGGATCGATATTGTCGTGGACGGGAGCGGGGACGGCCATTCGGTCGCCCTGTTCCCGGGCGAGGAGGTCTTTTTCTCCTATGAACGGGGAGCATCCAACAACGAGGCTGAGTTCAATGCGGTCATCCTCGCACTCGAGCACCTGCCCGAGCATGCCCATGCACGCATCCGGACCGACAGCCAGGTCGTGGTCTGGCATCTCTCTGAATCCGAGAAGTCGCAACGCCCCACCTTCCTGAAGAAGAAGGGTGCCATAAAGGACCTGATCGTCGCAAAGAACATCCGGGTCGATATCCAGTGGATTCCACGGAAGCAGAACGATGCCGACCGGTTCCTGAAGCACTATATCGCGAGCCTCTGCGGGGCGGGGGGATGCGAGCCCCTGTACCGCCGCGTCCGCCGCCTGGAGAGCGAGAATACGCAGCTCAGGGCCCGGCTCAAGCGGGCGATGAAGATGCTGGAACGCCGGTCGGCCTTCCCGCCCGATGCGGCGCTGTCGCTTGAGATGCTGCAGTGAGGGGCGAGGGGAATTTTAGTGTCCTGCCATAGGTCCTATGATTTGAATGGATTCCAGGTTACCTGAAAAATTGTTTGAACTCTTCAACCGTGATATCGGCCTGCTTCAGAATGGCGATAAGCGTCCCTTTCTTTCAACTCCTTGTGCAGGGGAACGGAAAATACCCGCCATTCTTTTTGCACAACAACATGGCTTGACGTCTGCCGCCTTATTAAAAAGCCCTGCCTCACAAGGAGTTTAATCTTTGGAGATTACCGGAAGTTTACGAGGCATCTGCCACTTCAACTTTGATAATTTCCGATCGGACTGTGTGAATCCTCTTATTGAGTTCGTCCCGCTGGACTTCTAAAATAAGTTCGATTGCCTCTTTGATGTTGATCAGCGCCTCTTCTTTTGTCTCCCCCTGGCTGATAGCACCAGGTAACTCAACACACTGGACCGTGAACCCACCTTCTTCCTGTGGTTCGAGGACAACCGTATATTTCATACCAGTATCTTGTTATTATGAGACTATTCAAAGTTTCCTTGTGGCAGATCCATCGCCCGGCTTTTGAGATTCCAATGATCTGATACACGCTGGCATCGGGAGGCTGGGCCGATTCAATCCTGAAGAGACCCAAGATCAATCTATAATCTGCTGATTTTTTGGGAAAACACTTGGTTTCCCATTTCCTTCAAACGGGATTTCGTCCCTGCGTGATCGTTGCGATTTCTGCAGGTTCGCGATATGCAGGTACTGTTCGCGGGTGAGCGCATAGTTCCTGGCGTTTTCCATAAATGCATTGATCAGTTCTGCCTGCTGGCTACTCCACTCCTGGTTCGATACCCGCCGGACCCAGGCAGCGTAGAATCGGATGAATGTAAGCCGTTCCATTCGGTTCTTCTCGCGGTCAGTGGCCAATTCCATAGTGTTCTCCTGTAACACCACGTTCAGACATAGGCAACTTCGGAGTAAATCCGCTTTGTCGTCGCTGGTTTCAGGGCATCCGGGGTCACGAGATCCACTTTGGATCCAAGCGAAGCACCGAGGAACTCTTCAAGCTCAAGAAAGGTGAAGAACCCCACCGGTTGGGAAAACTCCACCAGGATATCGATATCACTCCCCTCTTTCTGCTCCCCACGGGATACCGATCCAAATACCCCAATACTCACCACATGATAGCGTTCGCTCATCTCCCACTTCAGCGATTTCAGAATGGCAAGTATTTCTTCCCGGGTTTTCATTGCAGTAATTCTCCTCATTCAGACTTATCTAATTTTCCGCGCTGTCGGAATGAACGCTCGTTTTTCCCCATTACCTCTTCCCTTCTCTCACCATCGGGCAGACGTTGCACCCTTCCATCTCCCCGAAGCAGAAGTTGAACCGGTCCTTTATGGATCGTGGCAGCTTGTCCTCAGGGATCGGGGTCCAGCCGAAGGTCTTGTAAAACGAGATCAGGACGAGCGTCGAGTGGATGTAGATCGTCTCCGACCCGCAGGCATCGAGCAGGGCCTGCACTGCCTTCCGGGCATACCCTTTTCCCCGGTAATCATCGAGCGAGAAGACGCAGTCCATCGCGTTTCCGTCCGGGTGCCTGGTGAACCGGGCGGTCGCCGCAAGGTTCCCGTCATCAAAGACCCCGAAGATCCGTTCTATCGTCGGATCGGCCTTCTGGCCCCGGGTACTGTTCCCAGACCTTCTCGGCAAGGGGGAATTCATCGGGGGTGAGTTCGCGGACTGTTTCGGGCATTGCATGCGCTCCCAGTGTTTTATTATTGAATACAAGAACACCCACTTACTATGAAGATGCCGTTTTTCAAATGGGGGCTGGTAGTGATAGTGCTCCTCACCATTCTCCTGGTGGCGGGTTGCACACAGCCCCAGGTCCCTGCAGAACCTCAAAATGTGAGTGCGGGGCCTACTCAAACTATTGTGCAACAACCGGTTCGGATAAGCTACCAGGAAGGCCTCTCCAGGGCAGAGGCAGGCTTTAACCAATGAAGAGTCCGGAACACCCCCCGCATTTCCTCTGTATTTTGCCCAGGGGAAACAGGTCGATTCCGAGGGCAAGGCCGAACAATGGATCTTTGGAATACGAAAAGACGATAAGAATTATTTTGTCGTGGTGAATCCGACCAGCCAGGTCCTCCAGCCTTATCCCATGGATCTTCCGGAGCAGGAGATAACGAACTCTTCGGTAATCGATCCCGCTCGGCTGATCGAAAAGAACCGGCAGCTCTTCACGAATGCAGGTGCACAGGAGCCGTTCTTATTGCCTGAAATAGAGCTGTCGGGAGGGTTTTATACGGTGACCGTCGCAACGGGTTCCGGAAATGCCGTGATGATGTTCGATGCAGCGACGGGGGAGCCGGTTGGGTGAGAAGGAGACTAATTTTTCTAAAAAAGATTATTTCAGTTGGATATAGTTCTTTTCAGCCGGAGTCTGGCCTGTGAGCGGGAGCAGCGTGACGCAATGCCTGTCCTGCTACATCAGGTGCGTTCTCGATCACCTTGATCTCAATCGTCAGACTCCGAGCCGGGATCTCGTTCCAGTTGACGTGAAATTCCTCAGCATTACTCATAGCTGTACACGGGGAGTGTGGCCAGAATCTCATCAGGATCCAGGTCTTTTTCCCATCGGTTGAAGAGGTAAATATCCTGTTTGACCGACTGGTCCCATTGATAGGTGCGAATAAGTCGCCATCTGGCAACCTGGACGTATCGGAATCGGATGGAGTTGCCTACTACTGTGATATTCAATGTCGAGGTGTCTGTTATCGATCGTTGCCTCCATCTCCTCAATAGCGGTAATGTAGGTCTTTGGGACCATTATCGTTTGAGAGGCCCCCTCGGTTGTGGTGAACGTTACCTTCGAATCCGGGCCAAAGACATTGATAGTCCCATTCGTGAGCACCTTGAAGGGTATACTTTGCCTCCCAGATATGCCCAAGATTTATGGTTCCTATATCGGGAAATCCAGTTTCTTGTCTGATTAAATTCATCAGACTGGTCGATTGGGGTATTGTCTGTTGCGGATTGATAGTGCAAGATCTCTCTATCGGAATAGGACGACGTGATAACAGTCTAGGGAGATATACTAAAAACCTGAGAGTTACCAGTCACCGGAGAAGTTTCATCATTGATCTCGATTGTATCGTAATTGAGGTTCATCACGGTGTCAACACCGGCCTCTTGCTTGAGGTCTTCGGCAATTTCTTCATAAATATCTGATAATGTCTGCCGCATTCCCGGCATAGTATTTTCCTCCCGTGCTCTCGGCAAGAAGTTCTGAGGGTTTCTTTTCCGCCTGCTGATAGTGTCAGTTCCGTATCCAATCGAATAAATCCGTGATGTTGTTGTTATTTGCATATACGGATAAATTCTGTTCATCATCTGATACAGGAATGGCCAATAATTCCCGTCAGATATTCAAGTCATTTGATAGCCTCCTGACTATAAGCATACTACTTCAGATCAGTAGGTTTCCTATTTAGTTCCTCTTGCGAGAGGATCACCATATGCGTTATAGTCGCCATCCGAGAGCACAATAACAGCACGAATAGACGTTATCCGGACGCCCATTATCCATTTATTTCCTTTATGGCTTTGTAGAGACCATATCGCAGCGGTGTAGCGCCTTTCGGGACCATCGAATCGATGGCGTATTGATTTGTGGTGGTATCGTAACCGAGGGGGCTTTCCACTTCGGCGTAAGCATGTATAATTCCGGGGATTCCCCGGATAATGTGCATCGACATATTTCTGGTGATCCGAATTTTAGTCATAAGTCAACTGTATATGGCCAGTAATCTGCTGGATAGGGAATAGGTTCATCCATTCCCATTCGTAGTCCAGCGTCATCAGAATACAAGTGATATCTGGAAAATTCCAGATATACCATATCACTGTCCAGTCATAGTAATGACCAGTTAAATATCTTGGACATGTGATACTGTCAGAATCATAGCATTCGTATGTCACCATTTAGATCTCGAGGCACCGGGCTCAGTTTTGCCACTCCCTTGTCTCCAAACGATACAAGGCCGATGTGATCCTGAGTGGCGTTGACCTGCATGGCTCCCGTGAAAGCCTTGGAAGCTTCCATAACGGAAACCATGCGATCAGGATCATCCAGAGCATACTCCCTGATCGGTCGGTACAAAGCATGGCATCGATCGGTGTCGGCATGAGGGCCCATCCGTCACCCTTCACCCTGACCGTTACCTCGACAGTCTCACCGACCTTGACGGTCTGTGGAGTGACCTCCGTCTCGATCGATAAGTACGGGTAATTCATCCAGGATAATTGGAGGGTCTGTGCCATATCGTTCCAGGAAGCGGTGACACTACAGCTTCCCGAAGCCGAGTCATCATAGTTGGGATTGTTCTTATCGGTAGTGAACCCGCCGGGTGTGAAATTAACGGTTGCAAATCCATAGCTGTCAGTAACTGCGCTGGTAGCACTCAGTTCCGGAGTGTGCTGGTATGCATAGGAGGTTTTGGTGTTCGCTCATACATCGGTGTCTCCCATGGTGAAGGTCACTGTCTTTCCCACAACTGGATTTCCGTCTTTATCAATCAGCTTGGCCTTCAGCATGGCCGGCTCCACCTCTCCACATCACGGCTTGGCATGACTGCTTGGGATTTGCGGTGAACTGCAGGGCCTGTATCTCCTGGGCAACAAAGGAGACCGTCCCTTCGCGAGTTGGCTGGAGTGCCGGATGGATCAGTCGCCGTTGCTGTGAAAATGATCATCCCCGATAGAATCTTTAGGCCCGTACGAAAGAATGACCTGGCCGACCGAATTGGTATTCCTACTGAAGTCCTCCCCGAGCGAAGTGGTGATTGTGACCGGTGTATTCCCTATGCCATTCCCGAACTTATCGATCACCGTATAGGTGATGGTGACAGGTGTCACCATTGATTGACACTATCTGGGGGTTCCGGATCGAACTTCTGGGTTATATCTACCGGGGCTCTATCAGCCACGCCCTGGATAAAAAAGTACTTGTCCGGGACGCTCCCCATGTCGGGATTCACCCTGACCGTGTTGATCGAGGTTTTTTTGCTCACCTGCAGGTGTGCGATTGCCTCCCCTTCTCATTGACGGGAACAACCGCTATCAGATGTCATTGGATTCCTGGAACAACGCATCCCCGGCCGGAGAACTGACCATGAACGTCACAGTCTCAGCTATCTCTCTTATTATCGATGAGGATTGCCCCACCGGTCCTGATATTTCATGGTGATCGGTACGATTGTCCCGACAGTCGTTTCCGATACTACATCGTATGAAGAGAGCATCCAGGGGGTATCGTGGTCGATCTTCTGAGTGCACTGCTTCGGATCGATAACAGGGATGGTCCCGGACGGGTCGGTGATGGTGGCTTTGAGTGTGGCAGTGCCGCTCTTGTGGTTCACCGTGAACGTGGACACCGCAGTTCCCAGATGCATCGGTTGTGATTTTTAGCCGGGTCGAATGTTCCGTATTCAGTATCGGACGAGAATTCCACTTCGAGACCCGGAACCGGGTCCAGTCCGTTGTTCACCTGCACGGTTGCCTGACACGAGTCCGCACCGTTCGCCACCAGCCATTCTTCTGATGTAGTGAACGTGATGGTATCCGCCGCATCGTCAGCACACACTGGCAGAATGAAGACCAGCAAGAGAATTATTGCCACCAGACCGATTGCTCGCATACCAGTATCCCCCCTCTCAGGGAGTAGATTGAATCATATGTTGTATCAATTGGATGTGGCTTATAATTTATATGCCAAGTAACTGTTTCACCAAAACAGGTGCGGTTCATTATTAAGGAACATTCATTGCGGGAATTCATCGAAAATGTTCCGTAATACCCCATCCTGATATCAAAGTCTTTAATAGGGACGAAATGAATCCTGATCGATGGGTTTTCAGAGAGATCCAGGGACCTCGCAAAAGGAGGCGCGATCGTACACTTTCCCTGGACGAATCAGGACAATTATCTATCGATTTTATGATTGGTCTTTCGATATTTTTGATCACCCTCATCATCGCCGCGACGATGATCTCGGGCCTGCTCGTGGGACTCCAGAGCAAGACCATCGATTACGATGCGGTTGCCTACCGGACCGGGGTCATTCTGGTCGAAGATCCGGGAGAGCCCAATACCGTGTTCAATTACAAGACGATCGAAGCAGATGACCAGTGGGAGTTTATCCCGGCAGATCAGAATAGATCTGATCAGCCGGTTCGGGCTCACGCTCTACAAGAGCACGCCGCGTGTTCTCAGCCAGGAGAAAGTCGATAATTTTTTTGAGCCGAACCGATATTCAACCTCAGAAATCAGGGAGCGGATCATCTTCGGCAGTTATCCCTACCGGTTCAATGTTAGGCTCAAGGAGATTGGTGGAGCAACAAGTTACTCAACCGGTTGGTGACCCGTATGATCCGGATTCGTCCTACGGTTATATACGGAGGGTGGTGCTTGTCAAGAAACCAGAGCAGTGCTGACAGTCGATATGAACACACTACTACGCTAATGTCATCCAGCGGGACGGGAAGTTCAGAGTCGAACTGGACTACCAGAAGTTGATGAACCTCGACAGGAATCCCGATTACCTGGCACCCCAATACTGGATTGAGCCCCCCAAAGAAGAGATTACCATCAATCTCACCAATGTCGATATCAATTAAAAATCTCATCTCAGACAAGTAATCCGATCTTGAACTCCATTCGTATCGAATATGAAGGGCATCATCAGCGATGGAACAGTGGTCACCGGTGAACTTCCACTCGCATGTGGAAGCGATATATCAATGGGAATACCCGTATACCTTCTACTGGCCGGGATGCGATCGATGATACTCTGTCATTTCATCTGTCAATGTCACCTTTCCCGCTGGATATTTCATTCCGTCTTCTTCATATGCAGATGTTGCGTTCACAAAAATGTATGTTGTTTACGAATTTGATCCGATGACCGTAAACCTATCCCAGGTAACGAACATCTATGATACCGTGATAGAAGCACTGGAAATCTCGCCTCATCCCTCCAACCAGCTGTCCTGGAGGTGAGGGTCTGGTGAATGACGAAGGGCAGCTCTACACCATCGAAGGGATTGCCGCAGCTGCCCTGATCCTGACCACGGTGTACCTGGTCCTCAATTCCACGATGGTGTTCACCCCAGGTGATACCCATGTCTATGACATGCAGCTGGAGCAGCTCGGAAACGATGTCCTCGCAGTGATGGACCAACCCACTTACGTGGGATACCACGAGCAGTCCTTATCACAAAGAGCCCGCTTGAAGAGTATATTGAAAATAATGATCAATGCAGACTTTACAGAGATTTTCGTGAATACAGCACCACTACAACAGGAACGAGAATGATAACATCCAGTTCAAGCGAACATTTCCTATTATGACGGAGGCCAAGTGAAGAATTCCTTTTGCAAACGACTGCTCTGAACAATCCCGAGGATTATTACCGGGAAAACGCGGTCGTGGTTACCCGGTGGGTGAATATCGATGATGGTTCGAGTTTTGGATTGGAGAGCGTAGGGCCCCAAACGGTGCTTCTGGAGGTGCTCTTATGGAGAGGCTGAACGATGATGGCCAGTGGATTGTCCTGATGGGATTTGTCATCAGCATCGCGATCTTCTTCCTTGCCATCCTGCTGAACCAGTCGGTCCTTGTCGGCCAGACAACGGCTGAAAGTGTGCTCGAATTCCCCAAATCCGATATCCAGGACTTGAGAAGCGAAGTCTGGGTCATTTATTCGAGATACAATGATTGATCCCAGCTTCGAGAGACCTTGTCTTGATGATATCGAACAGATCGCACTAGCCAGGAAAACAGCGGATTATCCAGATATTCGATCCAGATGATCCCTCATGGATGGATAATCCATTACAATAACGGAATAACCAATTATACTGAGGTGGTGAGAAAAGATGGCAAATGGATATTACTACTTCCACTACTGACCGTCCCGATAAAGAATCGGGCGTCTCCCATATGATCGAGTATACCATGATAACCGGCATAGTTATCCTTCTGTTCGTGATCATGGTCCCCATGGTGACGGAGGCTTTTATTAGAGGCCCGACAGAGCAGCTCACCGAATCTGCGTACACCGATATCGGGAATGGTGTCAGCACGAGAATCATCGACCTCTATGCCATCATTCCCTACTATAATGATAGCAACAATCACAACCAAGTTCGATATCCCTGATGATGTTGCCGGAAGGGACTACTGGGTCAAGATTGAGGGTAATCCGGGAGAGGTGATCCGCATATCGGGAGGATCAGGGATCAGTTCGACCACCTCCCTGGCAGGGATAGGAAAGACCGTATTTGGCCGGAGCACAGGAAGTACGACCGCGAGCGGGTTGAACCAGATTGAGTATGAATATCCTCCTCCATAAGGGGGTGTGAGAATGAAGGGCATACAAGATAAAAATCATGAACGATTCTGCGGTTTCAGAAGTTGTCGGATTCATAATAATATTCGGGATTATGCTGAGTGGTATTGCGCTGATTACGTTGTACGGATATCCGATGCTTTTACAGGAACAGCAGAATACCAATATCCGGAACATGGAGCGGAACATGATCCTCCTCCAGAGCGATGTGAACTCCCTGGTGTACAAGAGTGTGCCCTATAAAGAGACCACCATGCAGGTGAGTGGGGGAACACTCAGCGTTGATCCGGGAGGGTCGACATCATCGTTTACTGTTACAGTGGATGGATACTCCGCTACAGTTATTCCATTAGGAGAAATTCTTTATGAGTCCCAGGATGGAACAACAACGATAGGTCTCGAGAATGGGGCTGTGCATACCCGTATGTCGAGTTCCCAGTGGTTCAGCCATGCTTGCAGAACCGCGGTGGTTTTATGATACATATCAACAGAGACCTTTGTAATGTCCTTCATCAAAATCGATTCCATCTGATTATCTGGCACAAACCGGAATTGGAACGGTAAAGATGAAGCTGACCGATCCGAAACAGGAAGCATATCCATATTACCATCGGGAGTGACGTAGAGATTACCTATACCCCGGATTCTGATAATGATTATAACACATCCTGGGAGAACTATTTTAATCAGTCCAGAGTTAAAAATGACAATGATAATTCTGGGACCTATTAATCTCGATCCAGGTGCAACGAAACTTGTAATCAAGACATATACTGTAAAAGTCCTCTCCCTCTGACCTTTTTTTACTTTATCCTGACATTACAACCTGGAATAGAGGTCAATCATTTGTTCTCGCGATTTCTCGTAAATTTCTCGATTATTTCTTACATGTGGAATATACCCTCATTTTGGAATGATTCGGATGGTACTAATCCTGATCTACAGATCCTATAGGTACGCAGGTAGTCCTGCTGGCAGATCGGTACAGAACAGAGTTTCGAGAGTTCAAAAAAATAGAGAGAATCCTTTCAGGAATGATAAATGAAAAAGTGTATCAGAGATACCCATTCCTTCTCAGCCACTCGACCTGGGGACCGGTATAGCGGTAGATGATATCGCACTTGTCGTCCTGGAAACTCCAGGGGACGACGATCAGGATGTCTCCTTCGCGAATCCAGACCTTCTTCTTGATCTTGCCCTTGATCCTGCCCATCCGGGTGATCCCGTCAAAACACCTCACCCGGATATGGTTTGCGCCCATCATCAGTTCGGCGTTGGCAAAGATCTCGCGGTTCCTCTTGTTTGGAATGCGGACCCTGACTATCTCCTCAGGTACACTCCCCTGGCCTGGCTTCTTGTCGGTCAGTACATCAACTCCCTTCTGCCCCGTTCCTGGACGTCCGGCTTTGCGTAAAAAAAATTATGATCTGGGAGTTTATAGAATTTTCCCGCTCTCTCCATGACAATCGAACATAGCACTGATCTCTGATGATCAGCAAGGACAGTCGGCCCTCTTAAGAAGAAAGAAACTTCCACCCAACAATATAAATATTTAACGCGATTATCTGAGTACATCATGGAGGGGGAGTGGTGAGAAAGAGGAGAGAGGGGGTAGAAGAGGTACCCTTCATCCTCCGGGACCTGAAGTGCGACGACTGGATGATCCGACAGGAAGCGGTGGGCAGGATAGGTCGCCTGAAAGATCCCGCCGTTCTTTCCGAGCTGATACACCTGCTCCCCAAAGAGAAATGGTACATCAGGGAGGCGGTGGCTGCAGGCATCCGGTCGATCAACAACCCGGACCTCTCCGGACCCCTCAAACATGGCCTCGCCTTCGGGGATGACTGCATACGAAACGCCTGTGCACGGGCACTCGGGATCATGAGGTGCAGGGAAGCAGAAGACCTTCTCAAAAAAGCGGTTGAAGATCCTGATTCGCGGGTGAGGAAGACCGCCCGGACCTCCCTTGAACTGATCCATGAATGCGACCGCCAGACGGTCTGATTCCAAAAACCCGGCACATCCCTGAAGGCGCCAGAGTATCAACGAAAGGTTTCTTTGTATTCGGCCGCGTAATCGGTCTTTTTTCTTTCACAGGCTCACAATTCCCACTATATCCGAAAGCCGGAGGTCTTTTTTCACCCCGGTGTGTGCGAGAACAGCCGATGAGCAAGCAGGATGCCGGGGAACACCACATCCTGTTGGCTCCCAAACTATGGTTCATAGAACCGTTCCTGAGGACCCCGGGAATAACCAGGCTATGCCGAAATATAGACAACTGACACCCGCAACCAGAGGTATCCCCGATATTGAACGGGAGGATCACAGGGTGATCCCTGGGAAACACCTATTGCACGAATCCAGCGGGCCATGTTCCGGCCGGCAGGATCCTCCAGAAAAAGGGAGGTTGTCCCTTACAGGCGGTCATGAGCCTTCGGATCTGGCAATGTAATGATGTTTGCGGTGAAACCCTACGAACGATGGCAGGTAGTGCATGATCGAATGGATCATTATCCTCATGCTCCTCGTCGTACTCGGGATCGTCCTGGTCCTGTATATCTCCCAGGGAACGAGGATCGAGACCCGTGCCCGCGAGATCTTTGAAGCCTGGCGGGTGTCGGAGCGACAGGATCTTGCCGGGTGGAAGGCAGGGGAACTTGAACGGCTCTCCGAAGAGAAAGCCAGGATCCTTTTTGCCGGGTGGAAGGCCGATGAGGAAGCGATCATCCGGTCGGATGCGGTCCGGAGGAGCCAGTCGGTGACGAAGGGAAAAATAACCGAGCACCTCATCCCGTATTTCCCCGACTTTCCCTACAACCCGAAAGACGCCCGCTTTCTCGGGAGTCCGGTAGACCTGGTGGTCTTTGACGGCCTTTCTGAAGATACCGTCCGGGAGATCGTATTTGTCGAGATCAAGACGGCAAAACATCCCACGCTCTCCCGGCGTGAGCGTGAAATCCGGGACTGCGTTTCTGAGAAGCGTGTTCTCTTCAAACTGATCCAGGTGGTGCCTGAGACAGAAGAATGAATGTCGCCTCCTCGCTGTTTTGTGTGGGGAGACTGAGTCGAGGTTGTTATCCGGGAAACCAATTCAGTCACTAAAACCGCCGCCGGGGCGTCCTTTTGGGGGCGGCGGCGTGTATCGCATGGGGGAGCGGTCAACCCCCACAAAATGTATCCGGTTCATCAATCGTACCCACACCAGAGAGCGAAGAGCCCCTCATTCTCATGTCCCGGGATAAAAAAGAGATATTCCGTTCAATTTCCCACAATGAGGACGAGGTCCTGCTCTTCCTGGTGACCTCCCCCTTCAGCGGAGAGGACCCCTTTCACGGTGATTCCTCCAGGGACCTCGCCGGGCACCACGAAGCTGTACTCCAGGGTCGTCGGATACGGGGGACTGACGGTTCCAAGATCGAAGGTGTTGTGATACAGGAACAGGGCACTCACGTCAAGACGGAGAGCTATCGGTTGATCGAATCCGCCTTTTGGTACGATGCTCAGGGTATAGCGGATCGTATCGCCGGGACGGGCCCGTGCTTCCACAGGGGTTACGAGCAGGGTGAACGATGGAGGTCCGGACACGGTGCGGGTTGTTGCAACCGCTGTCGTGGGGATTATGGATGGGGAGACGGTGTTCGGGCTGACGGACCCCGGGCTGGAACCCCCGGATGACCCGGATGCCGGGAGGGTCGTGGGGGTGACAGAGGGTGAGACGCTGGTCGGTGCCACCCCGCCGGAGCTGGTGGAGGATCCAGACGTGGTGGGGACTGCTGCAACCCCGGTCGTGGGGATCTTTGATGGTGAGACTTCAGTCGGGGTCTCAGGACCAGTGCTGTCGGCCGGAGAAGACTTCAGATACGAATCTGACAGAAGCACCGCCCCGGCTACTACCAATGCGATAGCGAAGAGAGCGACACCTGCCAGGATATCCCTGTTCATGGGAGAAGGGTGAACAGAGCTATCCTATGAAGATTCCGGTAACTCTGGGGAGATCAGTTCCCCTGTGTCCTGCAGGCATGAAAGAACCGTATCGCAAGTACCTCCATCCAGAGGAAGATTATCCCCACCATGACCCGCTGAAGAAGACCATCAGAATTGCCGGCGAACCCGAACAAATTTCAGAAAATAATTACACCATTGCTGATAGTGTCCAATTTCTTTTCATTGAAAAAATGAGAGAGAATCCCGTCTATGGCTGATAATTGGCTACGCCTGGATCTAACGCATCCCAGGAACCGCCCAGTTCGTCCCACATAATCCGGGCCTTACCACTGACTGCTTTTAAGACAAGATCCTGGTCCAGGGTTTTCGTACGGAATTTCCAGCCAGCAGGCAGATTTTTTAGCCGCTTATCCAGCATCGGAAGATCTGGATAGGTCAGGGTCGGGTCCATGGCAGTCGTGTAGTTCTTATAAACCCAGGTTATATCCTCATTGTCCTCTAAAAGGAAGACCGGCTTACCTTTTTCGAAAGTAATAAACGAATTTCGTTTAAAATATACCGGTATATATTGCATCTTCGTGGGATCGAGTTTCAGGGGTTCACCAGTTGGAGTTGCCTCCACTTCACCCCAGTAATGCGCCTTGAGGCCGTTGAAATCGCGTACGGTCGTCGACGTGGGTATTTCGATTTTGTCTAGTAACCAGATTCTGCGGCCACGGGGTGGATTCAGAGAAACACTTTTAACCTGGTATTGTTTCGCCAGCGTCTGCTCATTAAGGCCCTTGTAGAGTGTCGCGGGGCACGAGTCACTCGGGTCATTCAACCCGGTCGTGCCGTACGTCCCTCCGTCACCACACCATACTATCACTTCGCAAAAGCTTACATTCCGCACATTCAAAAATGTCATCATTTCCATGTTCGCCTTGTCATGGGCGTTCATTTCGCAGCCGGGAATCGCTGCAGAACCCGGGACCGGTTCAGGGGTAACGGTTGTTTTTTTCATAATTCCATCCTCTCACCAGGGGTCAAAGTTGTGGACATTGTCAACACACCCCTGGTACATATTCGCCAGGTCGTCAGGGACGATGTTGGCCAGGCCAGTGGTATTGATAGTCAGGTCTCTGTCGAGTGTTTTCGCCTTGAACTGCCATCCATTCGCCAGATTCAGCCTTTTTGCCAGGTTCGGGAGATCGGCCTCAGTCAGGCTGTGGTCAACGTGGTTCGTATACGTCTGCATGACCCAGGTGTGTCCATCCGGTGACCGCAGGAGGAAGACCATCCTGCCCTTCAGGTACTCGTACGTGGTGACGCGATGAATCTTCATCGGGTTGTAGGCATGTGCGGACTGGTCTTTCGATGTGTCGAAGCCCGGAGGCATCTGCATTTTGGCAACGAAGTTGAACGAGAGACCGTCAAAGTCGCGGGGTTCGCCAACCAACGAAAACGTCAGGTGGTCCATCATCCAGAAGCGCCGGGGGTTCTTCCACACCACATCCGATTGGGTCTTTTGTGCCAGCACTTTGGCATCCATCGGGTCATACTTGGCTTGCGGGCAATCGTTCAGCCCGGTCGTGTTATAAACAAGGGCTTCCAGTTTCCCGGCTTCGTTTTTCATCAGGAACAGTTCACACTGGGCAAGGCCGCGGGCCTTTTCAACATAGAGAGAATTTTTTGTGGTGCTCATAATTTTCCTCGGTTTTGTGTTTGTTTTTTCTTACTATTCGTCCCTTGACGACACAGGCTATTGGACTTTAACTACTTCCGGCTCGGTCCACCTGCCGTCAGTCGCTTCTTCCTTCGGCCAGTAGAGGCGCAAGGCCATCAGGAATGGTCCTCCCGGTGCGGGTAACCAGTTGGATTCTTTCTCCTTACCGGGTGATTCATGTTGTATCAGCAATGGCAGCCCACCATCTGCATCGCGGTTCATCTGCGGTAGCATGGGGGAATTGATCAGGTAGCGGTTGAGTGGATTGGCCACGAGCAGGTACTCGGGCAGTCCATACATAGTCAGTGACCAGAACGCATTGACGGGAGGCAACTGGCCCGGCGCAAATCGCAGGATGTAGTGGTTGGCTCCAACCAGCGCTTTCCCTTCTGAATCAAGGGTATACATCGGATACATCGCTTCCTGCTTTGAATTGCCATAGTTGCCGAGTACGAATGCAACCATCCGGTAGAAGTAATTGTTTTTCAGGTTCTCCCGCGTGCCGTACAGGTCTCCAAAGACCACTTCCTTCGTATCGAACCGTTTAGTCTTAAAATCTGCAAAGTCGGCCCATGCATCGGCCATGCCCTGACTGATGGCGGTCTTTATTTCAGGTGATACGGTTGTGGTGTCGAAGTTCTTTCCGGCACCAACGCCGATCCGGTCGAAACGGGCCATCAGTTCCTTCTCGGAGGGATGGGTCGGGCAGAACTGCAGGACGAAATTCAGGACGTTGAAAAACCCGGGCGATGTCTTTAGTGTATCAAGGGTAAGCGGCTGAATGAAATCAATAGCAAGGGCTGCCTCAGGCGAAGGCTGGCCCAGAAATTCCGACAAGGGCTGCACTATGTAGCCTGCCTGGACTTTTTTCACGTTTTCAAGGTCACCGGGATCGAAGAGCTGTGTCCGGTACACGGCGAGTGCCAGTTCGGTCTCCGCGTGTAGTACCTTCTTGATCCCTTTTGGGACCTCGCCGTTCCAGCCGGGCCCCGCGATGAGGAACCTGCCCCCATCATTGCCGGTAGTACGGCTCCCGATGTAATCGAAGTTGAACGTGTAGAAATCGATAAGCTGAATGCTGAAATATCGCTCCTTTGCGATTGGCGGGGCGGTGATTACGAGGGGTTCTGTGCGAAGGTCCATACCGAGCATGGAATACGGGGTGTCAGAGTTTGGTGCCTTCACTGCCTTGTCCTCAGGGGTAAAGACCCTGGGTATGTTGCGGATCTGGTTCCAGGTCGCTTTGAATTCCGGGCTCTGCCGGTTCACGAAATAGGTATAGAGGACAAGATAATTGCCCACCATAGGGTAGCCGTAGATATATGCCTCCTTCGCAATAGCACGGGCTTCACCAGGGCTGATTGTATTACGTTCTTTTGTTATACTGCCGGTCATCTCAACACTTCCAATAACTTCATTGCATCTTAAGATATCCCTGGCTGTTTCTTTTTTGGCGATTTATTGGGGGGTACATTTCCTTATATCCCTGTTAAGATCCCTACATTTTTTAAAAACATCCTGATCCTGGGAACGGAGTAGTGCTCCCTGGTAATTTCTTAGATCGGTATCATTGTCACAGCACCCATGAAGTGGAGCAATGCCAGGAAAAAAAGAGAATATCGTATCGCTCACTTCAGGGGCAGTTTGTCGACATTATTGCTCGCGATAGTATACGGCTGATCGCAGATGCCTCGTGTGGCAGGGGTTACCTGGGAGAATCCTTTGCCGTCGGGCTGTCCCCAGTAGTTCCCACCGGAACCGCCAAGGCCGGTAACACTTCTCTGGTTTGATCGTGAAACGTTCCACGTGTTTGCGCCAACACCGCCAGCAACGACAATATTCTTATCATTGGAGAAGTAGTTGTTCACGAACACATTTGACGAAGTATTCGTAAGATACACCCCTTCATCTCCATTGTCGGAGACTACATTATTGTAAAATGAGTTCCGATTGGCGTTTTGGAGCCATATGCCGCGCTTAGCACTATTTTCAACAGTGTTGGAGAAGACCATGTTGTCATCAGAGGCGGTGTAAATGGATATTCCGTCATAATTCTTCGTGTTGGTGATGGTATTCTTGGAGATCTCGTTATTATCTGAATCTTCGTATACTCTGATACCAACAACATCGTTACTGTCGATGGTATTCTTTGAAATGACATTTCCCTCGGATTTGTAAACGGTTACCGCGTCGCCCTTGTTCCCTGTGATGGTATTATCAGTGAGGGTGTTGAAATGGGCTGCTTCGTTCAGATTGATGCCATTTTTCTTGTTGTCCGCCACCTTGTTTCTCAGGATATCGTTATTGCTCGAGAGCCGTATCCGGATCCCATCCAACTCGTTCCCCTGCGCTGTGTTCCCTGTGACGGTATTGGAATCGCTATTTGAATACAAAATAATCCCAACGCCGCCATTGGAAGATGCGGTGCAGGAAGTTACTACATTTCTCGATGCACTTTGGAGCGCAATCCCATTTCCGGTATTGCTCGTTGCACTCACACTCTGTAACTGTGAATTTTTCACATTCTGCAGGAGTACCCCGGTACCCCAGTCTGAAATGTCCAGATTTTTAATGATTACATTAAAAAGCGTCATCGCACTGTTGTAGACCTTGATTCCAATGCTGTTTGAACCATCAATTCCATCGATGTTGTACCCCTTTCCATCCAATACGACATTCGGTGCCGTAATCTGGATGCAGATCGGAGCATTGGAGTTGGTGATATCATTCGCCAGGATGTAGGTCCCTGGGACAGAGATGACTGACGGGCCGGTAATGAGGTTGGCTGCACCCGATACGACACCGGCGAATGCAAAACAAGCGAGAAGAATACATACCCCCATCCATACATGACCCTTATGAGGCCACCCCCCGGGTCCTTTTTGAGAAATTCTGAAAGGTTTCATTTGACCACCGTTGACTGTTGGCACACCAGAAGGTAGCACAGGATACAGTCCCCCAGGACACCTTTTATCAAGTCCCTACCTATGCGGATATGCCCCACGGTCTCTTTACACTACGTGTTGGTATAAAAAATATCTCATTTCATTCAGCAGGATCGATCCGAAGGGTGGGAGTCATAAAAACGTCCATATGCCAGGTTACCACGACCAGAATGATGCAGAGCAGGGATGAAGTGCGGGATTCCACCTGCAGGAGATTTGAGCGGAACGACAGATCATAATTGGGAAAGAAACTCCCCATTTTGAAAAAACGGCACTTCATAAAATTGCATACGGAGATTCAGTGCGATAAAATTCAGTGAAGTCTGGCAGGCATTTGCAATGCGAGTGGCAGGAATCGAACCTGCGAACTCCTACGAGAACCGATCTTGAGTCGGTCACCTTTGGCCGCTTGGTTACACTCGCCCCGGATTTCCATTATAGCAAGGGTGATCTGGCGTCAAACAGTTCCTGAGTCTGCCGCCGTTAGGCCGGCCTGGCTGCCCTCGCTCCAATAGTAGTAGGCCAAAATCGGTAATAAACTCGTGAGGTATCCCCGGGTCTTTCCACGCTCAGGGATACAATAATTGACCCATGATGTCTGTGGACTGAAAGTCCATGCGAACTCCGGGCCTGCATCATGACAAATGAAGGGAAGCAGCAACAGATTCCCGCTGGTGTATCGGTGAAGAAGAGGGCAATCATGGAAAAAATCAGGGGCATCTCTCCGCTTACATGAAGTCCGCGAGGCCAAGCTGCGTGTCCTTCTCCTGGCCGAACGTGGAATCGATCGCCCGTTCGAGGACCATCACCCGCTGCTTCGTGTACTCGGATACCTTGTACCGTTCGCAGATTGCCCGCGAGACCTCGAGATACTTCTTCACCGACCCTTCATGCACCGTCGGAATGATATTCCCCCCGCAGCGCGTGCACTTGCCGGCAAGAGGCATTCTCCGGTAACTGTGGTTGCATTTGACGCACCGCAGACTTCTGCTTTGAGAAGGCAGAGAGGTTCCCCATCAGGTCGCGGATGAAATGCGTGGTCAGGACCCGTTCCGCAACATCGTCCTCGTCCACCGCACGGATCTTCTCTGCCAGCGTCAGCTCTGCCTCGAGTTTCTCGATCATGGTCTTCAACTGGGTATACGTGGATTCCAGCGGTCCTGCAGAGATATCCGAGGTTTCGGTGGTGTAGAAGAACCCTTCAAGCGCCGCAGGGGTCCCCAGCCGGTTTTCCACCCGGTCGATCAGCGGCGCAATCTCCCGGGGATGAGCGTACCGGAGCCCGGCCAGGTAGAGTTCGAGCGGATAGGAGGCCATGACATCCAGGTTGTGGCTCTCCTTGTCGATCTCGGCCGGATCTATCGTCGTGGTCAGCACGAGGGGGGCATCCATTGTCCCGCCCCGGGACTCGGGCAGGAACGCCCGGGAGAAGTTGATCAAACCGTCAAGGAGGAGCATGATACAGTCCTCGTCACCATCGCACTGTCCGGTGAAAATCCCGTTTGCACAGACCGTGTGCTCCTCCTGCACGGTCAGGCAGTAGACCCGGTCTTCAGGAGCGGGAACGATGTCCCTGTGCCGGATATGGTCGGTGATCACGTTCATCCCCACCATCACCGGGACCGGGTCACCCTCCTTCAGCTCGTCTGCCCGTATCTTTCGCAGGTAACAGAGGTCCCATACCAGCATGGCATGATCCGGGGTGACCGCGAGCACGCGTCCCAGGGCGGTCTCAAACCGGATCAGGTGGGCTGGAGATTTATGGATGGACACCGAAGTGACCTTCCGAAGGTGCGGTTTTCCCTCGCGGTCGATCGTCCTTGTCAGGTACCCCTGCCTGGGGTCGGAGTAATACGTCCCCAGCCGGTCGATGCCGGGCCGGGAGAGATCAAAATTCTCGACCACGAACTGCCGGATCGGCATCGTCTTCCAGTTCCGACCGTCAGAGAACTCAAGTTCCGTATCGCCGTAAAAGCAGTTCCGCCGTTTCGCTGCATGGAAAAACGGATGGGCATACCCGACATTCGCTCTCGATATCCCGATGATCCGGGCAAGGACCCCTGCACTGGTATGCGGGGCGAGGCCTATCACCAGGTGCCCGATCAGCTCCTCTCTCGAGGTGATCGAGTAGTAGGGGGGGAGATGGTAGCAGCGGGTGAGCAGCTCGTCGATGAACCGGGCGACCTTCACCATGTAGTCGGCGCAGGACTCTGAAATGAGGATGTCCTGCGGTTTGAGCTCGAGCACCTGGTCGGACCGGGAGAGCGGGGCTCCATGGATATCACAGGGGTACCCGAGCTCTGCCAGCCGGCCGGGGCCTACTCCCACTTCGTCCGGCCGGAAATGAGTCAGGGGGAGATCGATCATGTCGAACCGTACGGTGCCGTCCTTGAAGACAAAGAGCTCGTTCTCAGCCCGGAGGATACCTTTGTCGATCTCTTCGACCGCCCTCTCCCGCGAGATGAGCCCCTTCACCCCTTTCACGAGGCCGATCGGGTTCTCCCGCCTCCCGAGCCGTTCCATTGCGAGGAGATACTCCTGCCTGACATTGAGCATGAGGGTCTGGGAGCAGGAGGTTTGCCCCTTGCAGGCCGGGCATTCCGGCTCCGTGCTCTCCCTCTTGCACCGCTGGCAGGTATACACCGCAACGGTATGGGCGCCGCAGGCGCACCGGTTATGGTAGGTGTCGGTCCCGCAGGACGGACACCTTCTTCTGCCGGTCTCGATCCTGATCACCCCCCCGTCCTTGTTCGCTTCAGGGCTGTGGTTGGACGCTTCCTGGAACGACCTGCGGGACCCACCGGCCTCGCCGAGCGGGAAGAGCGAATGGGGAGGAGGATTCATCTTCCGGGGTTTCGATTTCCCGGGCCGGCCCATCCTCCCCCCGATCCTGGTGCCCGCCTTCGACCGGATACGGAAGCCGGAGAGGTGCATCACCAGCCCGAGCGTAGTCTCCATGGGAGCATCCTCCCACTCGTTCCGTCTCTTCAGGTTCAGGTCAAGTCCGAGGCAGGCGAGGAGCACCTTGTACGTGCTGATGCAGATCATCCCTTCACGGACCATGTGGGGGACGAGTATCTCTTCCATGATGGCCTTGATCCCCGGTTCGTTCGGAAGCAGCAGGATCCCGTGCCTGATCTCGCCGTGTTTTTCGACAAAGCCGGCAAGTTCCACGACCTGGTCGGTGCTGATATCATCCCAGAACCAGGTATAGTCCGGGTGCAGGAACGCCCCTTCGCAACAGAGTGCAACCGCCTCGAGCTCGGTTGCGGGTCTCGGAAAACCTCCCTCGAGCTGCCACCACTCCTCGCAGTATGCAGACGGGACGAGCAGGTGATTGTTCTCGATGAACTCCCCGAAACTGATCAGGATCTCGCCGGTATCGAGGATCCGTTCCACATCCGGGGCAAGAGCCCGGGCTGTCTCCGCGTCATCGATGCGGAGTACATCTCCGTTCTTCAGCCTGACCGTCGGCCCTTCAATGGTGTCAACCGGAACGATACCGGCTGCCTTGCCCGGCCGCTCTATCTTCATCTGGGTCCCCACTGCAAGGAAATCACCGAGAATATGCATCGTTGCCGGGTTGATTCCTGCCGCAGCAAAACCGGTATTCCTCGATCTCCCGTAGCGGAGCCGGAAACCCCCCTTCCTCATCGGGTAGGAAAAGACCGGACGACCACCGATGAGATCCCGGAGATACTTGTCTTTTGGGAGAATTGCATCGGTATCTGCATCCGTACTCTTCCCGGCCCCGGAGGTCAGTTCCCCGAGCCACTCCCATCCGTCCATCTTCATGGCACGGACATACTTCTGGACCTTCGGGGCCTTGAGTGCAAGTCCCTCGGCGAGCACGAGTGCCATCCCCCCCCGGACCGCATTCGTCTCGATCCGCTCGAGATTCCGATACCCGCCCACCTCTTCCTGCTCTGTTCCTTCACCATCGATACAGACCGGGCAGTTCCTGACGATCAGGCGGATCTCTTTCTCTCCCGGGAGATACTGGAGGTTCATGATGGTGTTGTACTGCCGGATCTCCTCGATGTAGCGTTCAACCTCCTCGTCCCGGGGGATATACCTGCCGATTCCAAGCGCACGCCGCACATAATCTCCGACCAGCACGGAGAGGGCCTGCGCTGTCCCTCCGGCACTCCTGATGGGACCGGCATAATAGATGCGGAGGTATTCCGTCCCGTTATCGTTCTTCCCGATGCCTATCTTTGCAATCCCCTCGGTCGGCGCTGCCACCACCCCTTCCGTGAGCATCGCCATTGCCGTACGGATTGCATGGTCAAGCACCTCCTCGCGCGACTGCTCGCCAAACCGGCGTTCCACAAAATCATCGCCGATCCTGAGTGCAGCCTCCTCCCGGCTCATCCCGGATTCGAGTTCGCGAATCCGGACTGCAATCCCGCGAATCGAGAGAAGCGCCTCCACCCGGTCGGCAAGATCGCTTGCTATGGGAATCTCGACACAGGTCCGGGGATCGATTCCCACCGCCCGGGCACGGGTGGCAACCTCGAGTGCAGAAAACAACCCCTCCTGGAGGGACGTGGCATACGCCTCCATCGCCCCTGACCGCTGCACCGTCATGTTCTACTCCTGGCTATCTGTTCGGTTCCGGACCGCAAAAAGTCGATCGGTCTGGTTCAGGGCTCGTGCTCATCCTGATCGAGTGCCTGCATCATCTCGAGGATCCCTGCCTCTCCCATGCCCCAGAGCGTCAGAGCGGCGCATTGCCGGAGTTCCTCGTCCGGGCCGGAATACACCTCTTTTAACCGATCGATTGCAGGGGCTCCGATCCGGCAGAGGGCGGCAGACAGAAACCCTCTCAATGCCGGATCTGCACCCTTCATTGCAGAGAGAAGAGGGTCTACCGCTGCCACCCCCATGTGACCGAGCGCAGCCGAACCATAGCGCCGAAAATCAGGGTCCCTGTTTCTCTTCAGGGCACTGATCAGCGGCCCGATAGCCGGCTGGCCGATACGGGCGAGCGCAAGGGCAGCATACCACCGGAAATCATTGCTCCCTGCCCCCTCCATCGCCTGGATCAGCGGATCTGCTGCCGGAGCCCCGGTCTCTGACAGTCGTTTTACTGCATCCAGGCGGACATTCCTGTCCTTATCCCCGAGTGCTTCGATATCCTTCCTGGTTCCCTGCTGCATGACCTTTTCCTCCTTCCTTCTATTCCTCTTGTGGCCGGGCACCGGCATACCTGATCACCCGCTGCGGTAGCGGGATCCCAATCCCTCCCGGATCGGGGAGCTGCCTGATCTTCCAGGAGCGTCTCATGTCAGGAATGAAGTGCAGGCCGTGGAGGGAGCACCCCTTCTCACCACGATCTTTCATCCCCGGTTCGAAAAAGCCCCAAACCACCACGCTCTCCGATTCTGATCCTGCCCTGATTCCAGATGGAGCGGACAGGATGCTCCCCGGACACTAAAAACCACCTAACGACCTGACACCAGATATACGTTATCCCGAGAAACCGGAGTATCCTCCACGGGAAAAATCCGGCGTCTCTTCTGTCTCGTTCTTTGAAACCTGCCGGGTCTGCCGTGCAACGAGATCATTGACGGCTGACTGCAGGACCGGCCTTATCGCAGGGTCTGCAGTCGCGAGGGCATTTGTTCAGGGCAATGAACCGCTTCCGGTCTTCCTGATCCGGCAATCGCCAGGGCTGCACCCTCCACCCTCTTCTGCCCGGGACCGCCAAGGGCCGCGATGAGCGGATCGAACGCTGCCTCTCCCTGGCGGGACAGCGCTGCAATCACCTCCTGCCGGACTTCATCCGATGGATCGTCGAGACCCTGGAGCAACGCATCCACCGCAGCCGGATCGGGGATCGTTCCGAGGGCTGCCGCAGCAGCACGCCTCGTCTCAACGCCCCCGTCCACAAGCGCGGTTCGGAGATCGATGACTGCGGGAGGGCCGATCATCCCGAGGGCATATCCGGCCCGGCTCCTGACAAAACGGTCCTGATCCACAAGCAGGTCGACGAGAGGCCCGACCGCACGTGCATCCCCGATCTCCCCCAGCACAATGGCTGCTTTCCACCGGATATCCTCATCAGGGTTTTTGAGGGCCCCAATCAGGGCAGGTACTGCGGGGGCCCCGATTTTTCCGAGTGCCTCTGCGGCCTTCCACCGGATCCCGCTGTACTGGTCGCCGGTCAGCGCACCCATCAGGGCCTCGGTTGCCGCGGGATCGCCGATATTCCCCAGTGCCTCAACCGCCTCGTACTGCACTGCCGGGTCACGGTTCGAAAGTGCCCTGATGAGTCCGGGAACGTCGCGGCGTGCACTCAGCTTTTTGACGCTGGCAAAGGAGAAGGTCCTGACTCTCTGCAGGGTCTCATTCCCCGGAGCAGCGCCACTCTTGAGCCCGGAGAGGAGGGCAGCATCGGTGACCTTGTTGAACATCTGTTCCTGCTCTTTTTTCATATGGTCGATAATGGTGCCGATGATCAGTGCAATCACGACCAGCATCAGCGCCCTGAGGAGGGTGCCGGTATCGATGAACCCGGTCGAATAATACGTCCCCGCGACAAGGGCAATCCCGAGGAGCAGGGCGACAAGGACCGAACGCTTCCCGTACCAGATCGCAGCCAGGACGACAGGGATATAAAAAAAATGGGAATACACCACCGATATTCCCAGATACACGTGCACAAAGACCTCAAGAAAGAGTGCTCCTGCGACCAGGATCACCAGGACCGGTACCTGGTAGTCCCTGATTCTTTCAGGTGAAGGTCTTTAAGGGCCATACCAGAAGGATTGTTGCATGAGTGAAAATTTAAAGGTGACCGTCCCCGGGGGGAAAAATTCCCTGGGGTCGGCCTGCGATTCCAACCCGGGTACCGGGTCGCCTTTCATGACGTGGGGAGGGTGGGACTTCCCCGTTTACGCCCTGCTGCTGCAACCTCGATGCACTCAGGGGTCGTGCCGATCCGCACCGCGGCCCCGCACATGTTGGGGACATAGGCAAACGCTTTCCCTGAATTCACCATGATAGATCCATATCGTTCAAGTGCGGGTGACACCACCATGCAGGTATCGGCGTAGACGTGGCCGCCGCTCCGTTCGATGACCGATACCGCATCACGAGTGTCTTCGATCACCTTCCGTGCGGCAAATACGTAGAGGGGAAGGGCCACGGTCCTGCCTTCAAGGAGACCGGCGATCCTGCGGAGTTCCTCGGATGAGCAGTGGGGGCATCCGAGCGCGACCGCATCGACGGGGAGCTCTTCCATCAGGTCCATGATCTCTGCCGGTTCGAGGGTAATTTCCTCAAGCCCGCTCACGTCATAGCCAAAGATCCGGGCGTCCGGTGTGATTCCCTCGACATGAAACAGTGCGACTGCTCCGGAAGCGGCCATGGCGGCCCCGAGCGCCTTGAGCTGGTCCCTCTTCGGGCGCAGCCCCCTGAAGAACGGGATTTTGTCCCCGACGCTCTTCCCTGCAAGATACCCCAGCGCCCCATACAGGGCAGTCTCATCCCAGCCTGCAGCACCCTCAACCCTCACCACGATCTGTGGTTTTCGCTCCGGAACAAGGTGGAGCCCGTATTCGGGAGTCTTTCCGATGATCGCAGCCGCAAGGGCAGAGGGCCCCCCCTCCCGGTTGGTCCGTGCGCCGATGACCGAGTTCGCGTATGCCACTGCCGAGGACTCAGACCATGCAATATGATCCCCAAACCGGGTCTGGTAAAGGTAATAGGGAGTGCAGGTACATTCCAGCTTGATGCCCAGCCGTGCATACGCACCGATCACCGCCTCCTGCTTTACAGCAAAATCTGTGCTGATCCCCATCTCCCGCCAGAGAACGCGGTCCATCCCCACCGGGTTGAGGACGGTCGGGACAGAAACCCTGGCATCGAGCCGGGAGAGCCACTCAAGACCGGCCTCGCCAATGGTCTTGTAGGAAGCGCCGCTCACCTGGGCGCTCTGGATGGGGACCAGCCGTTCTGCGGAAAAAACCTTTCCAAGAGCGACCAGGATCTCCATCATCTGCTGACGGGTCTCACCGGATTCTCCGTCAAGGATCGCCTCTTCATCCGGGAGCAGCTGCATCACGGCTCAGTCCCACCCCGCCCGCCTGAATTCAGCTTCCCTGCCAAGCGGCATCGTGGCATCGATCCCTACCTTCACATTCGTGCCGTCCTCTGCCTGGCACGGGTCAAGCGAGGAACCCCGTGCACCGGTAACAATCACCAGGTCCTTATCACCCCTCACCCGTGTTGCCACCGCAAACTCGACATCCTGCAGGTCGGACGGGTCGATGTCCTCATCCACCACGACGACGTGTTTCAGGGAGGTATGGGCTGCGAAGGCCGCCAGGATTGCATTTTTCCCGTCCCCCTGGGTCTGTTTCCGGACCTGGATGACCGCATGGAAGTATCCGCAACCGCCCGTCGTCAGAACCACGTTCTTCACCTCGGTCACCCCTGCAACGGCACGGTAGATGGCAGGTTCGTACGGGACCCCCATCAGCATCTTATGTTCGTTGCCGGCCGGGAGTATCCCGTGGTAGAGGAAGTCCCGTTTCAGGTGCATCCCGGAAAATTCGATGACCGGCTGGTTCCGCACGATATCATAGGTCCCGGTGATATCGACAAACGGCCCCTCCCGGGTTGTTTCCTCTCCGATATATCCTTCAAGCACGATCTCTGCGTCGGGGACGAGTACGCCGTTTGGGCACTGGAAGACCCGGATCTCCCCGCCGAGCAGCTCGGCCGCATAGGAGAGCTCTTTCCCTTTCGGGACCCGGGTGCAGCACGCTATGGTGACGGCCGGGTGGACCCCTATTGCCACTGCAACGGGTAACCGGTCGCCCTTTTCCTGCGCTGCCCGGTGAAGGGTATGGGTATGCCGTCCTTCAACGAGCCGCGCTGCAACCTTCTTCTCCGAAAGAACGAGCATCCGGTGAATGGAGGCATTCTCGATCTCCCCATACCGGGAAAACACAATCCCTGCCGTGATGTAGTTCCCTGCATCCCCGGGAAAATGTTTCATGATCGGAATCTTCCGAAGGTCTGGCGCCGACATCGGGAGGTTTCCCTCGCGGATAACACTTCCCTGGTACTCCGCACCAGAGAGCCTCCGTACCATCTCTTTTTCGGGAATATTGAGGGCGAGCGAGAATGCTTTTCGTGTCGCTGTCACGTTCATGACGCCCCGTTTGCCCTCCAGGTTATGAAACAAGAGCACCTTGTCGGTCCCGTGCGCCAGTCTGCATGCCTCGTACTCGGCAGCTACCCGGTCTTCGTACTCGATGACCTCCCCGCACTCCCTCATCTGGTCGATAAAACCCCGTATACCGCCCGCCTCTTCCATAGACCTCCCTCCGGCTCTCACCTACTTCAGGTTAGCGATGCTGCATATTAAAAATCTGGGGCAATTCCCGGGAAAATAAAGCGTTTTTTGGTATCCGGGAGATCTCTCTGATGTTCAGGCCTTCGGAGGGGCATAAAAACGGAAACGAAATGCCGTATCTTCAAGCTCCTGTGCAGAATCGGGATCAAGGTCTTTTCTTGCCGACCTGACAATGGTGTTGAGGATGTTGGTCTGGCGGAGCACATCGTAATTCCCGGACGGAGTCTCATTGAGAAAATCGAGCAGCTCGTTCACATTTTTCAGCACCTCACCAGAAGCAACCAGGTTGAGCCTGTTCAGGGTATGCGCGAGGCGCCGCTTGGCCATATCGAGTTTATACCCGTCTGACCCGGCAACATTCAGATCGGTCACCGCATGGAAGAGTTCTTCGTAGACCTTCAGTCTGTACCTGCTGCGGACCAGGCGGAGTTCCCGGCTTTCTGCGTAAAGGTAGGTGATGCAGAGTGCGATTATCACCACAATAACGCCAATCGTGACTACTATCCAGTATTCGAGCACTTGTGTCCCCCTCGCTGAAAGTTTCCAGCTCGAGGTACATAAACTTTATTTTTTGATCCGGGGCAGGAACCCTTGTTACCACCTCAGCCGTTCCTGCGTAGTGAGCGGGCGGATATGAAGGATCTCCCTTGCAGCTGCTGCGACAGCAGGTACGTGCGCAGGGGGCGTATACACCCCAAGCCTCCACTGGCCCCGGCGCGTCTCGTTCAAGGTCGTCACAAGAGGCGAGATCTCATCGAGCCCGATAAGGCGGTTCCTGTTCCTGATCATGACATGCACCGACATGGAACGTGGAAAAACGGGAATATCGACCAGGACTTCGCAGGGTTCCACACCGGCAGCTTCTGCAATCGTGGCTGCGACGCTCCGCCTGTTTGCCGGATGCATCTCCTGCGCAATCATTGCAGGGCTGACCTGTTCCCGTCCGATGTAGAGCGCCCGCTTGTACAGCTTCCGCTGATAGATCTGATCGGCAATGACACGGGCACTGTCAGAGGGGGATTGCAGAAGGCTCTGCATGCAGCCGAAATCATCAAGACGCATGAATGCAAAAGGGTCCGCCCCCGGTTCTCTCTCCAGGTGGGCATGGACGGCTGCCGAGAGCATCATCTCGGCGATTCGGCTGACATGGTGGAAATAGACCGCGGGTCTCATGAGGGTCCGGGCGATGAGCAGGGATTCCGCGGCATTAATTCCTCCCTCTTCGAGGGCGATATACCCCTCAGAGAGACAGGTATTCCGTATGAGCCGGTGCGCATCCACGGTCCCGTAGGGTGCACCGGTATAATGGGCATCGCGCAGCAGGTAATCCATCCGGTCCACATCCAGTTCCCCGTGAATAATTCCTGAAAGGGGGTGGTTCCCGGAAAGGATTGCGGAAGTCTCCCTCACGCTGATCCCATGGCATTCCATGCATTCGGAAAGATCCCTCTCTCCAAGGAGCCATGATGCATCGTGATGGGTTCTCCCGCATAGCTCCTCCATGACCGGCTCGATGGCATGGGAGAACGGACCGTGCCCGATATCATGGATGAGGGCGGCGGCGGCGACCAGTTTTTGCTCGTCTTCCGAAAGACGCAGCTGGCGCGCCATGACGTTTGCGAGATAGAGCGTACCAAGCGAGTGCTCAAACCGGGTATGGTTTGCTCCCGGGTAGACGAGATACGAGAAACCGAGCTGGCGAATATACCTGAGGCGCTGGAGTACCGCGGAGTCAAGCAGGTCGAGGGCATACGGGGCGACCTCGATATACCCGTGCACAGGGTCCTTTATGATCTTCATCTGGCACCTAAACAGTCTTGGGATCGAGCAGATAAAGGTATTGAGTGATGATCACTTTTCTCTCCGGAGGAACAGGGACCCCGAAACTGGTCCGGGGGGTACGCAGGCACGTTCCCGACCACGCGATATCGGTCGTGGTAAATACTGCCGAAGATCTCTGGATATCAGGAAACCATCTCTCTCCTGATATCGATACCCTTCTCTACCTCTTTTCAGGGCAGCTCAATACCGATACCTGGTGGGGGATACGGGGCGATTCATTCCATACCCACGAAGAGGCGAAACGCCTCGGCGTCGACGAGTATATCGGGATCGGTGATACCGATCGTGCCCTCCATATCGCCCGCGGCGAACTGCTCAGGCAGGGGTACTCGCTTACCGAGGCAATACGGATCCTTTCATCGCGGATGGGTATCGATGCCCACGTCCTTCCCATGACCGATGAAGAGGTAACAACCCTGATCAAAACTGAAGCCGGGACGATCCATTTCCAGGAATACTGGGTCAGGCACCGCGGAACACTCCCTATACAGGACGTTATCAGATACGCACCCACGGGGCCTTCTGCAAGTTCCGCAGGTAGTCGACGCGATCGGGAGCGCGGACCTGGTTATTATCGGGCCGAGTAACCCCATCACCAGCATCCTCCCGATCCTCGAATGCTCCGGCGTCATTCCTGCACTGATGGATGCATTTGTGATCGCGGTGAGCCCTTTTATCGGGGATGCTCCTTTGAGCGGTCCTGCCGCAGCGCTGATGAAAGCCTGTGGCCTTTCCCCGGATTCCCTCTCTACCTTCTCACTCTACAGGGATTTTTGCGATCTCTTTGTCCAGGACATCACGGGACCCTGTCACCGTTCCCGGCAGTCTCCGCTGCGATACCCTCATGACTGACATTGAGAAGAGTGCTGCTCTCGCGGGAGCGCTCATCGAGGCCGGCAGAGAAGGGAAGGAGAAACGGTGAAGCGGGGACAACCTTACCGGTCCTGACAGGCAGTGGAGTGATGGGACTGCCCATTAGTTTTCCATGCCCTTTTACAGGTCCATGCATTTTTGCCTGTCCATGACTTATCACCTTTCCACGGGAAAGAGCCTCCTCGCTGTTGTGTGAGGGGAGACTAAAATCGAGGGTGTTCTCCGGGACACCCATCCAGTCACTGAACCGCCGCCGGGGCGTCCTTCGGGGGCGGCGGCGTGTATCGCAGGTGGGGGTGTGAGGGCAGTCAGCCCCCACTCAATGTACCCGGTTCATCCATCGCACCCACACCAGGACGCGAAGAACCGGTAACGAACACGAGGGAAAGGGGCTGACAAGGAGAGGCCCGGTCCTTTTCATCGCCAGGAGCATTCGGCTGAACCTGGAGCCCCAGGAAATATACTCACGGGATAAGGGTGAAGGTCGCGGTCTTCCGGAATCCCTGCACCTTCAACCCGGTGATCTCGAGCGAATAGTCCCCGGGGACAAATCCTGAGGTGTTGAGGAGATATTGCCAGGTATTCTGCCCTTTATGGGTCTCGTTCATTACCTCGATCACTGCGGCTGCCCCGGAAAAATATGCCGGATCCGTCTTATTCGAAGGACCGAATGCAATGGACGAGATCTCGATGAGCAGTGGATTCCCGGGCGAGAGGATGGTTGTACCGGTGATCAGCAGCTCATCACCAGAACGGTACACCCCGCCAGGTACGAACTGCACGGGTCCTGTTGCCGGACCACCAGTCGGAGATGGCGTCGCGGTCACCAGGACCGATGGTGTGGCTGAGGCTATGTCAGGGACCGGGCTTTCAGGGATACTGCCTGCTTCCTTTTCCTGCAGGCACCCTGACAGGATGACCAGTCCCGCAAGGACTGCTGCAACCAGGACGCGGCTTATTGTCACGAAAACAGATTGCACGAAGCTTTACTTTAACCTTGAGGCAGCAGACTACGCTATAAATAGAACACTGGATAATATGTTCCTCCAGTATGGCTTTGAGCCTGAATCTGCATTGCACCAGAAGGAGCTACTCATCATGCCCGGACCAACCATGGAATTACGCGAAGAGGTTATCATCGCCCTCAATGCACGGTATCCCGCCTTGAGGACACTATTCGGGGTAAAGAAGATCGGGATATTCGGCTCTCTCGCCCGGGGCGATGACCACCCGGGCAGCGATATCGATATCGAGGTTGAGTTTGACACAGGGGAGCGATACCTACCGCAACTACATCGGGCTTACCTGGTATCTTGAGGAACTCCTGGGGGGCAGGCGGGTCGACCTTGTCACCACCCGTGTGCTCGAAGGATATCTCCACTCTGATGTAACGGCAGACCATGCGGAAAAAAACCGTGACAGGGTGTATATCTCCCGTATGATCGAGGAGATGGCATTTCTGCTCCATCGGAAAAAGAATCTCGGTTTCCGTGAATTCTCCCATGACGAGCTGATGAAAAGGGCGGCGATACGGTCGCTCGAGATTATCGGTGACGGAGCTTCCCGGACATCAGAAACGATAAAAAAGGCCTACCCCGGGATTCCCTGGAGAGAACTGGCCGGCATGAAAGACCGGATCGCCGGCATGTATTTTTCCCCGGACTGGGTGCTGGTATGGGATATCCTCGAAGCGGAGATACCGGCAGCGGAGCCGCGGCTGCGCTCACTGGTCAGCTTCGCTCTGAAATCTGTTCGCCAACACCGGATCAGGGCAGGAAAAAAGAGATTATCTCTCCCCTCCCATAGCTTCCAAGGTTTATATGCGGATTCCAATCAATGAGGTGACTCCCGGGACGGCACACGCCGAAGTGATCGGGTGGGTCCATGAGGTACGGGACCTCGGCGGCCTCACTTTTTTCCTGATCCGGGACAGGACCGGAATTTTACAGGTGACCATCCCGAAAAAGAAGGTGGGACCGGAGGTCCTTGCAGCGATCCGGGAGGTCTCACGGGAATCCCTTGTCCGGGTCACGGGGTCTGTCAAGGCGATCGAAAAAGCACCCGGCGGCAGGGAGCTTGTCCCTGATTCCTTTGAACTGCTGGCAAAAAGCGAGAGCCCTCTCCCGCTCGATGTGGCAGAAAAGGTCCCTGCCGACCTGGATACCCGTCTTGACGCACGGTTCCTCGATACCCGCAGACCGAGAGTAACCGCAATCTTCCAGATCAGGAGTGCAGTGACGCGGGCAGTCTATGAATACCTCTTCTCCCGTGGTTTTGTGAACATCGCCACTCCGAAAATAGTCGCTGCAGCCACCGAAGGGGGAACCGAGCTCTTTCCTATCGCCTATTTTGAAAAAGAGGCATTTCTGAACCAGAGCCCGCAGTGTACAAGCAGATGATGATGGCCGCGGGATTTGAGAAAGTATTTGAGATCGGACCGATCTTCAGGGCAGAGGAGCATAATACCACCAAGCACCTGAATGAAGCCACCTCCATTGATGTCGAGGTCTCCTTTGCCGATCACGCAGAGGTCATGCGTCTGCTCGAGGATCTCCTTATCCATATCTACCGATCGGTGCAGGACCAGTGTGCCGGTCCCCTCGAAACGCTCGAGATCGGGGAACTCGCACTCCCCACAGCCCCCTTCGAGCGCCTCCCCTATCAGGACGCCATTGAACTGGCTGCAAAGGCGACCGGAGAGCCGATCCGGTATGGCGATGATATCGGTACAGTCGCCGAAAAAGCGATCGGCGAGCGGATGGGAGCACATTACTTCATCACCGAATGGCCGACTGCAATAAAGCCCTACTATGCAATGCCCTTCGAGGACGATCCCTCCGTCTGCAAGGCGTTTGACCTGATGCACCCGAGGATGGAACTCTCGTCCGGAGCTGCCAGGGTCCACCAGCACGATCTCCTCGTACAGCAGATACGGGCAAAAGGCCTCTCTCCCGAGAATTTCGAGTTCTACCTGGCGCCGTTCAGGTACGGCATGCCGCCTCACGCGGGGTGGGGACTCGGGGCCGATCGCCTGGTCATGACGATGCTTGGGCTTGCCAACATCCGGGAGGCGGTGCTCTTCCCGAGGGACAGGCACCGGCTGACCCCATGAGCCATCTCTTTCCCGGCATCACCCTGCCGACAACGGTTGTCGGGAGCTATCCTGTCGTTCCGGGAACGGGATTTTCCGGGATCCTCGATCCCTACAGGGACGCTGTCAGGACCGCGGTCAGCGACCAGCTGGCAGCCGGGATCGACATCATCTCTGACGGACAGGTCCGGGGTGATATGGTGAAGATCTTCACCTCGCGGGTTCCCGGTCTGCAGGGCGCCGACGTTATCGGAAAAGTTTCCCCTCCGGAAGGTCCGATCACCCTTGGCGATACCAGGTATGCTCTCTCCCGGGCATCACGGGTGAAAGGTATCATCACGGGGCCGACCACCCTCTCGTTTGCCCTCCATATCGCAACGCCACTCTACAGGGACAGGAGCGAACTTGCCCTTGATCTTGCCCTTGCCCTGGCACAGGAGGCCCGCTCCCTGGCTGCAGCAGGGGCGGCAGTCATCCAGATCGATGAGCCGATCCTCTCAACCGGTATCGCAGACATTGCCGCTGCAAGGGATGCACTGGAAGTGCTGGTCCGCGGGCTCACCGTCCCGGTCTGCCTCCATGTCTGCGGAGATCTCACTCCAGTCATCAGTGAGCTGGTCCGGATGCCTGTCGGTATCCTTGATTTTGAATTCGCACAATCACCCGGGAATCTTGCACTCTGCAGGGAGGTGGACTTCGGGACGATGATGATCGGGTTTGGTTGCGTCGATTCTTCTTCACCGGTTGCCGAGCCGGCAGACACCATCAGGTCCAGGATCGAGAGTGCTCTTTCAGTATTTTCCCCCGAACAGCTCCTGATTGACCCCGACTGCGGGCTGCGGATGCTTCCCCGGGATGTTGCCTACCTCAAATTAACCCGGATGGTAGAAGCGGTGAAGGGAGTGCGAAAAGAGCTCTAGGGTTCAAACCACCCGTGACGTGGTGGAGAGCTCGACGCCTTTTTCGGTAATATTGAACGGGATCAGCCGTTTCGGAACCGTGGCATTCCTGAGTTTATGGACGGCGAGCTGACGTTCGACTTCGGTCGCGAACATGACAACTTTCAGTTCAAGCAGGACGTCGGCAAGACGGAAAATCCGGTTCTCGTCTTCAGGCCGGTGGATATTATTATACACGAGGAACATGATCGTCTTTTTCTCGCGGGCCACCTCCTTTCTGGCGGTCAGGAGGCAGCGGATCGCCTCGTCGATTCCGTACTTCAGGACAACCGATGAGAGGGAATCAACGACAATGCGCCTCCCTTTGTAGTAGGAAGGAAAGGAATCCGGGGTCAGCTCGCGTGCTTCCACCATCCCTTCCTCCAACTTCACCGTCGATCATCAGGTAACTGCCCTCCCTACTCCTCCACGTTCCAGAACTGGCGGGCAATATGATCGATGCCGGATAGCGATGTGCCGATGACGATGATGACCGAATCGCTTGGATATCCTCCCTCGAGATGCGCATCGAGACCGACAACTCCGGTAGGCTGTGTTCTGTTCCTGGACACGAGCGGACTTTAACCCCCTTCAATCTAGTGTATATGATTCCTCATGATAAGTCTTCGCCGGCAAGAGACCCTGAATACTCCTCCCGTAACCTGCGTCTCAGCAGTTTCCAGCCATGCACCCGGGGGAGGGACCCGGTCGTGATGATCCCCCGCGGCACCTTGTACCCCGCCATGCGTTCCCTGCAAAACGCGATGAGATCGTCACGGTCAAGCAGTGTCCCTTCCTGCAGCACGATAACTGCAACAGGGGTCTCGCCCCTCCGCTCATCGGGATACCCAAAGACTGCCGCATCCATGACACCGGGGTGTTTCAGCAGCACATTCTCTACCTCTGTCGGGTAGATCTTCCAACCGGACATGATGATCATGTCCTTTTTCCGGTCGGTGATATACAAAAGACCGCTCCTGTCGAGATGCCCGATATCTCCCGACAAAAACCAGCCATCCGGAAGGAAACTTTCGGCGGTTGCATCGGGCAGATTCCAGTACCCTTGTGCCACAGAGGGTCCTCGAAGCGCGATCTCCCCTTCTTCTCCAGGAGGAAGCGACTCTTGGGGATCCTCCGGATTCACGATCTTCACTTCGGAATACCCTGCCGGAACCCCGACGCTCGTATAATTTCCCGTCAGTTCGGGTCTCCCGGGAAGGGTGATGGTTCCCGTGCCAACCACCACGGTCTCTGAGAGACCGTAGGCATTCGCCACCGGGATTCCATACCGAAGGTCAAACGCTTCCCAGACCGTGGGAAGGAGCTGGCCGCCTCCGCTGATGATGAGCCTGACCGTGCTGAGGGCGTCTTCTGTTCCTTCAGGTGCATCGCAGAGGGAGTGGATGACCGGGGGCATTCCTGACAGCACCGTTATCCGGTACGTTTTACAAAGGGCAATATAGTCAGCGGGACTGAACCGCTTCATGATGACATAGGTCCCTCCCGAACGGAGCACAGAAAGCCCCCAGCTCACCCCCACATGACCCATGGGGTAGATGCCAAGGTACCGGTCGTCCCCGGTCAGGCCGAGCACCTCTCGTTCAGTTTCAAGGCTTTCCATCAGGTTCCCAAGGGTGAGCATGGCCCCTTTGGGAGTCCCGGTCGTTCCCGCGGTATACTGGAGCTGGATAAGATCGTCAGGCCCGCAGTTGACAGGAGGGACCACCCCTTCACCTTCCGGCGTTGCTTTCACGTGACTGATGTTCAACACCGAACAGATGCCGGCACTCCGTTTGGCCGCCACCTCAGCCACTGCAGTCCCGGAATCATCGCACATCAGGATCCGGGCACCGGCATCGGTTACCAGGTGCAGAAGTTCGTCTTCCCGAAGGGAGATATTGGCCGGTACGGCAACAGCCCCAAGCCTCCAGATAGCAAAATAACTGATAAGGTATTCCGGGCAGCTGTCAAGATAGATGCAGACCCGGTCTCCCTTCCTGATACCCTGATCCTCGAGAGCCCGTGCGGTCCTGCTCATACGGGTAAGGAGATCCCGAAACGTCAGTTCCAGCCCATCTGATAGGATCCACCACGGCAGGCCGGTCATAAATCAGTGCGTTATTGTCAAGAAACACCGTGATATTCGACATCAGAACACTCCCTGATTGTGATGATAAGTATACAGCAATGTACAATATTGTTCATCATGCTATTTAGCGATGCCCAAACCTGCCTTCCGGGCCCTCTCCAATGCCTGATGGGTGGACCCATGAAATCCCTGGCAGAACATCCCGTGGGAAGGAGGATGCCCCCAACCCGGTTGTAATACGCTCAGTGATGCAGGAAAACCCGGTTCATCAAAATGACCGGGAGAGAAAAAATTGGTATTACTGGTATTCAGGCGGCTGGACGTCCTGAGGAAGGCCTCCTTTGAAATGGAGCCGTATACGGGAGTAAAATTCCTTGAGACGTTCATTCATGGTGGGGTGGACTTTTGCAAGACTCATATCAAAATGGCGGAGGGTGACACGTTGTTGCCCGTTCCCTCATGGCAAACACCCCGGCCTCGCGGCAGAGTCCTTCCATGTCGGCCCCGACATATCCTTCGGTCCTTCCGGCAAGACTCAGGATCAGCGTATCCCTCGGTTCATCGATAAGCGACAGCCCGTGCTGCACCATGCGGTCGACCAGGTGCTTTCTCCGCATCCCGCGGTTCATCTTCCCTTCGTTTCCACTACAGGCTGTGCCTGCGGCAGCAATGGCTTCATCGAGAGAGAATACCCGGTCTTTTCCAAGGGTCTCCACCAGGACATCGAGTGCTGCCTCGTCGCAGGAACCGGTCTTTTCCACGAGTTCCTCGAGTTTTGATCCTTCGAGAGGCATATACTTCAGATGGATCCCAAATATCTTGATCCTGTCCGCAAGATTCGGCTCACCGATATAGACCAGCCGGTCGAAACGGCCTGCACGGAGGAGAGCCGGGTCGACCAGGGTCGGCTGGTTGGTTGCTCCCATCACGACAACATCCCGAAGCTCTTCCAGTCCGTCGATCTCGGTCAGTATCTGGTTCAGCACGGTCTCCATGACATGCGACCCGAGATCTGATCCGCGTGTGGGCGCGAGGGCATCAAGTTCATCGAAGAAGATGATGGCGGGGGCGACCTGACGCGCCTTTTTGAATATCTCGCGGACCGCCCGTTCACTCTCACCCACCCACTTGGAGAGGAGCTGGGGCCCCCGTATCGCGATAAAATTGGCCCCGCTCTCGTTTGCCACCGCTTTTGCGATCAGGGTCTTTCCAGTCCCCGGAGGACCGTACAGGAGCACCCCACGCGGCGGGGTGATACCGAGTTCCTCAAATCGTGCCCGTTCGGTGAGCGGGTACTCCACTGCCTCACGTATCTCCTGCTTCGCTTCCTCAAGCCCCCCGACATCATTCCAGGTGACATGGGTGACCTCGAGCATCACCTCCCGCATTGCGCTCGGGCTGACATCCCTCTGCGCAGCCCGGAAGTCCCGGGCATTCACCTCCATCCGGTCGAGGATCTCCTGGGGTATCTCCTCATCATCGAGGTTCATTTCAGGGAGATAACGACGGAGGGCACGGATCGCTGCTTCACGGGCGAGGGCGGCAAGATCAGCACCGACAAACCCGTGAGTCTGCTGGGCAATGCCATCCAGGTCCACGTCCCCGGCAAGGGGCATTCCCCGGGTATGGATTTTCAGTATCTCGATCCGGTCCGGCTCACTCGGGACCCCGATCTCTATCTCACGGTCAAACCTTCCGGGCCTCCGGAGGGCAGGGTCGATGGCATCCACCCGGTTGGTGGCCCCTATCACCACCACCTGCCCCCTCTCCTCGAGCCCGTCCATCATGGTCAGGAGCTGCGCCACCACCCGTCGCTCCACCTCGCCGGTGACCTCTTCCCTGCGGGGGGTGATCGAGTCGAGTTCATCGATGAAGATGATCGATGGCGCATTGGATTCGGCCTCTTCAAAGATCTCCCTCAGTTTCTGCTCACTCTCGCCATCGTACTTGGAGATGACCTCGGGACCTGCAATCGAGATGAAATGTGCACCGCTCTCGCTTGCAACCGCTTTTGCGATAAGGGTCTTCCCGGTCCCCGGCGGGCCGAACAGGAGGACGCCTTTTGGCGGTTCGATTCCGAGTTTCTGGAAGAGCTCAGGATGGCGCATCGGCAGCTCGATCATCTCCCTGACCCGCTGGAGCTCATCCTTCAGCCCCCCGATATCCTCGTATGAGATCCGTTTCAGGCCTTCGAACCCTGCGGCCGGTTTTTCAGAGAATTCGATCTGGGTATTTTTTGTGATGATCACTGCCTGTTCGGGCTCGATCTCCACGACCTTATACGAGACGATCTGTGGCTGGAGAAACGGGAGCCCTATCATGATCGGAACAGAATCGTTCTTCACCACAGGAAAATCGATCAGCCCATTCAGCACGTTGGGGTTGTTGCTTACCGGAACGCTCCTTGGCAGATCTTCCGGAGGGGCAAGCACCACTCTCCTTGCCTCTACTTCATCGCGAATCGCGACAATCTTCACGGTATCCCCGATGCTGACCCCTGCATTGGTCCTTGTAAAATTATCGATCCTGACCTTATTCTGGTTCCAGTCTTCAACAAGGGAACGCCAGACTTTGGCAACAGTCCGGCGTTTCCCCTCGACTGCAACAATATCGCCGGGAGATATTTTCAGGTACAGCATGGTTTCGGGATCAAGCCGTGCCTTCCCACCACCCTGATCGCCCGGATATGCACTATCAACCTTCAGAAATATCTCTGGCATCACCTTAAAAGTCATATACACAGGGATTTATAGGTACTGGTACTCTATGCGGCTCCTTGTCTTTGATCCCTTTCGCGGCGCTGCGGGTGACATGATCACCGGCGCCCTCCTGCATCTTGGGGCTGACCAGAAGGCGGTCAGTTCTGCGATGGCATCCGTCGTAGGTGAGCCTGGAATTTCCCTCACGAAACGTGCAGGGATCAAGGGGATTAAGGTAACGACCCATGCGACACCTGTCACGAGGGAATTTCAGGAAGTCATCCGCAGGGTAGAGAACGCCCGGGCACCGGATGCGGCAATCGCCATGGCAATACGGGTGTTTGAACGGATTGAGAGGGCGGAGAAGGAGATCCACGGGCATACCGATCATTTCCATGAAGTCGGGGCGGATGATGCTGTTGCAGATGTGGTGGGGGCCTGCACCGCATACCTCTCCCTTTCTGTTGACGGCTGCATCGTTCTCCCTGTCATGCTGGGGGGTGGTTCCATCTCCGGTTCCCACGGGACATACCCGGTCCCCGCTCCCGCGACACTCGCCATTTTCAGGGAATCGGGGCTTTTGGTCCGGTTCGGAACACCGGAAGACGGAGAACTCTGCACCCCGACAGGCGCTGCCCTTCTCTCCGAATTTTCATCGGGACACAGTCTTGGAAACCAGGCCTGTTCGGTGGTGTGTTCCGGATACGGTGCCGGCACGAAAAATCCTCCCGCAATCCCGAACGTACTCCGTGCGATGATTGTTGAATATTCTGATGATCCGGCGCCTGGCGATGTCGACCTGCTCGAGACGAATGTCGACGATGTCAGCGGCGAGATCCTCGCCTACACCTTTGCACGGCTGTTGGAGGAAGGGGCATATGATGTCAGTGCTCTCCCCTGCACCATGAAGAAAGGCAGGCCGGGGCACCTGATCCGGGTTATCGCTGCTTCCGGGGATGGCAAACGACTTGCAGCGGTTATGGCCGAAGAACTCGGGACCCTGGGTGTCCGCTCTGTTCCGGCAGTCCACCGGTTTATTGCTGAGCGGTCCATCAGGGAAATTCCGGTCACGATCCAGGGTGAAGAGCGGAACATCCGGGTAAAATGCGGTATGCTTGAGGGGAGCGTTATCTCCCTGAAGGCAGAATACGACGATGTCAGCGCCTGGGCCCGGGATCTCCGGATGCCCGCCCGGACCGTGGCACGGATAACCGAATCCCAGGCATGGGACTCTCTCGGGAAGTCAGCGTGATGGCAGTCGCGAGGCTGAGTACAGGGGAGCCTGCGTTCGATGACCTCCTCGGGGGAGGCCTTGAACCCAGGGTGATCACCCAGCTCTACGGAGGGCCTGCCAGCGGCAAGAGTGTCCTCTGCGTCGTGGCTTCCGTTTCCTGCCTGGAAGCAGGAAAAGGGGTCATCTTCATCGATACCGAGGGGTTCTCGATCGAACGGTTCCGCCAGGTCGCAGGGATGGATGCCGAACGGCTTGCCGAAAACCTGTACCTGTATGAGCCCCATGACTTTGACCTTCAGGGCATCATGATCGCAGGGCTGGACAAGGTCCTCTCCCGTGGCGGGACCGGGCTTATCGTGATGGACTCGGCGACGGGACTGTACCGGACCACGCTTGGAAAGGGTGTCGAAGCGATGCAGCAGCTCTCCAGGCAGATGGTGCAGCTCCTCGGGTATGCAAAGAGATACGATATCCCGGTTCTTATCACAAACCAGGTCTACATGGATGTCCAGAACAACGTATTTGTCGGCCTTGGCGGCACGGCTCTTGCCCATATCTCGAAGGCCATCGTGAGGATCGACATTGTAAACGGGCACCGGAGGGCAACGCTCGAGAAGCACCGATCGCTCGCACCCGGGAGAGGGTTCGATTTTGATATCGTGGAGACAGGGATTTTCGTCAGGAAGAGGGATACCGGATGACGGATCGAAATCAAAACAGGCACGCTGCAGGGATAGTACTGGGTGCAGGTCTTCTTCTTCTTTTCCTTGCCATTTCCGGATGTACTACCTCCAGTCAGCCGGATATGCCGTCAAGGGGACACATGGCAGACAACTCAGCTGACCGATGTCATGTCAGGGACACAATTCAGCATCTCCGACGTGAAAGACAGGCCGGTCCTTATCCAGGCCTTCACCATCACCTGCCCGATATGCAGGCAGCAGCAGGCAGAGATCTCAAAGCTCCATGCTTCCGGAGAGGTCCCCTTTGTGATGATCGGACTCGATATCGATCCAAACGGTGATGCAGGTTCCCTCCGGGACTATACCGTCCGCTATGGGTACTACGGCCTGTATGCACATTCACCGCCGGGAATGACCAGTGCACTCGTCGATCAGTTCGGTCCCCTCGTCCTCTCCCCGGCCCAGGCCCCCCTCATCCTGGTCTGCCCGGACGGCACCGCACGGATCTTAAGTCCCGGTGTGAAGAGTGCAGAGAATCTTCAGAAGGTGCTGACCGAAGGCTGCCCTGCATGACCCTGTCCGATCTGACAGTGGCATTCGTTGCAGGGCTCCTCTCCCCTCTCGGGGCCGCCTGCGTCCTTCCCCTCTATCCGGGCTACCTGTCATTCATGGCTTCACAGGCCGGAAAAGTCCGTGCACCAAGGGCACGGGTCCTCCTCGGTATCGTTGCAGGAGCCGGGATCCTGGCAGCCATGTTCGTGTTCGGACTCTTTGTAGGAGTCATCTTTACCCTGCCGATAGGAGGAGTCCTCGCAATCCTTTCACCGATCGCCTACGCGATTCTCGGAATTATCGGGATGTTGCTCATCCTGGGGGCGGGGCCGGGTCTGCCGGTCAGGACGCCCGATGTGTTCAAAGGGAGGTCTCCTTTCAGCGGAGCATTTCTGTTCGGCCTTTTCTTCGGAGTCCTGATCCTGCCCTGCAACGCAGGACCTGTCACGGTACTGCTCGCTTTGAGTACCAGCGCCGCCGACCTGGCAGCGAACATGGGGAATTTCCTGGTGTACGGTGCAGGCATGGCCATCCCTCTCATCGCCCTCTCGGCACTCTCCTCCTCCGAAGGGAACCGGATCACCCAGGCGCTCGCTACGCACAAACGGGGGATCAACGCCGCAACAGGGGTCCTGATGGTCGGTGTTGCAGCGTACTATCTCCTGGTTGTTTTCAGAGTGCAGGAGTGGGTGTTTCCGCCCTGATCACCGCTCTCAAGCCGGAACGGCCCTTCTAGAACGTGATGGATCCCCTGTAGACCGTCTCGGCAGGGCCTTCCATAAGGGTCTTCTCCCCCAGGGTGATCACGAGCGGTCCTCCCCTCGTCTCCACACGGACTTTTGTACCCGTATACCCAAGGTGATGAGCAACCGCGGCTGCCGCCGTCGCACCGGTCCCGCAGGAGTAGTGTCTCATCTTCTACTCCCCGCTCAAACGTCCGGATACTGAGGAGATCTTCCCCCTCACGAACCACGATGTTCACGTTCGCACCCTCGGGAAATGAAGCATGGTGACGGATGAGCGGCCCGATTTCCGCCAGGGGAAACGAGTCGAGGTCATCGGTAAAAATAACAGCGTGGGGAACACCGGTGTTGACCGCAAATACCTCGTAGCCCTGTATCGTTTCCTTATACTCCCCGTCACCGCTTGCCGGAATAGCAGCACGGCTGAAACGGGGCTCCGGCATCCCGATTGAAGCCATGAAGGTATCGTCCACGTACCCCATCTCGACCCCTATGATCCCGGCCCCGGTTTCAACGGTGCAGGTCTTCTCCACATACCCGGCGTCAAACGCATGCTTCACAAAACAGCGGATTCCGTTGCCGCACATCGGGGCCTCGCTCTCGTCCGGCTGGATAATGCGCATCCTGAGGTCGGCTGAATCGGACCGGGAGAGATACAGGACCCCGTCTGCCCCGATACCAAACCTGCGGTCGCAATACGACCGGGCAAACCCGGGTTTCATCTCGTCCGGGATAACCGTCTTTTCGAACTCGTCGATAAGGATGAAATCGTTCCCGTTGCCATGCAGTTTCTCAAACGTGATCTCCATTGTACCTGACGCTCCGGCCCGGTTCATGCCCGGTTCCATTCCGATATGTTTCGTTCACGGACATTGTTTCACCAGTGTCCCGATACTTTCGCTGTTTCCGCATGATTTCGCAGTTTTCATGAGTGCCTGCAGCGATCAGGGAATCAGGGGATTTTCCCTGCCCGTACCTGGAAGTCCCCGATCTCCCACCCGAGGTAGTCACGGATGATGATGTAGGCCATCTGGGGGGGAATTGCCCCCTCTTCGGTGATGATGAGATCCACGTAGTCGGGAGGCGTCACATCGAACACCGGGTTTCTTGCCGTGACATTCGGGAGGGTTTTTGCAAGTACCTCAGGGAGCACTTCAGCCCCGTCCCGCTCCTCGATCTCGATAAACTCGCCGAGGATCGTCCGCGGTGCAAACTTATAGGTCTCTGCAGCGACGAGGAAGCGTGTCCGGGCTTCGTGTGCAGACAGGGCGATCTGTGAAGTCCCGATCTTGTTCACAACGGCACCATTCACGGAAATTGCATCTGCCCCGACGATCACCGTGTCGACCTCTTTCATGAAATAACGAACCGCCGAGTCAACAATGTACCGGGTGGGGATCCCTGCATCGTTGAGGACCCTGATGGTCAGGAGCCCCTGGTTCCCCGGTCGCACTTCCGTCGCAACCACTGAGAACCTGACTCCATTCCTGTGAGCCTGCAGGAGACATTCGAGGGCTGCCTCAGAGTTGCAGTGGGTGAGCACCACATCCCCGTCCCTGATATGCCGTGCTCCGACTTCACCGATATGACGGACTGCATCTTCCGAAGCACGAATAAATGACCGGCATACCCTTGAGAACTGCTCCTTTGCCGATGCTACCGATGGAAACTCACCGGACAGCGAACGCATTACCTGGTGGACGGCATTCGGGAGGGATACTGCCGTTGGCCTGGTGGCGATCAGCATTGCTGCACCCCGGGACATCTCAGTCCGGTATTCCGCAAGGTCGTGTGAAGGAAACGCTTCAGAATGTGCCCCGAGTGCCGAGACTGCGGCCCGTGCAATCCTCCCTGCTCCCCGTATCTCCATCGTCTTTATTTTCTCTGCGGTATCAGTAAGCAGCATAGGCTGTACGTAGTACATGCCAGCAGAGTCCAAAGAACTTTGCGGGATTCCGGCCAGCAATGTCGATTGCCGTGGTATTTGACAGCGCAGGGACCCTTCTCCATACCTACCGGGTTGCAAAGGATGTGGAACGGCAGGAGTTACTGCCCGGAATCGAGACCGTGACCCTCACCTTCAGCTCTCCTGAACGGGTCCTTGTGGTGATCCATGTCCATTCGCGGGAGATCATCGAAACAGATCCTGCCACCCCTCTTTCAGCCTACCTGATCTCCCACCGTGCCGGGTTTGGTATCTCCTGCACCAGGAAGATCACCACTGCGGAAGATATCGGCGATGTCCTCTATAACGATACCCATGCCACGATCGGAGATCTCCAGGACTGCTTAAGGAACGTATGGTCGGTCTGCCAGCGGGAGGCGATGGTCACCCTGAATTCAGGAGTTATCCTGAACATGACCAGAAAAACCATAGAGTTCACCGTGACAACCGGCGGGAGGCCTTTTGACGGTGCAAAAGAGGCCATACGGGAGCTGCACCAGATGGGCATCCCCACGTATATCGCTTCAGGGGACCGGATTACGAAACTTGAGAAGATGGCAGATTACCTGGGGATACCGAGGGACAGGGTCTTTGGAGTTGCCACCCCGACGGTAAAAGCCCAGATCGTGGCCGATCTCCAGGATGAATTCGATACGGTGGTGATGGTAGGGGATGGGATCAACGACGTCTGCGCCATGAAAAAGGCCAACCTTGCCATACTCACCGAAGAACAACCCGGCGATAAACCCGTTGAACTGTACCGGGCAGCCCATCACGTGGTGAAAAACGTGCGTGAAGTGGTCGAAATCGTCAAAACGCTGCGCGATGCATGATCGTCCTGCGGATGTACTCATATAAAGAGTAATATGCCACAAATACTACATTAGGTTATGAGAGGAGAGGAATGAAGCCGCTTGTCACCGTTGATTCAGTCTGCATGGACTTCGATGGAAAACGGGTCCTGAGCAATATATCTTTTTCGATTGGTGAAGGGGAAGTCCTCGGGATTATCGGGAGGAGTGGGGCAGGAAAGACCGTCCTCATGCACCTTATCCGCGGGGTCGAGCAGCCCCCGACTTCCGGGAAGATCACCTACCATGTCGCGGCATGCGATGCATGCGAGTATGTGGGAGTGGGCAGCGCTGCAGAGTCCCCCTGCCCGAAATGCGGGGGCACGATGAACGTGCTCGATATCGATTTGTGGGATGAGAAGAACAGTGCCATGAAACGGAGGATCATGAGAAGCACCGCGATCATGTTCCAGAGGACATTTGCCCTGTATGGAAATGACCGCGTGATCGAAAACGTCCTGCATGCCCTCGATGACATCGAATACCCCCAGGACAAGGCGATAAACCGTGCTGCCGATCTCCTCGATCAGGTCCGCCTCTCCCACCGCATGATGCATATCGCCCGTGACCTCTCCGGTGGGGAAAAGCAACGGGTCGTCCTTGCCAGGCAGCTTGCCAAAGAGCCATTCCTCCTTTTTGCCGATGAACCGACCGGCACCCTCGATCCCCAGACCGCCCACCTGGTCCATACCATGCTTACCGAAGCTGCTACCAACAATAACATGGGCATGGTGGTTACCTCCCATTTCTCGCAGGTGATCGAGGAGGTTGCCGATCGGGCCCTCCTCCTCGAAAATGGCCTGATTACAAAGCTTGGGGAACCAAAAGAGGTGATACAGAAATTCCTGGAAGGCATCGATGATACCGAAGGGCATGAAATTCCGGAATTCGGCGAGACCATCCTGACCGCGAGAGATGTCTACAAGCGGTATATCTCGGTTGACAGGGGTGTTGTCAAGGCGGTGAACGGGGTGAGTTTCGATGTCCAGACGAAGGAGATCTTCGGGATTATAGGAAAAAGCGGGGCCGGAAAGACCACTCTTTCCCGGATCATATCCGGGATCATCGAACCAACATCGGGGGAGATGAATATCCGTATCGGCGATGACATCGTGGATATGACAATCCCGGGGATCGAGAACCGCGGGCGGGCCAAGGGATATATCGGCCTGCTCCACCAGGAGTACGACCTCTATCCCCACCGGACGGTGCTCGACAACCTCACCGATGCCATCGGGCTTGAATTTCCAAAGGAACTCGCCATGCGAAAGGCCATCCTCACCCTGAAGATGGCTGGGTTCCATGAAGAAAAGAGCAGGGAGATCCTCGAGCGGTATCCCGGCCAGCTCTCTGAAGGAGAACGGCACCGGGTAGCCCTTGCACAGGTGCTCATCCGCGAACCCAGGCTGATCATCCTGGACGAGCCTACCGGGACCATGGATCCCCTGACAAAAATCGACGTCAAACATTCCATCCTCCATGCCCGGGATGAAATGGACGAGACGTTCATCGTCGTATCCCATGATATGGACTTTGTCAAGGATGTCTGTGACCGGCTTGCCCTTATGAGGGGCGGAAAGATCATCCAGATCGGAAAAACAGATGAAGTCCTGGCAAGCCTTACCGATGACGAACGCCAGATCATGGGAAAACCGGTCTCGGGATAACGATGCCCACCATACGTCTTGACGGGCAGACTCTCACGATCGGGGATGGAAAACACCTGTCGGAGATTGTCCCAGAGAAAGATCCGCGGTGCTGTGTCGCAGTGATACGGCCTGCGACCCGTGAGTCGGCCCGGACGTCCAGTTTCCGGGTCCTTACCACACAGGGCGACCTTACTATCGAGCCTTTTGGAGACGGCCCGGCAATTCTTGCGACTCTCGCCTCGGGAGAACCGCTCACCATCCACTGGCAGGACCGTTATTCTTCTGCGTTTGGTCCTTTTGCAAGCATGATCAGTCCTGCCAGGAGCCCGCACCTCTATGAAAGGGGAGAGGTCGTTCTTGGTTGCGGGGGATACGATCCCAAGCGTTCCTACCTTGTTTTCTCAAAGATGCGGCATTCGGCAGACTTCGGGGCGGATACCACTGGCGGGGTTATCGGCAGGATCGTTTCGGGTATGGCGGTCCTTGACAGGTGGAAGACCGGCGATGCGATAACAGGGATTGAGCAGGTGATCTCCTGGGCAGACACGAGCCGCTCGTTCACGACGAACAACAATGACCTTGTCCTCGAAGATGGCATGGAGATCATCACGCATGTAGCGGTACAGGCAGCGGGCTATGATAAAAGCGGCATCGATACGACCACGAGCGAGAGCGTAGAACACCTGCTCCTTACCTACGAAGAGGGATTGTTCCACGTGGGAAGATCCGCGAGCACCTATATCTCGGATATCCGCAGGAGCGGCACCGATGTTCCCGAAGAGAACCGGCTTCCCCGGAGAGAGGGGCTGGTGACCGTCAGGACAAGCGGGCGGGGCAGGGGGAGTGTCTATATCTACACGACCGATATTCCTGCCTCGAATATCCATACCGTGGTAGGGCAGGTTGCCCGAGGGAATCGAGCTGGTCCGGCTGGCACACGAAGGGGATACCTTCTGCCTGAAGATCGATCCTCCACGGTTCGATCTGGTGGGGCTCATCCTCCCCTCCGCAGAGCAGGTTGCCCTGGCAAAGGGGATCCGGCTTGTCATCGACAGCCGTGAGGGTGAGCGGGTGGTGGTCAGCCAGACCCCGGAAACTACCCTTGAGTGTCTTGCAGCAGGGGAGGTGAGGATCTCGACCTTTCCTCTCCCCAAGGTAGTCGACATCTCCCTGGATGATCTTCATGCCCCCGAGTCCTGCGACATCTTCCGGAGGCTGACGGGCCTGCACCTGCACCACGTGGGAAGGCTTCCCCTCTTCTTTCATTTTGAGGATGTATACCTCTTCAAACCCACGGTGCCAAAAGAGGTGAGTATCGTTCCTGAAAATGTGCCCACCGACACCGTGGCTGCGGGTACCCTTGCCATAACAAACGATTCCCGGAGGGGTGCAGGACTCGTGGGGGTAAGGACGACCGACAACAGCGAATTCGGACCAACCTCCGAGCCCTTCGAAGGGACGAACCTCATCGGGAAGGTGCTCGACCTTCCCAAGCTTCGCGAATTTAAAGAGACCGATATTGTGTTTATCAGGGAGGCAGGGAGATGACTGAATACCGTCCGCAGTATGTGCATACCGTGACAAAATATGTATTTGTTGAATCGCCAGGAATGACGCCGTCTGACCTTGCCATACGGGCGTACGAGATCTCCCAGGGGGTCATGATCAAGGAGACCTGTTTTGGTCTTCAGATCACCGGACAAGAGGACGAGGTCAATGGAATTATCGATCATCTCCGCGAACATTGATCCGGCCCATATCTTCGTGAAAGACCGGGGATTTCCCCCGGGTGACTCGCGGAGATGCCGGGCGAACCTCGGTGGTGCACGCCCCGGATATTTCGGTCATGAGTTTGAGATCTCACTCATCCGTTTCATCTCCAAAGGGCTGGAGCACCTGCCAAAGCGGGAGGTCGGATCGGTTCCAAAGCCACCAGTTCCTGCAGGAAGTGCAAAACTGGATGCGAAAAAGCTCCAGGAGATCATCGAATCAGAGGAGACCTGACCATGGTAAAGGTGTTTATTTATCCCACAACAAGCCTCATCCTTTCCGATCTCGTGGCACGGTTCGGGCATACCCCGCTCTCTGCCGCTCTCCAGATACGGGAGCATATCCAGACCCCGGGCCTGGAATCCCCTCCCCTCCAGATCACCCCGGAAGACCCCAAACGGGGCCTGAAATGGGCAGCGGTCGAGGTCCCCTCGGGAGTAAGGGGGAGGATGTCCCTGTACGGCCCGATGATAGAACAGGCCGAGGCCGCGCATTATCATCCATGATGCCGATTTCTCGTTCGGGTGCATGGGCTGTGCCAGGACAAACGAGCTGATCCAGTTCCTCTTGCGAAAGAGCGACATACCAATCCTTGATCTCCGATACCCGAGGACCGAGGAGGAGGGCATTGAATTTGTGGCCGCAATAAAGAAATTTCTCCAGGAATTAGGAGGGAGTGACGCATGAGCCTTGTCAGGATAGCCCAACTCTCGTGCGGGCCGGAATACTCGGGGGTACAGAAAGAGATAGAAGAAGCGGCACGGGCGGTCGAGGCCGAAATTTTCTTCCCTGACATCAGACTTGCAGACATCCGGCAGGGTTTCGACCTGTTCGGCCTCGATGTCAGGAGTCCGGATCTCAAGCTCGCGATTGCCCGGGCACGGGCACTCGTAGAGGGGACGATCGAGGCCGATGCGGTCTTCATCGCCACCTGTTTCCGGTGTGCCGAGGCGGCAATCGTCAGGAATGAACTGCGCCGGTATATCCATGAGAACTCACGGCTTCCGGTCGTCTCCTACTCTTTTACCGAGAGGACCACGTCGGGGACCCTGCTCACCAGGATGGAGGCGCTGACCACGATCGCCAGGAGGAGAGCGCTCCTCGCCCGCGAGGTACAGGAAGGACTGACGCTTGGGGTCGACTCCGGTTCGAGCACGACCAAAGCCGTGATCATGCGGGACAACCAGATCATCGGGACCGGCTGGCTTCCTACTACTGCCGTCCTGAAGAGTGCGGAAGATGCGATCGAACTCGCCCTGAAAGAGGCGGGGGTACGCAGAGAGGAGATCCAGGCGACCGGGACCACGGGCTACGGCCGGTTTCTCGTCGGCGAGAAGATCAAGGCCAATCTCATCCAGGAGGAGCTGACCATCAACTCCAAAGGTGCGGTATACCTTGCCGATACCCAGCACGGTCCGGCAACCGTGATCGATATCGGGGGGATGGACAACAAGGCAATCAGCGTGCAGGACGGGATACCCGGAACGTTCACGATGGGCGGGATCTGTGCGGGAGCGAGCGGCAGGTTTCTCGAGATGACCTCGAAACGACTCGGGATTGATATCACGGAGCTCGGTCCTCTCGCCATGAAGGGGATGGGGAAGACGGTTCCCATGAACAGTTATTGTATCGTGTTCGGCACCCAGAGCCTGGTGAATGCCCTCGCTGCCGGCAGCTCTCCGGAAGATGTTGCTGCTGCTGCATGCCACAGTGTGGCCGAGCAGGTATTCGAACAACAGCTCCAGGAAGTGGATATCAGGGAACCGGTGATCATGGTTGGCGGGACCTCGCTCATCCAGGGACTGGTGAAGGCGATGGGCGATCTGCTCCAGGTGGAGATCGTCGTCCCCCACCATTCCCAGTATATCGGGGCTGTGGGGACTGCACTCCTTGCATCAGGGTTTATCAAGGGATCCTAGATGGATGCGATCGAGTATTTCGAAGTGGAGTGCCCCGAAGAGGCAGGCCGGAACTACTATCGCCGTATCGCCGATGTGGTACTCCTCGACCATAACCTGCTCCGTGTCATTAAAAAACTCCATATCTCTATCGATCCACGAATTCCCCTCTTTATTGCCGCAGGAGTCACGAAAAAGGTACCTCGCGTGGTCCGGGTCCGGGATATTGGCGATGTCAATGTCCAGGAGAGAAAGGTGACCATCTCGATCGGGGATGAGACGTATCTTGCACCGCTCCTGAAGATACTCTGGACAGAATATGGAGGAGACAGGGTGATCCAGCCGGACCGGTTCACGGTTATCCTCAATATCGAGGGGGCCGACGGTCATACAGATCGAGGAGATGCCGGTAATCGACCCGAGCGAGTCTCTCTACAAGGACCTGATCTATGCCCTCCAGGTGATCCAGCCGGAAGGCTTCAAGGTACGGAGGCAATATTATGGCAACGAGAAGTTCTACCTCGTGGCAAGCGAGAACACGCTCCCGGAAAACTTCGAAGATCTCGTAAAGGAAAAATTCGCGCTGATGGGTGAGAGCCTGTGAACCTTGTGCCGGTAACCTACAAAGGAGGGATCTATCGCCATGACGAGATCATGGACCTGATCGAGGACCTTGGGGGGTACATCATCCAGAAACATGTCCTTGCCCAGGAAGTAGTCCTCCAGGCCCTTGTCCCACGGGAAGATATCGAGCTCATTGCACGGATAGGAAAGCCGCTGACCGGCGAGATCACCCCCTCGCCTCTCGTCGGGACCGAGATCGCCGTGGTGACCATGAGCCTTGAGATCCACCATCTTCCCCATGCTTCCTGTGACGTCGCCGAATATATCCGGCGGATGGGTGCAAAGACCAACATGGTCGGGCTTGCCCGGGGTTTTGGGAAAAGGATCGCCCAGTTGAACGATGAGGAGCGGGATGTCATCAATGAACATGACCTTGCCGTCTACCTGCTCGGGGACTTCGAGACCTGCATCGAGCACAAGTTCCCGGTTCTCAGGCGGGGCATCCATGTCCCTATCGTGGTTCTGGGGGGACCGTCCACCGAGACGCTGAAGAAGATCATCGATCCGCCGGTCGATGGGTATGTGGGGAATGTCGGAAGGTTCATGCACCGGACAAAAGAGTCCGACGAGCTGGAGATGCTCGACCAGGTCGTCACCGAGATCACGAGGGTCCTTGATAAGAAGCGGGAAGAGATTGCAAAGGATCCCCCCTCTGTATCGCCGGCCAGGCTGATGGATGTGATCAGCAGCCAGGTAGAGGAGATCCATGAAGTCCTCTCGCCGACTCCCATCACCGTCCAGATGACCGGCCTCCGGATCAAGCTCCCGTACGATACCTTCGCCCCCGTGCTGAAGGAGATCGTCATCGAAGAGGAGGTCACCATCGGTGAGGTTGCCGAGATCCTGCCGTCGAGGATGCGGGACTATATTCTTCTTCGGATCAAGCCGTTCTCAGAGACGAATATTATGGTGTGAGGGGGGGAGAGGGGCAGTTCATCCCGAGTCCCCCTTTCTGCCGATAGGAAGGGCCTCTGGCCTTACCCGGATTTTTTTGGTGAAGTCCCGGTTTCTGGTTCATCAGAATACGGTAGCACTGATTTTTCAGCCATTTGATCCCCCTCGATCAGGCTCTGGGGCGTGGACCCTTCATTGTAGCCAGGTCTTTGTATCTACTCCCGCATCACTCTAAAAGGTTCGATCATCACAATCGGGTGCCCTTCGCCGGTATATCGATGGTGATGACTTCTTATGGTGTCAGTTTTTAGGACTCACACAAAGGATAGTTCTATCGTACATTCATTCTTCAAAGTGAGGTAAAACAATACTGACCCCAAAAAAAAGATCCTTTTTTATTGTGCCATGATACTGGCGATCTCGAAATACTGGAAGTTTGTCCCGGGTTCAGGATCCGATTCGAACCTCCATATTTTTCCCGACCCGAAATATTCCACATGTGCGTGTGCATTTCCTACGAGATTTCCGCTTGAATCGAAAAGGTTGAAGTTCATCTGCAGGTACGAGAGGTATCCCGGTCCTTCATTTTTCACCTTACCATAGATGATGACTTTTCCGTTTGTGTCGAACCGCGAGTTCGACTCGATCATCGTGAGACGATATTCCGGAGGTGGTGAATACGGTACGTATCCGTACGACCTCTCAATATAGCCGGAGGAAGGAAGATCTGCCGGTGTGTTTCGTAATGGCTGGGCGGCAGTCTGTTCCGGGGATGCTGTCACCCGCGGGGTGGGTCCCGCGGTGACCTGGTCACCGGGAGTCACTGGAGGGCTGACCGGTTCGAACGGCCCGACACATCCTGCACAGAGGAGCCCGCCCACAAGAATCAGGACCAGAAGACCGGTTTTATTCGGGAGGCGGGGAAATAATCGGATCTTGGTACTCATAGATTCCTTGTAGATTTTTTGGAATAAGTAACCTTTGGAGCGCTGAATTTTCCCCGGTTTTTTTTCATTCAAGAGGGGAACGACAGATACCAGGAACACCACGGTAACAAGCACTGACAAGGTTCTCAAGAAATAGTTCCGGTCTATCCTATGTTCACCACTATTCTCAATTTCTGCCTCCTCGCTGTTTTGTGTGGAGAGACTGAATCGAGGGTGTTGTCTGCATACCAATTCAGTCATTGAACCGCCGCCGGGGCGTCCTTCGGGGGCGGCGGCGTGTATCGCATGTGGGGGTGTGGGGGCGGTCAGCCCCCACAAAATGTATCCGGTTCATCAATCTTACCCACACCAGATAGCGAAGACCCATTTTTGTGTATAGTGCATATTTTTTTGCAGTATCAGCCGGGTGCCCCCATCCCATTCTTAATGTTGGACCGGGCCGATAGGATGTAGTAGTATGTCCGAACTGTCTGATTTTGAGGCTACCCTGAAGCGTATCAGTGAAAAGGGAGGAGCGGAGACCGCAACGGAATGGATGGAGAACATCGAGGCCGAGTACGGCCGTGCCCCTCTCATATTCAAGCGGATGGCTGAACGCCCCGAGGTTCTCATCTCGCACCTCTTATACAAGGGCACGGTTACCGGAACCAGCACGCTGGAGCCCAAGTATGTCGAGCTGATCAGCATGGCGGTCGGGGCAGCCCTCAAATGCCAGCACTGCACGAGCTACCATCTGCAGGCAGCAGTGAAGAAAGGAGCCTCCAGGGAGGAGATCCTCGAAGTCATCCTCATTGCCGGGCTTATCTCCAATTCATCCGTCCTTGCCAATGCATACCGGATTTTTGACGAGAAGATGGCAAAATGTATCCCGTGTGAGAACAGGGGAGTTGAGCCGTAACCATCAGGGCTCCTGGGATAGTCTTCCATAATTATTTTTTTGCAGAATGGATAGTGTAAGAAAAGTTCTGTAAATTCAGAGACCCCGTATCCTAAGGACCAACAAAGGGGAATGGGGTCACGGAACTGTTAGATTTTGTGGAGCAATATATTGACGATCGGGAGAGCAATCAAGACGCGATAAACGCCGCCGCCCCCGAAGGGCGCCCCGGCGGCGGATCAATGGCCGTTTAAATCAATTGGATAGCCTACCGCTTTTTCTCCTTTCCCTTCTCTTCCTTCACAGCCCATTTCTTCCCCCTTTTTTATGGTCCTCCTCAGATGCCCGGATCAGACATTTTTCTCCTCTTCCAATAAGATCGGTCCTCCCTGCTTTCCGGAGTCCCTCCACAACAAGCTCCCGGTTGGCCTCATCGCGGTAGTGCAGCATCGCCCGCTGTATCTGCTTCTCCCGGTCCTTTGGCACATACACCGGCTCCATGGTCAGGGGATTGATACCTGTGTGATACATGCACGTCGAGACCGTCATAGGGGTGGGGGTAAAATCCTGGACCTGCTCGGTATAGAGGCGGGTGTCCCGGATATATTCGGCAAGTTCCACCATATCCGAAATGGTGCAGCCAGGGTGCCCGGACATGAAATAAGGGACGAGATACTGTCTTTTCCTTTTCCCAGCCTGCAGCCTCTCGAACTGTTCCCGGAAGGAGTCGAATGCCTCCCTTGGGGGTTTTCCCATCAAATCCGTGACATGCGAGGAGATATGTTCGGGTGCAACCTTGAGATGGCCGGAGATATGCCGGTCACATACTTCTTCAAGATACCCGGACTCCGTTTGTCCGATCAGGTCGTACCGGATTCCCGAACTGACAAAGACCCGCTTCACCCCGGGAATCTCCCGGAGCGCTTTGAGGAGTGCGATCTGGGGGTCGTGAGAGCAGGCAAGGTTCGGGCATGCAGGGCCACAGTTCCGGTCAGGGCAGGTGCCATGGGTCCTCCATCCCGGGCAGGACATCCCGTACATATTGGCAGTCGGTCCGCCAACATCCTGAATAATCCCCCTGAACTCCGGCATTTTTGTGATACGCCGGACTTCCCGCACGAGTGAGGGAATGCTCCTGCTCTGTATGATACAGCCCTGGTGGTGGGAGAGGGCGCAGAATGAGCAGTTCCCAAAGCAGCCCCGGTGACTCACGATTGAAAACTGCACCGGTTCCAATGCCGGGATGCGTTCCCTGTAGGAGGGGTGAGCCCTCCGGGAGAACGGTAGTTCGTACAGCCGGTCAAGCTCTTTGGTGGAGAGAGGGCGGGACGGCGGGTTTTGTATGATAAGGGTTTTTGGATGTGCCTGGATCACCCTTCTTCCCCTGACCGGGTCCTGCTCGGCATGAATCAGGGAAAATGCCCGGGCGTAGGCATGCCTGTCGGAGGAGACTTCAGTAAACGAGGGAACGAATACGGCATCAGAGGATAGTTCTTCCTCCGGGGCATGGATGCCTTTCTTTATGACTGTCCCGGGAATACTCACGATTTCACTGATATCCTCTCCGGACGAGAGCCGTTCTGCAATCCCAAAAAGTGGGAGCTCGCCCATCCCGAAGACCAGGAGATCGGCAGGGGCATCTGCGAGGAGGGACTGGCGGACCCTGTCGGACCAGTAATCATAATGGGCAAAACGCCTCAGGCTTGCTTCTATTCCGCCGAGGATGAGGGGTGTCTTCGGGAAACAGGCTGTGCAGCCGGTCTGCATAGACAAGGGAAGCGCGGTCAGGACGGTTCAGCCGCCCTCCCGGGGAATAGGCATCGGTGGAACGAGTGCGTTTTCGTGCCGTATAGTGGCTGACCATCGAGTCGACGTTTCCGGCAGAAATTGCGAAAAAAAGGCGCGGTTTCCCAAGCTTTTGGAAATCGCCGGGACTCTTCCAGTCAGGCTGGGCAATGATGCCGACCGAGTATCCTTCTTCCCAGAGAGCCCGTGAGAGCAGGGCGGCTGCAAAGGAAGGGTGGTCGACGTAGGCATCACCCGATACAAAAATGATGTCAAAGGTGTCGATGCCGAGTGCCCGGGCGCTTGCCTTTGACATCGGGATGAATTCTGGCTGTGCGGTCATCTGCCGGGATCACACGGATTGATTTCCGAAAAACGGAAGTTCCAGCCCGGTGGCAGGATCCTTTTTCCGGGCGACTGTACTCCCTGTCACTTCGACGATCAGGACCTCCACGATGATGTAGACCGTTGCCCGCTCCCGCAGGCACCCGGTCAGTACCTCCCGGTTCCTCCCGATGGATGCATGGTAGTGAAGGTGGGGTCCGTTCTCACCCGGGGTGATAGAGGCAAAGCCGAATACCTCCCAGCCGTCCTCATACGACTCGAACGAGGGGTCGGGAGGCAGGATAAGTTCCTTTGGCCCGGTAACAATCCTTCCTCCCTTCAAGGCACCAATGAACTGGGCAAAACCGCACCGGATCCCCTTCTCCCTGACAAATACGTCAAGAGAGTCCAGGAGATCCTCCCCATGGTCCACCCGTACCTGGAACACCCTGCCAAACGTTCCCTCAGTATACTGCATTACCGACCTCCTCTCTCGTACTGAAGCGTTCTTTTTCGGTATAAAAAACGTGATTCCGGCACGAGATGATACGAACTGGTGCTGACCGGGCATCCTGAGAAAGGGGGGAGCTCCACCACGTCATCTTCCCCCGACACCTCCTCCACCAAAGCCGCCGCCCCCGCCAAAACCACCGCCGCCAAAACCGCCAGAACCCCCGCCACCCCCCCTTGACGGAGGTGCGAAGAACATGACGGGGATAAAGGCACTCCTCACGCTCGTGGCTGGCACCATCGTCTCGGGAATGCTGATGTTCAGCTCTTGCATGGCCTTTCCGACGTTATCCCCTACCCCAAGCGCAGTCCCGTACACAAGCCACTCCCCCCACATCGATATATCTGAAGGGGAGTACTTCCGGATCATAGCAAGGTCGGAGAGAAATTTCGCAAACGCATCCCACTCGAGTTTCTCCTTGTAGGTATCCCCCTTCCAGTGGCCGAACAGTGTCGAAGGGAATGCCAGTGCCACCCCTGACTGCACGATAACCGACCCAAAAAGGATCACCGCAGGGATGAGCAGCGATGAGATGGTTCCTGCGAGAATGATCATGATGAACGAGATGGCACAGAATGCAATCCCTGCAAAGAGGAGGGGGAAGATATGTTCCCTGCCGTCCACGACATACTTCGCGATCAGAGCGGGATCGGATTTCCTGGATATCACGCTGAGTTTCTGCTGGTATTGCACCATCATCCGTTCCGATGTCAGATCGGTCTTCGCCTTTGAGGCCAGGATCTCGAGGTCGGCCGAGTTCACTTCACCGTCCGTGGCAATTTCGCCAAGGAAGGAGAGCACCCGCTGTTCATAGGGGTCCGCGGACACGTTCCTGTTCAGGTGTATCCGGACATTTGCCCCGCCGTCTTCCTCGGTGATAGTGACCACTTTTTTCCTGTGAAGGTCGAGCAGGGTTGCATAATAGCCATCTTCATCAAAGGCCGTCGCATCACCCTTAAAGAGGAGGTTCACTTCCCACGGCTTCATGGAAGGGTTTGGAATGGTGCTCAGGTATTCAGGGACGGTAAACTCCCGCTCTTTTCCGTACCGGTAATAGGTAAATAAAAGGAGGAGAGGAGTAACCAGCGCAACCGCAAACCCAAGGTAGAGCAGCAGCCTTGCAATATGGAAGGGGAGGATGTCGTACCACGGGTTCGCATCTGCGGTTTTCCCTGCCACATCCGGGGTAAAGACAGGGAATCCGGGGATGGAATCGAGAGCATCCTTTGAGAGGAGCATCTCGATGCCCATCGGTTCATTGGCAGGAAGGCTCCCGGAAATACTCACGGTATCCCCGCCTTCCTTCACGGAAAGCGACGGCGGGTGGGGATACACCTTCGTCACCATCCCTGCAGGGACCATGATTGACAGTCTGCGGAAGGGGATATGCTGGTCATCAACCAGCCGGAGATTGAGGTGGGCGTCCACCGCATCATATTCGAGAGGCGGATGAAGCAGGTAGGTATAGGTCACCTGGTACACCCCGGGAGAGAAATACGAGGGATTATAGATCCCCACCTCGTTTCGTTCAGCGAGATTCCCTATCAGGGGCGGGGATGGATCCCCCACCGTAGATACTCACTGTTCCATCGTACTCCTTGACATAGCCGATCAGGCCGGGTGGGACCTGCATGTCCTTCAGTTCAATAGAGGCGCTGTCGAGTGGTTCGAGCGCGAGCGGGTCATTCCAGTAGCGGTAGAGCATCCGGTATTTACCGGAGGCTTTCACCTCGTAGAGATAGGTCTCGGTGAATGTTCCGTCTTCCCGGAGTTCGGCCTTGTAGTCTGCAATGACCAGGTCGCCATCAGACAGGATCGGGACTGCCAGCGCGAGGAGAGAGGCCCCTATCGCAATGCCGAATGCAACGGCAATGAGTAGTGCAATCTGTTGTTTCTCGTCCACGGGATCGTCTCATTTACTCTGAAAATGGCTCCGCCATGTTCATCCTTTATTCCCGACCGCACGGCGGTCATTGGCGGTTACTATGAAAAATGCCTCCGGCATTCTCATTTGTAGGGTTGTGTCACCATGGGAATCATGGAGTTTTTTCCCCATGAAACTGCCGATGACATGTTCATCCTGCATTCTTCTGTCGTAGGAGGATTCATGTGATTTTTAGAATTCTATCTTTGGCGGTGTCGCGATCGCTTCTTCAAACTCGAGGTAGGCCAGTTTCGTAAGGCCGAGGAGCCGGGCCACGATATTGGAGGGGATCACATCGACAAGGGTATTGAACTGCTGGGAGATGTTGTTGTAGGTGTACCGCTGGCGTGCAATCTCTTCTTCCACACCCCTGACCGCATCCATCAGGTTCATGACCGTGGTGCTGGTCTTGAGATCGGGGTAATTCTCGGCGACGGCAAAGAGCCTCCCGAGGATCGATCTCGATTCCCGTTCGATCTCGTTCAGGTCACCGGGGCCGGCACTTCCGACACTCGCCCGCATTGCAGTGACCTTCTCAAATGTCTCGCGCTCGAATTTTGCATAGCTTTTCACGGAGCCGAGCAGCTGGTCGATCATGTCCAGGCGCTTCTTCATCGCGACCCGGATCTGGCCAAGAGCGGCCTCTGATGAGTTTTTCAGGCTGAAAAACCGGTTGTATATCCCGATAAAATAGAGGACAAACCCGACCAGGATGAGAAGGATCAGCCCGCCTATTATCCAGGGAATGAGACTTCCTAAATCCATAGTATCGATTATAGTGGTGAGTAGTCCGTGGTTAAAAAATTGCGTAAGAAAGGAAATTTCGGGGTATCCTGGCTACCCAAGGGTCATCGTCCCTGCCACGCGGAGTTTTCCTCCGTCAAGGTAATGCAGGATCAGGCGGGCACCAGGGTGATAGACCAGCTCGGACTCTGTCCTCAGCGTGATGACCGGCCTTTTCCAGTCCCCTGAATTATCCACAAATGCGACCCTTGCAGGAATAAACTGCATCCAGAGCCCTGCATGCAGCACCATCCCTTCCTTCAGGGGGGAAGGCCAGTATCTGACAAGCGATGCCCTGCCATTGACCGTGGAGGAGGAAGTTATTTCAGGGCTTGCAGAGAGGACATATCCCCGGTCGAGATCCTCGGTCTCGATCCCTTTGAGTGCGAGGCCGACCCGGTCACCGGGGACTGCATAGTCTGCATCATCATCATGCTTCTGGATGGACCGGACGAATGCTGTCTTTTTTGTTGGATGGATTCGGAGAGTTTCGTGGCGGGCGATACGACCACCCACTACTTCGCCAAGGACCACAACCCCGATACCTTTGACATTGAAGAAATGATCCACCGGTACGACGCCATGCTCCTTTACCGATGCAGGCTCTGCCATCGCTTCAACGTCAGCCGTCAGCAGTTCCCTGATCTTCATCCGGTCGTCAGGGACAGCGAGGTAGCGTTCAACAACGGTCCCCTGGATGAGCGGCGCGATCTGCTCAGGAGTGATATAATTCCGGAGCACAAGGAATCCATCCCGGATGCCTGCACAGTCCAGCATGATAACACACTCTCCAAACGTGGCGTTTACCTCGTCGACGACAAGTATTGCCCTTGATGCAAGGCTTACCGAGAAGAAGAGAGAGGCGAGCCGTTCCGGATACCGGGTTGGTTCGAGGAATGTGAGGGTGTGGTTCCCCTTCTTCAGGTTGTAAAAGGTGATATCAGAGCTGGTCCCCTTCTTGCCAAGCTCCAGCGCATATCCTTCCGGGCCGATCACTGCTACAGTTAGGTTGGACATCTCCTAACCTATCTGACGGCCTCCAATATCAGCATTTATGTGCCTGCCAAAAATCCCCCGGGAAAGAGGATACGGGACACCAACTCCTCTTCAGAATGAACAACCGCTGATGACTGCTCGAGCATCAGGTTGACATGTTCATGGTGCCCTGCCATGCGAAAATCGGTCCTGATCGAGATGACAGGGATTCCTTTTGCAAATGCATATCCGATCTCCCATGCAGTCCCTGAATCTGCATCTGCCCCGTCGATAACTGCCACCATGACATCCGTTGCTTCAAGGGCTGCAAGATTCTTCTCAAAAATACCCTGGTGTGCAGTTCTCTCTCTTGTAGGCGAATCGTCCCCGGTATCCTGGGGGAGATAGACGTCAAATAAATTATTCCGGAGGAGTTCTGCGAGGGAGTGGTTATAGTTCCGCTCTGCTGCAGAAAAGAGCGGGGCTGCGAGATACAGCCGGTACCGTGAAAAGACCGACACATCAATGGCCGGAATATCGGGGAACCTGGCAAGAAACGCACCTCTTCCCTGCCTTTTTGCTTCCGGGGAGTCCGGTGGACCATACCATGTGGCATCCACCCCGCATGCAGGGGAAGAATTGACTCCAACGATGCAGAGCGGGGGGCCCCGCTTCGCTATGATCTCCCTCACCTCGTGTTCCAGCGAGTCGAGCAGATCTGAAAATTCCTGCGTGTTCAGACGATCGAGGAACATCCCCGGCTCGCGATCGTTGCCAAGATAGAGCGTCTCCGGGCAGGGAAGCGGGAGAATCTCGATGCCAAAATGGTGACATCGCTGTATCGCACGGGTGAACCATTCCCGGTCCTCATCCCTGGTAATTCCCCTTGCCCGGAGAGCAGGATGAAGAACACAGGGGGATACCAGCACGTACATTGATACCATGTGGTGACGGAGAGATGATAGATGATCCCTCTCATTGCGTACCGTGATAACAGCTGCGATCCAAAGAAATGCACGGTAAAGCGGATGGAGCGCTTCGGACTGGTGAGGGTGCTCTCTAAAATTTCACATATTCCGAGAAACACCCTCCTTCTCGATCCCACCGCTCCGCAGGCACTCTCACCTGCCGACCGGCCTTCGCGGTCCATTACCGCGCTTGACTGTTCATGGGATGTTCTCGATACAGGGGCTGTCCAGTCCTGGAGGAAGCGGCGCGCCCTTCCTTTCCTCGTGGCAGCGAACCCGGTGAATTTTGGCAGGCCATGGCGACTTACCTCTGTCGAGGCATTCGGGGCCGCTCTTTTCATCCTGGGGGAACCTGAGCAGGCTGCTGTTGTCCTGGAGAGCCAGAACTGGGGACCGCGTTTTCTCGAGTTGAATCAGGAACCACTCGGACTGTATGCAGGCGCTGCTGACAGCACCGGAGTAATTGAGATACAGGGCCTGTACTTGTAGAGTGCCAGTCGTCATGCCTGACTCAGCCCGCTTTCTCTGGTTTCTCCCGCATCGTTCTTCCAGATTTCAGGTCGACAGGGCACTAGGAGAGAGCATCCGGTCACGAATCGGTTGCTGAATGCAGGCTGACCGTTAGTGTATCTGGTGAAGAACAAGTACCCGTTCATCTCCAGGAAGAACCGCGGCTCTTACCTCAACAGGAACAACCCTGGTGGTGGTGAGAGGCATCAGGTTGACCTGCAACGCCTTTCCTCTGGAAGTGGCTGTATGCATGTACGCCGAGTATCTGCTGTTCATCTCCAGGGAAAAACATTGAGATCGTGTGCTCCGAGCACGATCTCCCGTTCCCCGTCAACAAGGTTCAGAAAACGCTCATTCGCCCAGGTAATTTTACCGGATGCATCGACTCAGGAGGACGGCTTCTTCCATCATGTCGAGAACGAACTCGAGTTCCTGTCTCATCCTTGCCAGGGCTACACCTTCACTCTTCATATCGACAGGGGAGATCGTTCCGGCCGTCTTCTTCTTCCTTTCTCAAAGATTCCCGGGCACGCTTCCACGCCGAGATATCGCGGATCGACTCGATTGCGCCGATAGGATGCCCTTCATGATCGACAAGTGCTGATGCTTTCCCCCAGAGAAAAGATCCCTCCCCGCCGTTCATATCAGGGATGAATGCCTCAACATAGATGCTGTCCCCAAATCTCCGGACAGACGGGTAACTCCTTGCCAGCTCGTGGGGAGGGAGATCCAGAAGATTGACGAGGACCGGTCGTTCTCCCTTAAAAATAGAGAACGCATCCTGGAAATCCGCCTTTCCAAGCACATCCTCCCTTTTTACCCCCGTGAGTGTCTCGATGGCACGGTTCCATGCAATAACCCTGTGGTTCTTGTCGATAATGAACGTCGGGTCCGGCATGAATTCGATTGTTTCCTCGAGTTTTTGCAGGGAACTCCGCAGAGCGGTTTCAGCTTCCTTATGGTCTGTTATGTTCACCAACGACACAAGCATGTACAGGAGTTCCCCTGCGTCGTCCATTGTTGTCCGGAATGAAGCCTCCATGTATACCATGGATCCGTCCTTCTTCCTGAAGGCTACCTCCCCTTTCCATTTTCCTTCCTTTGAGAGCGCCGACTCAATCTCCTCAAAAGGAGGAGTGACCGTCTCGAAGCGGGCGATGATATCCTTTGGGTGCTTTCCCCGTAATTCGCCGATGGTATACCCGAATTCATCGATGAAAGAATCATTTGCAAAAATCAGGCGTTGACTGGCATCAAAGATAGCAATCGGATTGATTGAGGTAGCGATCGCGGTGTTCTTGAGTGGATCTCATCCCGTGCTTTCCTGAGATCGGTCATATCTGCAAAGGAAGCCATCATACAGAAGGGTATTCCGGAAGGGTCCTTTACAAGCCAGGCGGTAAGGAATGCATAAAACGGGGTCCCATCCTTCCTTCGCGGGGTAACCTCTCCGGACCAGCTTCCCGTAGTCATGAGGGTCTCGATAACGTCGCCGATAACGCCAGACTGGACCGAATCCTCATGGGAAAATGCACGAATGGGCTGGTTTATTACGTCGGCATCGTTCTGATAACCGAACATACTGATATACGCCTTGTTGGCATAGGTGACGATGGAATCGAGATTGGCGATGGCAATTCCGTTGACCGAGGCGTCCATGGCAAGGTCTTTGACCACCAATGCCTCCTCTGCATTTTTCCTGTCGGTGATATCCCTTCCGACACCCTGGTATTCGACGATTGTTCCCTCGTTATTGAAAATGGCACGGTTCGTCCACTGCAGCCACCTGCAGGTGCCATCCGGAAAACAGGTACGATCTTCCACGGTAGCAACGGGCTTTTCGAGGGTAAGTCCCTGGATGGACTGTATTACCCGTTCCCGATCGTCCGGAAATACAAATTCAACAAAAATTTTTCCTTCAATTTCACTGAAAGTAACCCCATAATACTGCAACGCCGCATTGTTTGCAAAGAGTACTTTGAAATCCTTATCGAACCGGGCTACGAGTTCCGTCTGGTCTTCGACGATAGCCCTGAACTTTGCTTCACTGATTTTAAGACGGTCTTCGAACTGCTTTTTCTCAGTGATATCTTCAAATATGAGAGTCGATCCCTTTGTCGCATCGTCAAAAACGCTCGGGACTGCCTTGATGCGGAGATAATTCATCCGGCCATCCCGGACCAGCGATGTCTCGGTCGTTATTTCCCCCGAATCGAACGCATCGCGTACGAGATCCTCGATTTTTACGTTACCAATGCTGTTCATCGGGCTGGAACTGATGGGGCTTCCCACAATATCCTCTTTTTTCGCCCCAAAATACGAGAGAAAATTTTCATTTGTCTCGACTATCCTGAAATCACTGTCCAGCACGAGGATGAGTTCGTTTGCAAATTTCAGCATCGATGAGATGGGGACCCTGTGGGAGAGGTAATACACCTTTGCGTTTCCGTACATACGCATCTCGACCTGGCCCGTGATAAGAAGGATCTCCAGATATTTTGCCACCGAATTCCGATTTATCTTCAGATTATGGGAAATATCAGATATGGTAAGGCCTTTTGGCCTTGCTTTCAGCAATTTTTTAATCCGGGTGATCTTCTCCTGGTCGAGGATCATTGCAATCGATCATGTCTTTTCGGGCCAATTAAAGATTTGCACGGCACATATGCCATCCCCGTCTGTAAAATGAGTATCAAAACCTTCAAACGCTTGAAAAATGGTATACATCATTATAGGGAGGAGGACTGGTTTCGCTCTGCTGTTGTATCGCAGGATACGGATCAGACCATGAATATGCCGGAAAAGAAAAGGTCGTTTTCGTTTTATCTGCTTGTATTCATTGTCATCTTTCTTACGGTCATCGTGGTAGGGATCACGATCGGCGATCTCATACTGGTGAATAACAATTTCCAGAATAATGCCGAACTGCTGAGGAACGAGACTGAAAAAAATCTTATCGAATCTGTCGCAAACATCGATCACGGTCTTAAGCTCTTCGATAATACCCTGAACAGGAAAATGGAGGACGGTTTTGTTATTTTTCACAACGGGTACCTGGAGGCTGGTGGCGATCCTTCAAAGATGAATCTTACCAGAGCTCAAAGAGGAGATGGGAGGTGAGATGGACCTTTACGTCATCAATGAATCCGGGGTGGTTGAATATACCACCTACCCACCGGACCTTGGTCTGAATTTCAAAGAAACCATCCCTTATTTCTATGACTACCTGATGGAGATCAAGGACACTGCCGGATTCTATCCGGACCGGGTCGTGCAGGAGAGTGCCACCGGAAACCTGAAAAAATTCGCCTATTACCCGACCAGTGATCACCGGTATATCCTTGAAATCGGCCTTTCTGCCGAATCGTTTAAAACAGAGAGGAATACCCTCAGGTACACGGACCTGATCGAATCTGTCAGTGAGAGGAGCCCCTATATCAGCGACCTTCGCATATTCACTACGGCAAAACGACAGGTGGGTAACAAGTCTTTCAAACCCGATGCGGAACTGGACGCGATCCTTGACCAGGTGCTGTCGACACGACAGAGCCTCGTTATCCCTGAAAATGACCCTTTTTTGACGAAAAAATACCTGTTCATCAATCTCAGGGATGAAGACTATGCTGCCGATATGAGCCTTATAGTCGAGATAGTGTATGATGATGCACTCATTATCCAGTCACAACAGCATCTCGTCACATTTCATCTTCTTGTGGCCGTTTTTGGCCTCATGCTTGGGATTGTCGGGGCCTATGGAGTGTCCCGGTATCTCACCAGGCCTATCGCTCAGATAGCAGATGACACGGATATAATCGCCCGTGGGAATCTCGACCACAGGATAGCATCCACAACGGGCAGGGAGTTCGGAGTCCTTGAGCAGAGCATCAATTCCCTTGTCCAGTCATTGAAGGGGACGATCCATCAGTTGCAGTTCAGTGAAAGTAAATTGCGCGAATCTGAGGAGCGGTACAGGGGGGTAGTCGAGAGCCAGTCAGAGTTCATCGTACGGTTCCGTCCTGATGGAACCATTACATTCGCAAATGATGCGTACTGTCGTTATTTCGGTCTCGATACTAGGAATATAGCCGGCCAGAAATTCGTGCCCTCCATGCCGGATGATGACAGGAGGAGACTCAATGAACGATTCCATGCGCTCAGTCCTGATCATCCGGATTTTTTCATTGAAAACAGGGTGATCATGCCCGATGGTGAAATCCGGTGGCAGCAATGGAATGACAGGGCGATATTCGGGCCTGAGGGGAATATCATCGAATTCCAGTCGGTTGGCCGGGATATCACAGAACAAAGGCAGATCGAGCAGAACCTGACAGAGAGTGAGAGAAGGTTTCGTGATCTTGCCACCCTGCTCCCCCAGGTCATATTCGAGGTCGATATCACCGGAAAAATCACCTATGTCAACCAGCCTGCCTATCAGATTTTCGGGTATAGCCAGGATGAACTGGAGAAGGGCATCAATATTTTCCAGATTATTCTGCCGGATGAACATGATTCAGCGTTACAGAATTTAAAAAATGCCCTTGAAGGAATGAAACCTGATGGGGCAGAGTACCACATGAAGAGAAAAGATGGATCGACGCTCGTCACAATGGTCTATTCATCCCCGATCCTCAAAGATGATGCCGTTGTCGGAATCCGTGGTATTCTCGTTGATATTACTGAACTCAAGCAGGTTGAAGAAAATATACGGAAACTCAACGAAGAACTGGAGAACCGCGTGGCAGAGCGGACCAGGGACCTTGAATCGGCAAACCGCGAGCTCGATTCATTTTCTTATTCGGTATCACATGACCTTCGTGCTCCACTCAGGGCGATTGACGGATTTTCCATGATACTTCTCCATGAACATGCCGCGATTCTCCCTGATGAGGTAACGGTGTATCTGGAAAAAATTCGCGAGAACACCCAGCGCATGGGCGCTCTCATCGATGATCTTTTGAATTTTTCGCGTATGAGCCGCCTTCCTCTCAACCGGTTTTTGGTGGATCCTTCATCCATAGCACGGGAGGCTTATGACGAGTTCAGGTTTGAAACCATGGGGAGGGGGATCGAGGTAGCCATACAAGAGATGCCTGCCTGCTCGGCCGATCCGGCCCTTCTGAAACAGGTATTTACCAATCTCCTCTCCAATGCACTCAAATTCACCCGGGCGCGGGATATTGCCAGGATAGAGGTCGGCTCGTTTACAAACGAGATGAAAACGGTATACTATGTGAAGGACAACGGGATCGGGTTTGACATGAAGTATGCCCCGAAGCTCTTCGGTGTATTTCAGCGGCTCCATAATGATCCGTCGATTGAAGGGACGGGAGTCGGACTCGCTATCGTGGAACGGATTATTCACCGGCATGGCGGTGAAATCTGGGCTGAATCGGTTCAGGGAGAGGGCACAACCTTTTTCTTTACTCTGGGCTAGTACCAAGCATGAGCCAGGGCACGACCGGTGCAGAGATTCTCCTCGTCGAAGACAATCCAAATGATGTTGAACTGATCCTCCATGTCTTCCAGTGGTGCAACCTTGGGGACAGGATCCATGTTGCCTGGAACGGGGAAGAAGCACTCGACTATCTCTTCGGTACGGGACCGTACGAAGGGAAATCGGCAGGCCGGCCGAAGGTAATACTGCTTGACCTGAAACTCCCCAAGGTGGACGGTATCGAAGTACTCCGTAAAATTAAGAAAGAACCTTCCACCCATGCCATACCTGTCGTGATATTCACCTCATCCCGTGAAGAGCGGGATATCATCGAGAGCTATGCCCTCGGCGTGAACAGTTATATCGTGAAGCCCGTGCAGTTTGATCAGTTTGCCAATGTGATCAGAGATCTCGGGCTGTACTGGCAGGTGATAAACCAGCCACCGGTCGACAATTATAAATTAAAGACCAATAGCCCCCAGCCTCCCAGGGAAAATAACCAGGACTAAAAACGGACAGCGAGCGTCCTGCTCCGGTACATCATTGTAGCAAAGGACCCTGGTGAAATAATCCCGCTCCACTGACCCTTGTCCTGTTATATCCTCATAACGACCCGGTTTTCTGGTGTGCTGCCGGGAAGTGCCTTCATACCGCATGCAATGTGTCTTTCAGTATCCCGATGCTCCTGCCGGATGTACCTGCCATGGGGTATTTCTTCTATTGATATCCGGGGTAAAATGAGGTGATGCAGAAAAACTGCTTCTAAGAATGATTTCCTTACGGCGATACTACAGTCAGAATTATTGGCTCCGCTACCCTTTCATTTCCACTCCACAACCAGCAAATGTGAGCCGGATCTGTTTTCGGCCCAATCAGGTATGGTGCAGATGAACTCGCGGACTCCCCCAATGAGAAGTGCCTATATCCAGCGATACGATAAATATTATGAATTGATTTTCACAAGGAATACTCCGTTGTGGTCGCAAAAAGACAAACTGAGCAATTATCAAGCACCTCTTTTGATCGTTCCCCGGAATATACTGCGACCCCGGCATCAAACCAAAAATCCCAACATTTAATTGCTTCTCCTCCGACATCCCTCCCATATGATCAAAGTCGCTATCAACGGGTATGGGACGATAGGCAAGCGCGTTGCCGATGCGGTAGCCGCCCAGCAGGACATGAAAGTCATCGGGGTATCAAAGACAAAGCCCAGTCACGAGGCATTTGTTGCGAAATCCCGTGGGTATCCGCTCTACATCGCCGATATCTCAAAGAAGGCTGTCTTTGAAAAGGCGGGTCTGCCTGTCGCCGGAAGCGTGGAGGAGATGCTGAAGGCGGCCGATATCGTGGTGGACGCGACACCGGGCGGCGTGGGGGCAAAAAACAAACCGGTGTACGAGAACCTGGGGATCAAGGCCATCTGGCAGGGCGGCGAAGATCATGAGGTGGCAGGGTTCTCGTTCAACTCGGACTGCAACTACAAGGAGGCCATAGGGAAGCAGTTCGCCCGGGTGGTCTCCTGCAATACGACCGGACTCTGCAGGATTATCCATGCCATGGATAAAGCCTACGGGGTAGAAAAGGTCCGGGCAGTGATGGTCAGGAGAGGTGGTGACCCGGCGGATATCAAGCGTGGTCCCATCGATGCCATCGTACTGAACCCGGTGAATATCCCCAGTCACCATGGTCCAGATGTCCAGAGCGTCCTCCCGCACATCAACATCGTGACCCTGGCCATGATAGTGCCGGTAACGATGATGCATATGCACGCCGTCCAGATGGACCTGAAGAGAGAGGCGACGAGGGAGAAGGTTATCGAGATCATCGAAAAGCACCCGCGGATGGGCATCGTGCGGAAGGTGACCGGGATCACGAGTACTGCCGAGTTGAAGGAGTATGCCATGGACCTGGGTCGCCGCCGCTCGGACCTCTGGGAGAACGGTATCTTCGAAGAATCGGTGTCATGCCTTGGAAAAGAACTCTACCTCTTCCAGGCCATCCACCAGGAGGCTGACGTGGTGGTCGAGAACATCGATTGCATCCGTGCGATGACGGGTATTGAGAAAGATCCGGTAAAATCAGTGGCAATGACCAACAAAGCACTCGATTTCATTGCGATACAATAAAAAAACCGGACTGGGAGAGAACAATACACAAAAGGCGTGGGAGGTGTTTCCCGGCTCTTCCCACGGTTTTGAAGGGGCACACGTGATGAATAGCCAGGCTGGCCCCAGGACTTCTGAGAGAACGGGATTCTTTAAGAACCAGCGTAAATCCGGGTGCAGGATAGAGCAGGAACCTGATCTTCCCGCGAGCCTCAAAGGGGTCACACGTGTACCTCATAATCATTAACTTCCTCTACAACCCATTGAGTAGCAATGGACCCCTATTCGCTGGTCACAAGAAATGCGGTGGAAGTCGTCACGGATGACGATCTGAGGGCCCTCCTTTCCAAGGATAAGAAACGGGTCTATGCCGGCTATGAACCGAGCGGGGAGATCCACCTTGGACACCTGGTCACGGTCAACAAGCTGATCGATTTAAAGGAGGCAGGTTTCGAAGTCGTGGTGCTCCTCGCTGATCTCCACGCATTCCTGAACAGGAAAGGGACCATGGAGCAGGTCGGTGAGCTTGCCGAGTACAATAAACGGTGTTTCGAGGGACTCGGTCTCCGGTCTGTCGAATACGTGCTCGGGTCGGAGCTCCAGCTCTCCCCGGACTACCAGCTGATGGTCCTCCGGCTCTCCCAACAGATCACCCTGAACAGGGCAAAACGGAGTATGGACGAGGTCGGCAGGAACATGGATGCACCCGACCGTATCCCAGATGATCTACCCGATTATGCAGATGGTGGACATTGCCAAACTGGGTGTGGATGCAGCGGTCGGGGGGATTGACCAGCGGAAGATCCACATGCTTGCGAGAGAATACCTCCCGAATGTGGGATACCCTGCCCCGGTCTGTATCCATACCCCTATCCTCAACGGCCTTGATGGAAAGAAGATGTCTTCTTCCTCAGGAAATTTTATTTCTGTTGCTGATACCGTCGAAGAGATCGAGAAGAAGTGCCAGAAAGCCTTCTGTCCTCCCGAATGCGAAGAGAACCCGATACTTCAGATATTCCAGTATCACATCTTTCCCCGTAGTGGCGCAGTAACAATAAAAAGGCCGGCGAAGTTTGGTGGCGACCGGGAATTCCTGCGGTTCGAAGAGATTGAGGCGGCGTACAGAAAGGGTGAGATCCACCCCCTCGACCTGAAGAAAACTGCGGGTATGTACCTTGCAGAGATCCTCTCCTGCGTCAGGGATTATGTAAAATGAGGGACAAACAAGTGGGCCTTGACCGGATCGAGAGCAACTTTGACCGTGAAGTGGAACGGCTCGGGGTTCGCATCAAAGACATGGACCAGCTGAAGGTCCGCGATGATGTCTTTGACGAGGTCACCCTGCTGGCGTTGTATAAACTGGTCCACAAAGGATGGATCACCGCAATCGGAGGATCGATAAGCACCGGGAAAGAGGCCAACGTCTTTTTCGGCGAGCGGGGAGACCAGGACCTCGCGATAAAAATCTACCGTATCCGGACTGCAAATTTCAACGCAATGAGTGATTACATCATCGGAGACAGGCGTTTTACGGGGATAAAACGTACAAAAAAAGATCTCATCTTCACATGGACCAGGAAAGAGTTTTCCAACCTCAAACGGGCTGTTGAAGCAGGACTCCCAGTACCTGAGCCCCTGGTCTGGGACAGGAATATCCTCCTGATGGAGTTCCTTGGGGAGGATGAACGTCCCTACCCCCATCTCAAGGGGGTCGAGCTGGAGGATCCCGATGCTGTCTATAGAGAGATCCTTGCATTCATGAAGAGACTCTATCAGGACGCGGGGCTCGTGCATGCTGACCTGTCTGAATTCAACATCCTTTATGGAGACCACCTGTATGTGATCGATATGGGGCAGGCAGTCACGCCGGATCACCCCAAGGCACAGTCCTTCCTCGCCCGGGACATTGCAAACATCAACAGGTATTTCAGCGGATTCTGCACCGTCAGGGATGAGAAAGATATCTTTACAGAGATAACCGGGAGAACAAAAGAGCGTCATGCCGGTGGGCAGCGGGAGTAAACAATGATACAGGAGATCAAGATTACAGGAAACCGTGTGGCGGTGCTGATTGGAAAGGGAGGCTCGGTAAAAAAAGAGCTCGAGGAGAGGACCAGCACCAGTATCAGTATCGATAGCAAGGAAGGGAGTGTAAAGCTGGAGGGCGAGGATGCCCCTCTCCTTCTCAGGGGAATTGAAGTCGTCCAGGCAATAAACCGGGGCTTTTCTCCTGAACGGGCATTTGTCCTGCTCGATGATGAGGACCTCCTCCTGGATGTCATTGATCTTTCAGGGCTTACCGATAGTCCCCGCCAGCTTGACCGGCTCCGTGGGAGGATTATTGGAAAAGACGGCCGTTCCCGGGAGCAGATCGAGCATATGACCGAATGTGATGTCTCGGTATTCGGAAAGACCGTTGCACTCATCGGTCTTCCCGAGCATATCAAGATCGCGCGGAGTGCTATTGATATGCTCCTCCAGGGACTGCCGCACGAGATGGTATTTGCATTCCTGGAGCGGAAACGCCGCGAGATGAAACAGGACATGATCGATTATTATTACTGAACGTTCCACAATTCGACTGCATATTGACACGGATCCAAGTGGTTATCGGTCGGAAAAGGTATATTTCCACTGGAAAGATAAATGCGCGCCCAGCGGATGATTTATAAAAAGGACGGATCTACGAGGCCTGTAGACTTGAACAAAAGGGGTATGGATGAAGGTAGAAGATCTCCCGCTTTCCCGTGACCTGATCGAGCGGTACACCTCATCCGGGATCCGTGAACTCTATCCTCCGCAGGCGGAGTGCGTCGAGAAGGGGATTTTTAATGGAAAGAACCTCCTTGTGGCTATCCCGACCGCCAGTGGAAAAACCCTTGTTGCCGAGATGGCCATGCACTTCCATTTCCGGAAGGGGGGAAAATGCCTGTATATTGTCCCGCTGAAAGCCCTTGCATCAGAAAAATATGAAGAATTTGGCGGCAAGGGGGCACGGGTCGGCATTTCCACAGGGGATTTTGACCGCAGGGACGAGTATCTGGGGAGAAATGATTTCATCATTGCCACAAGCGAGAAGGTCGATTCGCTGCTTCGGAATGCATCTCCCTGGCTGAATCAGATAACCCTCCTTATAGTCGATGAGGTCCATCTGATCGATTCCCCGGACAGGGGCCCTACCCTCGAGATGGTCATTGCAAAGATGCGGCTGAAAAATCCGGCAATGCAGGTGATCGCCCTCTCTGCAACGATAGGAAACCCCGGCACTCTTGCACGCTGGCTTGACGCAGGGCTGGTGACGAGCTCCTGGAGACCCGTTGACCTCCGCCAGGGGGTTTACTATGACGGCGCAATACATTTTCATGAAAAAATTCATCCAGTCCCTTCAATCTCCCGTCATGAAAGTATCAATATCACGATGGACACGATTGGTGAAGGTGGGCAATGCCTCGTTTTTGTTTCTTCAAGGAAGAACGCAGAAGCTTTTGCCAAACAGGCTGCGAAAGCCATTCATATCGAGAGTGAAGAACTGAATGCCTACAGAAAAAGGCTTGAAAAACTGGCAGAGACTGACCAGGAGCGGGCACTCGCGCACTGTGTGGGGAGCGGGGCTGCCTTTCACCATGCCGGGCTTCGAAGGGAAGCCCGCAGCATCGTCGAAGAGGGATTCCGGAAGGGTCATATCCGGTGCATCTCATCAACCCCCACGCTCGCAGCAGGGCTCAATCTTCCTGCCCGAAGGGTGATTATTAAAGAATACCGGCGTTTCAGCAGCGGCGAGGGCATGGTACCCATCCCGGTCCGTGAATATCACCAGATGGCAGGACGTGCTGGTCGCCCGCATCTGGACCCATATGGTGAGGCAGTACCTGATAGGTCATGACGCACGTGATGCCGGGGTGCTGTTCTCCTCCTATATCGATGCACCTGCAGAAGATGTCAATTCCCAGTGTTCTTCAGAGGAGGCACTCACAACCCACATCCTCTCCCTGATCGCGTCCGGTTTTGTATGCTCGCGTCCTGCCCTCCGGGAGTTTATGCGCACGACATTTTATTTCCACCAGAAGAAGCAGGATCGTATCCTGGAATCCGTGATGGGGCGGGCACTCTCGTTCCTCGACGGGGCAGAGATGATTGTGCAGCAGGACGATCTCCTCTCTGCCACCGAATACGGCATGATCGTCTCCCAGCTGTACATTGATCCGGTAAGTGCCGATCTCATTCTCGACAGGCTCCTCAAGGCAGAAGAGTATTCGGACATCGGACTCCTCCAGTCGATCTGCAGCACCCCTGATATGTATACCCTCTTTGTGGGGAACAAAGACAGCCATTATCTGGAACGGTTCGTGCTCGAACATGAGGGAGAACTGTGGATTGATTTTCCATACGACGAAGAGGAAGACTATTTCAGGGCTTTGAAGACTGCGATGGTCCTCTTCGACTGGAGCAGAGAGATTCCCGAAGCTACCATATGTGAACGCTACTCCATCGGACCAGGTGACATCTACAATATTCTTGAAAGTGCGAACTGGCTGCTGCATGCCACCAGCCGACTCAGCCGGATGTTCAGGGGCGTCTTTTCCTCCTCGATACAGGAGTATGAGTACTGCATGAAACATGGGATCAAACGTGAACTAATCCCACTCGTGAGAATCAGGAATATCGGACGTGTCAGGGCACGCAGGCTTTACAATAATGGCTTCACCAGTCCTGAAAAGATCCTTACAGCTGGCGAAGACCAGATTATCCCAATCCTCGGACAGGGAATAACCAGCCAGATATTCAGGGATCTGAAGGGTCAGTCAGACAATACACCAACAGGTGGCCATGATAACCGGTCCAGGCCAACCCTTTTTGAGTTCATAAATGGGCAGGATGAATGAAGGATATTGCTTCCTAAAAATAAGCCTCCTCGCTGTTGTGTATGGGGAGATTGAATCGAGGTTGTTATCTGGCATACCAATTCAGTCACTGAACCGCCGCCAAGGCATCCTTTGGGGGCGGCGGGGTGTATCGCAGGTGGGGATGTATGGCGGTCAGGGCGGTCAGCCTCCACAAAATGCATCCGGTTCATCAATCGTACCCACACCAGACAGCGAAGAGCCAAAAATAATGATTCGCCATATCTGTTCTCACCATATCCATTTAGCAGAGTATAACACCCTGAGTCCTGAGAAGGATCTTGTAAAACTTCATGTAGTCATGACTGAATCCAGGTCATTACAGAATACCTCAGGTCAATTCCGGCAGTCTCAGAGTGTATCACAATGAATCACAGTGTCAATTCAGTCAGAATACCTCAGGTCAAACTTCAGAAATCAGCGCGAGGGTGTCAATATGAAAGCAGGAACAAGAGGGGATGCCATGGTTCAGAATGAATATCCTCATTCCGCAAATTCGGAGGGGTTAGCATGAAATCCGGTACATGTGTAGTCCACCAGTTCAGGCTGAATATCAGCGACCAGGATGAGTTTCTCAAATACCTGAGGGAACTCGGTGAAAATAACAGAGTGAATATCATCCTCTTTAATGCTGACAGGATGGCTGGTCGGATGCATGTTGAGTCGGCGATTGCACATGCGTTCCGCGCATTCGATGAAGGCCACCCTGTTTCCAACAGTGTGGAAATGGAATCACTTCTTTATGCAGCAGGATCACGACAATGCCAGCATGGAACAGGTTTTGGCGTGCATCCCGGGGAGAACCGGGTGTATCTCTGTATCTGCCCCGGAAATGAACGGGTTTTCAAAGACCTTCAACAGGTTGGAGTGTATTGTGATGAGGAAGACTGGGAACCTTTTTCTGAAGAGAAGCAATCCCTGCTCATGGAACTTTTCGGGATTACTGGTGAAGAGATTGGAGTGGTAGGCATCAGCCGTTTGCAGGATCTTGTTCTGGAGAGAGTAGCGCTTTTAGAAGTGTACCGGTAACAACTGAGAGAAATTATTGTATCGGATCCCCCAATCTCACTCGCATCAGTACTTTTTCACTTGTTTGCGTGAGTGAGGATATGCGTTATCTCGGGGAGGATAAGAGCGCTTGTTGCTAATGTGACTGCACCGGTGGATCCGGGGATGCAGAAGATCGCTTTGCCGCCTGTAATTCCTGCAATCGCTCGTGAGAGCATCGCAGCACTTCCGATTTCCTGAAAACTCAGCATACGGAAAAGTTCCCCAAATCCTTCAATCTTCTTCTCCAGGAGAGGGGCGACTGCTTCAATCGTGCAGTCATCATGCGTCAGACCAGTCCCGCCATTCAGGACCACGCATTCGGCACATTCCAGTGCTTTGGTAACTTCATTGCGGATAGCGTCTATTTTGTCAGGGACGATTGCATAATGTGAGAGTATTATGCCGGCATGCTCCATGAGATGGATAACCGTCTCCCCGCTCTTATCCGTTTCCTTGGTACGGGAACTTGAAACCGTGATAACGGCTCCCCTGATGGTCCTGGCTTTGACGTGTTCTGGGTTCATTGAGAGGAAGGTTATGCATAGAGGGTAATTACAGTGCGCACCTGTCAGTCAAAAGACCCGATCGGAAGACCCCACGGTTTCTCGTTACAGTTTAAAAAACCCGCATGACGTTCCAGGACTTCGCACCAAAGCAATGAAAATTTTGCACTCAAAACTCAATTTCCATGTGCCTGCTCTATGGTCTGAAGGTTTCAAAATTTTCATGACAAACACTCTTGAATCTTGGGTAAATGGCACGTTTTTCCAAATCGGAGCGCCTTTTGTCTCTTTTAACGAAGAGAGAGCAGCAATCGCCCTACCCCTTTGTTTCCAGTGGAGAATTTTGGACTATCCCTCACCAGAGTTGCTTTTTTGGGATTGGAGCCGTGTTTATCGAGATGCCCCCATACAATTATGGGAAAACTCGTCATCGTTCGGTGAAATTCAGAACTAGACGATCTTTGATATACGGCATGTTTTTCCAAATTTGAGTGCTATTTTCAATATTTTAACGAAGAGAGAGAGTAGCAATCGCCCTACCCCTTTGTTTCCAGTGGAGAATTTTGGACTACCCCTCACCAGAGTTGCTTTTCTGTGATTGGAGCCATGTTTATCGAGCTGCCTCCATACAATTATAGGAAAACTCGTCATCGTTTGGTGAAATTCAGAACTAGACGATCAAACCGGTTGACTGGCAATTACTAAAGCACAATTGTGGTTTATCCAAGGAAATCTGACCGTGCATCTGAGGTTCCGAGAGTTGACTGTACATCTGATTGAGGTTCTGATCGTTTCACTTTAGTTTGGGATCGGGTGCTTGCTCTTCTTTATACTGACTCCAGATTCTGCCTTATTAAAAGGCGATCATAAAAGAGAGCTGACTGCATATCTATTGAGGTTCTGATCGTTTCATTTTAGTTTGGGATCGGGTGCTTTCTCTTCTTTATGCTGACTCAAGATTCTGCCTTGTTAAACAGGCGATTATCTAAAAGAGCTGATAACTCATCCCAGGCATTCTGATTAGGTTTTCTTTTATTCGATGTTCTGAAATACTTCTTTTCTAACCTATCGATGTATCTCCATGACTCTTTGGGAAATTATCGTGACGATGTGCCTGGAGGTCCTGCAATCTGGATATCGATGTATCTCAATGACTCTTTGGGAAATTTATCTGATACAGTTTTCCCGTTAACATACGTTGTTTCAAGGTTCCGGTCCAGTTCTTTCAGGTATTCATCTATCAGTGGGACTACTCTTTTTCAATCTGACAGAGTTATGATTTATATCGACAGGATACGTTGTTTGGTTTTTTTAAATCTTACTTTGTTTGTGATAATTTCATAATTTTTTTATATTATTAATGTAAGAAGTAACGAATGATTTCATTATTTTTTTAAGATACAGGATATACTGTATCATTAATTCGCACTCCAGTGGAAATGATAGGGTAGGGGACTCATAAATATTCCAGGACTCGTATGGAAAGGTCGGTATTTCTCCTCTAAAATAAATTTGCTATATCCTCTATTTTTTAAAAAATGAGCCATAATTGTGCTATTTGGAATGGAAATAAAGGGGTTTATAAGATCTGCAAATAAGCAGGTTTTTACCATAGGATACCTAAGCGATCACTCCCGGGGGGTCAGCAGTGCCAGAAACGCCTGAATCAGTTGGACTATTCAAAAAATATCTTTCAGGGAATAAAATTTTCAAAAACAGGGAAGTGTTACGGCATTCCTACCGGCCTCAAACCCTTCCCCACCGGCACCCTCAGATCGATCTGGTTGCCTCCATTCTTGCACCGTCATTGAAAAACGAAACCCCCTCGAATATTCTTATCTACGGGAAAACCGGCACCGGAAAGACAGCGGTTGTGCGGTATGTGGGAACCGAGCTTGAGACCGCAAGTACTCACATGGGTACCAGTTGCCGTGTCGTCCATCTGAATTGCGAAGTTATCGACACGCAGTATCGGGTTCTTGCACAGATCTCAAAAAGTCTGTCAGGAGACGATGAGATCTCAAGCGATAAAGTCCGGTCTATTATCCCAATGACCGGGTGGCCAACCGACCAGGTGTACCAGGAGCTGAAAAATCAGCTTGAGGCGACCGGCGGTGTTATGGTAATAGTCCTGGATGAGATCGACAAACTGGTCAAAAAAAGCGGTGATGAAACGCTTTACAACCTGACACGGATAAATGCCGATCTCAAAAAGTCCAAGGTGAGCATGATCGGGATCTCAAATGACCTGAGCTTCAAGGATTTTCTTGACCCAAGGGTCCTCTCTTCGCTCTCAGAGGAAGAACTCGTGTTCCCTCCCTATAATGCCCCTCAGCTGTGTGATATTCTCCTCCAGCGATCCGAGATCGCGTTTATTGAAGGGGTTCTCGATGAGGGCGTAATACCGCTCTGTGCCGCGCTGGCAGCCCAGGAACATGGTGACGCCCGCCGGGCGCTTGATCTGCTGCGCGTATCCGGTGAAATTGCCGATCGGGAGGAGGTAGAGCACGTGGCAGAAAAACACGTGAAGGTCGCGCAGGCCAAGATAGAGACCGACAGCATGGTGGAGTGTATTGCAACCCTCCCTACCCAGAGCAAGGTGGTCCTCTATTCCATGCTTCTCCTTGATCAGATGGGACAGAAACCCTTTACCAGCGGTGAAGTGAGCAGGATATACAAAGAAATTGCCCCGGTCATGGACCTTGATATCCTCACGCACAGGAGAATCACCGATCTCATCTCTGAACTCAACATGCTGGGCGTTATCAATACCAGGGTTGTCAGCCGTGGGAGATATGGGAGGACAAAAGAGATGTGGTTTGACTCAAATAATCATAAAATATGGGACGTCATTCTGGGTGATCCGCGATCTGAGTTCCCATGGGCTTGACAGAATGGACGTTGCCTGGGTGAAGACCCTGTTCAGGTGAAATCAATATGGACGAAAAAGACCTCCTCCTCCTCCGGCTTCTTGAGGAGAACAGCAACCATTCTCCGGAAGAACTGGCAGTCATGACTGAACTCTCCGGAGAAGAGTTGAAATGCCGCATTGCTGCGCTTGAAGAAGCAAAGATCATCAGAAGCTATACCACGGTCATTGACTGGGAGCGGGCAGCGAACGGGGGGGTCTCAGCTATCATTGAGTTGAAGGTGAACCCTGAACGTGATTACGGGTATGACCGCATAGCCGATCGTCTTGCAAAATTCCGGGAAGTGAAATCCCTCCGCCTCGTGACGGGAGTGTATGATCTCCAGCTGCATGTCACGGGAAAGACCATGCAGGATGTGGCCCGGTTCGTCTCTGAGTATATAGCGCCGATGGACCGGATACGCGAGACCGCCACCCACATCATCATGAAGACCTACAAGGAGAACGGCCAGAATTTCTGTGAAAAAGAGGCCGGGGATCGGATACCTTACTCGCCGTGAGGGGTTGTGTATGAGGGACTTTGTATCCCAGCGTGCAAGAGTGATTCCGCCATCCGGAATAAGAAAATTCTTTGACCTTGCCCTTACCATGGAGGAAGTGATCTCCCTCGGGGTTGGGGAGCCGGATTTTTCCACCCCATGGAACCTCTGCGAGGCAAGTATCTACTCGATCGAACAGGGCGGGACCTCGTATACCCCGAACCGCGGTATCCAGCCGCTGCGTGAGGCAGTCTCACGCTGGCTTTTCAGCCATTACGGGGTCGGATATAATCCCGATACCGAGATGGTGATCACGACCGGTGTATCAGAGGGGCTTGATATCGCCATCCGGGCAGTGACAGACCCGGGTGATGAGATCATCATCGCAGAACCAAGTTATGTCTCCTACTCCCCGTGCGTGACGCTTGCCGGGGGAGTTCCTGTACCGGCGGAGTGCCTGGAAAAGGATCATTTCAAACTCAAAGCTGACCGCCTGATGGAAGCGATCTCCCGGAAGACCAAAGCGCTCATCATCAACTTCCCGAATAATCCGACCGGGGCCGTCATGAGGCGCGATGATCTCAAGGCAGTCGCGGATGTTGTGATCGACCATGACCTGCTTCTTATCAGCGATGAGGTCTATTCGGAGCTGACCTACACCGGCACCCATGCATCGGCAGCGGCCATTGAAGGGTTGCAGGAGCGGACCATCCTTCTGAACGGCTTTTCAAAAGCCTATGCCATGACCGGCTGGAGGATCGGATATGTATGTGCGCCCCGGGAGATCTGCGATGCCGCGCTCAAGATCCACCAGTATGTCATGCTCTGCGCACCCGCGATGGGCCAGGTCGCCGCACTGGAAGCCATGCGCCGTGGCGAAGAGGAAAAGGACCGTATGGTGCAGGAATACAGGGTGAGGAGAAATCTGTTCGTGGAGGGGCTGAACCGGATCGGGCTGCCCTGTCATCTTCCGGAAGGGGCATTCTATGCATTCCCGTCGGTAGAAAAGACAGGGCTCTCTGACCTGGAATTTGCCGAACGTCTGCTCAAAGATGAGCATGTTGCGGTCGTTCCCGGGAGTGTTCTCGGGCAGGGCGGGGAGAACCACCTCCGGTGTGCATATGCGGTATCACGAAAAGATCTCTCAGAAGCGATCAAACGCATGGCGCATTTTATTGCCTCCAACTCCTGCTGAATTAAAATAGTTCACCTTTTTTCGGAGTGACTGCTGCTGTTCTTGCACAACTCAGTCAGAGGAGGGAGGACCTCTTACTTTTTTGAGAGCCGGGTACTCACCTTCCCGTCTATCTCAGAAAATAAATACTATCCAACTATCGTGGGACGAATTGTTCCAAAAAAAATACTGACGGTGTTTGGGCTATCGGCGGGGGAGTAATAGTTTTATGACAATGCCTTCCCTATACTAGATGGTTGGACAATGAGTTGCACAATTATCGTCGGCGGATTTTTCGGGGACGAGGGGAAAGGAAAGGTTGTGGCCCATGTCGCTTTCGCGGACCATCCTACCATCATCTCAAGGGGAGGTGTCGGCCCGAACGCCGGGCACACAGTCACCATGGGAGACAAGGAGTATGGAGTGCGGATGGTTCCCTCCGGGTTTGTGTATCCGGACGCCCGCCTTTTTATCGGTACAGGGGTGCTCGTAGATCCAGATATTCTCAAGCATGAAATGGAGTTCCTCAAGGTAGAGGACCGCACCTTTGTCGATTACCGGTGCGCTGTGATCGAGAAACAGCACATTGAGAGGGACCGCTCAAGTGAACACCTGTCCAAGACAATCGGGAGCACGGGGAGCGGCTGTGGTCCTGCAAATGCCGACCGGGTCATGCGTGTCGCCCGACAGGCAAAGGACTTCCCCGAGCTTGCACCCTTCCTCATTGATGTTCCTGCGGAGATCAATGCCGGGCTTGATATGGGAGAGCGTGTGCTCCTCGAGGGAACACAGGGATTTGGCATCTCGCTCTATTACGGAACGTATCCCTTTGTCACCAGCAAAGACACGTCTGCGTCCCAGATTGCGGCAGATAACGGTGTCGGGCCGACCAGGATCGATGATGTAATTGTGGTATTCAAAGCCTACCCGACCCGTGTGGGCGAAGGCCCGTTTTCGACAGAAATGTCCCGCGATGTTTCCGATCACCTCGGTATCCAGGAGTTCGGGACCGTCACGCACCGGCAGCGCCGTATAGGAGAATGGGACGGCGAGATGGCCCGGTATTCTGCAATGATCAATGGATGTACCCAGGCAGCCATTACCGGAATCGACCGGGTCGATCCGCTCTGCTTTGGGATCAGAGAGTATGACAAGCTCAGCAGCAAGGCCCTCCAGTTTATTGAAAAAGCAGAAGAGGATATCGGCGCACCGGTCACCCTCATCTCCACAGGGCCGGACGTCGCCCATATTATCGATATCAGGGACGAGGTATGAAGCGAACCCTCCTCCCGATTCTCTGCTGCCCGGTGTGCAAGGGAGACCTTGAACTTACCGTTGACGAAGAGGATGAAAAGGAGATCGTGAAAGGGACATTCCACTGTCATTCGTGCCAGGTCGATTACCCTGTTGAGGGGGGTATCCCTGACCTCCTCCCCCGGACACCCGTCCAATAAAACATTCCTTGCGTCCCTCATTTTTCCTGGTAATCCATAATATGCAAATAGATCCCTCCCGATACTCTTGTGTACGATACCATCCCGTGAGAGGTGTTCCTGTATTCGGGGATCCGGCAGGTTACCCCCAGAGAGACCCGGGAATGGACAGAAAACCGGGAAACTACCCGGATGTTCGTAGCGGTTCGGAGGAAAAAAAATTGCGAGAAATTACGCTGTGTGATACATGAGTGCCCTGAATGCAGTTATCCTCCCTCTTTCCCTCCTTGCTGACCGGCTTATCGGGGACCCGGTAAGCAGGTATCACCCGGTAGCCCTCATAGGGTCGTTCATCGGGTGGTGGGGACGACCGTCGGTCTGGCCGGCCAGGATCCAGAGAGCGGCAGGAGTTGGGATGTGGCTGGTTACCGTCCTTCTTTTTGCCCTCCCCTTTTTCCTTCTTTCCTGGCTCTTTCCCTGGTACCTTTTCCTGCTTGCCGGGCCTTTTCTCCTTAAATCCTGTCTTGCCTGGAGATCGCTTGAGGAGCATACTGCTTCGGTCAATCAGGCACTTGCAAGGGATATCAGTGAAGGGCAGAGAGAAGCTGCTCTCATGGTGAGCAGGGACACCGGGACACTCTCCGGGGAACAGGTACGATCGGCTGCGTATGAATCGATGGCGGAGAACCTCGTGGACAGTATCATCTCTCCCCTTTTTTACTTCGGACTCTTCGGACTTCCGGGAGCAGCGGTATTCCGGGCGGCCAATACCATGGACGCCATGCTCGGGTACAAGGATGAACGAAGAGACCTCGGCTGGTGTGCCGCACGGATGGACGATATCCTGAATTTCATTCCGGCCCGTGTCGCGGGCGGCATGCTGCTCATCTACTTCGCTGCAAAGGGGAGATTCTCACCGGCCTGGCGGGGGTTGCTCGCGGACCGGAAAAAAAGACCGGGCATGAACGGAGGAATCCCCATGTCCATTATTGCTTCCGGTGCCGGGGTCCGGTTTGAAAAACCAGGGGTATATATCATGGGGACGGGTGAGCGATCGCTCGAAGAAGGAGGCCCCGGGATTGTTGAGGCGATCCGGGTGGTCACCATTGCATTTGGCACACTGGTCAGTATCGTACTAATTTTATTGGGATCAGGAATAATATATACAGGCATATGAAACTCGAGGAGCTGAGATTCGGCACCGAGCTCCTGAAGCGCGGCTTTGCATCCATGCAGAAAGGAGGAGTGATCATGGATGTGGTCAACGCCAGTCAGGCTGCTGTTGCAGAGCAATCAGGCGCTGTTGCAGTGATGGCGCTCGAGCGGGTCCCCGCAGATATCAGGAAAGCAGGCGGAGTTGCCCGGATGGCAGACCCGGCCATTATCATGGAGATCATGGACACCGTTTCCATTCCTGTCATGGCAAAGGTGAGAATCGGCCATGTGTGTGGAGGCACAGGTCCTTGAGTCTCTCGGTGTGGACATGATAGACGAGAGCGAGGTACTCACGCCGGCGGATGAACAGTTCCACATCGACAAGAAGCAGTTCTCCATCCCCTTTGTCTGCGGTGCGCGTGACCTTGGGGAGGCGCTCCGGAGAATCCAGGAAGGTGCTGCCATGATCCGCACGAAGGGCGAGGCAGGGACGGGGAATGTCGTTGAAGCAGTCCGGCACATGAGAAACATCGGCGGCGAGATCCGGGCTCTCCAGGGCAGGACGCCGCAGGAGATTACCGATCGCGCCCGGGACCTTGAAGCGCCGGCAGACCTCCTTCTCGAGACCGTCAAACGTGGCCGTCTCCCTGTAGTGAACTTCTCTGCGGGAGGGATCGCGACTCCCAGTGATGCAGCGCTGATGATGCAGATGGGGGCAGACGGGGTATTTGTCGGCTCCGGCATCTTCCTCTCGGCAAACCCTGAGAAAATGGCGAGGGCAATCGTGGAAGCAGTGAACCATTTCGACGATCCGGCTGCCATTGCCCGGGCCAGCACAGGTCTTGGAGAACCCATGAAAGGGCTCGATGTACACACCCTGAAAGAGGGCGAGGTGCTCCAGTACCGTGGGCGCTAGGATAGGCGTCCTGGCACTCCAGGGTGATGTAAGCGAGCATATCGACGCGTTCCAGAATGCAGCGCGGACATTCGGTTGCGAAACGTCCGTTGTGGTGACCCCGGTCAGAAGGCCGGATGAAATTCCGGTGCTTGATGCCCTGGCCATCCCCGGGGGAGAATCGACCACAATCTCCCGCCTTATTGACAAAAACGGGTTTTTTAAACGGCTGGTGGAATTTGACGGCGGCATCTTTGCGACATGCGCCGGCATGGTGATGATGGCGCAAAGCGTTGATGATCCGCGGGTCCACCCTCTGGGTCTTATGGACTATACCGTCATCAGGAATGCGTTCGGCCGCCAGCGGGAATCGTTTGAAGCTGATGTCGGTATTGCCGGGCTTGACCGCCCGTTCCATGCATTTTTTATCAGGGCGCCGGTCGCAGAACACCCTGGAAACGGGATAAAAATCATGGGCACCATTCCTGAAGGCATTATTGCGCTTGAACAGGACCGTTATATGGCGCTCTCATTTCATCCTGAGCTCGGGCATGACCCGCGACTCCACATCAGGTTCCTCAAGAACTGCGGGCTCATCTGATCCGGGATTCGTTTCCCTCTCAGATGCGGTCTCCGTGCCTTCATCGATTCCCAAAAAAAGACGCTCAAATTTATTTTCCATCCCTGTAAGCGCGAGTTGATACTCCTCGCTGTTTCGTCATTAACCTGCAGGTTTCATTAAAAAAATGATATTCTGGTTGAACGTGCTGCGGGTCCGTATTTTAAAAGCGGGTTCTGATCGTTTTCTCAGTTGCCCGTTTGATTCCATTTGGTTAAAATGCCGGGATCAGACATGGCCGAACCTGCCGGATATACCGTTATGCAAACTCATTTACAACCCGAGGGTGATACCTCTGGTAGGACTGGTGGAACCCGTATGATTCATGTTGAAGAAGCCATTGCAAAGGGAAAGAAAGGACTTGCCGCTACCCTCGGCCAGGTTTCAGGGGAATTTTCCTATGACGAGACCGCGTATCACCTCCCGGTCACCTACGCCCTGACCGGCATGGCGGTTCATTCCGGGGATGCTGCACGCAAGGCCTATGCCCAGACGGGGGAGAATCCCCTGGTGGCAGGGGAGTGCAGTACCGCTTCGGCCACCGCTGCAGGAGGGAGGGAACCCCCACCCTATTCCGGGTTTATCCCGGATGCCGAGCTGAGGCGGCTGGGGTATACCCTGGTCGATGGGAGCATCCTCGGGCTTGCGCTGGTCTGCGGGACTCCTGACACTCCCGATACTGCGGCAGGGATCTGCCGGGAACTCCAGGAGAAGCTGATGCTGACGTTCCTGGCCGGCAACGTGGTCACCTCACTCTCAAACGCCGGGGTAAAAGTCGGGGGAGAGTACCGCCTCATCCCCCTCGGCTCGACCCCGTCACGATCAATCCATTTCCTGGATATCATAGCCCGGGTAGCCATGATGTTTGGGGGTGTTACCCCCGGGGATGCCGGCAGGTTGCTCGGGTATGCAAAGGAGCGTGCCAGGGCTATCGTCATCCTCTTCCCGGGTCTCTCCGATGAGGAGGTGGCACTTATCGATGCCTTCCAGGTTCTGGGCATCCCTGTCCTGACCCTCGGCGGGTATGAGGGCGGTTCATTCCTCCCTGTCGCCCCGGAAGAGGTCGTTTCCCGGGGGATGGAACTTCGCGGCATCAAAGTCTCGGTCACCGCGATCCCTATCCCCATGGCCTGCTCCCCAGCGTTTGAAGGAAAGAGCATCCGGAAAGAGGAGATGTACGTGGAGTTCGGAGGAGGGCGGTCCCCTGCATTTGAACTCCTGCAGGTCCGGCCGGCAGGCGAGGTGCAGGACGGCCTTGTAAAGGTTGTCGGACCGGAGATCGAGGATATGAAGCCGGGCGGCGCGTATCCCCTTGCTGTCCTCGTGGAAGTGGCGGGAAAGACCATGAAGAAGGAGTACGAGCCGGTACTTGAACGGAGAATACACAACTTTGTCAATTACGGTGAAGGCTCCTGGCATGTAGCCCAGCGTGACATCATCTGGGTCCGGCTCTCCAAAGAGGCGGTAGCCAAGGGGGTACGAATCGAGCACCTGGGCCGCCTCCTTGCCGCGAAGTTCCGCATGGACTTCCCGGACCTCCTGGATGCCGTGCAGGTCACGCTGGTGACCGATGAGAAGAAAGTTCTGGAACTCAAAGGGAAAGCAGAGCAGGTATACGAGGAGCGGGACTCCCGTATCCGCGGCATGCGGGATACCGATGTTGCTACCTACTATTCCTGCACCCTGTGCCAGACCTTTGCCCCCAACCACGTCTGCATCATCACCCCCGAGCGGCCGGCCCTGTGCGGGGCCATCTCCTGGCTGGACGGGAAGATCGCCTACGAGATTGCCCCTTCCGGGGCAAACCAGCCGGTCGAGAAGGGGAAGGAGATCGACGCGCTCCGCGGCGAATTCGAAGGGGTGAACCGTTTTGTCAAGAAGGCCTCCCATGGTGAGGTTGACCGCTGCTCCCTGTATAGTGTCATGGAATACCCCATGACCTGCTGCGGCTGCTTCGAGTGCATCGTGGTGATGCTCCCGGAGGTGAACGGATTTTTGGTGGTGAACCGGGAATTCAAGGGAGAGACCCCTGCCGGTATGAGTTTTTCCACCCTTGCAGGAACCATAGGGGGCGGGGCCCAGACACCGGGATTTGCCGGGATATCCAAGGGGTTTATCTTGAGCGACCGGTTCCTCCAGGCCGAGGGAGGTATCCGCAGGCTGGTCTGGATGCCGGCAGCGCTGAAGGAAGAGATCGGACCCCGCATCAGGGAGAAACTGCAAAAAGAAGGGATACCGGATCTGTTCGGGAAGATCGCCGATGAAGAGAAGGCCGGGACTCTCCAGGAACTGGCAGAATTCCTGGTCCGGGCCGGCCACCCGGCCCTGGAGATGAAACCGCTCCTGTAGGTGAGTACCATGGGACTTCAGACTCTATCTTCCTGGACCGGGCAGATCGGAACGGTGGTCCTCGGTGCCACCCGGTCAGAGGGCGGCAGCAGGAGCATATCGTATACTATTGGCGGGGAACGCGATCTCCCCTTCATAGGTAGCCCTCCATCGGGTCACCGGCCCCTCGTAGCGTATGAAATCTGCGATGACCTGGCTCTCTGGCCTCCGGTAATACGGGAGTTCCTGAAGGATCGCACCCGGGAACCTGGGGCATGGGCCAGGGAGGCCGGAGAGCAATGGAAACCCGATCTGATCCGGCTGTTCCTCACCAGTACCCGGAAGCGCGATTTCCGGGATTTTGCTACCATCCGGCGCACCGTTGAGGAAGTGCTGCAGCAGTCACCCCTCCCGCTCATTATTGAGGGGAGCAACGACCAGGCAATTGACAGCGAGGTCTTTGCCGCCTGCGGTGAGGCGGGCGAAGGAGAACGCCTCCTCCTCGGTACAGCAGAAGCCGGACGCTACCGCAGTATTGCGGCAGCTGCCCTTGCCTACGGCCACGCGGTGATCGCCCAGTCCCCGATCGACATCAACCTCGCCAAGCAGCTGAACATCCTGCTCAGGGAGACCGGGGTCCCGGCAGACCGGATCGTCATCGATCCCTACACGGGGGCACTCGGATACGGTTTTGAATACTCGTATTCGGTGATGGAGCGGATCCGGATCTCAGCGCTGAAGGGTGATACCGACCTTGCGATGCCCATCATCAGCGGCGCTCCCGATACCCTGACTGCCAGGGAGGTCCGGGAGGCGGACCCGGGAATTTCCCAGCGGGTGGCGGTAACCTGGGAGTTCTATACCGCACTCTCCTCTGCCTTTGCAGGAGCATCCCTCGTATGTGTCCGGCATCCGCAAACGCTACCGCTGCTCCGGGAAGCTATCGATGCCATCTGGGGCGGGGGAGGGGTGAGGTGAACCCATGCCACTGAAAGCCCTCGATATCTACAAGCTCCTGCCCCGCAAGAACTGCAAGGAGTGCGGGGATCCCACCTGCCTCACCTTCGCCATGAAGCTTGCCAGTGGCAAAGGCGACGTGGACCGTTGCCCCTATCTGGACGAACAGGCCCGGGAGATCCTCGGCTCCTCCACCCGTCCCCCCATCCGGCTGGTGAAGGTCGGGGTGGGAGAGCGGTCTTTTTCCATCGGTGACGAGATGGTCCAGTTCCGCCACGAGAAGACGTTCTACCATCCGCCAGGGGTGATGGTAGCGGTATCCGACCTCTGGACCAGGGATCGGATCCAGGAGGTCGTGGCACGGGTCCGTGACACGGTGGTCATCCGGGTGGGAACCGACATTCGGCTGAGCGGGGTCGCCGTCCGTCACGTGAGCGGTGACCCTGCCGCGTTCCGCACGGCAGTAGAGGCAGTCGAGGAGGTTGCCGACCTGCCCGAGGTGCTCATGGCAGACGATCCTGCCGTGATGGAACAGGGGCTCGCTGTCTGCGGCCACTTCCGCCCCCTCATCGCTGCAGCCACGGAGAAGAACTATGAAACAATGTGCAACCTTGCCAGGGATTATGGCTGTCCCCTGGTGGTGAAGGCCGATGACCCGGGAGGGTTGCCGGACCTCGTGGAGCGCTGCAAGGGAAGGGGAGTGCAGAACCTGGTACTCGATCCAGCCGCGCCATCTCTCCACCAGTTCCAGAACATTTCGACCGCAATACGGCAGCAGGCGATCACCCGCTCCACCCCATCTCTCGGGTACCCCGTCTTTCTTGATGCGGCGGCAACAGGGATGCAGGATGCAGCGATTGTCACCGGCATCCTGCGGTTCGCATCTGTCATCGTGGTGGAGAACCCGGATCAGGCCAGTCTCCTCGCCCTCCTGACCCTCCGGCAGAACATCTATACCGACCCCCAGAAACCCATCCAGATGACCCCGGGGATCTACCGGCTGGGAACCCCCGGACCGGACTCCCCTGTCCTTATGACGGTCAACTTCTCTCTCACCTTCTTCACCCTCCAGGGATACCTGGAAGCGGCACGAATCCCCTGCTTCATGGTGATTGTCGATACCGAGGGGCTCTCGGTCCTGACCGCCGTGGCGTCGGGCAAGCTCAACGAGACCCTGGTGGCAGAATCGCTGAAGAAGTTCGATCTCGAAAAGGAGGTTTCCCACCGTTCCCTCATCATTCCCGGGTATGCCGCACCGCTCTCGGGTCGGATCGAAGAGGCAACCGGGTGGAAGGTCCTGGTGGGACCCCGGGACGCGGCTGAGATCGGGGAATACCTGGAGAAGGAATGGAAGCGGTGATTCCATGCCCACCGTAACCTTCCTCCCGACGTTTCGCAAGGTGGAGGTGAACCCCGGGGCAACGATTCTCGATGCCGCCCAGAAGGCAGGGATCAACATGAACGTGGTCTGCGGGGGACAGGGGAAATGCGGCAAATGCATAGTCTATGTCAAGAGCGGGCGGTCCCTGTTTGACCGGGACCAGTTCATCCGTTTCTTCTCTTCAGAAGAACTGGACCAGGGGGCCTGCCTCGCGTGCCAGACCACCATTATCGATAACGTATCGGTCTTTATCCCCGAGAACTCGCTCATCCAGGAGCAGAAGATACTCATCGAGACAGTCGGAGCAGGAGACCGGTTTCTTCCCTGCAGTCTGGAAATACTTCCTTGAGCTCACCCCGCCCAGCCTGGATGACCCTTCCCCTGACCTCTCCCGGCTCCTCTGGGGCATCAGCCGGCAGGGAGGGCCGGATGACCGGAAGATCTACGTCCCCCTGGAGGTCATCCGGAGTATCCCCGGAGTGCTGCGGGACAGCGGGTGGAAGATCACCGCCACCGTTGCCCTGGTCCCGGGAGGGTACCGGCTTATCGATGTCGAGCGAGGGGATACCACAAAAGCCCTCTACGGGGCAGCAATTGACCTTGGGACCACCACCATTGTCGCCTACGTGCGGAGCCTCGTGGACGGCAAAGTCCTTGGCATTGCCTCGAACTACAACCGGCAGATCAGCTGCGGTGAAGACATTCTGTCCCGGGTGAATTATGCCCGGAAGGGCGGGCTTTCGCGGCTGCAGGAACTTGCAGCCGAGAGTATCAATATCGCAATTACCCAGGCCGCCAATAACGCCGGGATCGACCGCGAACATATCTACGAGGTGGTGGTTGCCGGAAACACCATCATGACCCACATTCTGATGGGCATCGACCCGGCCTACATGATCGAGGAGCCCTATGTCCCGGTTGTCAGGCGCTACCTGACTTCGGCGGCAAGACGGGCAGGTCTCGTGGTGAAGGAGAACGCCGGCCTCTTCGTCTTCCCTGCGGTGAGCGATTTCATCGGGGGAGATATCGTTGCCGATGTGCTGGCTTCCGGTATGGCAGAACACGATGAAGTCTCGCTGCTCATCGATATCGGCACCAACTTTGAGGTGGTGCTTGGGACAAAAGATTGGATGTTCTCCTGTGCCGGTGCTGCCGGCCCTGCCCTGGAGGGGGGGGAGGTGCTTTTCGGCATGCGGGCGAACCCCGGGGCAATCGAGAAGGTCTCGCTCGATCTCCACACCCTGGAGCCCTCGTATCAGACTATCAACCGGGTCAAGCCGCGGGGGATCTGCGGATCAGGATTGATCGATCTCCTGGCAGACCTGCTCCAGGCATGCATCATCGACCGCACCGGAAGGATCAACACGAGCATCAGGCATCCCCGTATCAGGCTCGGGTCCCACTTTCCCGAGTTCGTCGTAGCCTGGAAAGACGAGACCGACATAGGAAAGGACATCGTGATCACCGAGAACGATGTGAAAAACCTGATCATGAGCAAGGCATCCATTCTCGGTGCCTGTATCACCCTGATGAACCAGGCCGGGATCAGCCGGCACGATATTGCCCGGGTCTACTTCTCGGGAGCCTTTGGCAACTATCTCTCAAAGGAGAATGCCATCATCATCGGGTTGCTGCCCGAAGTACCCCTGGACCGTATCTCCAATATCGGGAACGGCGCGATCATGGGGGCCAATATCGCCCTGCTCAACCGTCGCAAACGAAAAGTCCTCGATGAGATCGCCCGGACCATCGCCTATGTCGAACTGAACGCCGAGCCCTCCTTCATGGATGAATACACCCGCGCCTGTTTCTTACCGCACACCGATCTCGCTCTCTTTCCCATGGTTGAGAAACTCCTTGACGAGTGCCGTATCCGGAGGGGGTGACGGTTCGCCCATGTCCTCGATGCTTCCTCCGACTGACAGCCTCGCTACCGGGATCGGGGGCCTGCCTCATATCGATCCTCGTACGGCTTGCGATGAGGTGCTGGCCATCTTCCCTGAGGTTCCCTACGTCCCCACCCTTCCGGCCCGGAGCATTTCAGAGTCGATCGTCTTCTGCGACTCGTCCCGCCTTCCCGGGAGGGTAGTTGCAGATGACCGCCTCACCGTAGACCGATCCCGGGACCTGGTCACGGAAATGGAGCAGATATATCTTGACTTCGTTGAGCAGAACACCGGGCCATACGCCCTTACCGAAACGTATGCTTCCGGATTTGTGGAGATGCTCGGAAGGGCCCTGCCTGCCCCCCGGATCCTGAAATGCCAGGTGACCGGGCCGGTCACCTTCGGGATGCAGGTGGTGGATCAGGACCGGCGGCCTGTCTACTATGATGAGCAGTTTGCCGATATCCTCCCCAAGATGCTCGGGCTCCGGGCCCGCTGGTGCGAACAGGCCATGAAGGCCATTCCCGGGGTAACCCGGACGCTCGTGGTGCTCAACGAACCGTACCTCTCAGCACTCGGGTCATCGGTCATCCCCATCTCCCATGATGCAGTGGTCTCGGGATGGCACGATATAGCCTCCCTGCTTGACGATGGCCTCGGGGTTCACTGCTGTTCCAACACCGACTGGGAGTTTGTGATGGCGCTCTCACCTGCCCTCATCTCCTTTGACGCCTACACGGGATCCCGGGAGTTCCTGCTCTATGCTGAGACCCTGGCCGGGTACCTGGAGTCCGGGGGGGTCGTCGCATGGGGCATCGTCCCGGCCGACTACCGGGTCTTTGCCGGGGAGACACGGGAAGATCTCCTGCAGCGGTACCGGGAGATACGGCAACAGGTGACCGAGTACGTCTCTCCGGACCTGGTTGACAGCCGTTCACTGATCACCCCCACCTGCGGCATCCGGTTCGCAACTGAGGCGGGGGCCCGGGAGATCATGGAGACCGCTGCCTGGATCTCGGCCCGCATCCGGGAGGATCACACAGGATGACGCCATTTTTTGTGGCGGTATCGGGGAAGGGGGGGACCGGGAAGACCACGGTTACCGCCCTTCTTGTACAGTCGCTGGTGGAGGCCGGTGTCCGCCCGGTCCTGGCCGTGGACGCAGACCCGAATGCAAACCTCCACGAGGCGCTCGGTGTCGTAGTGCGGGAGACGCTGGGGGAGATGCGGGAAGACGCCTTCCAGAAGAGCATCCCCCCGGGCATGTCCCGTACCGATTACATCAGGTACCGGTTCCGCCAGGCCCTGGTCGAATCGGATGGTTTTGACCTCCTCGCCATGGGGCGGCCGGAAGGGCAGGGCTGCTACTGTTTTGCCAATGACCTCCTCCAGACCTGCATGCGGCTCCTTGAGAAGGACTACCAGGTGGTGATCATTGACAGTGAGGCCGGGATGGAGCACATCAGCCGCGGGACTATCGGGCATCCGGACCTGCTGCTGATCGTGACCGACCCGGGCGCCAGGGGCATGCGGACGGCTGCCCGGATCGTGCAGATCGCCCGTTCCATGGGATTGTCGGGGACACCCATGAGACTGGTGGTGAACCGTGCCCTTCAGAAGCGGACCGCCGATGTCCCGGGACTCCCCGAAGTGGCAGCGAACATTCCTGTGGACCCGCTGGTGGAGGCTGCAGACCTTGAGGCCCGGCCTCTCGTCTCCCTGCCCCCGGATGCCCCGGCCCGCAGGGAGATAGCACGGCTGGCCGGCATTATCATGGAGATGACGAGGAAACGCCAGGATCGATCCTCCGAACACTCGCCATGACACGAATCCTCATCTCGTCCTGGTAGAGAATGGTGGCAGGGTCATACTGTGGCGACCTGACTCTCTCAACTCTTCCGGGCACTATCCCGGATCCCTCGTATCCTCTGCTCCACGGTCTCTCCATCAACACCTCTGAATACGATGCGTGAGAAGTATCCCGCGAGAAAGATACTATGTGTGGACCTGAAGTCAGATAATCCACGAGCTTGACAAGATAATCCGGCGTTCCTTGATCTGTCAGGATTGCGGCAAATTCCTCAAAATCATGAGGAACACGGTCCCATTGTCCAAAGTGCTGTTCAGAACATCTTTCCGTCCTGTAACGGCAGGGAGCATCTTCTGGCCTGGAGTGGGCCCTCTCTCTTAACATACTGACCGCCAATGACCGCCTTTCGGTCGAGACTAAAGGATGAAAATGAGGTTCCCCGTACGGTTCCTTATGCTACTCAGAGACAACAGCCTATTAATGAACTAATTCAAATAATTACGCAATGATTCCGCCGGACCTCCTTTCGCTGTCCACCATCCTCCTCAATATACAGGACGCAATCCCCCAGCTGATGGAGACCTACGGTATCTGGGTGTATGCCATCCTTTTTGCAGTCATCTTCTGCGAGACAGGGCTTGTATTTACTCCGTTCCTTCCGGGGGACTCTCTCCTCTTTCTCATGGGATTCCTCGCGGCATCCGGTGGTCTGAATGTCTTTGTGATCATTATCATCCTTTGTGCAGCAGCTATTCTCGGTGATTCTCTCAATTACTGGATAGGCACTTCCTTTGGGAACTGGCTGATTCACCGGGAGAGGTGCCTGGTAGACAAGCGCCACGTAGAGATGACCCGGCAGTATTATCACCGGTATGGGAAAAGCACCATCATCCTCGCCCGCTTCATTCCTGGTATCAGGTCTTTTGCCCCATTTGTTGCGGGAATCATAAGAATGAACTATCCGATTTTCCTCGTCTATAACGTAACCGGAGCCATCCTCTGGGTAACCGGCTTTGTCACATTCGGCTACCTTATCGCCTCACTCCCGATATTCAAGGGGAGCCAGGATCTGTTTCTCTGGGCGATCCTCATCATCAGTATCGGTATTTTCTTCCTGATGATGTATAATTTCAGGAAAAACATGAAAGAATGCGAGATCACTCCGGAAGAATCCTTGGAGGATCTGGCAAAGGATCTCAATCCGGAGTGAAGGGTTCCTGTATCGGAGGGGTGATCACAGTTCGACCCTTGTCACCACGCCATGGATTTTTTCCGGGGGAAGCTTGTAAAACTGGACGATCGAGGGAGCCAGTTTCTTGATGATTGAGAAAATTCTCCAGACGAACTGGGAGGGGATGATCTCCTCCATTCCGTAGAAAATTGCCTTTTCGTCAATACCGACTTCGGTGAAGATGGCTTCGATATTCACCAGCTCCATGTAGCCGAGGTTAATTTCGAGGATACTCATACCCGGACTGATCTCACGGGTATATGCCCAGTGTTGTCCCGAACGGGTTGTCGGTCCGTGATAATCGAGACGATGACATTCTCTTCGTAAATGATATCCTGGCTGAACATGATCCGTGGGAATATACGGGGGGACCTTCCGAAAATCCCTGGCGAAGAACAGGGCGGTCCCCTGGATCCTGGTGATGGGAGGGATAAAAGGATGAGAACCTCTCTAAAAAGTCCTGAAATTCTACAGGGGTCATCCTCTCTCCCAGCCGGCGTTGCCCGTTGATGAAAATGAGGATAATCCCAAGCGGGATCGCAGCTATGAGAAGCGACCAGTACCCCCCGTGGGGGATTTTAAAGATATTCGATGCCAGGAAAACGGCATCGATGGCCAGTATGCCGACACCAAGGAGCATTTTCCAATACTGTTTTCGCTTCAGGTAAATCCAGGTGATGAAAATCCCGGTTATCGTCATCGTTCCGCTTACCGCGAATCCATAGGCTGCGGCAAGGTTGTATGACTCCCGGAACAGGAACATCATGAGAATCACCGCACACATCAGGGCCCAGTTGACCACATCGATATAAATCTGGGAGCGGAAGTGCGTCGAAGTATAATCGATCTTCATCAGTGGCATCATACGGGTGGTGATCCCCTGGTATACGACCGAGAAGATACCCGAGATCATGGCCTGGGATGCGATCACCGTTGCAGCGAGGGACAGGATGAGAAAAGGAAGGTAGAGAAGGGAGGATTGTGAATACACCATCTCAAAAAGGATATTTTTTGTCCCTTCATGATGGAGAAGGAACACTCCCTGCCCCATGTAATTGAGGACAAGGGCAATGAATACAAGATGCCAGGCACGGAGAATCGGTTCTCTGCCGAGATGTCCCATGTCAGCATACAGCGCTTCACCCCCTGTAGCGCACAGGAATACCGATGAGAGAATAATGAACCCGGCGAAGCCGTTCTCCTGCCAGGAATCGTCAGTCCTACCATGGGATTTATCAGCGGCCAGGATGGAAAGGTCGGTGGAAAGGGCAAAGAATACCGATACAGCAAGAACAGAGAACCATACGACCATGATCGGACCGAATGCCCATGCGACTTTCTCCGACCCTTTTCTCTGGAAAGCGAATAAAAAGATGGTTATGAGCGAGGCAATAAGTATCAGGACGATTGTTTTTGTCAGCTCAAACCCCGGGATCAGCCGTATCCCCTCCACCGCAGAGAGGATGGTGATAGCCGGGGTGATGACCCCGTCGCCAATCATCAGGGACACCCCGAAAATGGTGATGAGGGAGACGAACGCCACCTGGTTCCCGGATTTCAGCAGCGGGACCAGGATCTCTTTCAGAACGATCGTCCCCCCTTCCCCTTTCCGGCTGAGCCCCATGGCAAGGTAGGTATATTCTACGAAGACAAGCGTGATCAGGGTCCAGATGATCAGTGAAATAATTCCGAAAATATTGGATGGGGTTGCCGGGAGAAGGAGAAATATTGCACTCAGGGTGTAGATCGGGCTCGTCCCGATATCGCCAAATACGAGCCCTGCCGCTTTGATTACCTCTGCAGGAGATGCAGAGGATGAGTTGTTCTGGGTATCCGGCACGCTATCCTAATCTGTATCGGTCCGCCGTATATATCAGTCATTTGATATTCCCTCCTGATTACGAATAACCTGCACTATTCCGGATTCTACCACATCAAATCTGATAAAAATAAGTTAGATGAAGATTGGGGCAAATACGAGGGCCACAATAGCCATCAGCTTGAGCAGGATGTTCAACGCCGGGCCAGCGGTGTCCTTGAACGGGTCGCCCACGGTGTCTCCGGTGACTGCAGCCTTGTGGGCAAAGGATCCTTTCCCTCCGAGGTGCCCTGCCTCGATGTATTTCTTGGTGTTGTCCCAGGCACCGCCGGCATTGGCCATCATGATTGCGACGATGAACCCGGTCGCGATGGACCCGATAAGGAGTCCGGCAAGTGCTGCGGTCCCAAGCACCAGCCCCACGAATACCGGGGCGATGATTGCCATCAGGCCGGGGGCGATCATCTGCTTCAGGGCGGCATTGGTGGAGATGGTGATACAAGCGTCGTAGTCCGGTTCAGCTTTTCCCTCCATCAGGCCGGGAATCTGCTTGAACTGGCGGCGTACCTCTTCCACGATGTATCCGGCTGCTTTTCCCACCGCGGTCATGGCGAATGAACAGAAGAGGAAGGGCAGCACCGCCCCGATCAGGATTCCCACAAAGACGGTGGAGTCGAGCATGTCGACGGCCGAAAGGTTGACTGCCTGGGTGTACACTGCAAAGAGTGCAAGAGCCGTCAGGGCTGCTCCTCCGATGGCAAACCCCTTGCCGATTGCGGCGGTGGTGTTGCCGACAGAATCCAGGGTATCGGTAATCTCACGGATCCCTTTCTCCTGGCGGGACATCTCGGCAATTCCCCCGGCATTGTCTGCGACTGGCCCGTATGCATCGACCGACAGGGTGATACCGAGTGTCGCAAGCATGCCAACCCCGGCAAGGGCAATGCCGTACAGCCCTGCCTGCTGGGCAGCGAGGAGGATTGCAATCGCAACGATAAGGACCGGCCAGATAGTGCTCTCAAATCCGACCGCAAGACCGGTGATGATGTTGGTTGCTGCACCAGTCTCGGAAGACTTGACAATACGCTGGGTAGGCGGCCGTTCGTATGAGGTATAATATTCGGTCACAAGGCCGATGAGGAATCCTGCAACGAGACCGGCGACCGTGGCAACAAACACCCCGATGTACTGGGGCCCTATCAGGGTGTTCACCAGCCAGTAGGTCGCAATAACGGTCAGAATAAGGCTGGTCAGCGTCCCGATATTGAAGGCCTTGTGGATGGCGCTGCTCTCGTTCTTCGAGCTCCGGACAAAGAATGTCCCGACAATGGACGCGAGGATACCGAGCGCGGCAATCAGCATCGGGAGGATGACGAGGTTATAGACCGGGACATTGACGAAATTCGCGGCGATGGATGCAACAACGGCAAGGCCCATCGTGGCAATAACCGACCCCACGTATGACTCGTACAGGTCAGCGCCCATCCCGGCAATATCTCCCACATTGTCCCCGACATTATCTGCAATGACCGCCGGGTTTCTGGGATCATCCTCCGGAATGCCAGCCTCCACCTTTCCCACAAGGTCTGCACCGACATCCGCTGCTTTCGTGAATATGCCTCCTCCGACACGGGCAAAGAGGGCGATCGAGCTTGCACCAAGGGAGAACCCGAAGAGGACGTTCACGGTATCTGCCAGGGTCAACGCAACCGTTGTCGAGAAGAGATAGAAGAGCACCGAGAGTCCAAGCAGTCCAAGACCAACGACAGTCAGGCCCATGACGGTCCCGCTTGAATACGAGACCCTGAACGCATTTGCCATCCCCTTCTTTGCCGCATTCGTCGTCCGGACGTTTGCATAGGTGGCCGCTTTCATGCCGATGAAACCCGCAAGGGCCGAGAGTGAGGCCCCGACAATGAAACAGACCGCAGTGAACGGGTTGATCGCAAGGGTGAGCACAATTGCCATAGCGATCATAAAGACAAGAATCGCAGTGTACTGGCGCTTCAGATACACCATGGCACCGATCCTGATTGCGGAAGCGATCTTCTTCATCAGATCGCTCCCCTCATCTTCCCGCTTCATGACCCTGTAGGAATACGCTGCAAAGAGCAGCCCGACCAGGGCACAGATTGGGACAAGAATGAAAAGATCCATCAAATACTTTCCTCCAAATATCCTGAAAATGGTGTTTTTGTACTTATACTGGTATACAACGGGAGGATAAAAAGTGAACGACTTTATGCGTCATAGCGAACTGTCGGATTGAATGGTTTTTTTAGTTGAAGTCGAGGACAACCGGCTTCAGGGTCTGGAGGTCGAGCTGCACCGCCCGTGCCGGGGTAGGATGGATGTTCATCTGTTTCTGAAAAGAGGTCTGTGACTGCCATGTCCCGGCATTCACGCAGAGAGTACCCCGGTATTCGGAGATCCCCATGATATGGATATGCCCCGTGTGCAGGACTTCCGGGACCGGGTCGATAACGAGGTTGTCTTCGCGGCTGGCAGCTATCGGGGTCCTCTTGCCGTAGGTCGGAGCAAGGTGCCGCCGCTGAAGCATCCCTGCCATTATCGGTGTGGCATCTTCGTACTTCGCTCCCGGGATCAGGCTGATGAGGTCATCGATAGACCTCCCGTGATACATCTGCACCATGACCCCCTGGAGGCTTACAAGAGCCGGGTTCTCAACAAACATGCAGTTTTTCGGAAATTTGCCGGTAAATTCCGGTGGAATGCCGGGCTGCGGTTCTGCCGCCCTCACCACATCATGGTTTCCCGGGCTTACCACAATCACCATTCCTGAAGGGAGATCACTGAGCATGCTGCCAAGAACATTATACTGTTCATAAATATTGGCAATAGTCAGTTCACTCTCCTGGCCCGGATATACCCCTATTCCGTCCACCAGATCTCCCGCGATGAGGAGATAGGAGACATCCGAATCATCGAGCCATCCTGCAAAACGGTTCCAGGCATCCTCGAGGAATGTATCACTCCCGACATGGATATCCGAGATCAGGATGGCAGACCCTGGCTCATCGCTGACGAAAGGGGCGTGATTGATAGGGACATCGGGACGCAGTACCTGTTCGGCAAAAAAGAGCTTGCCATCCCCGGAAAGGGTCCCTCTCACCCCGATCACCTCGTCAGGTATCAGGTTTTCGCCCTCTGCAAAGACAGGGCGTTCCTTGTGAAAGAGCACCGGGAGAGACCCGGAGGGATCTTCCAGGTCTGCCAGGCGGTGACCATTCGTCGTGCTCCGGATCTCGGTCACGAGGCCCATCACCGTACAGGCTTCCTGTCTGTACCGGGAATTCCTGAGCAGTCCTTCGATCGGAACAGGGGTGCACCGGGAACGGATGATACTGCCCAGACGGTTGTACCGGTCCCGGAAATAGTGGACGTAATCAGGGACGGCTCCTGAATGCCCGGAGGATCCGTTACTCCCCTTCACCACATCGCACCGTGGATCTGCTGGAAACCTGCTGCCGTCCCGATCAGGCACGATGCCCGGGATATGCTTCACCGAGACAACAATGGTGTCTTCAGGGAGGCCCTGGATTATCTTTTCGATAAGACCGGGATCGTTCTGCTCAGCAAGGTATCGAACGACGTCGGGATGGACCTGCATCCTCGTATCAAGAAACCGCTGAACAATCGTCCTGGTGTCGAACATGTGCCTTCGATAATACAATGGTAATCTCCGGATTTGTGTGTTTGCATACAGGCCTGTTGAAGTGCGTTTGAAGGGAGAATCCGGGAATAGGAGGAAAACATCCGGATGCATGGCATATCGCGAGCCCTTAATAGGCAGCACGATGTATAGAAGTAAGTTATACCATGGCGGAACCGAAGAAAAAGGCAGAAGAAAAGGGCCTTATCGAAACCTTCCGTAAAAGCGAGGACCCAAAAATCGCATTCGCCCGCGAAATCCTCTGGGTTGTGGCAGTGGTAGCAGGCATTGCACTGGTCCTGTTCCTTGCCTCCGGCACATGGCCAGCGGTCGTTACCATCGAGTCAGAGAGCATGGTTCCCCATATGAACGTCGGGGACCTGGTAGTCGTGGTCAGTGCCGACCGATACGGGGCATTGCAGACCTGGGAGACCGGCCGGAACACGGGGTATCAGAAGTTTGGTGATTACGGGGATGTGTTGATCTATTCCCCAAACGGGGCGAAGAGCTCACTTATCCCCATATTAGGCAGCGGGGTGCATCCGATCATCCACCGTGCCATGGGGACGACCGCTGAAGGGACCGGAATTCCGGTCTATTATTATTTTTACATGGGTCAAAGCAGTCCCTCCCAGTACCTTCCGGTAACGATAAAGAATAATGCATGGCTGCTGGAAGACGGAACCGTCGTTGCAAGGATAGAGAACGGGATTATCGTCCCTGACGTGAGGAATATCACTCCAGAAGACGGGTATATCGTCATATCTGACCAGATGTCAAAGAACGGGGGCTATCTCACCAAGGGAGACAATAACGTCAGGAGCGACCAGGGATCCTACCTTTCAAGGATGGAACTCGGAGTGATACAGCCGGTGAAACCGGAATGGGTTGTGGGAAAAGCCCTCTTTGCAATACCGCTTCTCGGGTATATTCCTCTCAATATCATCCCTGTCGCGATCATCCTGATCCTTATGATGGCACTCTGGGAGTACTACCAGCGCAAAAAGAGTGGTGAATCAGGGAAAAATCAGCCAGGGAAAAATAAGCCCAAAAAAAGAAACTAAGTGCATATCATGGATACAGGGAAGTTGCTCCGGGATGTAGAGGGCGGATATCATCTGGGCGAAGAGGAGGCTGCAGCATTGCTGAAGGTACGCGGCCGGGATATGTTTGAGATCCTGTCGACTGCAGATTCACTCAGGGAGGAGCGGGCCGGTCCGGTGGTAACCTACGTAAGGAACCAGAATATCCACATCACGAATATCTGCAAGAACCTCTGCGGATTCTGCGGATTCGGGCGGAAGGAAGAAGATGAAGGGGCTTTCTGTGATGACAGGGACGCGATCCTGAAGAAAGTGGCACTCGCCTCTTCCCGGAACGTCACGGAGATATGCCTTCTTTCAGGGGTGCACCCCAAATTCACCATGGAGACATACGAGGAGATTCTCACGACGGTGCATGAGGCAGCACCGGGTGTTCACCTCCATGCCTTCAGCCCGGACGAGGTGATGCATGCAGCACGGCAGAGCGGCATCCCGACCACGGAAGTCCTGGAGCGGATGAGGTCCGCCGGGCTGTCGTCACTGCAGGGGACCGCAGCCGAGATCCTGGCCGATCATGTCAGATCAGTGATCTGTCCCCGGAAAGTCTCCACCGCAGACTGGGTCAGGATCATACGGGAAGCGCACCGGTTGGGAATACCCACCACTGCGACAATCATGTACGGGACCTGTGAAACCGAGGAAGACAGGGCCCGGCACCTCGCCCTGCTCAGGGAGATCCAGGATGACACGGGTGGCTTTACCGAGCTTGTTCCGCTGTCCTACGTGTTCCAGAATACCCCGCTCTACCTGAGCGGGATTGCCGGGCCGGGCGCGAGCGGCAGGGAAGATCTCCTCCTCGTTGCCGTCTCCCGTTTATTCCTTCATAATTTCAGAAATATCCAGGTTTCATGGGGGAAACTTGGGATCAAGCTAGGCCAGCTCGCACTCCTCTCAGGGGCAAACGACCTGGCCGGGACCATGTTCTCCGACGATGTATCAGGGGATGCAGGGGCGTCCGGTGCAGATTACCTGGATCCCGGAATGATGGAGATCATTGTCCGCGATCTCGGGCGATCGCTTCGGCAAGACGTACCGATTATACGCTCGTTGTGAAGACGGTTATCAGGGACAGGAGTAGAATATTCCCTCTCTCCTCTCTCTTTTCCTGAACCGGAGATATTCTTTTCGATCTCCCGCAGGATCTTCAGAATTTCACGGCGGGAATGGCCGGTCGAGTCCGCTAGGTCGTCAAGCGTTGACGGTCTTCTTCTGATCAGTTCATGCACCATTGCCACCGCGTCAGACCATTCCGAGGTCATTGTTGAGCCTGCCGAGATGTGAAACCGGACCGGTTCGACGCTTTGACCCCTGAGCGGCTGAGAATGCCCTGATTCGTTCCAGATCTTCCGCGTGATGCAGGGCGAACCCAGACTCCTCGGTCCCTGGCCGGTCAAGGGTGTTGAGCTGGACTCGGTCGGGATGCATTCCCGGAGCAGCGCGCAGAGGGCTGCCAGTTCCCGCTGATTGGTGTTGATTCCGGGAATAATGAAGACTTCGAGCCAGATCTCTCCTCGATACTCCTCGTGGAAACTGTCCAGATCCCTGGAGATGATCTCGCAAGAGAAATGCCTGGTGCCGGCCGGTGGATCCTCCTCCAGGTCGCTTCAAAGACCGAAGAGAGCGTCGGGAGCACGACATCGGCAGGGAGAAGGGCCTCCCGCACCTCCTGTCTCCATAAAAGAGTCCCGTTGGTGAGGACTGCCACACGGTATTCGGGAAATGTCTCTTTGAGGTACCGGATAACCTCACCGATTGAAAGGGAGAGGGTCGGTTCGCCGGAACCGGAAAAGGTGATGAAATCCAGTGCAGGGGACCGGGAGAGATAGTCCTGAATCTCTGAAAGGACTTCGCTGAAGGGAAAAATTCCCGTTCTCTCATTTCCCGGATGGTATGGCCACATTCGCAGTAGACACAGTCATAACTGCATACGTTGCACGGGACAAGATCGATTCCGAGCGAACGGCCAAGTCTTCTGGAATGCACCGGGCCGAAGATATGGGAATAGTGCATGACTACAAACCTGACGACCTGATCCTTTATGAATTCATCCCAGCGATGAATTCATCCCGGAGGAAGGATGACTCCCGGCTCCCTGGTTCGATGAAACGCACATGAGACTCGTGTCATATCCAGTGAAAATCGCAATGCGATTTCATGCCAAAATACCTTCGGCATTTTCATCCTCTCCGCGTATGTCCCGATTGGAATCATTTGGTTGTATATTACGAGAGAAGATCAAGGGCTTCCTTCCCTTTCATACCGGCCCTGACTCCGAGCCCTTCCGCGGTGGGATTCGCTTCCTTTATAATTCCTGAAAGGAGATCATCGAGGGTAGTAATCATGGTGCCACCGGCCGGCCTCACCCTGGCTGCGGGATACCCGAATTTCCCAAGTGCGGCCACGTCGATGGCACCACACCCGACAAGGCCATTTCTTGCAATTACCCATACCAGGTTTACCGGGCCGAGCGGGAGAACATATCCCGTTCCTATCGAATTTTTCAGCGGGATCTCTTCCTGATTCATACGATCACCACAATCTTTTAGGGGACAGGATTGGATTAATGCCATGGTCAGATGTTTTATATTGGTGTGCTCCAGATGTTCCATGGGAATCCGTGTCAAGGGAGTAGCATGGTGACCGCCGGGAAGAGAGACAAACACACTCTCAGAACCCTCCTCGAAGATGCACTTGGGGGGCACCGGCTGAGTGATGAGGAGGCACTCCGGCTCTTCCTCACCGATGACCGGAGCGTCTGGCAGATTGCTGCCGCAGCAGACGAAAAGCGGGAGAGGGTGAAGGGACCTGTCGTCACGTATGTCCGGAATCAGAATATCAATGTGACGAATTACTGTATCAACTCCTGTGGATTTTGCGGTTTTTCCAAAAAGGAGGGGGAAGAAGGTGGCTATCTCTCCTCTCAAAACGAAATCCGGGAAAAAGCGGCGCTTGCCCGTAAACGGGGGGTCACCGAGATATGTACCGTGAGCGGGCTCCACCCTGATTTTAACGCGGGCTCATACACCGATATCATTACCACGCTCCGGGAAGGGGCCCCGGGAGTCCACATCCATGCAAGCAATCCGATGGAGGTCGCGTACGCTGCAAGAAAGAGCGGAATTACCACTCTCGAGGTCCTGGAACAACTGAAGGCAGCAGGTCTGGGTTCCCTGTGCGGGACCGCAGCCGAGATCCTTGTTGACGAGGTGAGAAAGATTATCTGCCCTGGAAAGATCTCCACCGATGAATGGGTTCGGATCATCAGGGAGGCACACGGAATCGGGATTCCGACGACGGCCACCATCATGTTCGGACATTGTGAAACAGTGAAGGACAGGGTCCGCCACCTGTCCGTTCTCAGGGCCATTCAGGACGAGACCGGCGGGTTTACTGAATTTGTCCCCCTCTCATTCGTGCATATGAACACCCCCCTGTACCGGAAGGGTCTTGCAAGGCCAGGGGCCACCGGCAGGGAAGACCTGCTCATGACAGCGGTCTCCCGTCTGTATCTGGACAATGTCGATCATATCCAGGTATCATGGGTGAAAACAGGGCTGAAGATGGCTCAGACTAGGGCTTATGGCCGGTGCAGACGATCTGGGAGGGACCATGTTTGAGGAGAGCATATCGAAGTGTGCCGGTGCATTGAATACCGATTATCTCGATCCGGGGGAGATGGAGCGTATTGCATCGGACATCGGGAGAACGCTGCGGGAGAGAGATACGCTCTACCGTCTCATCTGATGACATGGCGGGTATCCTGATGGAACTGATCTATTCTGAATCGACAGGACAGGTACCCTGTTCGTGGAACGGCACGTGAAGGGGGTTTTCTGAATGTGACTCCTTGGCATGTATCGTGACCGGGACCCTTACCGGTAACATTGCATGATTCCCCATGGACACACCTTCAAAAAGAAAATGCAGAGCCTGTCCGGAAAAAAGGGGATGACGGGAGTACTCAATCGTGCGGCTTTAAGAGTTTGACAATTTTCTCACCGATTTGTTCTGCTCGTTTGAGCGCCAGGGTATCCTTCAGGATATCACCCTCAAGGTAGCCCTTGCCCCTGACCCAGCCGAGATACGCAAATTCGTGGGTATTCAGGAACCCTTCAAGGGTCTCAATGGTCCTGGCACCGCCCTTGTTTGCGCAGATCGCTACCGCCACGGCCTTTCTCCCTGCCAGTTTCCGCCGGTGGTAGAGTGAGTAGCTTCGGTCGATGAAGTTCTTGAGATGGCCGGAGACGTCAAAGTAATAGGTAGGGGATCCGATCACGAGTACCTCGGCATCGATCACCTGCTGCATAATCTCACCCCAGTCATCATTCTGGACGACGCACCAGTCCTTCTCCTTGCATTTCTCGCAACCAAGGCAGGGATTGATTTTTTTCCCTGCAAGGGAGATGAACTTGGTCTCTACACCCGCCTTTTCGCAGGTGTCAAGAATTGCTTTGACGAGGATGGCCGTATTCCCGTCTTTCCGCATGCTCCCTGAAATGCCAAGCACCGTCATATTCGTGTTCTTGGGTTTAGGATATATTGAGTGTTGTGATGGTTACATGAAGGCCTGCACGAGAAAATGCTGATTGTATTGCCTCTTTTGGATTCGTCCCAAAATATCCGAGATGCGACCTGCACGAGCAGTCACTGCATCCAAAACCAGGGATCGGGGTCATTGTGAGGAGACCGGAAATCCGGCATTCATCATCGCGATCCGCCGTTGGTGCGCATGCAACTGAGACAAGGTCGAACGCGGGATGCACAAGCAGGTAATCGATATGCCAGTGTGGTGATCGGATCCCTGCCCGCTTCACCCTGATGTGACGGGAGACCCGGGCGAGGCCTCCGGGTCCCTGTGCAGAACCGGTATACACGTACCAGCCGCGAGCGAACGGCAGGGGACCGAGTGCGCCGACCTCCACAGTACAGCTGCGGTTCCGCAACACCAGGCAGTAGACCCCTTTATGCATATCCGCTGTTCAGGAGCTGACGGGCAGCTGCGATATGGAGTCTTCCCTCGTGGCGAACAGGAGTCCCGTGTCCGGGATAGAGTCCCTCAATTCCCAGTTTGTCAAGCCGGCTGTATCGATTGTGCGAGTGCTACGCGATCCCCTCCCGGAAAATCGAACCGTCCGAATCCTCCATCGGTAAATACGGTATCTCCGGATATCAGGAGGTTCTCCTCCTCCAGATACAGGCAGATGCTCCCCTGCGGTGTGTCCCGGGGTATGGAGGACTTTCAGGGGTCCGACCCGGTCTCCTTCGGAGAGAACCCGTTGTGCAGCGATACCGGGGGATCGTGCGCCAAAATGGAGGGCGAGGCTCAAATGATCCTCGGAAAGGCCAGGCGCATCGAGGTGGTGGATTGCAACGCCGGCATTACACATATGCGCTATCTCCCTCACATACGCAGTGTGATCATAGTGGCAGTGCGTGAGCACGATGGTATCGATCTCCTCCCTGTAGGGTTCGATCGCGGAGGGAAGGACGCCGGCATCGATAAGGATGGTGTCGACAAGGTAGGCATTCGCCACAAACCCAGCTCCCGGGATCCACGTGACTGGCATGCATAACTAATAAGAAACGCATCTTACATCTGTCTTATGCGTACCCTGATCCAGGAGTGCATTGCAGGAATTCCACCGCTGGTGGAGAGAGCAGCGCGCCAGGAAGGGCAGGATCCAGGAGATTTTGCCCGTGCGGTGGCCCGGGGGCATGTGGTCATTCCCATAAATGCCGTACGGCCGCACCGGATTTGTGCCATCGGAGGCGGCTGCAGGGTGAAGGTCAATGTCAATATCGGGACATCCGGTGAACGCTGCGATCCGGGACTCGAGAGAGAGAAAGCCCTTGCAGCACTACACAACGGCACTGATACCCTCATGGACCTTTCCACCGGGGGTGATCTCAAGGCAATACGACAGAGTATCCTTTCATTCGATATCCCTGTGGGCACGGTCCCTGTCTATGAGGCTGTGCGGCGGGCAGGGAATGCCGCATCCCTGAGTTCTGATCTCCTCTTCAATGTCATCCGCGAACATTGCAGGCAGGGGGTGGACTTCCTCACGCTCCACTGCGGGGTAAACCGGGAAGCGCTTGCAGCGCTCAAATCGGACCCCCGGATCATGCCTGTTGTTTCAAGGGGGGGAGCGTTCCATGTGGCCTGGATGGAGCAGTCCGGTGAAGAGAACCCGCTCTTTTCAGAGTTCGACTATCTTCTCGAGATTCTTGCAGAGCACGAGGTGGTGGCGAGCCTTGGTGACGGAATGCGGCCGGGGTGCCTCCAGGATGCCGGCCGGCATGCAAAAGCAGTGGAGTATCTGAACCTGGGAAGACTTGCAAACCGGGCACTCGATGCAGGGGTCCAGCGGATGATCGAGGGACCGGGGCATATCCCGTTCGATCAGATCGGGTACAATGTCCGGATGATCAAGGAGCTCACCAACGATGCCCCTCTCTACCTGCTCGGCCCCCTGGTGACCGATATCGCACCAGGGTACGATCATGTCGTGGCGGCAATCGGTGGCGCCGAAGCATGCATGCACGGGGCTGATTTTCTCTGCATGGTCTCTCCAAGCGAGCACCTTGCCCTCCCGCTTATCGATGATATTGTTGAAGGGACCCGGGTGGCAAGGATATCGGCCCATATCGGCGATCTCGTCAGGGGAAAGGACGGGTACAGGATGTCACGTGAGCGGCAGATGGCTGATGCGCGGAGGAGGCTTGACTGGAAGGAACAGTTCGCCCTCTCTCTCTTCCCGGATGTAGCAAAAACGATCCATGCACGGGACGGGGAACTTGATACCTGCTCGATGTGCGGCGACCTCTGTGCAGTGAAAATGATGCAGGATATTTTTGGAAACGGGAAGAAGGAGATGTAGGGAATCCACCCTGTCTCCTGGTATCCGCGTTCGGTATCCGCGTTCATCCGGGCGAAGTGCGTAGAGGGAAAATCCTGCATGCATGGGGTTTGATCGCCATTCTGATACCTTTTCACCTCATTCCGGTACATACCTGGTGATCATGCAAACGGAACAACACCTCGGCAGACTTGCCCACAGCCTTGGCGCAGATTATTTTGGGATTGCGGATCTCAGCTCGGCCCGGGACTTCATTCACCTTCAGGGAGGGGAACGGGTTGCCTGGTATCCAAGAGCGATTGCCATTGGAATAAGACTTCAGGACAGTCTTGTCGATCTCCTTTTGGACAAGGATCCTGAAGGTGCAATGGTGTACCGGCACAACAGTTACGATGTTGTCAACCTGATGCTGGACCAGATCGGAGTCCGCATAGCAAACGAGCTCCAGCGGGCGGGTCATAGTGCCTTCCCTGTTCCGGCGTCCAAACGAACTGACGATGAAAACATATGCGGTATAGTCTCCCAGAAACTCGCGGCACACCTCGCTGGTCTTGGATGGATAGGAAAGAGCTGCCTGCTCATCACCCCTGATCACGGACCACGCGTCCGCTGGGTCAGCATCCTCACCGATGCCCCGCTGAACCCGACCGGAACTCCCCTGGAACCCCGGTGCGGAGACTGTGCCGCGTGTGTGGATATCTGCCCGCAGCATGCCTTGACCGGAAGACCGTTTTACCGCAATGAACCGAGGGAGGCACGGTTTGATGCTGCTGCCTGCGACAAGTACTTCAGGGAAATGGAGGAGAAAAAGAGCGTCGCGGTGTGCGGTCTGTGCCTGTATATCTGCCCGTATGGAAGAAAATCCAAGCCTTCAAATCGGAAATGTAAGAGTTCCGGGGGATAAAAAAACGGTGGGATTGTTCAGGGTCCGCTTATTTTTAATATCCTCAATGCCAGCAGCGCGGCATTCTCCCCGCTGTCGATTCCGACACAGGCAACGGGGACCCCTTTTGGCATCTGGACAATGGAGAGGAGTGCATCAAACCCCATCAGTTTCCCGCTCACCGGAACCCCGATAACCGGCCTGTGGGTCTTCGATGCAATCACTCCGGGAAGAGCTGCAGAAAGCCCTGCGATTGCGATAAAAACCTTGCAATCACTCTTTTTTATGTAGTCATCGAGAATATCCGGTTCGCGGTGGGCAGAGATGACCCGGGAATCATAGGAGATGCCATGCTCTTTCAGCACTGCCGCGACACTCTCTCCAATGGCCGCATCTGAGGCCGATCCGCTGAGAATGGCTACTTCGACCATTGATTCGCCATCCACACTTATATCCCGTCATTATAAAAATACTATGGGCTGATACAATGGAAAAAGAACCCCTCCTGATGCTTCCCGGCCCCGTTCCGATGCCTGAACGGGTCCGGATGGCGATGATACGACAGGCCATCAACCACCGCGGAGCCGAATTCGGGTCGGTCTATGCAGACTGCGTCCGGGTTTTGAAAAAGACCTTCGATACAAAAAATGATCTCTTTGTGATCAGTGGCTCCGGGTACTGCCGCCATGGAGGCAGCGGTGGCCAATTTCGGGAACGGATTGACCATTGCCTGCCTCGAGAACGGCAAGTTCGGCGAACGGATGTTCAAAATCGCGCAGCGGTACGGGACAGCAAAAACGGTCTCGTCGGAGTGGGGAACCCCTCTCGACCTTGCAGCGCTTGAGCACGAGCTTGCCGAGGGTGCAGGGATGGTAACGCTCGTCCATAACGAGACCTCGGCAGGGATCAAAAATCCGGCCGAGAAGGTCGGCAGACTTGCCCGGAAATACGATGCCCTCTTTGTGATGGACGGCATCACCTCTATCGGAGGGGACGAGGTGCATGCCGATAAGTGGGGTGCAGACGTCGTTGTGGTAGGTTCACAGAAATGCCTGGCAGCTCCGGCCGGGCTCTCTGCCATCTCGGTGAGTGAGCGCGCCTGGGAACGCCTCTCCGAAAAAAGGCCATATTATCTCGACCTTGCCGCGTACCGGAAGAGCGCATCGGCAAAAGTGATGGAAACCCCGTACACTCCCGCAGTTCCGTTGTTCCTCGCACTCCGTGAGGCCTGCCTGATAGTCGAAGAGGAAGGGCTCACGGAAAGGATTGCACGCCACCGGAAAATGGCCGAAGCCGTGCGGAGTGCCGTTACTGCGTGGGGGCTCTCGCTCTTCCCGAAGACCGATGCCGATCATGCCTATTCGAACACGGTCACTGCAACCTCCCTGCCTTCAGGAGTAGAGGACAGCGCCTTCCGGGGGACGATCAAGAAGATGGGTATCGAGATTGCCGGAGGGCAGGACCATCTCAAAGGAAAAATCTTCAGGATCGGCACGATGGGGGCGACCAGTGCGCCGGAAATTCTTGCCACGCTCTCCGCGGTCGAGCACTCGCTTGTAAAACACGGGTTCCGGCCGGCCGGGAACGGCGTCCGGGCCGCCTGCGAGGTTCTTGGATGAAGATCGGGATCGCCGATACCACGTTTGCACGGGTGAATATGGGCGGGATAGCCGTCGATGAACTGAGAAAAAATGCCAGCGTCTCACTCGAGCGGGTAACCGTGCCCGGAATCAAGGACCTGCCGGTGGCATGCAAGAAACTGATCGAGGAGAGAAAGTGCGGTCTCGTCATTGCTCTCGGGATGCCGGGTGGCAAGGAGAAGGACCTGATGTGTGCCCATGAGGCATCCACGGGCCTGATCAACTGCCAGCTCATGACAAATACCCATATCATCGAGGTTTTTGTGCATGAGGACGAGGCCAGGGACGACAGGGAACTCGCATGGCTTGCCGAGCAGAGGACCCGCGAACATGCGAAAAATGCCCTGAAACTCGCATTTTACCCCCAGGAGATGACAAAAGAGGCGGGAACGGGCCAGCGGCAGGGATTTCCGGATGCCGGCCCGGCACGAAGGTGAGGGGGTGCCATTGTTTATGAATTATCAGTGGGAGATATCTAAAGAGGGAAAGATATGAAAGTGAAACTCGGTTTTGTGGTCTCGGAATTCAACCGGGATATCACCTATATGATGGAAGTCGAGGGGAGGGAGCACGCGTCGTTCCTTGGTGCTGAAGTGACCGACTGCATGTATGTCCCCGGGGCATACGACATGCCGCTTGCAGTGAAGAAGATGCTGAAGAAGGGAGCCGTGGATGCGATCGTCACCATCGGCTGCGTGATTGAGGGCGCAACACAGCACGACGAGATCGTGGTCCAGCATGCAGCCCGCAAGATCATCGATCTCTCGCTTGAATTCGAAAAACCGGTCACCCTCGGGATCTCAGGTCCCGGGATGACGCGCCTCGAGGCAAGTGAGCGTATCGATTATGCGAAGCGTGCTGTCGAGTCTGCGGTAAAGATGTGCCAGCGATTGGCATGAGAGGGCTGTCAGATATCATCACCGGCATCGCCCCTTCTGCAACGCTGGAGATCTCGGACAAGGCACGGCAGATGCAGCAGCAGGGACTGGACGTGATCAGCCTCTCCATAGGGGAACCGGACTTCGACACCCCGGCACACATCAAGGAGGCCTGTATCCAGGCACTGATGCGGGGAGAGACTCATTACGCCCCCAGCAACGGGATTCCTGAACTGATATCGGCAATCGCAGGAAAAACAGAGAAGGAAAATAAAATACCCTGCACCCCCGGGCAGGTGATCGTTACCTGCGGTGCAAAAGATGCAATTTTTGATGCGACGGCTGCAGTGCTGAACGCGGGGGATGAAGTGATCATCCTTGATCCTTCCTGGGTCTCCTATGAACCCTGTGTGAAGATGGCGGGTGGAAAGCCCGTCCATCATCCGCTTGATACCAGGACGTTCCAGCTTGATGAGGCAGTTCTTGAAAAGATCACCCAGAAAACAAGGATGATCGTTGTCAACTCCCCGTCAAATCCATCAGGGGCAGTCCTTGACCGGTCATCGCTCGGCCTGATAGCCGATATGTGCGATGACTATGACCTCGTGGCCCTGTCTGATGAAATATACGAGAAACTCATCTATGGAAAGGAGCATACCTCACTTGCATCCCTCGGTGATATGGCACAGAGAACCATCACGGTGAATGGCTTTTCCAAGGCATATGCAATGACCGGATGGCGGCTCGGGTGGGCTGTCGCTCCCCGGCTCATCATCAACCAGATGTCCAAGGTGCAGCAGCACTCGATCAGCCATCCGACTACGTTTGCCATGTATGGCGGAGTAGCAGCCCTGACCTCTGATCAATCGTGCGTTGAAACGATGAGAACGGAGTTCAAAAGGAGAAGGGATTATCTCGTGCGGGAACTGCTGCTGATGGGGCATGAAGTTGCGCCCGCTGATGGGGCGTTTTATGCGTACATAAAAACCGGAGGGGATGATATAGCCACCGCGCGGAAATGGCTGGAAAAGGGACTGGTTGCGGTCACCCCCGGGTCGGCTTTCAATACTCCCGGGTGGCAGCGGATCTCCTACGCCACCTCCATGGAGCGGCTCCACACTGCAGTGCTTCGTATCAGAAGCCTCTCCTGATCTTTTGTCAATGAAAATTTTGAAAACTTCAAACGATAGAGCAGGCACATGGAAATTGAGTTGTGCGTGCAAAATTTTCATTGCTTTGGTGCGAAGTCCTGGAACTTCATGCGGGTTTTTTATACTTTTCTTCCCTGGCATCAGATTTCGAACCCCGGTCACTGAGGGTATGCTTCCATTCAAGAGTGAACCTGGAGGATTGTCCGGAACAAAAATGACAGGAGTTGGTACGATGGCCTTCTCTCTCATCCTGATCTCCTTATAAAACTCGCAATAGTCAACACGGGGCGATGACGGAATCCCGCTCTTTGGTGCGAAGCAGTGATAAAGGATTGAACACCACCTTGATCCGGGTATATTCATTCCGGTGACAGGGTTCCCTGTTACGGAAAAAACCACATGATTCCCGCTTGTGACACAAGCATATAAAATGAAAATGCCTGAGGCATTTTCATAGTACACCCATGACCGCAGTGCGGTCGGGAATAAAGGATGAAAATGGCGGAGCCATTTTCATTGAACAAAAAAGGGGGGATAACCATGATTACCATCTACAAGACCGGCGCCCTGAATGGTCTTGAGATCATCAGCAGCTTCGAGAGCGGATCATGGGTGAATGTCGTCAACCCGAGCCCGGCTGAGATTGAAGAGCCTGATTTCGCGTTTCAGTATTCCACCCGATTTTCTCACTGATCCGCTCGATGTGGATGAACGGGCCCGTATTGAACGGGAGGAGGGAAACACCCTCATCCTCCTGAGAACCCCCCGTCGTGAAGCAACGGAAGCAGTTATCCCTTTCACCACCCTTCCCATCGGTATTATTCTCACGCAGGGTCTGGTTATCACGATCACCCTCACCGAGGTTGACGTGGTCCAGGAGTTCCTGAACGGCAAGATCCGGAATTTTTCGACTGAGAACAGGACCCGTTTTGTCCTCCTGCTCTTCCTTCGCACCTCCCTGATGTTTCTCCGTTATCTGAAGGAGATCAACCGCACGACAGGGGCCATCGAGAATGATCTGCACAAGGCGCTCCGGAACGTTCAGCTTATCCGGCTGCTCAATATGGAGAAGAGCCTGGTGTTTTTCATCACCTCGCTCCGTTCGAATGCCCTGATGCTCGAGAAGTTCAACACGTCCGGCTGCATGAGGATGGACGATGACGACCGTGATATTTTTGAAGAAGTGGTGATCGAGAACAAGCAGGCCATCGAGATGGCTAATATCTATACAAGCATCCTTTCCGGTATGATGGACGCATTTGCATCCATTATCTCAAATAATCTGAATGTGATCATCAAGCTCCTCACCACCGTCACCATCATCCTGATGATCCCAACTACTCGTGGCAAGTATCTATGGGATGAATGTCGAGCTGCCGTTCCAGCACAACCCGTATGCGTTTCTCATTGCAATTGCATTCTCCATCATCGCATCGGTAATCGGAATAGCCTTTTTCTGGAGGAAAGAGTTCTTTTAAGCAACATAAGCCATTTTTGGCATGAAAACCGCACTCCGCGGTTTTCATAAGGGGGGCATGTGACGATGGGTCTCATGTACGTTTCCGGCAGTATCAGGGAGATATCACCCGCACCCCGCTTGGAGAATGTTGATAGACTTTTAGTTCTATATTTACTACGATTCGTATGAAAGGGATGCTAACGTCGCTCCTCCTCCACCCCGATACATTTTTCGGTGAGAGGATGAAAGAGCCCGAGGACCTGAAGATACCCGGGATTATCGTACTCATTGGTGCGATCATCGCTGCAGTGGGAACCTACCTGCTGTCCGGGATTTATGAAGGCTTGTATATAGCGGCTGCCGGGGAGGGACTGGCATCGATGCTCGGAATTTTCGGTGCGATATCTGCATTTATCGTCTTTATCCTCATCTGGTGGGTGATCTTTAGCGGTATTTTCTATCTTCTCTCCATGGCGTTTGCCGGAACCGGTACGTTCAGGAGAACCCTGGAATGTGCAGGATATGGTCTTGTTCCTGTCATTATCGGGTCGTTCATCACCGCCCTCATATCGTTCTATTATCTTCCTATGATCGAGGTCCCGGTCCTCTCCAGCATTCAGGATCCTGCCGCGGTCCAGCGTTTCATGAGCGCGATCCTGGAAGATCCGGCATTCAGGGAGTTTACACAGTTATCCGCGATTATATCGGCTGTCTTCCTCGCCTGGAGTGCGAACCTGTGGATATTTGCAGTCAGGCATGCCCGGGCCATTTCAGTCCGGAACGCCGTTATCGTTGTCCTGATCCCGGTAGTCATTTTTGTGATCTACACCCTGTATATGGCATTTATCGGAACACCGTTCCCAGGAGGATCATAATGAAAAACGGTGGTATTGTTGTGCTTTTTGCAGTAATCGCCTGTTCCCTTCTCGGTACTATTGCGTCGGCCCAGGTTAACCCGGAGGGCGCCTCACAGATCACGGTTTCAAGCGTTGATATCAATCCCGGAGTCTTCTTTGAAGGCGATACAGGAATCATCACGATAGAGGTGGTCAACAACGGTCCTGAAAGTGTGGCGATTCGCAGGGCAACGATGTATGATTCAGATATCACTGTCCTGTCAGGCTCCTATGATACGACAACAACTGTCGGTGCCGGCAACAGGATGCAGTTCACCTTTACCGTAAAGGCTGATGTGCCTCCGGGAATCTATTACCCGAGTTTCTCGCTCGATTTCCGTGATGCAGGGTACCTCCGCTACCCCGTCCAGATACGCGTTGAGAATGATCCCGTCGAGATCTCAGTGCTTGATAAACCCGATACCTACAGTGCAGGGAGAAGAGACCAGATCGAGCTCAATGTGGGGAACCCGAGGGACAACCCTGTGGGGAGTGTGATCGTTCACTTCAGGGGAGCATCGGTTGACCCGGCACCTTCGAGTTACTTCATCGGCACACTGAGTCCTGATCAGGCCAGGAAGATCTCGTTCAATATCACCCCGGCAGAGCCGACGCATCTCGATATTGTAGTCGATTATAAAAACGGGGTGAACCCCCATTCTTCTGTCGTCACCCTGCCGGTCATATTCGGGGATTCAAAGAAGCAGGCTGAACCAATTCTCTCGAATATCATTGTTGAATACGAGGAGGGGAAGTATACCCTTACCGGTGATGTGACCAATGCAGGTCTTGAAGTGGCAAATTCTGTCGTGCTTACCGTAGGTGAGGGTGCGGTCACCGGTGAATCCCTACCGGGAATATGTTGTCGGATCGCTCCAGCCCGATGATTTCTCGAGCTTCGAGATCACATTCCTCGCGGAAAACACCACGCTGGTCCAGGTCCAGGTGAATTATCGCGATGTGGACGGAAATCCCTCAATGCGTACTACTCCGGTTGTCATACCCCCAATGACCAGCGCGAAAGAGCGATCACCCGGCTTTGCTACTCCTGTGATTGCCGTTATTCTGGTATCGGCAGTATTAATCGGGGGAGCCATCTGGTACTCATGGAAGAAGCGATAAGCCCGGATTGTGACGGCACTACCATCATCAGGTTCCGGGAGGTGACAAAGGTCTATCCTCTTCCCGGGGGTGATGTGGTAGCCCTCGACGGGGTCAGCCTTGATATTGGAAGAGGCGAATTTATTGCGATCATGGGGCCTTCGGGTTCAGGGAAATCAACCCTGCTCAACCTGATGGGCAGCCTTGACACCCCCACAGCCGGGACCCTCTGCATCAAGGGGAGAAGCATCAGTGGTATGAGCGATGAGGATCTCACGATTCTTCGGCGCGACTCCCTGGGGTTCATCTTCCAGCAGTTCAATCTCCTGCCATTGCTGACCGCGCTTGAAAATGTCCAGTATCCCCTGATCCTCAAGACCGGGAGCAGGGAATGCCTGGAACAATGCAGGGAAGTGCTGAAGGCGATGGATCTCGACGAATCACTCTACTCCCATAAACCAAGTGAATTGTCAGGAGGCCAGCAGCAGCGGGTTGCAATAGCGCGCGCCCTTGTCAATGATCCTGAGATTCTCCTTGCAGATGAACCTACAGGCAATCTCGATTCGAAAACCGGGGCAGCAATTATGCATCTTCTTGACGATCTCAACCGGAACAGAGGAAAAACGATCATCATGGTAACCCATGACCCCACGGTAGCGAAATACGCACACCGGGTCATACGGATCGAAGACGGGAAGATATCATGAAGGGCAAGGAAATGCAGGGATCCGATAAAGGAGGAGCTACCCAATGCATTCCCTGATGTTCTTTGAGCTTGCGCGCCGGAATGTCAGGCTTCACTGGCTCCGCTCGCTCCTTGCCATTCTCGGAATTATTATCGGGGTGGTGACCATCGTCTCGATGGGAATCCTCGGAAACAGTCTTGTCCTCGCCATCTCTGACAGTCTCTCCACCGTGGGAGACTCGATCATCGTCACTCCCCATGTAGGTGGGATGGGATTTGGGGGAGGCCAGTCATCAAACCTGCTCTCGGACCGCGATGTGGAACAGATCCGGCGTGCCGCCGCCCCGCATGTCACCATCCCGGTCTATTCCGGGAGCTCGAGGATGAAGATAGGGAGCGAGGATACTGTCGGGACGGTATATGGCCTCAAGCCCGATGATATCCCCATCCTCTTAGAGGTAGACGAAGGATCCTACCTGAGGGGAGCGTCCGGTGCAATGGTCGGGGCAACCTTCGCAGAAGAGAATGATATCAAGGTGGGATCCCGGATCAGCCTTGGCGAGAAAGGTTCTGTAAGGGTCGTCGGAATTCTGAAAGAACGCGGGATGGGGTTCGATATCAACCCCGACTACGGGATCGTGGTGGAAGACCAGTGGTTCAGCCAGGCTTTCGCTCAGGAAGAGTACAACCAGGTTATTGTCAAGGTTGAGGATCTGAATGAGATCGAGGAGGTCAAAGACTCTATTGACCGGACGATGAACCGGAAGGAGACGGTTGTTGACGTGATCGATACAAAGGCGATCCTTGATACCATCCTTACGACCTTCGGCCAGATCTCGACGTTCACGACCGTTATCGGAGGGATATCCCTGATCGTTGCCGGGGTGAGCATTTTAAACATCATGCTGATGTCGGTAACGGAAAGGATCAAGGAGATCGGGGTGATACGAAGCATCGGCACTCAGAAAAGGGAGGTGAGGCGCATGTTCCTCTACGAGGCGCTCATCCTCGGCCTTATCGGAAGTGCTATCGGGGGAGTACTCTCTCTCATCGGCGGCTACGCGGTGAGCATGGTGATGCTCCAGACAACCGAATATCTCTTCGTACCCTCAAGTCTGGTGTATATCGTGTATGGGGTGGGGTTCGGACTGGGCACGAGCCTGGTATCCGGCTTTTATCCCGCCTGGAAAGCATCGAACCTGAACCCGATCGAGGCACTCCGGCATGAGTGAAGGGATCGCGATCCTGGGAACAACTTTTTGGTTGAAAGAGAGAGCTTATGTGAAGGAGATCCTGGTATGGCATCGGCCCTGATACTCATAATTCTCGAATTTTTCATGGTCATGTTCCTCATTCTTGGCTACCTGATCCGGTTCCGGGGCAGGATAGATCTCGTTGCCGGATACAGGGAAGGGCAGGATTCGGGATGAAAAGGGGCTTTCACGCGTCGTGGGAAACAGCCTCCTCATCCTCGGAGTCCTTGCGGCAGTAACCCTTGTGCTTGTCTTCTTCGTTCCGGAACAGGAAGTCCTCCTGTTTCTGCTCTATGCGGTTGTTGTTGTCCCGGTTGTAGGGATCCTTTCGGTCCTGGGAAGCCGGCGTTACCTGAAAAAATAAGAGGGCAAGTATCAGTTCCCCCTTTTCTCTGACCAAAAAGCTTACCGGAAAGGAGTTCTGGTCTCACCGGACTTTTCGAGGCTTTGGAGTACCTCTTCAAGGGTTATTTCCTCTGACAGGGCAGTAAAATACACCTGTTCTCCTTCAACAATGAAGAGGGCGAGCACGGCTGCAGACCCGATTGCAGAGCCCCTTTGTGCTCGGAAAAGATGGCAACTACCGGAAGAAGGCTTCGTCCGTGACATTCCCGGGGCTTGCCAAAACCAATACGGGGTTCACTCATCCGGCAATCCCTGCCTTGTGAGACTGCGACTCTCCGGATCAGGCGCCTTGCGCGGGGTTTCATCGCCAGCCGGAGGAGCAATACAGGAATGAAAAGAGGCTCGCTGATACGAAAATCTGCCATACACATGACCCTCAAGGATCTCCCTGTCAAATACCGGTTCCATTGAAAGCGAGATCCGGTCACAAGGTAAGAGTAATGGCCGTACCGCTGAAAAAAAACCGAATGCCACACCCGTATCTGCGGGATTTTGGAGGCCGACGGTGAAGGCTCCTTCTATCTTCCTTATACTCACATGACGGAGTATCGCTCTCATGAATCTGATCATATCCGAACCCAGGGGAAGTAACTGAAGTACAGGTTCCAGGCCGACAGAAGAACCGGATACTCTTTCCTGGCGTTTTCGGTTCTCTTGTTTTTGCGAAATCTCTCTCCGGATCACCTTCTTTCCAAGAAAAAAAAGTGAGAGAGATCCCTCTCCCCCGGTATAGGTGCTTTTGACGGTGAGTGCAGACCAGCTGGCAGACAGCATGAGGGCAGTGCTGGTGCTTGTCCGTTCCATTGCAATCTGCAGGTCGAGGGGAGACCGGTATATCAAAAATGCGACGAGAGCCAGGAATGCAATAAGAATGAACGGAAAAAGGATTGAGAGATTCATATACTCCCTGCTGCAGGCCTGGTGGAGAATGTCGGAATTATCCGGTCACTCCTCTTTTTTCCTGCCGGCCATCTCTTTTACGGCATCGAGGACCTGGGGGGCGATCGACTCGGTGAGATTCGAGATTACCTGGGCAACCGCACTCAAGCTCCTCAATGATACCACCTGGATTCCCTCAGGACCAGGTACATCCTTGTATATAATCACCAGTGCGATTGGAGAGATACCCCCGCCACCGCCGGCACCGGAACCTTCCCCGCCTTTTTCCTTGCTATGCCCGCTCCCTGCTCCAAATCCGAAACCAAAATGGACAAGCGGGATGACGACTTTGTCACCGATTTCAAGCGGCGTTCCGATCACCTGTGCAGGGGAGAGGAGGGATGCGACCTCATCAGCAGTCAGTTTGATTAGTTCATCTCCTGTCATACTGTATCCGGGTAATGGTGGGCTGGATATGATAAGAAACTTCCCTCATGAATGACTCACTCCCGGTTTGAATCAGGAGCGAGAGGTATTCTTTTTTCAGAGTATCGCCTGTGGATTACCGATTACCCACAGAAAACCCTGTTGCAGGCATACCGGGAACAGGTGCAGGAGAAGCGGGGGGTAACCTGAAAATTCTCATGAGGATTCGGGGGATACGAAAGTCGGGTGGGATAAGAGAGAGTGGAGGGAAGGTCACCAGTTCATGAAGAGGGATTTTGTCCGGGTGTAGGAATGATACGCAGATACCCCGTTCTCCCTGCCCATCCCGCTCTCCTTGACCCCTCCAAAAGGAATCTCGGGGGGAAGGGTGAGGTGACGGTTCACCCAGACAACCCCTGCCGCTACTGATGAAAACACCTCCCGGACAATAGAGAGATCACGCGTCCAGACCGAAGCTCCGAGACCGTACCGTGTAGCATTCGCCTTCGCAATGGCAGTTTCGAGATCGGGCACCGGAACAATGGGAAGGACCGGTCCGAACACCTCCTGTTCAAGGAGCACACATTCCGGGACGGTGTCAGTCACCAGAGTCGGGGCATAGAAGAATCCCTTCCCATAGGCAGGCCCGGAAAGGACGGTCCCTCCGGTGAGGATGGTGCCCTGCCCCTTTCTCTCAACCGTATTCACAAAAGAGATGACCTTGTCCAGGTGTGCCCTGCCCGACAGGGGACCCATGTCCATGCCGGGAACCATACCGTTTCCCACCTTGAGATCTTCCACCCGTTGTCTGAGCCGGATGGTGAACTCTTTTACTATGTCGTGATGGACATACAGCCTTTTTACCGCAGTGCAGGTCTGGCCGGCATTGTAGAACCTGCCCCTCACTGCACCCGCAACCGCCTTCCCGAGATCGGCATCTTTCCAGACAATCATGGGGTCGGACCCCCCAAGTTCAAGTGATACCTCTTTTTGCTGCGATCCAGCCAGTTCCCGTACCCGGTCTCCGGTCACCCTGTCCCCGGTAAATGAGATCTTTCTGATTGCAGGGTGCCTTACAATCCCTTCCCCCACAACCTCCCCCTTCCCGGTTACCATGTTCAGGACCCCTTCCGGAAGGCCGGAACGTTCGAGAAGGGAGGCGAGGGACAGACAGGTGAGGGGGGCACCGGATGAAGGCTTAAATACCATGGTATTCCCGGCAAGCAGGGCAGGACCCAGTTTCCAGCCCATGATGATGGCAGGCATATTCCACGGGATGATGGCTCCGCAGACCCCCAGTGGTTCTCTCTTCACCAGAACATCCCCGGAAGAACCCAGGCTGATAAAATCCCCCTGCATAGCCCCCGATATCCCGGCATAAAACTCGAGAATGTTTGCATAGCCCCTGATCTCATCCACCGAATCACGGAGCGGCTTTCCCTGCTCTGTGGTCAGGAGCCGGGCGAGTTCCTGGTGCTGTTCCCGCACCATTCCTGCAGCCCTGTAGAGTATCATGCCCCGTTCCCTGGCAGTCCTTTTCGCCCAGCCATCAAAGGCAGCAAGAGCGGAGTTTACCGCTTCATCCACTTCATAGAGCGTCCCTTCCGGCACACGGTCAATCTCATCTCCCGTGGCAGGATTGATCACCGGAACCCACCGCTCATCCGCGGACGATACCTCCTTTCCTCCGATTCTCATCTGCATGAGAGAGAGAGTGTGCGTCATGCCATTTAACCGTACCGGGAGGAACATGAGTGCGATGCTGTGTGGGGGTATTTCGGAACCATTTTACGCACCACGCAGCTACACAAGCACTGAGGTGTAACACTCTGAAGATAGGTATCCTTGGGGATACCCATGACAATATCCCGAATCTGAAAAAAGCGGTGACACGCCTGAATCGTGAAGCTGAGCACCTCTTTCTCCATACCGGGGATTTTGTCTCGCCGTTCGTGATCCCGGTGCTCTCTACCCTTGAAGGTGAGGTAAAAGGGGTGTACGGGAATAATGACGGGGACCATGACTTCCTCCAGGAACGATGCAGGGAGACCCGGAATGTCAGCATTCCGGGTAATTTTTTCGAGGTCCACTACGAGGGCGTCCGGATAGCGCTCCTCCATGGCCATGAGAAAGCCCTCCTGGCCGACCTCATCGAGAGCGGCCTCTTTGACCTCGTGGTGCACGGGCATTCGCACCGGGCCTCTCTTATGAAAAATAAAGAGACCCTTGTGATCAATCCGGGTGAAGTCTGCGGCTATCTTACCGGAAGCCCGACCTGCGCTGTGTATGACACAAAGACTGGTGAAGGCAGGATCCTTCTGCTCTGAGGGAGATGAATAGTACAGGTTCATAGGTAATTACGTCACAGTATTCGCTTCATGCAAAAAGCGGTCGGGATCATTGGCGGGTTACTCGTTTTTGCGGTAATTTCCCTCATTCCGCTGGATCCTGTGACGTTTCCCTTTCCGGCACAGCTTGCAGCGGCCGTGACCGGTCTGATGGTGGTCTGGTGGATCACTGAGGCGATTCCGATCTATGCCACGGCACTTGTGCCGCTCGTCTTATTCCCTATCCTCGGAATCCTGTCACCGAAAGAAGCGGCGGTCTCTTACGCAGATCAGACGGTTTTTCTGTTCATGGGCGGCTTTTTAATCGCCGCAGCCATGATGCGGTGGAATCTTCACAAACGAATAGCGCTCAATGTGATCAACCTTGCCGGTTCGGGGACAAAGAAGCTCGTGCTGGGATTCATGGCTGCTACCGCGTTCATCTCCATGTGGATCTCCAACACTGCTACGGCGATGATGATGATCCCGATCGCTCTGGCCCTGGTCTCGACCCTCATGCCAGGTGTCATGAATGATAAAAACGGCGAACACAAGGGAGAGCGGCAGTTTGCCACCTGCCTGCTTCTCGGCGTCGGTTACGCTGCAACCATCGGGGGGATGGCGACGCTGATCGGGACTCCGCCAAACGGAATCCTGGTTGCCCAGCTGTCAGGTATATTCCCTGGAGCACCCGAGATTGATTTCTTCTCGTGGATGATGTTTGCAGTACCATTCATGGTCCTTTTCCTGCTGATCGCATGGTTCTGGCTCACCTCAGTCACTCACCGGCAAATACCAAAGGAGATATCCGGGAGCAGGGACGTGATCGTGCACGATCTGAATGATCTCGGCCCGCTGAAAAGGGGTGAGAAATGGACCCTCCTGATATTCATTTCCGTTGCCCTTGCATGGGTATTCAGGACCCCAAAGGAGATCGGTTCTCTGGTTATTCCGGGGATTACCACGTATATTCCCGGGGTTACCGATGCCACTATCGCAATCTGCGGTGCTTTGATCCTTTTTATGCTGCCCGTGGATGCAGAACAAGGGATCTTTACCCTTGACTGGGAATCGGCAAAAGGGATACCCTGGGGGATCCTTATCCTGTTCGGAGGCGGAATCTGTCTCTCGGAGGGAATCATTGCAAGCGGGCTTGCCGAGCTGATTGCCAATTCGTTCACCCTTCTTGCCGTGCTCCCGCTTTTTGTGATTATTCTCCTGCTCTCCCTCTTTATCACATTTCTGAATGAAGTGGTTTCAAACACCGCGATGGCATCGATTATGGTCCCGCTGATGGCAATCACATCGATATCGATGGGTATCAATCCGATGATGCTGATGGTCCCGGCTGCCCTCGCCTCGTCGCTTGGATTCATGCTCCCGGTGGGGACGCCGCCAAATGCGATCGCCTATGGTACAGGCTATATTTCGACAAAAGAGATGGCCCGGGCAGGTTTTGCACTGAACATCATCGGCTGCATCATGATCACCATATTCATGACGTTCATTATCCCTGCATCACTGGGTATCTCCCCTGACCTCCCTTCATGGGCAGTCATACCCGGGAAGTGAACCGTGAGAGGTTTTCTGTCACAGACAACAAAAGGGACTCTGCCCATTCCCTCCCCATTGCCTCTCCTGAAAATCCGGATGAGAGGGTAAGGCGCTCCCGGAAGGTACAGGCAGCAAGACCAAAACCCGGAGGGTACTCAACAGGACCGAGCATCCATGCAGTGCGTACCGGCACTCCGAAATCAATGACCCCTTCAGGGATAACGCCGAGGTTTGTGAAGAACGGATTCTTCCAAAGAAGCCCTTCACGTGGTTTCTCTTCCCTGTCTCCCAGTTCTTTCTGAACATGCCTGAAACCGGAATCAAACTCCCTGCAAAGAAGCATCGCTGCCCCGATCCCGGCATGTCCGGATTTGCATTCGGACATCAGGTCGTGGACCTGACGGACGAGTACCGGAAGAGACCGTTTGGGAGGAATAATGACGGGCAGCTCGAATGCAACGGAAAGGTTGGCAAGCGTGGGGTACCTATCGGGAGGGAGGTACCGCCTCAGGTCGATCGAGGTAAGCACCGGGTTACAGGTTCCTGTGGGTACAGGTGCCGATTCTGCAAGGGCAAGGATATACGAAGAGAGAAGGAGATCGTTGACCGTGATCCCATGCATGCGGGTATACTGCCGCATGCGGGAAAACAATTCTTTTTCGATGGTGTAAGTGGCATACTGCCTATTCCCGGTCCGAAGCGATCTGAATGGGATCCCCCATGCCCCCTGCCATGTTCGGAGGCGCCCTGAAGCTTCCCTGCATTCGGCGGGGGAGAGGAGGGAAAAGATGCCGTTGAATGACCGGTCATGCGAGTTCCCCATCGGCCTGTACTCCCTTTCACCTGTCCCGGAGCGGTACAGCCTCGCGATGAGGCTTCCAAACGATTTCACCCCAAACGCGTCAGTGACGGTATGGTTGAAGGAGATGCAGAGCAGATCGGAATCCGATCGGAGCAGTCTTATCCGCGCCATGGGACCTTTCATTGGATCGAGCGGTGCAGCCAGTACTTCGCCAAGGGAATGATCCAGATCACCGGTCCTGATCAGGGCAAAGGCCGGCATTCCGGGATCAGGACAGGCCGGTTCAAAATAAGGAGGCTCTCCCTGGGTAAATTTTGCGGTTGAGAGAGGTTCGGCGAGAAGGGCTTCCCTGACAGCCATCTCCAGCACAGGGAGATCGATTCGTCCTTCAAAAAGGATAACAAGATGGATCATCTGGTCCCATGTGGTCTTTAAGAGAAAGTTCCACTGGTCATTCACCGATGCCGGAACGGTCCTGCACTCCCGTCGCTGACCTGCTGCTCCTTTCGTGTGTCCTTCTCCTGTGGTTGACTCGCATATAGTGTGCTGCAGGATATAACAATCTCTTTGGCTTCTGGAGAGATTGCTTTTCAGGGCTCTTCCAGGGCGACGCCAGCAATCCGGCTCATTAATCCACTAAAGTATACAACAATGTATATATTTATACAATACAAACGGGTATCCATGCAGACAAAGATCCTCCTTGATGAAGACGCGATACCGAAGCGGTGGTATAATATCCAGGCCGATCTCCCATCCCCCCTGGACCCTCCGCTCAATCCCCAGACAAAGAAGCCGGCGAGCCCCGATGACCTCGCGGCGATATTCCCCATGGAGCTGATACGGCAGGAGATGACGTCCGACCGTTTCATTGACATCCCGGAGGAGGTCAGGGATGTTCTCCGCCTCTGGAGACCGAGCCCGCTCTACCGGGCAGTCCGGCTCGAGAAGGCCCTGAAGACCCCGGCAAAGATCTATTACAAGTGGGAGGGGGTAAGCCCGGCAGGCAGCCACAAGCCCAATACCTCCGTACCCCAGGCATATTATAACATGAAGGAAGGTGTCGAGCGGATTGCCACCGAAACCGGGGCGGGCCAGTGGGGATCTGCCCTCGCGTTTGCCACGATGCTCTACGATATGGAGTGTACCGTGTACATGGTCCGGGGAAGCTATATGCAGAAACCGTACCGGAAGTCCATGATGCAGGTATGGGGCGCCGAATGCATCCCGAGCCCGAGCACGAAAACGAATGCCGGACGCGCGATGCTCGAAAAAGATCCGGATACTCCCGGAAGTCTCGGGGTGGCGATATCAGAAGCTGTTGAGGATGCAGCTACCCACAAGAACACGCATTACTCGCTCGGCTCAGTCCTCAACCATGTCTGTCTCCACCAGACGATCATGGGTCTGGAGAGCCGGGAACAGCTGGCATCAGTGGAATCGTATCCTGATGTCGTGATCGGCTGTGTCGGTGGCGGATCCAATTTTGCCGGGATATCATTTCCCTTTGCGGGTGACAAGCTGACCGGAAGACACCCTGATGTGGAGCTGGTCGGGGTCGAGCCTGCTTCCTGCCCGACGCTGACAAAAGGTCTCTATGCATACGATTTCGGTGACGAAGCCGGCCTGACGCCGATCATGAAGATGTACACGCTTGGACACGACTTCATACCCCCCTCCATCCATGCGGGGGGGCTCCGCTATCACGGGGATTCCCCGATCGTTTCAAGGCTGGTGCATGATGGCGTGATGAGAGCGGTCTCCTACCACCAGAGCGAGGTATTTGATGCTGCGCAGACATTTGCACGGACTGAAGGGATCATCGTTGCCCCTGAGACGTCTCATGCGGTGAAAGCCGCGATAGACGAAGCGCTGAAGTGCCGGAAGACCGGGGAGGAGAAGACGATCCTCTTCAATGCAACAGGTCATGGCAACTTCGATATGTCTGCATACGATGCCTACTACGCCGGGAAACTGGTGGATTACGAGTATCCTGACGCCCTGATCAGAGAAGCGCTCAAGGGGCTCCCGAAAGTCCCGTGAGGGGACCACCCTCCTCTCTCTGCCCTGACCAATAACGGGTATATACGATACCATCTTTTTTCCTTATTGATGCTCACTATCGGATTCCTGGTCAATCCCATTGCCGGTATGGGAGGTGCTGTGGGTCTCAAAGGGACGGACGGGCTGCTATCAGAAGCGATCAGGAGGGGAGCACGGCCGGAGTCGGGGAAGCGGGCCCTGGAGGCTCTTCGCCAGCTTCCGGGGTTGCCGATCAGGATTCTTTCCTGTTCAGGCCCGATGGGGGAGGATGTTTTAAGAGACGCAGCTATCACCGGTTTTGAAATAGTATACCGGGCCCCTCCCGTCACATCGTCCGATGATACCAGGAGTGCCTGCAGGTTGTTTGAGGCACAGGGTGCGGGCCTTATCCTGTTCTGCGGGGGTGACGGGACGGCGCGTGATGTCTATGATGCCGTGCTCGACCGTGTCCCCATGCTTGGCATCCCTGCGGGGGTAAAGATGTACTCCGCCGTCTTTGCAGTAACTCCTGAGGCCGCAGCGGAGATCGTTACGCATTCGCAAGCGTCACTGCCCCATGTGAGGGACGCGGAGATTGTCGATGTGGATGAGGAGGCATACCGGCACGGGGAACTCCGGACCCGGCTGATCGGGTATGCAAGGAGTCCGTACCTGCCGGGCCTCGTGCAGGGAACGAAACAGGTCTGGGAGGAACAGGATGAGGAGAAAGCGAAGGGAGGTATCGGCAGGTTTCTTGCCGAAGTGATTCGGGGCACCCCGGAAATCCTGTACCTGCTCGGACCGGGGAGTACAACCGGGGCAGTAGCACGGGAGCTGCATTGCGAAAAGACCCTTCTTGGGTTCGATGCGGTGAAGGGGGGAACGCTGGTGGCATCGGACCTTAACGAGGAAGGGATACTCGGACTATTGTCGGGTGAAACAATGTGCCGGCTCGTGATCAGCATCATCGGGGCCCAGGGATCGGTCATCGGCAGGGGCACCCGGCAGGTCAGCCCGAAGGTGCTCCGGAAGATTGGGATTGAAAATGTGATAGTTGTTGCTACGCCGCACAAATTATCCGGGACCCCGGTTCTGTTTTTTGATACCGGCGATGTGGAGCTCGATAAGTCGTTTGGGGAGTATATATCGGTAGTCTCAGGGTACCGGATCGCCCAGCGGAAGCGGATCGGGGGAGTGTATCCGGAAAATTGACCTGATCGTCATATCTGTCCGGGTATTCCCTGCTCTGGTATGTGTCCCTGCATGGTCCTCTCAGAATGCCTTCAGCCCGACGGCTCGTGTACGGGCTCGATCAAGAAACCGCCCATGACCGCCCTGCGGCCGTGTTAAAAGATGAAAATGGCGGAGCCATTTTCATTCGAAACAACGGAGAAAAGCACCTTCGTCCTGCCTGCCCACAGTTTATATTCTCCTGTTCTGACCAAGGTAACATCTCATAGGGAGAGGAAGGAACAAATGTCATTGCACCATCGCAGATCGTGCCCGGGATCCGGAAGAAAGGGCATTGCGTCCCGATCACTGAGCTGCTCCCTGCGATCGCGATCTATGCCATGGAAAATGGCATCACCTTACAGGACCGCTGGTTTTCTTCCTATACGAAAGATCGGCAGAAGAAGCAGTGAAGGGTGATTACGGAAGGGAGTGCTGATATCGATATGGCTTCTCCTGTTCCACCAGGCTCAATGCCTGGAGCGGGAATGAGGAGGTCTCTTTCCTGGTGGGGGCATTACGGTTCAGGATCGTTCATAAAGCCGTTATCAGGCGTCCGGCTCCGAATATGATGCCCTCTTTTCATGGATTGAACGGCTAGGGATTTGGACCACGGGACAAAAACGGAACGTATACCCACTAACCGCCCATGACCGCCCTGCGGCCGTGTAAGATGAAAATGCCGCACGTTTTCATAAGGGGGCATGTACGAATGGAGCATGACCGAATCATGAAGGACTGAGATCATGACGCTGATCTGAACAGATATAAACAACAAAGTATAAATATACTCAATAATGTACATTATTGTACATGAATACCGTGCACGTGATGCCATTGGACTGGAGGATGCCGTCCAAAGGACGGCTGAAAGTACCCTTTTGCTGAAAGATAAGCGGCTGAATAAGCACTTTACCGTTCAGGTTATACCGGTAACCCGGACCATACCGCTCCCTGCAACCGACCCGTTCACCCTCTTTTGTGCTTTGAATATCAAGAAAGGATATATCCTCGAATCGATGGAGGGGGTCCCGAGAAGGGCAGTACGTTCAATCGTAGGTATGGAACCTGACTGTATCATCGCCCTCGGAGAAAATCCTGAGATTTCAGGAAAAAGTCCCGGCACCCACCTTTTTTCTTCCTTCACAGGTGCAGATCCGGTAAGCCAGCTCCGGTCGTTATCTTCACGCATCCGGTACAGGGGAACTGGCGTCAGTGATTTTACCGGGGGTTTTGTCGGATACTGTGCCTATGACATGGTAACCGGCCTTACAGGGGGCCATGTCCAGGCAGGAAGGGACGATATTCCTCTTGCACGGTTCATGCTTTCGACAAAGGGAATCGTGTACAACCATGTGCAGGGATCCTGTCTTCTCTTTGACGATCTGCTCATCCCTCCTGATTGCGATGCGGAAGATGAGGTTCGACAGGCAAAACGGCGGTTGCAGGATCTGGAGGCAACGATCGGGAGTATCCAGCCGGCAGAGAGCATGAGCGAGAGCGATTTTGGGAGGGATACACTGCCGGATCCAGGAGTGGAGGACAGGTCCGGCTATCAAAATGCTGTGGTGAAGGCGAAAGAGCATATCATGGCGGGAGATATTTTCCAGGTTGTCCTCTCCCGGAAGATCACCATCCCGTTCACGGGAGACCCGCTCGGTATCTACCGGCGGATCCGTTCAATCAACCCCTCTCCGTATCTCTATTACCTGGACTTTGGCGATGAGGCGATTGTCGGTTCAAGCCCTGAAATGCTCGTAAAAGTGCAGGGGGGTGTTGTGCAGACGGTACCCATAGCGGGTACCAGGCCACGCGGGAAGAATCATGAGGAGGACCTCCGCCTTGCAAAGGAACTTCTCGGGGATGAGAAGGAACGGGCAGAACACCTGATGCTCGTCGACCTTGCCCGGAACGATATCGGGCGCGTTACCGGGTTTGGAACAGTTTCTGTCCCGGAATTCATGGATATCGAGAAGTTTTCCCATGTGCAGCATATCGTATCGAGGGTCACCGGGACTATTGCAGAAGGAAAAGACCGCTTTGATGCGCTGGCCTCCTGTTTTCCGGCCGGCACCGTGAGCGGTGCCCCAAAAATCAGGGCCATGCAGATCATCGCGGATCTCGAATCGTCCCCCAGGGGTTTATATGCGGGTGCAGTCGGCTATTCCGGGTTTGATGACCTGCTCGAGTTTGCCATCGCCATCAGGACAATCAGGGTGAGATGCGGCCAGGCGGAGTTTTCAACCGGTGCAGGAATCGTGGCCGATTCGGTTCCCGAAAAGGAATTCGAAGAGACAGGGCACAAAGCGCAGGCCATGATCCGTGCTGTCGGGAGGAACGGTGAGGGAGTATGAGGGTGGCAATCATCGACTGCTATGACAGCTTCACCTACAACCTCTATCAGCTCGTCGGCCAGCTTGGCGGAATTCCCATTCCGATCCCGTGCGATGCACCTCTTGACCAGGTAATCGGGAAGAAGCCTGAACGGATCATCCTCTCACCCGGCCCGGGAACCCCGGATGATTCAGGGATATGCCCGGACGTGATACGGGAGTTTATGGGAGTCATTCCGATTCTCGGTGTCTGCCTCGGCCACCAGACCATCGTCCAGACCTTCGGCGGCAAGATTTGCAGGATGAAGATCCCGGTGCATGGGAAGACAAGCAGCATCATCCATAGCGGAGAAGGCATCTTTTCCGGACTTCCCTCTCCGTTTTCAGCCACCCGTTATCATTCACTGATGGCAGATCCCGGTTCTATTCCTCACGGATTCGAGATACAGGCTGTATCTTCAGGGGATCGGTGTGTTATGGCGGTGACCAACCGGGATCTCGCGATCACCGGGGTCCAGTTTCACCCGGAGAGCATCATGACCCCTTCCGGGAGATCCCTTCTGAAAAATTTCCTGGATACGCAAAACGGGGGGACATGATGCAGGCAATCCTGGCCCAGCTCGCCGATGGGGAGCATCTCAGACCTGACCAGGCAACGGGGGTTATGGAGATGATTGCATCAGGGCAGGCGACAGGGGCACAAATTGCCTCCCTGATCACCGCCCTTCGGATGAAAGGGGAGACTGCTGAAGAGATTACGAGTTTTGTCAAAGTGCTGCTCCGCCATGCAGTCACTATCAGCCCGCACGTCTCCGGGCGCCTGGTGGATACCTGTGGAACCGGCGGGGATGGTGCGAGGACGTTTAATATCAGTACCGCGGCCGCCTTCGTTGCTGCAGGTGCCGGGGTCCCGGTGGTAAAACACGGCAACCGGAGCGTGAGCAGCTCGTGCGGATCAGCTGATGTCCTGGAAGCTCTCGGGGTGAGGATCGACCTCTCTCCAGAGCGCGTCTGTTCGGTGGTAGAAGAGACAGGGATCGGGTTTCTCTTTGCCCCGGCGTTCCACCCGGCACTGAGGCATGCGGCTGCCGCCCGGAAGGAACTGGGATTCTCATCGGTATTCAACCTCCTTGGCCCCCTTCTCAACCCTGCCGGGGCCCCTGCCCGGCTGTGTGGGGTGTACAGCCCTGCGCTTGTAGCCCGGTTCTCAACTGCCCTTCAGGCACTTGGAACAGAGAGGGCGATGGTAGTGCATGGCCAGGGACTTGATGAGATCACGGTAGCCGGCCCGACCATCGTGGCTGAAATTGACGGGGGGAGCATCAGGAATTATACAATATCTCCTGAGGAGTTTGGTATCGGCAGATCCCCGCACTCGGCCCTTGCCGGGCATTCCCCGCAGTATAATGCAGAGATCATCCGTAAGATTCTCTCCGGTGCTCCGGGCCCGGCCCACGATGTCGCGGTAATGAATGCAGGGGCAGCCATCTTCCTTGGGGGTGAGGCCCCGGACCTTCCGCACGGAATAGAGAAGGCAGAAGACGCGATAGCATCCGGTGCGGCCGCACAACGGCTGGAGGCGCTGATCCGGGCCACAAGGAGCGAAGGATGATCCTCGACCAGGTGCTTTTGGCTACTGCCGCAAGGGTCGCAGGACTGCCCGGAGCGGAGGAGTTCACTCTGCCCGCACAAAAACGGTACTGCAGCCTTTCTTCTTCAATCCGGCAGAAAGGGCAGGGAAACAGGATCATATCAGAGATAAAATTTGCTTCACCCTCATCCGGTACGATACGCAGTGCAGGCGACCCGATGGCATTTGCCCGGGACTTTGCCAACGCAGGTGCCGCAGCCCTCTCGATACTCACCGAACCGGTCTTTTTTCATGGCAATCCGGCTTATATCCCTGCAATCAGGCCTTACGTGGATATACCGCTGCTCAGAAAAGACTTTATTATCGATGAAAGGCAGCTGGCAGAGAGCAGGGCTCTTGGCGCCGATGCGGTCCTTCTCATCGCGGGGGTGCTTGGAAACCGTCTCGAAGATATGGTCGATTCGGCTCTTGCGTACGGACTTGAACCCCTTGTGGAGGTTCACAGCCAGGAAGAAGCAAAAGAAGTTCTCTCGACTGGCACACGCATTGCAGGAATCAACAACCGGGATCTCCGGACCATGAGGACCGATCTCTCCACCACCATGAGGCTGGCCCCCTCCCTCCGCGAGGTCGGCCTGACCGTTGTGTCAGAGAGCGGCGTGATCTGGCCATGTGATATCAGGACACTCAGGCCGGTTGCAGACGCCTTCCTCATCGGCACGGCGATCATGCGTTCCCCGGATCCTGTACAACGCCTGGAGGGATTTATACGCGCGTAAAGATATGCGGCATCACAAACGTCGGGGATGCAATCATGGCAGAAGAGGCGGGGGCTGATATGATCGGGGTTATCGCATTCTCACAATCCCCCCGCTGTGTAGACCCTTTGATAATCCGGGAGATATTTGATGCCGTTCCCTCGCTCACACGGTGCTGTGTCGCCCACGAGCCATCGGCAGAGGACCTGGACGCGATCTGTGCCCTTGAGCCGGATGCCATCCAGGTCTCCTGTGCGGTACATATTCCGGATTCCTGCAAAGCCATGGTGTTCCGGAGCATCAGGCCCGGGGATATTCTTCCTGCGGATGCAGATGCCCTTGTTGTCGATGCCAGCCGGGGAAGCGGCCTGCTCTACGATGCAGCCTTTGCAGTTTCCGTCGTAAGGTCGGCACAGGTTCCTGTAGTTCTCGCGGGGGGATTAACCCCTGACAATGTCGCAGAAGCTGCCAGGGCAGTGCAACCCTCCGGGGTCGATGTAGCAACCGGCGTCGAATACGCACCCGGTAAAAAAGACAGAACGAAGGTGAGAGCATTCGTGGAAAGAGCAAAAGGGGTGAGATTGTGACCTCGCCATCCCGTTTCGGGCAGTATGGCGGGCAATTCGTTCCCGAGAGCCTTATGTTTGCGCTCGATGAACTCGAGGAAGCGTACCGGACGATAGTCCCTTCGGAAGAGTTCAGGAACGAGATGGAGTATTATCTGAGAGAATATGCCGGCCGCCCGACGCCGCTTACCTTCTGCCGGAACCTGTCGGACGATCTCTCCTGCAGGGTGTACCTGAAGCGCGAAGACCTCCTCCATTCCGGGGCCCACAAGCTGAACAATGCACTCGGGCAGGCTCTCCTGACAAAATTCATGGGGAAAAAAAGGATCATTGCAGAGACCGGAGCCGGGCAGCACGGGGTTGCTGCAGCAATAGCGGGAGCAGTTCTCGGTCTGTCGGTGGAAGTGTACATGGGCGATGAAGATATGGAACGGCAGGCCCTCAATGTGACCAGGATGCGGATGCTTGGTGCAACGGTGATCCCGGTACATTCAGGCTCCCGGACCCTGAAGGATGCCATCAATGAGGCCCTCAGGGACTGGGTGGCACATGTGCATGACACCCACTACCTGATCGGTTCGGTGGTCGGCCCCCATCCCTTCCCCTCACTCGTCCGGGATTTCCAGACCGTCATAGGCAATGAGATCCGGGACCAGGTTATGGAAAAGGAAGGACGCCTGCCGGATGCCATGGTTGCCTGTGTAGGCGGAGGTTCAAATGCCATCGGGATGTTCTCTCCTTTCCTTGATGAACCGGTCGTGCTCTATGGGGCGGAGGCCGGAGGGGAAGGGCTTGCAGGGCGACACGGGGCGACATTGTGTGGCGGAACACCAGGGGTACTCCATGGAGCATACACCTACCTCATCCAGGATGCATTCGGCCAGGTGCTCGAATCGCACAGCGTCTCTGCAGGCCTCGATTATCCCGGGGTCGGTCCGGAGCACAGCTTTCTCCGGGATAAAAAACGGGTGATCTACCAGGCAGTCACCGATGCTGAAGCGATCGATTCCTTCCTGTATCTTTCCCGGACCGAAGGGATCATACCGGCGTTGGAGTCTGCCCATGCGGTTGCACTGGCACGAAAAATTGCAGTGGATCGGGCAAAGGACGACATTCTCATCATCAACCTGTCAGGGAGAGGTGACAAGGACGTTGCCCAGGTTGCTGCCCTTGTGGGTGACGGCCTGTGAGCTCCCGGATAACGGGTGCGTTCTGCACTGGCAGAAGACCTCTCCTTGTGGCATGTATTGTCGCCGGATATCCGTCGTTTGATGAGAGCATCAGTGTCGCCCGGGAACTCGTTTCTGCGGGAACGGATATCATCGAGATCGTCATGCCTTTCTCCGATCCGGTTGCGGACGGCCCGGTCATCCAGCAGGCCGATGCCCTCGCTCTCGCATCGGGAATGAATACCGACCGGCTGTTTGACATGATCCGCGAGGTACGAAAAGAGACAGACATTCCCCTCCTTATCATGACCTATGCCAACATCGTGATAAAGAGAGGGATCCAGGAATTTTACTCCGATGCTGCGAATGCCGGTGCGGACGGGGTAGTGATCGCTGATGTCCCGCTCGAGGAGGCAGACCCATTCTGCGCTGCGGCCGGACATGCAGGGATCGATCCTATCCTCTTTATCAGCCAGACCACCTCTCCGGAACGCATGGGGAGGATCCTTTCAAAGGCAGGTGGTTTTGTGTACCTTGTAGCCGCACTGGGGGTAACCGGGACAAGGGATGAGATAGCTCCTGATGCTCTTGACCTCTTAAAAAGGGTAAAGGAGAGGACCTCACTTCCGGTAGTGCCCGGATTCGGGATATCCACCCCGGAACATGTCCGGCGATATGCAGAAGCGGGGGCCGACGGGGTTATTGTGGGGTCTGCCCTGATACGAATTGTCGCGGAGCGTGCTTCCCGGGAGGCAGGGCCGGATTCGCGGATAGGGGATCTGGTGAAAGAGATGAAGGTCTCTGCCCGTGACAGGTGATATCCCTCATTTATGCTGTTCTGCGGTCAATAACTCACTAAAAAAGTGACATTTCCATGGATCAGGTCAGGGAGGCATTTGATGCTATCGCGTCAGAATATGATGCAGAGAGGAGATGGATAGTCCCTGGGTACGATGACTTTTACCATGCCGCGGTCAACGCCGCTGACTGGCCGGGTGACCGGCCCGGGATTCTCGATATCGGTGCCGGGACGGGGGCTCTCTCCGCCCTCCTTCTCGGCAAGTATCCGGAGGCTGACCTTACTCTCCTGGATATATCGACCGAGATGCTCGATATTGCCGCGAAACGATTTCACCCACATGATCATGTCCGTCTTATTGTCAGCGATTACAGCCGTGAGGATCTCCCGGGATCCTACGATCTTGTCTGCTCGGCCCTATCCATCCATCATCTTGAGACTGCTGACAAGCTGCAGCTTTTCAGGAGAATCTTTGCGGCATTGAATCCCGGGGGAATTTTTGTGAATGCTGAACAGGTGATGGGGGAAACACCTGACCAGCACAGGAGGAATATGACCTACTGGGAGGATTTTTTACGCACGGGACCTCTCCCGGAGGTTGTATGGAAACGTGCCATGGTCCGCCGTAATACCCTTGACCGGATGGAGAAACTTACTGTTCAGCTTGCCTGGCTCAGGGAGACGGGATTCACCAGTGTTGATCTTTTGTATAAAAATCATATGCTGGCAGTGATGAGAGGGCGGAAGGAAGATTAGAAGCACCAGTCTCCGTTAATAACTCCGTTTCCGATCTGTTGGACACCCTACCCGGAAGAACCCGCATGGTGCGTTTGAAAGCTCATTCATCTCGCAGAGTGAAACGCCATTTGCAGAACATGTCTGCAGGGTGGGGATCCGGGGGGGCAAAGAGACATTCGACAACGATTCGCTCGTCGATCTCTTTTGCAAAACTGGTGAATTCCGCCCGGTGCATCTCCCTGCAGACGTATTCGCCAAGCCCTCTTTTCAGGCGCGCCTCCTGTGTCGGACAGGAGGGGACCGAGATGATCACCTCATCGCCTCTCTCATCAATCTCGTAATCGACAATGATCGCCCAGGGAAAGAGCCGGAGGGCCTTTACAAATCCCCCAAGTCCCTGCTCCGTGATGGTGAAACGGCGCCTGATGTCCTTTGCCGCCATCGAAGCGACACGGCCCCAGACCTTTTCATTGAGGGTTTCAGCAACAGGCTGGCCGAACTGTTCGGCACAATTCAGGAACCAGAAGGCGTCCACGACCCGGTAATGCCAGAGCAGGAACTCAAGATAGTCATGTTTGTCCTTGGTATTCATCCGGTCAAACCGTTCAAGATTCATGACGTGCCTCTTCGCAGAATGGAGAAAGTGACAGGGAAAAATAGGTTCAATTGATCCACCCCTTCCGGACCCATTCCTCGTATTCCTCTGGTCTCCATTCACGGTTCTGCTCCACAATCCGTGCAAAAAAAGACCGGTTCTCCTCGATAACACTTGCCTGCCCGGGGTACTTCGCCTGCGTCCGTATCGCTCCTGCAAGCCTTTCTCCAAGGCTCCTGGCTTTTTCTTCTTCCCGGTACATTGACTCCTGGTCATCCCCAAGTGCCACGCTGATTCCTTCAAGGGTAAGGATTCCGAGGTAACTGAGGACATGGTTCAGGTACTCCATAACGTCCTCTCCACCCGAACTCCAGGTTGTCGTCACTGCACAACCGTACTTCCCTGACAGGGTCTGGTAATGAATCGCATCAGCCAGCCGGTCGATGAAGACCTTCATCTGCCCGGTAACATTATCGATATAGACCGGTGAGCCGAGCACAATTCCATCGGCAGCAATCATGCGCTCGTAGAGGAGTAAGAAGTCGTCGTTATAGACACACTGGCTGGTCAGTGAGCAGCTCTCGCAGGCATTGCAGGCTTCGATCCGGAGCGAGGTCAGATCCATGAGCTCAGTCTTCGCCCCTGCCGCCTCTGCACCCTCAAGAACCCATTGCACAAGCATTCGTGTGCGGCTCTTTACCCCCCGCGGGCTTCCATGGATACCGAGTATCATGAGATCTTTTTTCTGATGTTCCATCACCCGGACCTGTGCACTCACCGCTCCTCTTCCCATGATCGCTCCGGTATCTTACGCTGCCCCGGGGGTATCCTGCCAGAGCCCGAACGGGTTTCCTTCGGTATCGGTGCAGATTGCGAGATACCCAAATCCCGGGACGGCCATTTTTGGTAAGGTTACGGTTCCGCCTAGTTTTATCACTCTGGCAGCATACTCGTCAATATCAGGAACCCCGATATAGTTCATGATCCTCTGATCAGGGGCTCCCCGTTTTCCCATCCCGCCCCCTGTCGATGGTTTTCCATCAAGTCCCGCGGTCTCTACCAGGTAGAAATCCGGAAAACCTGGCGGTGCAATGAAGTTCCAGCCAAAGAGTTCGGAATAGAATTTTCTCGCCCTTGGAAGGTCATCTGCCGGTACATCAAAATGAACAATTGTCGGCATGCAGGAATCACCGATGTGATACTGAATCAGATCCGGTAATATGTTTTTCCCCTGCCATTCAGCTGCAATGTATCCCGGCATGATCCAGGTTCAAAAAAACTGCATGATTCCCTTGGTGACACAGGTATACGGAATGAAAATGCCTGAGGCACTTTCACATAAACCGCCCATGACCTCCGTTGGGTCGGGCATAAAATATGAAAATGGCGAAGCCATTTTCATTCGAAAAAGGTGACAACATCCTCGCCCGGGTATCCTACTCCTCGTATTGTGCACCCTGATGTTCAGGTGTCTTTCCTACGGCGGCGCAATAGAGAACAAACTCCTCTTCGATATTGACTCCCAGCAGCGCTGCCATGAGTTCGTCATCAAAGGCCCCGATTGCACAGGTGCCGCATCCTACCTGGCTTGCAGCAAGGTAGAGGTTCTGGCAGGCATGGCCGGCATCGAGGTGAACGAGCCTGTATGCACGTTCGGAATACCTCCAGGCCATCCTGTAGATGATTGTTGACCAGAGAAAGGTAACCGCTGAAGAACGTACAAATGCCTGACCGAGACAGGCGGCCATCACTTTGTCGGTGATCCCCGTGGTGGTATCGATCTCCACGAGAGAATGGGAGAAGGGTACGTACCGATACAGGCCAGGGGGAAGTGATTCGACCCTGTTTATGAGCAGGTAGGTTTCAAGAGCATGGCGCCCCCCTGCCGAAGGGACGGTTCGGAGTGTGTAAAACGGATCCACCACCTGCACGATTCCCTGGGTGCACCAGAGGAGGTACGCAAGCTCTTCGATGGTGAGAGGGTCTTTCCGGTAGTGACGAAGGGATCGCCTCTCCTCGATTGCCTGGCGAAGATCCAGGGGAGGGACCGTAATCGTTCCGGGTTTTTGCAGTGGAATATACCGGGCTCCTTTGGGCACAGGTTTTGCCAGCGGCGGAGGTGCTTTTTTCAGGTTCTGATCGGATGGAGAGAGACGGTCGTACTGCGTTTGTTCCATGAAGTCCGCGCCTGTCCGGTGCATAGCGAGTGGTTGAGCAGTCACCTGATATAAATAGAACGATGGGTGGGCAGTACCCTGTTTCAGTCCGGATCGATTGTCCCATCGATCGTCATACAATCTCACCCGATCGGTATTACGGAATTTCACCCGATGAGACGATCGATTGCATATACCCTGTTCGTTGTACAGTCCTGAAATATTCGACCAGTTCTGCAACTCCCTCTCTTTCCTGGGAAAAGGAGAAAGGGAGAGGTAAGGATCAACCGGTTCAAAATTTCTCTCTTCTCGGGGATAAGAAGAAAACCAGGAACAAGCCTCCAATAACCAGGGCCGGTGAAATTCCAGCAGTTGCCGCGGTTGTCGGCGGTTCAGCACCAGAATCTGATTGCGGGGGAAGGGACGGGAGAGTAACCGGGACATCAAAGGTGCGGGTCACTCGCTGTTCTGATTCCGGAATAACCTGCCCCTGGTTGTTCAGCTCGACCACCCGCAGGACCGAAAATGCAACCTCTGTCGCGGGAGGAGGGACAGTTCCTTCCAGGGTGACCCTCACTTCAACATCACTGGTTACCGGGTAAGAGAGGAGATATCCGTTCATAAAAAGGGTAGTTCCGGATTTCTCGAATACTGCAGCCTGGCGCCCGTCCACCAGTACCCTGACGTTCCACCTTGCCTGATCGAGATCGGTGGAGAGCTTGAGGGAGTACCCTTCTATATAGGTTGTCGGGCCGGCGGGGATGATTGGTAACGCTGCCGAAGTAGTGAGGGATCTGCCGGAAGGGTAGCTATCTGACAAAGGGGTGATTGTAACGTCCCTTATGGAATAGCTTGCGGAACAGGGGAGAACGAGGCAAACAGAGAGAAAGAATATGAGGCCGACAAGGAAAGAGGAATTCATTCCATCATCGGTATCAGGGTATTCCTCGCGATTATTTCATTGTTCGCACATGGTCGATCACAACCCGCTGACCAGGATTATTCCTCAAGGACGACATCAACGTCATCCTCGAAAATGAAACAGAGTATCTATCCTCGTGCCAAGCACTCCTTGCTACATCGTGGGCCAGTTTTAACGAGGGATTATAGGTCCCTTTCTCAAGAAAAACAATCGTCTCTCTCCTGACTCCAACAGCATCGGCAAGATCTGCCTGGGTCATCCCCGTTCGTGCCCGGTATTCCTTGATCCGGGTCTTCATGGTGATCTCCGGAGTGTATTTCACTCCACATCACCTTTCCTGAAAAGGTACCACTGGAACACCTTGGCAGATACTCCCATCAGGAGGATAAGGATAACAGCGAGTGTTCCTGCACCGGGTTTGTAGATACCAAGGTGAGTCAAGCCAGAAGAATCCGAAGAGCATGATGAAAGTAAGGAACCACGACCAGGAGAGTCCGTATGCTCCGATCTTTCTTGTACGCTCGTCCTGAAGGAGATCATTTTCATCATGAAAGAGCCGTGCACCGGCAAGAAATACCAGGATGAAGCCGAAGGTCACAAACGGGATAGCCGTAGTGCCTGATGCATCGACGGGCATAAAGAGCAGCTCAGCGAGCCCGGCAATGAGGAGCGCTATACCGAAGATGAGAAGCACGGTGACCCAGGTGCGGGATTTGAAGAACGATCTCTGATGGTTCTGCATGATATCGACCAACAATGTGAACTATTTCTCACATTAGTTATAATAATATAACATTTTGTGATATAAATATAACTATTCAAGGGTATACTATGACTGGCATCGAACAGATGGCGGTATCATTCACCATGAAGGAGGAAGAAAGAAGCTGCTCCCCTTCACGGATATTCCCGCACCTCCAATGCACCTGCAATCTGGAGGGGCGAGGGTACTACCCACGATCCCGGGCGGTTCGATACCAAATTCCTTATTGAAGGTACTCAAGCAGATTCTGCCATCGCAATAATTTCTGAGAATAGGAGCAGGACGCATAGGCCGGGCTCGTTGAGGGGAGTTGTTCCCTTACAATGGTCCGTTCTAAAGGACTATCCCGTAGCGACCTTTCGAAGAACACCCATGCTGTTCCCCCGTTCAGCCCGACATACCGGATTGAAGGGTGGTTCCGTGATAAAGCCCGGGATATCGTTGAACAAAGGATCCATGATATCGCGATCCATACTCCCCTGCTGATAACTCCGGGAGGCAATTACGTCCCAGACCGCGATATGGTGATCTTTCAACAGGTCGGGAAGAGAGGGAACGTCCTCCAGGCTGCCCGGGTTGAGGAGATCTGACATTATTTTCCAGAACTGGTTCTGGGGGTTTGCATAGTAGTGGTGCCTTTCAAGAGACATTTTTGACGGAAAACTCCCCAGGATGAGGACCGCAGGGTCTTTCCCAAGAATCGGGGGAAGGCCGTATTCGCGTGATACTCCCATTCTTTCTCCCTGTGATAATCAAGCAGCCTGACTCGTCTGCGGAGAGAATCTGCCTGCAATCACCATAATTACCGGGATCAAAAGGTAGCACAGCATGCTCAGTGCCGGGTTGACAAATGATACCACGATCGCGAGGACTGTTACTGCAGGGATAGCCAGCGCCTGTAATGTAACTCCGCTCTTTCTGTCCCTCAATTCCCTTTCAGCCTCTTTTTCACTCATCAGCTCTCCACAGTGTTCCCTGATGTACAACCAGACGAGGGTAATAAGCGCACTCGCACAGAGAAGGTTGATATGGAAGAGGAGGACCGCTTCAAGAACATTATCATAATCACCCGAAATTGACGTCGTGAATGGAATCAGCACTATAAAGAAAAGGAGGAGGATATTGACCCAGATAAGACGGTTGTCGACATATTCGACCGATCGGAGAATACGGTGATGTGCGAGCCAGTACCCGGCAAGGATAAAGAACGCGATGGTGAAGATGAGGAACTCGGAGAACATACCCGAAATAAACGTAGGAAGGAGTTCAGGGGCATCCACTCTTGGGATGACGGGCACATCGACAAGACTAATCACCAGCAGTGTCATCGCAAACGCGAAAATACAGTCGCTCAACGATTCAAGCCTTGATTTTCCAAGCATCTCGTTCCGGGTCGCCAGAGTTCCGCTCATCCCTGTCACAGAATAGTTTGCAGGGAGATATTATAATCTGGATCCGTGAGAGATGGAACGGATGACCTGGATTTAATCACCTGCATAAAGACCATAACCATCTGCACGGATGAAACCAGTATCATCAGAACACGTATCAGATCTGACATGCCGTTTTCATCAAATGAAAACCGGGATGTGGTATTCTGCATGGGTTACTATGGTAGTTCCGCATGGATACGTCACCTTTTAAAGAGCTGCTCATCCGGACAGGTGGAAAGGACCGGCTGCAACACTTCCACGGCGCCAATTCGGGCAGGAATATCCCTGACCGGAAAAAAAGAAATTATTTCCCTGTTTTTGGTGGTTTCATGAGGATAATCGCCACCAGGATCCCAAGCAGGGAGAGGATCAGCACGTAGGGAAACACCCCGAGATAGTTCCCTGTTGTTGTCTTGATGAACCCTGCCAGCTGCGGACCTGCGATGGCCCCTGCCCCGTATGCAAGGAATACAACCCCGTAACACCGGGGATAATCGCAGGTGCCGAAGTAGCTCGCTGTTGCAGTGGGAGCGATGGCCAGCCAGCCGCCCAGGCATCCCCACAGGAGGGCAAAGGAGAGGATGTAGACAGGGACTGACGGAACCTGCCAGAGAAGGGTTGATGCAAGGGCTATCAGCAGAAAGGAGACTATGGCAGTATTTCTCGGGGTGAATCGATCCGTGAGCGCACCAAAGACCGGCCTGCCTCCGCCATTGAAGATAGCGAAGAACCCTACCAGCAAGGTAGCCAGACCGGATGCAATGCCGATCTCGGTCCCCACGGGTTTTGAAATCGAGATGGCCATGAGGCCTGCGAGGCATCCGATAAAGTAGCAGAAAAAGAGGCCATAAAATGCCGTAGTCCGGATCATGGCTGGTCGATCGCACTCGCAGACTTCTTCACCGGGTTTGGGAACAGGGGGCGTCCAGCCTGCCGGCTTCCAGCCTGCGGGAGGGAAACGGAGGGGCAGTGCCAGGAGGGCAATCAGGAGAATGAACACGACACCAAAGATTCTGAAGGTATTCATCACCCCTGTCGTCCCTATAAGATATCCTGCGATGTTTGCGGTGATGAACGCGGAGAATCCGAACCCAAGCAGGGTGAGGCCTACGGCAGTCCCCCTCCTGTCGGGGAACCAGCGGGCGGCAACGGCGACCGGAACACCGTAGGCAATCCCGACCCCAATCCCCCCGATAATCCCGTAGACAATGTACAGCATCCATACCGAGGTGACGGTCGAGGCCAGCAGCCAGCCAAGACCGGTCAGTAGTCCCCCGATAATGGTTATCCGCCGGGGTCCGACAGACTCGATGTACTTCCCCGTCAGAGGCATGGCGATGGCAAAAAACGCCAGGAATACCGAGAAGGGCATCAGTATTTCACTGGCGGTTACCGTCTGGCCGAGGGTGTTTGAGAAATAACTGGTCAGCGGCCCGACAAAAACACTCCAGGAGTAAATCGTGCCAAGACAGAGGTTGATGATCATGCCAAGGAGGACGAGGACCCAGCGGCCCCGCTCTGCCGGCATGCCAAACAAGGACTCTTCAGTACTCATTCACCGCTCACCTCAAGAAAAAATGAAGAGTTACTCCTCCAGGGTAGAGACATCCCCGGGATCGATCCCCATCTCTTTGGCCTTCAGCACCCTCCTCATGATCTTCCCGGACCTTGTTTTCGGCAGCTTGTCCATGAACTCGATCTCGGAGGGCATTGCGATCGGGCCGAGCGTCATTCTGACATGATAGATCAGGTCGGACTTCAGCTTCTCGCTTGGGTGGAATCCCACCCGGAGGATGACAAAGGCTTTGATCAGGTTCCCTTTCAGTGGATCGGGTTTCCCGATAACGGCAGCCTCTGCAACGGACTGGTGTGAGACCAGTGCACTTTCGACCTCGGCAGTACCGATATTATGTCCGGCCACGATGATGATGTCATCAGCCCTGCCGATGATCATGATATACCCGTCCTTGCCTTTCACCGCAAGGTCACCGGCACTATAGCAGTTCGGGATGGTATGCCAGTACGTCCTGTACCGCTCGTCATTTTTGTAGACGGTTCGCAACATCGATGGCCATGGCTCCCGTATCACGAGGAATCCTCCATTTCCGGGTGCTACCGGTGTCCCCGTTTTATCAACAACATCGGCAACCACTCCCGGGATGGCTTTTCCGGCGAATCCCGGTCTCATGGGTTCCCCCACCATCGTGGTAATCATCTGCATCCCGGTCTCGGTCTGCCACCAGGTGTCAACGACCGGGCACCGGTTCTTCCCGATTGCCCGGTAATACCACTCAAAGGCTTCGGGGTTGAGGGGTTCCCCGACCGACCCGAGAATCCGGAGTGACGAGAGGTCATACTTGTCCGGCCATTCGTCCCCGACCCGCATGAACATGCGGATAGCAGTCGGGGCTGTGTAGAAAATGGTGACCCCGAGATCCTGGATAATCTTCCAGAGGGAACCGGGATCGGGATAATCAGGAACTACTTCGGCAAGCACTACCGTTGCACCGACACAGAATGGCCCATAGACGACATAGCTGTGGCCGGTAATCCACCCGGTATCTGCGGTACACCAGTAGACATCCGTGTCCTTGAGGTCAAACACGTTACGGGTCGTGTAATACGTGCCGACCATGTACCCCCCGCAGGTATGCACGATCCCCTTCGGTGTTCCGGTCGATCCTGAAGTGTAGAGGATGAAGAGGGGGTCCTCTGCATCCATAACCTCTGGCTTGCATTCGGCCGAAACCCCTTCCATAAGTTCGTAGTAGTCTATCTCCATCTCCTTGTGGAGTTCGACAGGCTGCTCCACTTCACGCGAGAGGACCACTACCTTCTCAACACTTGGCGCATTGATGATCGCTTCTTCGACGATGGTCTTCAACGGAATTGTCTTCCCACGGCGGATTGCCACATCTGCGGTGATAATAATCTTGGCTTCGGCGTCATTGATACGCATGTTCAGGGCGCCTACCCCGAATCCTCCAAAGACGACACTGTGCACCGCCCCGATCCGGGCGCATGCGAGCATCGCGATCACCTGCTCGGGGACAAGAGGCATATAAATGCAGACCCTGTCCCCTTTCACGACCCCGAGCTTCTTCAGCCCGTTTGCAAAACGGCAGACCTCGTGGAAGAGCTTCTGGTAGGTAAAGATCCTCTCTTCTCCTTCTTCGCCCCTCCAGATGAGTGCAACTTTGTTCCTGCGGTGGTTGGCAACCTGCCGGTCAAGGCAGTTATAGGTTATATTGAGCTTTGCGTTCACGAACCACTTGGCATAGGGGTAGTCCCATTCGAGTACCTTATCCCACTTTTTAAACCACTCGAGCTGGTCGGCCTGTTTCTCCCAGAACCCCTCTTTATCGGCCAAAAATTCCGTATAGGTACGGGCATAGTCCTTCGTCCAAGCATGCTCTTTGTATGACGGGTCGGGGGCGTAGTATTTCTCATCCCCGGCCATGGACACTTCAAATGATTCTGCCATGTAAGGTTACTCCTTATCCGTGTACGATCCTTCCATCGTCTCATCCAACTCCTGCATCCGCATGAATGCCTGGAGATCCCGGATGCACCGGGGATCATGATCCGCTGAAGGCGTTCCTCCTTCGCGAAGATGGTAGTCCTGTTCTTCTCCATCAGGTTGGCAAACCAAATGGTCATCCTCAGGTTGGCTCCAGCTCTCTTATCTTTGGCTTCAGCCCTCCGGAGTGTATTGTAATGATTAATCATTATAATAAAAAAACCTGCTGAATCGGATTGACGCCGTGGAATAGAGCATATCTTTCTGTGGACCACTGCCTGGTTGGGGATATGTGAAGGATGCAGCGCGCGAACCCGGTTGTAAAGAAAAAAAGGAGAGATAATGGAAGGATTGAAAAATTGTATCGGTGTTCCGGGGAAAAAGCATTAAACTGCTACAGCCCGAATAGGTTTTTATGAAGATCGCGATTATCGGGGCGTCAGGGTATGCCGGTGGGGACCTGATCCGGTTGCTTCTTTCCCATCCCCGGGCAGAAGTGACCTGCGCCACGTCCCGGAAGTTTGCCGGAAAGCCTCTGGATTCGGTGCACCCCCACCTGAAAGGGTACACCCGTCTTACCTTTGAAAATCCTTCAATCGATGCAATCGACGCTGATGTTGCCTTTCTGTCCGTGCCACACACTGCGGCGATGGCATACGCCCGGCCGCTCCTTGATCGCGGTATCAAAGTTATCGATCTCTCTGCAGATTACCGGCTCCCAAAGGAGACATTCGAGAGGGTATACGGGGTTGTCCATACCGATTATTTTGAAGCACCGTACGGAATACCGGAACTGCACCGGGATGAGTATTCTACTGCAACCTTTGTCTCAAATCCCGGATGTTTTCCTACTGGCGCAACCCTGGCGGCTGCCCCGCTGATCCCGTACGCCCATACGGTCATCTACGATTCAAAAACAGGGGTGAGCGGTGCCGGGGACAACCCCTCAGCAACCACCCACTATCCCAATGTGGCAGATAATATCACCCCTTACAAATGGACCGCACACCGGCATCTTGCCGAGATGCGGAATGAAGCCAGCCGGATCAACCCGAAGACTACCTGCTATTTCACCCCCCACCTTGTTCCGGTGAACCGGGGGATCCTTACCACCGCACACATCCTCCTCAATGAAGCGATGGGGCAGGAAGAAGTGGAAGCGGTATACCGAAGATACTATGAAGGTGAGTATTTCGTCCGGTACCAGACTCCGGTCCTTGCTGCAGTCCGGGGAAGCAACTTCTGTGACGTGAAAGCAGAAAGTGAGGGTGAACGCGTTGTGGCGGTCTCTGCAATCGATAACCTTGGGAAGGGTGCAGCCGGACAGGCGATACAGAACATGAATATTATCTGTGGATTTGACGAAAGGGACGGTCTCCGGGCTCCCGGTCTGCTTCCCTGAATGGAGGAACAAGAGATGAAAGTGCGAGATATCATGACAAGAAATCCTGTCACCGTATCGGCCGATGATCCGGTCCGTATTGCAGCAGGGCTTTTAAGAACGAACCGGATCGGAGGGCTCCCGGTGATGGAGAAGGATACGATCGTCGGAGTCATTACCGAATCAGATATTATTTCACTGCTTGAGACCGGCAAACTCTCCGATGATCTCTGGCTTCCTTCTCCTCTTGAGGTGATTGAAGTGCCGCTGCGGGAGGTCGTGAACTGGGAAAAGACGAAGGCAGCCCTTACGCATATTGGTGATACCCAGGTCCGGAAGATCATGAGCCACCCGGCAATTACCATTGATGAGGAGGCGGATATTGAAGCCGCAGCAGCCCTCATGCTGTCGCACAGGATTGCCCGTCTCCCTGTCGTTCATGGCGGGCATCTTACCGGTATCGTGGCAAAGGCCGATATTCTCCGAGGAGTTGGGGGCGCCGTCGAGTAATAGATTCCGGGAGAAGAGAGCGTGAAAAGTATCTGTGGGGTAGAAGGGGTCAGGGCATACGGCATCAAGGAAGGGAAGTTCGGCCTTGCCCTGATCAAGGCTGGTGGAAACGCAGCAGGGGTATTCACCTCAAACCTGGTGAGAGCACCTCCCATCGCGCTGATGGAGAAAAGGATCCGGAGTGGCTATCTCGATGCAGTGATCGTGAATTCCGGATGTGCAAATGCATATACCGGTACACAAGGCTGCAGTGATGCCCTCCGGATGGCGGAGATAGCCGGGTCAGCACTTGGAATCGACCCGGAACATGTCGGGATGGCGAGTACGGGCGTTATCGGCCGCTATCTGGACCTGCCCAGGATTGAAGACCAGTGCGGCCGGATCGCCCCTCTGATCGAGCGGAGCAGCCAGGCAGAGGTCCTCGCAGCACGCGCTATCATGACCACTGATCTGACCGAGAAGCATGCCCTTGTCCGGGGAGACGGGTTTTCTGTGGGAGGTATAACGAAGGGGAGCGGGATGATTGCCCCCAATATGGGAACAATGCTGGCGTTCCTGTACACCGATGCAGATATTCCCCGGGCTGTCCTTTCTTCAGCTCTTCGGCAGGCAGCGAACCGGACATTCAACCGGATTGTCGTTGACGGGGATATGAGCACCAACGATATAGCGCTCTGCACTGCCACAGGGCTTGCAGGAACTGCTGACCCTGATGCATTCTCCCGGGCTCTTGAGGAATGTTGCAAAAGCCTCGCGATCCAGATTGCGATGGACGGGGAAGGGGCGACAAAACTTCTTGAGGTTACCGTATGCGGGGCACCTTCCGAGGAGGATGCAGCGACCGTTGCACGGACGATAGTCGCATCCCCGCTTGTAAAAACTGCGCTGTATGGAGAAGACCCCAACTGGGGAAGAGTCATCGCCGCAGCGGGGAGGGCCGGTGTCAGGTTCGACCCTGATGCAGTGGATCTCCGGATAAGTGACGGCAAGGTCTCACACGCTCTCGTGAGCGATGGGAAGATCGTGGTCGATCTTGCGGCAGCAAAGCAGGCCATGAAGGGGAAGAAAGTCATTTTTTTGCTGGATCTTCATTCCGGTTCCGGGTCTGCAACCGCCTGGGGCTGCGATCTTACGGAGAAATATGTGGAGATTAACGGGAGGTATACCACATGAAGCGCGAACAGGTCCTGACCGAGGCATTGCCGTACATCCAGCAGTTCCATGGAAAGACGATGGTCATCAAGCTCGGAGGCCATGCGATGGTGGATGCCGATATCCTTGAAAAAGCAATTTCCGATGCTGTCCTTCTCGAACTTGTGGGAATCAGGGTGGTGCTTGTGCACGGGGGAGGTCCTGAGATTACCGAGAAGATGCACGCGCTTGGAAAACAGCCCAGATTCGTTGGAGGTCTCCGGATAACCGATGAAGAGACACTCGAGATTGCACAGATGGTGCTTGTAGGAAAGATCAACAGCAATATCGTATCCCTCATTGCGAAATGCGGCGGAAAGGCAGTCGGAATATCAGGGAATGACGGAAACCTCATCATCGCGAGAAAGATGACCCCGCAGAAGGTGAGTGTTGAAGGCAGGGAGCAGGAGGTCGACCTGGGCCATGTTGGCGAGGTAGAGGAGATCAACCCTGCGGTGCTCAACACCCTCCTTGAGAACCGGTATATACCCGTGATAGCTCCCCTCGCCATTGACCGTAACGGACAGAGCCTGAACATCAATGCCGATACTGCTGCCGGAGAGATCGCAGTTGCGCTCAATGCCTACAAACTCATCAACATGACCGATGTGGACGGGATAATGGATCGGGCAAGGATCCTGGTGTACCGCCGGCTGAAAGCATCCGAGGCAGGGGATCTCATCACGAACGGAGAGGTCAGTGAGGGAATGATCCCCAAAGTAAGCTCCATTGTCAGGGCCGTCAGGGAAGGAGTCGAATTTGGTCATGTGATCAATGGAAATGTTGCCCACAATCTCCTCCTCGAGATGTTTACGGACGAGGGTGTGGGTACAATGATTCACCGGGATTGATCACCGGCATGGAAGGGAACGTGAGTGTAGTGCGGAACCAATTGAATAGTGTCGTATTCCTGGTTCTCCTCGCGTTCATTCTGGTCCTTCCTGCATCTGCAGAAAACACTTCCGGGGTTGGTGAACCTTCTCTCCTTTCCCCCGGAAGTAATGGAACCTTCTCTCCGGTACTCTTTGAAGAGGGAAAACCGGTCCTGTATTTTTTCTTCAACCGCAACTGTGGCGAATGTCTGGAAACCCTCCCCTATATCGAAGAGTATGGGAGCACCCACCAGGATGTGGTGATTCATCCTGTCGATATCAGGGAGAATGATGAAAACCTTGCCCTTTTCCAGTCCTTCAAAGAGTATTATGGTACCGGAGCTATTCCCGTTCCCGCAGTGTTTGTCAGAAACGTAAGTCTCAGCGGCAAAGAGGAGATCACAGAGGGTCTCCCGGATGCCGTAAACGGAACGTGGGTGAAAAACCCTGGCGATCAAACACCCGCAGAGGGGGGAAGTTCAGAAAGCACGCTGACCGTTCCGCTCGTCATTGCGGCTGCTCTTGCTGACGGTATCAACCCGTGCGCATTCGCAGTGCTCATCTTCCTTATCCTCTCCCTCATCACCCTTGAGTCACGGAAGAAGATGCTTGCCGTGGGTCTGACATTTATTTTCGCAGTCTTCTGCTTTTATTTCCTGTCAGGCCTTGGCTTATTTGCGGTCATCCAGACTGCCGGGTTATCCCGGATGATCTCAATTATTGCAGCGGCCATCGCAATTGCCGCAGGGGTCATCAGCATCCTGTCAGTGATTGGCGGTGAGCAGGGACCCGCCCTTCTCTCAATACCGGAGCGTGGGAAAGGGATCATTGAACCGTATATCAAAAAGGCATCAATCCCCGCGGCGTTTATCGTGGGAATCCTGGTAGGCATGTTTGAGCTCCCCTGCACAGGGGGCATCTACCTGGCCATCCTGTCGCTCCTGTCAAGCCGGATGAGCCTCGTGGAAGGTATCCCTTTCCTCCTGCTCTATAACCTCTTCTTCATCCTGCCGCTCCTGATCATCCTTGGGGTATTCGTACTCGGCCTCCCGGTAGAGCGTCTTGAGCAGTTGCAGGCCGGGTCACGCAGAAAAGTCAGGGTGATCATGGGAGTGGTCATGATCCTGCTCGGGATAATCCTGCTCCTCGAGATATTTTAGCCGGGATCTGCAAATCCATCTCTTTTTAAAGCAAATTTCGAACATAATCCCTGACATGAGAGGACCAGATGGACAGAAGAGAATCGTAGATTGGCATAACTAGTTCCTGAAATTGTTCCGGACCTATCCCGGACGTATGTTCTCTCCGATCCCCGGGTGAGAAAATTCATTTTCCAGGGAATAAAAAAGGGACCCGGGCTGGCACACTCAGGGAAGGTTCCCCTCTCCTGAGCATTCACGCTGGCGCTCTTCGCTCATCTCGATGAGGATCTCAAAGATTTTCTGGACATAGACCGGGTTGATACTCTTCTCCACTGCTGCATTAAAAGAAGCTTCCAGGACCTCGTGTGTTCTTTTCCCGTCATGGATCTGCAGCCCCTCATTGGTCTTGACCTGGGCAATCTTTCCTGCAATCTTCTGTCGCTCGGCGATGAGATCGATTATCTGCAGGTCGATCCTGTTGATCTCCGCTCTCAGGGCATCTATCGGCATAGCATATAGTAACGGCACTGACGGGAATTTAAAGCTGGTGTTCTTTGTAAAAACAGATATCCCGTAGTACTGCAATAAAGGTAAGAGACATATCCCATGCTTGAACGAATCTCACGAAGGGAACGGTTTGATCTCATCATCGCCTGGTTTGCCATCTCTCTTGCATTCTCGCTGGCTTTTTCGGGAGGAGTGGGTGTATGGATGGGAAGTCCCATCCAGCGGACGACACTGGAAACCTATCTTGTATTTCTTATCCTCTCCATGGTTACCGTCGGAGTGGGTTTTGTCCTGCATGAACTGGCCCATAAATTTACCGCGATGAAATTCGGGTACTGGGCAGAGTTCCGGAAGGACAATCTCATGCTCCTTGTCGCGGTGGTGCTCGCTGCCCTCGTCGGGGTAGTATTTGCAGCTCCTGGTGCAACGATGATTTATGGATCAGGGGTCACCCGGGAGCAGAACGGGAAGATCTCTGCTGCCGGCCCGGTCACCAACCTGATCCTCTGCATCCCGTTTGCAATCCTTCTTTTCATCAGTAACGGAATGGACCCTGCCTCCGCTTCACAAAGCATCCTTGTCATGGCCGGTATGGTCGGCCTGCAGGTAAATGCAATGATTGCTGCCTTCAACATGCTCCCTGTCAGCGTGCTTGACGGCAGAAAGGTGCTTGCGTGGAATCCGGCGATATTTGCGATCCTGATTATTGCGGCATTCGGTGTGCTGATTTTCACGTTCTATCCCGCGATCCTGTGAATCCCATGAATTACCATTTTTACCCGGAAAAGAGAGAGCGGTTCGTAAGCAATATATATAATACAAATTAATTTGTTTTAACACAATAAATTTTGAGGTATTTCGATGCATATTATGGAAGGGTTTCTGCCATTGTATTGGGCTGTATTCTGGTGGATAATCGCACTCCCCTGCCTGATTTTCGGTATATACCAGTTGAAAAAAGTCGTCGATGTTGACCGTGAAGCATTACCCCTCCTCGGCGTTACCGGGGGATTCATCTTTATCTTCTCCTCCCTGAAACTCCCGTCTGTCACAGGAAGTTGCTCTCATCCGACCGGAACAGGTCTTTCAACAATATGTTTTGGGCCCTGGATAACCTCTGTTGTCTGTGCGATCGTACTCCTCTTCCAGAGTCTCTTCCTTGCCCATGGCGGCCTGTCGACACTCGGAGCGAATGTTGTTTCGATGGGCATTGTCGGGCCCCTGGTCGGGTACGGCGTGTATCGTGCACTCCGTGACACCAGGGTGAATATGTATCTTACGGTGTTTCTTGCCTGTTCCCTGGCAGACCTGTTTACCTATTTCACCACCTCCCTCGAACTTGCCCTGGCATACCCTGCCTGAGGTGGGTGGCATCATGAGTTCCTTCATCCTTTTTATGGGTATCTTTGCCGTGACCCAGGTCCCCCTTGCCATTGTCGAGGGTGTTGTTCTCGCACTGGTATTCAAATATATTGTAGAGCTCAAACCGGACATCCTTCTCCGTCTGAAGGTATTTCCGGAAGAAAAAATCAGTGCCGCAAGGAGTGAGGCCTGATGGGATCCAGGTACAGGCTGGAATTACTTGCGATCCTTGCTGTTCTGGGTTTCTGTGCTCTCTTCCTCTACACAAGTTCGATCATGAACGAGGCTGAATTTGCAGGGTCTGATACGGTGGGGTCATCACAAATTGCAGAACTCACCGGCATTGCAGAAGAAGAATTCCAGCCGATAATCGGGCAGTGGGTTCCCCCGAGCGGCGAGATCGAGTCCGCCCTCTTCGCACTTCAGGCAGCTATAGGGGGAATAATGGTCGGCTGGGTTTTTGGGTACTGGAAGGGCCAGAAGAAAAAACCAGCATAACCCACAACGCCTGGATGACGCATGTACGAAGAACTCCTCGAAGATATTGCCCAGACAAACGGACTGAGAGAGGTCAATACCTCCCTTAAACTCATAGTGGGACTGGGAGCAATCCTCCTCTGTCTCCTCTCAACGAGCTGATATAGCACCCCTTTTCATTGCGATTGTCCTTTCCTGTGCGATTCTGTTCCTCGCAAGGATTGATGCGAGGACCTATGGAGAGCTCTTCATTGTTCCTTTCTCATTCGCGGTCATGAGCGTCGCGGTTATCATCCTGCTTTCAGGTGGAAATGAGGTATACTGGAGCTGGAACCCGGTCTCCTGGCTGTCATTGTCGATCACCCGGGAGAGTCTTAACGAGGGTATCTTTGTATTCTGCCGCGTCATCGGTGGAATGTCAGCGCTCATCTTTATCGCGCTCACCACTCCCATGACCGATCTCTTTGTCGTGATGAGGCAGTGCCGTGTCCCTGAAGTGGTGTTGGATCTTGCAATGATAATTTACCGGAGTATCTTCATGATCATGGACCAGCTGGTACAGACCTACCAGGCCCAGGTGATGCGCCTCGGGTATGGGACCTTTCGTGAATCGATACAATCATTTGCAGCAATGTGCGGGTCGGTATTCATCGCAAGCTGGGATGCCGGTGAAGATCTCATACGGGCAATGGATGCTCGTTGTTACTCAGGAGAATTTGCAATGCAGGGAGAGACTCGTCCGGTAGAGCTTCTCCCTGTACTCGCAGTGACAGGGTTTCTGATACTCTCATCCCTGGTCGTTCTCATCTCACAAGACATTACTCTGATAGGGGCAGGACCATGAGCAGCATCATCCTTGAAGCCCGGGAGATCCGATATCGCTATCCGCGGGGAATGGAAGCGATTCAGGGCATCAGCTTCCATATACGCAAAGGAGAGAAAATTGCCATCGTCGGACCAAACGGTGCGGGAAAGTCGACTCTTATGCTGATGTTCAATGGTATGCTACGACCCGACTCCGGAACCCTGCTCTTTGATAATGTTCCAATCAGCTATGACAAAGCCTCGTTGCGGATGATACGGAAGCGTGTTGGTTTTGTCCTCCAGAATCCTGACCGGCAGATTATCGCGCCGACCGTCTACCAGGATGTCGCTTTCGGGCCTACAAATCTCGGATACGGAGAGAACGAAGTGAAGGCAGCGGTTGGGGGGGCACTCAGGTATGTCGGGCTCGAAGGATTCGAGCGTCGTCCCCCGCATCAGCTCTCGGGAGGTGAGAAGAAGCGGGTGGCGATCGCAGGGGTTCTTGCGATGGATCCCGATGTCCTGATCTTCGATGAACCGACAAGCGGTCTTGACCCGTCCGGTTCGGAAGATATCATGGAACTCCTGGATGAACTCAACTCCCAGGGAAAGACCATCATCATCTCCACCCATGATATTGAGCTCGCATACCCATGGGCGGACAGGGCGATCCTGCTTTTGGGGGGGGAGATCCTAGAGGAAGATATCCCTGACGTGGCATTTGGGAGACCTGAGTATGTCAGGAAAGCCCATCTTTCAATGCCTACCCTCCTTGAGTTGTATTTCGAACTCCAGAAACGCGGATTTTCACTGCCGGAGAGAAAGCCGAGAACAATTCTTGACATGATGAACGTGATAGACCGGGCCTTCCAGAACCGACCCTGTTATACCGAACCCGGGTCAGTGACGGTCTGTAATGTCGATTCAGCAGGAATGGATCTCGTCAGGGGCTGGCTTTCCGAGCATCCGGAACTCTCGATCGGTGCTATGGGTACCCGGGCAAAACAACAGGCGAAGGACCATCAGATCGTCCTGGATTTTACCTACGGGGTGATCGACAAATGTATCCTGAAGGCACTGCTCGGTGAAAAATCGGTGATTCTTACTACCGGGAACATGGTTCAAAGGGTGTTTGACCGTGTCGAAAATTTTTCCCTGGAGAATGGTGTTATTATACCAGTTTCGATGCTTGATGCTCCCCCTGAAAAACAGAGTAATTAGTCCGAACCCAGACGGGCAATTACTCCCACCACTTCCTGTCCTCTGGCACGTGCCTCTGATAACGCGGTGGGGTGGCCCTGTATCCCCTTCCACCGGTCCATGTCATTGGCGATGATGTTGTCATAATATTCAAACCCCATCGTGTTGAAGAACGCAGTTACCGCAGGGAACGCAGCATCAAAGACATTATCCCACGAGAGCCCTGCCGTTGAGATGAAGAGCCCCTTGTGCCTGCGGATGTGGTCATCGGTGAAATAGAGGGTCTTTTTGATGAACTTGCGTGCCCAGATATACTGGGCACGGTCGATCAGGCCTTTCAGTTCTGCCGTAATACCCATGCTGTAAATGGGGGATGCCACCGCAATGCAGTCTGCCTTGAGGATACGGTCAAAAAGAGGCAGGGCTTCGTCTTTCACGATGCATTCGCCGTCCTTATGGCAGGCATTGCAGCCGCGGCACGGGGTATAGGCAAGATCCTTCAGGATCACTTTCTCAACGGATCCTCCTGCACATCCGGCTCCATCAAGAAAGGCATCAAGCAGGGTCTCTGTATTTCCGTGCCGGTGCGGGCTGCCCGAGATACCGATGACCCTCACAGACATTTGCGCAATCACCCTGCAAGCCTGGCCCGGATATCGGAAATGACCTCCCGGGCGAGCTGTTCAGCGTCCCTCTGTGCGGACGGGTGCTTCAGGATGGCACCCTTTTCATCCACGCCGTTTACCATCAGGTAATGGATATCCTTGTCCTTCACATCGATGACATGGAAAAAGCACTTGACCGAGGGGATTGCACCTTGAAAGACATGGTCCCAGTTCTGCCCTGCAGTAGAAAGAAAGATCCCGATTCGTTTCCCTTGTCGTTCCTGAGGAACCACAGGGAGCTTCAGCACGAATTTTCGTGACCGGAATACCTGGAACCGGTCAATGAGCGCCTTTGCCTGCGAGCAGATCCCCATGCAAAAGATTGGTGATGAGAGGATGATGACATCTGCATCGATGATCTTGTCATGAAGGATATCCATCCCGTCCCGCTGCACGCACTTGTTCAGGACTTCACAGGCGTTGCAGCCCTTACAGGGATTGACATTGGCATCGACAAGGACCACCTTATCGATAGCAACATCCCCCTCCCTCTGCATTGCATCAAGGACCCAGTCAAGCAGTGTCTCAGAGTTGCCATGCCTCCGGGGACTTCCTGCAAAGGCAAGGACTTTGATCCGCATACGTCTCATGTGGGGGGTTGTTCAAGATAAATGGTTTGATGGACTCAGGAATTCCCGCATACGCTAAAAAACTCCGGTTCTCGTAAAGCCCCGTGTCGTATCAAGGCTGGCAATCAGGAACATTATTCCGGAAAATGTGCATAAAAAGGGGTATAGTGTCATTGTTGCACCAGTCCTGTTCACAAGTCATGACGAGAAATTGAGGAAAATCCAGTCACTACTATCCGGGTGAAAAAAGTGCTGTTTGTCGGTCTCGTACCCCATATGCGATAGACCCCGCCGCCCCCGAAGGGCGCCCCGGTGGACGGATCAATACCTGTTCACTTGAGACGTGATGAACGAAGGTATCATCTGAAATTTACATCACGGCAAGGAAAACCGCCTCAATAGTACGGGATTATTCATCCCGTTTGACAATACGTGTGGTGGCTAGATTGTCACTATACCAAAAAAAATTGGGAAAAGGTTTCTTCAGATCTTTTTGAAGCAGAGGTACCACTCTTTGCACTCGTACCCTTCTGACAGGCGCTTGTCCATTTCCGCCTTGGTCTTCGGTGCAGGCACGACCACCTTGTCGCCGGGCTGCCAGTTGGCAGGAGTGGAAACTCCGTGCTTGTCGGTGGTCTGCAGGGATTTTACCAGGCGGATAATCTCAGGCATAAACCGCCCGCTGCTGAGCGGGTAGTAGATCATCGCACGGAGGATTCCTTTGTCATCGATGAAGAAGACTGCCCGGACCGCAGCCGTGCTGCTCTGTCCCGGGTGGATCATCCCGTATTTCTTTGCGACCTTCATATCGAGGTCCGCAATGATCGGAAACCCGATCTCGACACCCATCTTTTCCTTTATGCTCCGGATCCATGCGAGGTGGGAGGGTACCGAATCGATGGAGAGGCCTATCAGTTGCACATTGAGGGATTTCAGCTCATCCGCGATTGCCGAGAATGCCATGAACTCGGTGGTGCATACCGGGGTGAAGTCTGCCGGGTGCGAGAACATCACCAGCCACTTCCCCTTGAAGTCAGCGAGCTTTACCGTCCCCTGGGTCGTGAGGGCCTCGAAGTCGGGTGCCGGTTCACCAAGTATGGGCATTGAACTACCTTCGACGCACATATTCCCTCACTCCTTCATCACTTCATCAAGCTGGGCTTTCCCATAGACGTAGGCAGGCATACCTGCCAGCAGGAATGACACCCGGAGCGCCTCCTCGACCTCTTCTTTCGAAATTCCAAGTTTGGATGCCCCGATCAACTGGGCATGGACCGCGTGTTGATCACGGAGGGATGCAGCGATGGCAATGGCAATGAGTTTCTTGGTCTTCCTGGTAAGGACACCGTCATCCCAGATGTGCCCTTCAAGCTTCATCACCATCTCAAACATCTTTGGGTCGTTCACTGTCAGTTCCTTGAAGAATTTCGGTACCTTTCCGATCATCCTCTCGAGATCCTTCATATCTTCTGCCATTGCTCATTACCCCTCAATGAGATTCATCGGTTGCCCGCAGCAGACCAGTTCTCCACCGCCGACTTCCTTGACCACAACGACGTTTCCACAGATTTCGCATTCGTAAATTTGTCCTTCCTTTGATACATTCACCATTCAGAACACCTCTTGTGACTTGTCCGTACACAACTTGAATGTACTGATCAGGGCATTTCCCTGTACCCGGCTCTCATAAGAAAAAGTTGTGGTAGCTCTTTTCAGGGCAGACGGAACTAGCCCGGCCTTCCACAACGATGCAAAAATTGTGCTTACTGGTTGCTCTTGCCCCGCTTTGGGGGGTTCGCTGCGTCTTCCGGGGTTTTTATATCCGGACGAATGTGGTGCATCGGGAAGCACTGATACTCTTCACAGGCGCACTGCGGACACTTCCTCAGGTCCTGCTCTGACTTATCGAGCGTCATCTCCCGGCCGCAGTCGATGCAGACGTACTTGCCAGGACCGACCTTCTCGCCGGCTTTTGCTTTCTCGGGCAGTTTGATCACCAAGTCCAGATATGGAAGGGGAAGTTATTTATGACTTTTGATGTTTCCCGTCAAACGGTGTACAATGGAAAAATACGGCCTGTAGCAACGATAATTTTTCAACGGGCCTTCGTTCCAAAGGTATAAGGGAGCTCTTTCTGAAAGTGTATCGTATGGGAGTGAAGATCATAGCCCTTCTCGGGAGCCCTCTCCTGAACGGGAACACGGCACACCTGCTGGACCGGGCAATCCAGGGGGCAAAGGACGCGGGCGCTGAGGTGGAGAAGATCGAGGTTGCGAACCTGAATATCAGTGCGTGCAGGGAGATTTTTTTCTGCAGAGAGCATGAGACCTGTGCAATGAAGGATGATATGATCGGCATATACGAGAAATTCCGCGATATTGACGGGGTTATCATCGCCACTCCCGTGATGACAATGGGCATTCCCGGTATGCTGAAATCGTTCATCGATCGGTTCCAGGTCTATTTCATGGCAAAATACGTGAGGAAAAATCCTCTTGTAGCAAAAACAAAAAGAAAATCCCGGCTCGGCCTGTATCTCGGTATATCCGGGATGAACCTCCCCTACGTTTTTGACGGGGCGAAACTCACGATCCATGCCTTTTTTGACATCATCGATGTGAAATACTGGGATGACCTCCTGATCAGGGACATGGATACTATCCAGGACCTGACAAAACGGCCGGAAGTCATGGAGGAAGCATATGCAAAAGGGCGTGAGATGGCCCGGGTGCTTACCGAACAGGGAGCAATCAGATAAGCCCCTGCTCTTTCATTGAGAGCCATCCGGAATCGGTGATGATAACGTGATCGAGGAGACGGATCCCGACAAGGGTTCCGGCATCAGCCAGCTGGCGGGTGATCGCAATATCCTGGCTGCTTGGATCGAGGGTTCCGGAAGGGTGGTTATGGACGCAGATGATCGATGCGGCCCGGTCGGTGATGGCATCGGCAAATACCTCCCGGGGATGGACGAGGCTGTGGTTGAGGAGCCCCATGGTGATTGTCCTGGTTTGCAACACCTCGTTCGCACCGTTGAGGGTGATGCAGATGAAATGCTCCTGTTTCTTTCCTGATAAAAATGAGACGAGAGGGAGGATATCGGCAGGGGTGCTGATCTTTGGTTTTTTGGTATCTCCCGGATAGATTCGCCGGGCAAGTTCAAGGCATGCAATGATCTGGGACGTTTTGGCAGATCCCATGCCTTTGACCGATGCAAAATCCTGGTACCGTACCGCGTCCGGGTTCCTGTCGATAATATCTGAAATTTCTTTTGCAAGAACCCGTACGTTCCGGCCAGGGCCCCCGCTCCCCAGAATTGCGGCTATGAGTTCCTGGTTGGAAAGGCAGGATGCCCCTTTCTTCCGTATCTTCTCCCGTGGCCTGTCCTGTTCTTCAATATCCTGCATCTTCTTCATCGTGTACCCTGCCGGATGATTGCAATATCACCACTATCTCTGCAGTATGAGAAAAAGGGGTATGATCGCGAACGAGGAAGGGACCGGTGCCGGTCATCCTGAAAGGATACCTTGATGTGATCCCCTTGCAACAGCTAAGACCATGGCTACCATGGAAAACGCAATGGAAGCGTATGCAGGCGAATCACAGGCAAACCGCAAGTATGCAGCCTTTGCTGATCAGGCAGATTCCGAGGGTTTTAAGAATATCGGCCGCCTTTTCAAGGCCGCATCAGAGGCTGAAGCGGTCCATGCCAAGAAACTGCTCAAAGCGATGGGCACGATCAAGACCACCAAGGAGAACCTCAAGGGATCCATTTCAGGTGAGACGCATGAATATACCGAGATGTATCCCGGGTTCCTCAAGGAGGCCGAGACAGAGAAGAAGAGCGATGCGGCCCTCGTGTTTACCTATGCGATGAAGGCCGAGGAGGTCCATGCCACCCTCTATAAGGAGGCAATGAATGCACTGAACAATGGCCAGGACATGTCAAACCGGGCTGTCATTCTCTGCCCGGTCTGCGGGAATATCTTCCTCGGGCAGGCTCCTGAAAAATGCCCGATCTGCAATGCAGTCCGGAAGGTCTTCAAAACCATCGAGTGATACCTTCCCCCTGTCATCCAATCCGATTTTTTTCTCTCTCATTTTTTTTGCTCTCATCGATGGCCGGTTTTCCAAAAAGAGTATGGAATTGAACGCGGACAGTCCGCGTGTCCGGCTGGTGATGGTGCTCCATTCAGGCTTTCTTGTCTCCCCTTTCTGCTCCCACACTTTAATTACCGGTGAGGAGCAATCTCGATTGCATGCCGAAGGTTACTGTATACTCGACCCCGAACTGCCCCTATTGCCGGATGGTGAAGGCGTACCTGGACAGGCACGGGGTGGACTACCTCACAATCGATGTCGGAACGGACAAGGAGCAGGCAAAGAAGATGATCGAGATCTCGGGGCAGTACGGGGTCCCGGTCGTCACGATTGATGATGAAGTCATCGTGGGCTTTGATGCACAACGCCTGAATACACTGTTCGGAGAAGAGAAGGGGGGCGAGGTCTACGATGTCCTGATTATCGGTGCCGGGCCGGCCGGACTTACTGCAGGGGTATACTGTGCCAGGAAATTATTAAAAACAATGATCGTCAGCGAAAATATCGGGGGCCAGGCAAGCGAGTCCTGGGCGATCGAGAATTATATGGGATACCGGATGATAACCGGTGACGACCTCATGAGGAAGTTCGAGGAGCAGGTCAGGTCACTTGACCTGCACCTCGAAATCGACAAAGTGCTGATCCTTGGCCGGAGCGGAAATGAGTTTATCGTGAATACCGCAACAGGTGCCGCGTACCGGGCCCGTGCGGTTATCCTTGCACAGGGCAAGCAACCGCGAAAACTCGGAGTCGAAGGGGAGGAGCGGTATCTTGGCAGGGGGCTCTCGGTCTGTGCAACCTGCGACGGACCGCTCTTCAGGGACAAGGTGGTTGCCATTGTCGGAGGTGGGAATTCTGCGCTCCAGACTGCCATCGAGATGAGCGGGATTGCCCGCGAAGTGCACCTTGTGGTGAGGAGCACGATCAAGGCTGATGAAGCCTATGTCAAGGCGTACGAGAAGAAGGCCAACATCATCACGCACAAAAACAGCATCGTGTCAAAACTCCAGGGCAACAGCATGCTGAACGGGATCACCCTGAAGGACCGGACTTCCGGAAAGGAGACCGATCTTTCCGTGGATGGGGTGTTTGCCGAGACAGGATGGATCCCCAATACGGCGTTCCTGGAAGGATTCGTGGACATGAACCAGGAGAAGGAGGTCATCATCGACATCGACTGTCATACCAGTGTTCCCGGCATCTTTGCTGCAGGTGATATTACGAACGTCAGGACAAAACAGATCATCACCGCAGCGGGTGAAGGGGCGAAGGCGGCCCTCTCAGCGTACGATTACCTGATCAAATAACCTGCCCCCGTCTTCTTTTTTTTAGCCTCCTCCCTATTTTGTGTGGGGAGACTACAATCGAGGGTGTTATCAGGGATACTCATTCAGTCACTCGAAGAGCCTTTTTCAAAGAGTACTATCCGGTTGGTATTGGTTCCCGAGTCATTATTGCCGATCCCCCAGATGTGGGAAGTCTTTGTAAAGCGCTGCAGGTTGATAAGGATTCCAAGCGGTGTAAATCCGGCTGCCAGTCCCACGGGAAGCACCTGCTCGTCCAGCCGGATGCGTCCCCTCCGGACCTCTCCGACTTCAAATGCAACATGCCCTCCGGGAACCGTGACTCTGAAGAGCTCGCGGAATGTCGACTCCATGACCCTGCACCAGCTCTCAAGAGACCGGGTGACGGTGAGATCGCGTTCTATCGCTTCGCCGTCTATTCCGTTGAACCAGCACCGGAGCCAGTTATCCGTTGCATACTGGACCGTATCGAGGAAGGGGGGTGAAGTGACGGTGAGGCTGATCGATGCATCCGGTATTGCCGGGGTATTTCGTGAATCCCCGGTAAGAAAAAGGCCATCGGTCCCTGCTTTGTTCAGGTTGCTGTAGTCTTCAGGTGAGAGGCCCCTCACAAGGGACCGGGTCTTTCTCAGGATGAGGTCCCGGACATTACGGTATTCCGGCACCTGTTTTCGCTGCGCATTTATCGCTACCTGACGATCCGGTGAGACCGCCTGGTTCGGGGGGAGCGTGTAGACTGAAAAGAAGCCGGGGGAATGCCCGGTCAGCCTGCTCGTTGCGACCATCCGGATCCAGGAATCAACAGCGTCCAGTTCATCAGCCTCCTCCCGTTGGAGGAGATAGTTCCGGAGTGTGACGATCTCGCCCTCGGTTTTTGCCTCGTAAAACATCGAGAGGTCGATTTCAGCGGTTGCCTTCTTTCCAGAGCCTATCTTTGCAAGGCGTGCCGCCACCTCATGTTCCCCGGGAATGAAGAACCTGGGTTGTGTAAGGATCCGGGAAAGGGGATTTGCGTCATTTGAGGTAACCCTCCTCCCGAGAAGGCCGGCCTCAAGTACTGTTGTTCCGCGGCCTGAAAACGGATCATAGACCCTGTCTCCCTCATGTGTCAGGCCGGTGATAAAGAACCGGGGGAGCTGGGGCTTGAAACACGCTCTGATACGAGATTTCATGAAGGGAGGCTGCCTTTCTCTGGGCTGAGGTCCAGAATTCACCCGTATAGCGCTGGAGTTTGATCCCCGAAGCATCAATCGTATCGACCTGCTGGACCTGACCCTGACCCGCGTACCACATCATTAAAAAAAGATATTTTCAGGATTTCCGCTGGGATCCATGGGCGCTTCTCTCCGGATTACTATATCAGCAGGCTTTCTTATCAAGTCTGGCCCCGGATTGGGATCGGATACCTTAAGGGACACCGTAGACAATCATCTTTCAGATGCGGGAGTTTTTCCGGAAGCTGGTCCATATCGTTTTTGGCCTCGGTATCGCCGCGCTCGTCCAGTTCACCCCGAAAAGTGTTGCTCTCCCTCTGCTCATGACCGGAACGTTTGCCGGTTTCATCCTCACCGATGCCCTTGTCAGAGGGTACCAGATCCCGCTGATATCGGATCTCATCGACAATCTCGAGCGTGAGAATGTCCGACCGGGAAAAGGGGCCCTCTATTTCGCCCTGAGTTCGCTCTTCTGCCTCGTGATCTTCGAGAAGGAGGTGGTCGTCCCTGCCATCGTGGCCCTCTCTCTTCTCGACGGAGTGGCAACAATCGTCGGTTACCATTATGGAAAGCATCCGATTGTGAAGGGAAAGACCGCAGAAGGGACGGGCTCAGGCATTCTCCTGACATTCTTTGCCCTGCTGTTCCTTCTCCCTCCTCTCGAGGCAGGTGTTTCTTCGGTCGTCGCAGGACTGGTGGAGCTCTTCTCTCCTGTTGATGACAATCTCACCATCCCGGTGTTTGTCTGCATTGCACTGACACTGATGGGAGGGTTGTAAAATCAGGAAGGGTATACTCCATTTTTTCCCACTCCTCTTACCCTCAATGTACGACTGAGACTGTTCCAGACTCCCGGTCCCAAAATTTTTGCAAAAAAGTGTTTCAACACTGTATACGAACGAAGAAGAATTTGATGCGTAATACCGCCTTATCGCATCATGGGGGACGCCACAGCGGCGGGGATTAAGCCAAAGGCGGGAAACCCCTGGAGCGTACAACATTGGATTGTATCGTGGTGAAATTTGGTGGATAGAATGCCACTAAAACCCCAACCAAAAAAAATCTCAACAGGGCTGTTCCTGGGCGCCTTTCCGGTCTTTCTCCCGGTACCCTTCCAGGAGAACGGTGGCGATGTTCTTCACCGGCCGATCGGTGTGCTCCTGGATATGAAACTCGCAGAACGGGCAGGAGCTGATCACGATGTCTGCGCCGGTCTTCTCGATCTCCTTCCGCCGGTTCTCTGCCAGGGCTGCGGCCTCTTCAGGCACTCCGGATCGGACGCCGCCGCCTGATCCGCAGCAGACGGCTGGCATCTCCACGAGGTCAACGACCTGCGTGATCAGTTCCCTCGGCTGGTTTTTGATACCCTGCCCTCTCAGCAGGTGGCAGGGATCATGGTACACTGCTTTTATGGGGAGCCGTGCCGGAGGCTCGATTCCGTGCCTGGTGAGCACCTCGTTGATATCCATCACCCGGAACGGAGTCCGGTAATCGTTCTTCAGCGTGGAGCCGCATCCTGCGCACATCGTCATAACGGTATCGATATTCCGGAATACGAACGCGTTGATGTTCCGGCTCTTCAGCGTTTCAAGAAAGTCGACCTGTCCGGTCCGGATCAGGGGCGACCCGCAGCAGACCTGTTCCTTCGGGATTATCACCCGTATCCCGTTTCGCCGGAGTACTTCCATTGCATCAAGGGCCGTCTGGGGAAGCCTCAGGTTATACATGCATCCCACGAAGAAGCCGACCGTTCCCTTCACTTCGCCATAGGGCTCAACCACTTCGGACATCTGCTCCAGGAAGGAAGTCCCTGTCCGGGCAACACTCCTCCCCGTCTCTTTTACCAGCTTCGCTACCTCCTGGTGACGGGGGAGGGTGAGACCTTTCTGATTGGCCAGTGCCCGCAGTTTCTCGATGGCCTTTCCCGGGATCTGGATATCTTTCGGGCAGACTTTCCAGCAGGCCTGGCAGGAGGTGCAGGTGAACAGGCCCTCTCTCACCGATTCGGAGACACGGTCGCAGGTGTCCCGTGGGTCAAGGGAGAGGCGCATATCTTCCCGCATCGCTGCAGGCCCGGCAAACTCCACTACCTTCAGTGCCGGGCAGGCTGACACACAGGAGAGGCACTCGATGCAGCTCCGGAGTGGCTTGATTGCGTCCACTTCTTCAGCGGTGGGCATCCGGAACTCTGCTCCCGGGACCAGGGAAGAGATACGGTTGAGGTAGGGTTCCATATCCACAATGAGGTCTTTTGTGACGGGCAGTTCGAGCGGCTCGATAGTCATCTCATCGCGGGCTTCCTCCATGCAGGCCAGGACCGGCTGGCCGTTCACCCGCACAGCACAGGAGCCGCACTGCCCTGAACCGCAGCAGTAGCGGTACGAGAGCGATGGATCATGCTCATCGTGAATGGCGTGCAGCACGTGAAGGACCCGTGCCCCTTCATTCACCTGGACAAGGTAATTCTGGATATGGGGGGAAGTATCCAGAGACGGGTCGTACCGGAACACCTTCACGGAGAGTTCTTTCATGGCCCTGCTCCCTTCTCGATCCCTTCCCGCGAGAGCGACAGGAACGTGTGAGCATACGGGGAATGCTCTGCATCCCAGTTCTGGGTAATATCCCGCCGGAGATGTGCACCCCTGGATTCCTTCCTGAAAAGAGCAGCCCTGACCACAAGGGAGGACGAAATCAGCATATTCCCGAGGATACAGCACTCGGCAAGGTTTGCCGCCGATGCTGCCTTTGGACGGAGCGTCTGCAGGTGGCTTAGTATCCCGAGTGTTTTTTCAAGGAGAGGACCCGTCCGGAATATACCTGCACCTTCCCACATCGCTGTCTGGAGGGAACGGGCTATGGTGGAGGGAGGAACATCGCCACGCAGGAATGTGCCGAGGCGATCCTCCTCACTCTCAATCTGTTTCTGATCCACAGCCTTTTTCCGCTCCTTTGCCCTCCCTGCAGCCTCACCTGCACGTTTTCCGAAGACCTGGGTGTCCGCAAGGGCATTTCCTCCAAGCCGGTTTGCACCGTGAACCCCCCCGGCCACTTCGCCACAGGCATAAAGACCCGGGAGCGTCGTCTCACCCTGTGTCGTTATCCGGAGCCCGCCCATGATATGATGGGCGGTAGGGGCGACTTCCATCGGGACGTCACGGATATCGACCCCGAACCTGAGGAACTGCTCGAGCATGACGGGGAGTCTGCTCTCGATCTGGGATCGGGGCAGGTGGGTGACATCAAGATACACTCCTCCGTTCTCTGTACCTCTTCCCTCGAGAATCTCCGTGGCGATCGCCCGTGAGACTACATCCCTCGTGGAGAGTTCCATTCGTTCCGGATCATACCGTTTCATGAAGCGTTCGCCCTGCACATTCTTCAGGACACCTCCTTCCCCGCGAACTGCCTCGGTCACGAGTCTTCCCCTTGCATCATACGGATAGACTGCACCGGTCGGGTGGAACTGGATCTGCTCCATGTCGATCAGCTCCGCACCGGCACGGTATCCGAGGGCATACCCGTCACCGGTCCCGCTGGAGGAATTGGTGGAGATATCATAAATCCGGGTACCCCCCCCGGTGGCAAGCAGTATGGCATCGGCAAGCATGACCCGCAGGTCCCCCCGCTTGTCCAGGCCGATTGCACCGGTAACCCTCGGTCCTTCGCTCAGCAGCGAAATGATAGTGACCTCACTCTCAATCCTGACATCGGTAGCATGCAGCCGGTCGATGAGGGTCGACATCATCTCATGACCAGTACGATCCCCTGCATAGCAGGTTCTTGGAAACCGCTGCCCGCCAAACGGCCTCTGGGCGACCTCGCAGCAGTCCGTCACATCAAAGACAGCCCCCCAATTCAGGAGATCCTGCATTCTTTCCGGCGCCTCTTTCACGAGAATCTGCACAAGGTCACGGTCATTGAGGTACGCACCCCCTTTCAGGGTATCCTCGAAGTGTATCTCGCAGGAGTCTGCTTCCCTGAGCACTGCATTATACCCACCTTCTGCCATGGTGGTGCAGCCTCCTTTTCCGGTGAGGGTCTTTGAAACGAGCAGCGTCTCGCCGTGCCCTGCGGCCTCTATCGCTGCACGGACTCCTGCCCCTCCGCTTCCGATCACGAGCACATGCGCCGTATCCACCGCATCAGAACGCATCTTATAATTATGTGAGTCATATAGTATCATAAATAGATACGAAGGACAGTGTGAGCCCGGATGAGATTTTTAATGAAATTTGGCGGCACTTCAGTGGCTGATGCCGCGACTGTCAGAAAGGTTGTCGAGATCGTTTCGGGATATCGCAGGGAAGGGCATGAGATAGCGGTCGTGGTATCTGCCCAGCGTGGTGTCACCGACCAGCTGATCGCAATTGCAGGCGAGGTTGCCGGGAACCGCACCACTCCCGCCATCGATCCTTTTATCAGTTCGCTCCGTCTCCGCCATACCGCCGTTCTTTCGGAAGTGGGACCCGATTTCGCTGCTGAAGTCGGCCGGGAGATCGAAGAGAAGCTCTGCGAGCTCGAAAACATGCTGCACGCCGTGCACAATCTGCGGGAACTGACTCCCCGCTCGCTTGATTACCTGATCACCTATGGGGAACGCTTAAACTCGCTCGTGGTATCGGCAGCGTTCCGGCAGCGTGGTATCCCCTCCCGCGTCATGGACGGATGCGAGGCAGGGATACTGACCACGACCCAGCACGGGGAGGCAATGGCGCTCCCGGAAAGTGAAGGGAGGATCCGGAGCAGAGTAGCACCCCTGCTTGCCGGGACGGTCCCGGTGATCATGGGATTCATGGGATGCACAAAAAAGGGACTCATCACCACGCTTGGGAGGAGCGGATCGGACTACTCCGCTGCGATTATCGGGGCAGGTATCGATGCCAGCGAGATCTGGATCTGGACCGATGTCGACGGGATCATGACCTCCGATCCCCGCCTGATCTCTGATGCCCGGGTGATCTCCTCGCTCTCCTATCTTGAGGTGATGGAGCTCTCGTTCTTCGGAGCGAAGGTGATGCACCCCAGGTCCATTGAACCGGCCATGAAGAAGAACATCGTCGTCCGGGTCAAGAACACCTTCAATCCCACTCACCCGGGCACCACCATCGTTCGCGGGGAGAAGCATGACAGCCGGGTGGTGAAAGCACTCACCTACATCGACAAGGTCGCCCTGATCAACATCTGCGGGGCACAGATGATCGGGAGACCCGGTGTGGCGAAGGCAATCTTCACTGCACTGGCTGAAAAGGAGGTGAACGTGATGATGATCTCCCAGGGATCGAGCGAAGCGAACATCTCGCTTGTCGTCGATGAGAACCAGGTAACGATCGCGACAGAAGCCCTTGCAATGCTCGTAAAGGAGGGTCTCGTGCGGGAGGTCACCTCCAACCGTGATGTCTGTGCGGTAGCCGTGATCGGGTCGGGGATGGCCGGGGCAAAAGGAACCGGGGGGAGGATCTTCACGGCCCTCGGGAACGGGGAAGTGAACGTGATGATGATCTCGCAGGGATCCTCCGAAGTGAATATATCGTTTGTGGTAAAACAGGCAGACGGTCCGAAAGCGGTCCGCATCCTTCATGATGAATTCAGGCTGTCCGAGGAGGATTATGCCTGAGTCGTTCTCATACCGGGATGCAGGGGTGGACATCGATCGGGAGGCAGAGGGGATCAGGGCGCTTATCGCAGCCCTTACCTACCGGAGGAAGGGCTCCTTCTCCATGATGGGAGGTGTCGGGCACTTTGCCGGTCTTATCGATTTTGGAAATCTCGCTCTTGCCCTTACTGTCGACGGGGTCGGGACAAAAATGCTTGTTGCCGACAGGGAGCGTGACTGGAGTACGGTCGGGATCGACTGTATCGCCATGAACGTGAACGACCTCTATGTGATGAACATGGAGCCGGTCGCATTCGTGGACTATATTGCCACGGATTCGATATCCATCGAAAAGATGGCCCAGATCGGCAGGGGCTTAAACGAGGGCGCCAGGCTGGCAAACATCGATATTGTCGGGGGGGAGACGGCCACCCTGAAAAACCTCGTCGAGGGCCTTGATCTCGCGGGGACCTGCCTTGGCGTTCAGAACAAGGGGCAGATTATAACGGGGGACCAGGTTGCTCCCGGTGATCTCATCATTGGAATCCCTTCATCAGGAATCCACAGCAACGGGCTGACCCTCGCCCGCAGGGTGGTGGATGCGCATGATGCCTGGGAAGAGCGTCTTTCAAACGGAAGAACCATCGGCCGGGAACTCCTTCACCCGACCCGCATCTATACCGAGGTGCTGAAGGTCTGCAGGAGTGCCGAAGTTACGGGCATGTGCCATATCACTGGCGGCGGGCTGCTCAATCTCTCCCGGATCACCCGCCATGGCTTCAGCATTGATCACCCGATAAAACCGCCGGAAATCTTCCGCTGGATCTGCGAGGCGGGATCGGTCAGCGACCGGGAGATGTACCGGACCTTCAACATGGGTATGGGCTATACCATTATTGCCCCAAAAACGAGTCTTCAGGCTGTCACCGCGCTGGTGCCTGATGCAAGGCCGGTAGGGATAATCACAGAAGAGCCAGGGATCACGCTGCTTGGAGAGAAGTTCTCGTGAATTTTTTCAGGACGGCTCATCACTCTCATCTGCGATGGCTTCGATCCTGCAGATTTTCGCCCTGTCGGCAATAATCGCGCTGTTTCCTGAAAGATCCTCGATGACAAGGGTTACTGCCAGTTCCCCTTCCTTCACCTTCGCGAGCGATTCCTGAAGGCAGCGGATGCGTTCCCGCTCATCATCAGTCTCTGCCCAGGAGAGGAGACTTTTGAGCACATTCCCGATACGATCCAGCACTCCCTCCACATTTGAAATAAAACCTTCACAGGCAGGACCGGGATCTATCCGTATCCCGAGCTCCGGGATCGTGATTGTACCGTTCGTGCTCCGGATTACCCTGATCATCATATCGTCCGGTGTTTCGATGCCAAGTTCCCAGCGGGTAGGTTCTGAATTCCTGAGAATCTGGGTATCAGCCAGGCGATAACCGCAGGAAGGGCAGAGTGCGGAGATGATCAGGATCTCGGAAAAATAGGGTATCTCATCTGTCAGGTACAGATAGTGTATCTCGGTTTGGCAGACGGGGCACGGACCGGGAACTACCGTCCGCACCTATTCGACCCCTCCAATCTTGTCCCGTGAGATCTTCACTGAGTTGGGCGTGATGACCACATACCTCTGGTCTCCAAGCCCGATGATGTCCCCGTTCACGTCCTTGGCAACCTCTTTTAAGTCTTTCAGGACACGCTCGTACATGACCTTGTCCATCTTGAGCCGCGAGATGTCGGCAATAACGACATTCCCATTGTAAATCTCATCCTTTATCCTCGGGCTGTCCTTGATATCCCCTACTGCGGCTATCTTCACAAACATTGCAGGAGCTGATGCCTCGGCCTCCTCAAAGGCCTCGAGGTCCAGGTCCATGTAATCGTCCTCAGTGGAAGGAGTTGACTTGCCCAGAAGCGAATCGAGAAACTTTACCATATCAAAAATTGTCTTTTATTCTTTATTTAATAGTATCTATTCGAAAAAAAACGATATTCACGGTCTGGTCGTACCGTGACAACCGAGACACTGGTGGGATACCCTGTTCTTAAAATTCAACATTCCAGAGTTCGTCTCCGATATAATGGATTGTTTTTACCATCTTGCCGGAGCTCTTCTCCCTTATTTCACCTGCATCAAAGAGAGCAATTCCAATCGCAAGCGGTTTTCCATGCCGCTCTTCCACCACCTGGACCGGCCTTCCTGACTTGATATCGTCGGAGACCGATACGATCCCCGGTCGCATGATGTCTGCGCCGTTGACGACGAATGCGACCGCGCCTGAATCGACAACGACCTGCCGCTGCGGGAAGGGATGTTCGAGCAATCCCTTCAGCGTGGGAAAGACCCATTCCCCGGACTCCATGATCTGAGGTTTTTTATCGATGAGGTACAGTGCAAACCCTGCATTGGTCTCGAGCAACTCCACCCGATCCTGCATGAACAGTCCTGCTGATTCCCCTATCTCTTCATGAAGCCCGGAAAAGAGGGCTGATGTCTGTGATTTCCTGATACTGTGCCGTTTCCTTCCGGTGATTTTTGCCATGTGTTCCTATGGTATCTCTCACTTCTGTCATGAAAAAGCATTTCAGCAAGAGTCGCGTATATGAGTGCGTGAAGACAGGTACTCTTCCTTGAAAGAGACCACGGGGCGCTCACCAAGTTTTAAGTATCTTTCTTGCGCACATATATTACTCCAAAGTGATGGAACACTGGGGATTTGTATGACAAAGCGGCCGTTGGATATTTTGGATCAGGTGCTGAACCGGCAGCCAGTAATCGTCTCCCTCAAGGGCGGCAGGGAACTTCGGGGCGTATTGCAGGGGTATGACGTCCATATGAACCTTGTGTTGGATAAGGCTGAAGAGGTGGAGGGTGAGCAGGTGCGCAGCGTCGGCACCCTCATCGTCCGCGGCGACAATGTGATTTATATCTCTCCATCTATTGAATGAATACTACGGAAGGTGAAAAATGTCAAAGGGCACTCCATCAATGGGAAAGCGGTCAGGCAATGTGCATATTGCCTGCAGAAGGTGCGGGAGCATATCCTTTCACCTGCGGCACAAAACCTGCTCTTCCTGCGGGTTTGGTAAAAGCACGCGGATGAGAAAGTACAACTGGATAAACAAGAGACCAAAGATCCCTACCCATTAGAGAACGATCATGTGCGGAATCGTTGGCATCAGGGATGCTGGCGGTGTGTCGTTCTCGATCTATTATGCCCTGTTTGCCCTCCAGCATCGCGGGCAGGAGAGCGCGGGGATCTCTACGTTTGACGGGACGAGGCTCCATAAACACAGGGGGCAGGGTCTCGTCGCCGAGGTTTTCAATCCTGCAGTTCTGCGTGGCCTTGAAGGCGACGTCGGGCTCGGGCATGTCCGGTATCCCACGACCGGAGCAAACAGGCCGGAAAACGCCCAACCCTTCAATTTTCTTTTCCGTGACCGTAACATCTCCATTGCCCACAACGGCAACCTGGTGAATGCCCGCGAGCTTCGGGATGAATATGAGGCGCGGGGGCAGATCTTCTGCACTACCACTGACACGGAGCTGATCGCAAAGGTGATCACCGATGAGATGAGCAACTCGGGATGCATCGAAGACGCGGTCCATCGGTGCATGAGGATCCTCCGGGGCTCCTACTCGGTTGCCATGATGTTAGACGGGGTCCTTTACGGATTTCGGGATCCGCTCGGTATCAAGCCCATGTGTATCGGAAAGACAGGCCAGGGATTTATCCTCGCCTCTGAAAGCGTGGCCATCGATGCACTCGGCGGCACGCTCCTGCGCGATGTAAAACCCGGAGAGCTGGTCTGCATCGATGAAGAGGGGATGCGCAGTATGCAGATAGCGGTCTCCGACTGCCGTGCCCACTGCATATTCGAATTTATCTATTTTGCCCGGGCTGACGCCGTGCTTGATGGCGCCCTGGTGTATGATGTCAGGAGAACGATAGGGGAAAAACTCCATGAAGAAGCCCCCGTCGATGCAGATTCTGTCTGCCCGGTCCCGGATTCAGGAACGGCATATGCCATCGGATATTCCCGGACGTCCCACATCCCGTTTGTCGAGAGCCTCATGAAGAACAGGTACATGGGGCGGACCTTTATCATGCCCTCTCAGACCGAGCGGGAGAAGGCGGTGAGGATGAAACTCAACCCGATCCGCGAACACCTGAAGGGGAGATCGGTGGTGCTTGTGGATGACAGCATCGTCCGCGGGACCACGTCCCGGAGAATCATCGGTATCATCCGTGATGCCGGTGCAAAAGAAATACACGTCAGGATCGGATCCCCTGCGATCAAGGCACCCTGCTACCTCGGCGTGGATATCCCGACCCGGGAAGAGCTGATCGCACCTGACAAAACAGAGGAGGAGGTCCGGAAAAGCATCACGGCAACCACGCTCCATCATATCTCTCTCGATGCCCTGGTTGAATGCATCGGCATCGATAAAAAACACCTCTGCACCGGGTGCCTTACCGGGTGCTACCCTGTCGCCATTACCGAGGAGAAATCCAAAGTTCCGGCAATAGATTTCCTTGACGGGACCTACCAGACAAAACTCGAGATCTTTGAGTAAACTGCCCCGGTACAGGAATTTTTTTAAAAGAAAGGAGCGAGGGATGGATTTGAACCATCGATCTGCGGGTTTTTCGTCTCGCACCCGGCTCGTTGCAATCCCTCGCGTTTTGATGACTGAAACGATCCAGTCTGGGAAATGAGTTTTATATGATGACTCTGATGTATGATATGGCTGTCCCGTAGTAATGAGAGATAAAGAAGATGAGAGTGTGCTCCATACTTCATCCAACTGTAGGTTAAGGTGGGGCGGCCACTTTTTTCCCTTCTAAAATAACGGTGGAGTAAAGGATTTCACAAAAGAGCTCTGTGCGAAGGGGAGTGGCGCGAAAGATTTTGCAGGAAATCCAGGAAAAGCATCAGGGACGTAAATCTCGTTTCCGAAATGTTTGTTTGACCGTGATTTCCCTGGTTTTGAATTGAAGATATTCTTTTACGTCTTCCTGGGTGTACACTGGATTTCGTTGAGAAATGCTTGTTTTTGAAAAAGAAAGGAGCGAGGGATGGATTTGAACCATCGTTCTATGGATCTGGACCATCCACCCCGGGCCCTTGAGTTCATTTTCCTTCGAGAAGATCGTAATTATCTTAAACACTCACTCGTAAGATCTAACTATTGCTGAGAATATCGGTAACAAAAGCAGGAGAGACTTCATGAAGAAATCTGGAATTCTCGTCATCGCTCTGGCATTGCTTTTCCTTGTGACCGGCTTTGTCATGGCTGACCCAGGGGTAAATGCGACGTTCGAGACCCAGGGCGTCGCACTGGTCACCAGCATCCAGGCCACCGGAAACCTGTACTCTACGACTGATCTCACATGGAAGATGAGCAGTGGAGGAATCGTTTCCAGCGGGACCGACCCGACACTTGCAGGGTATCCGAATTGGGATACCTATCCGCAAGCAGGAGGGTATGAACAATGGCTCCTTGATTGGGCAGTGGCACAATCGTATTACCCGGGATTCAATTTGCAGGATTTGAATGCTTTCCAGCAAAAATATTTCCCGGGGGATCCATACACGCTATTTATAGCAGACCTGGCGAGCTGGGCAGCACAACAAACTGTGGGGGGCCTCCAAAGTACACAGTTACGTGACAATGAAGTCCGCTATACGACCACGTACAGTGAAGAGACCCAGTCCAATGGTGTAGGCTTCATCAGTTACGATAAGGACATGAATGTAGAGACCAAGGCAGGCCTTAGTGGACAGTCCAACATCGAAGCCACCAAGGTGATCGCATTCGAAGGCATGAATGGCGCAGAGATCACCTCGACCGACAACCTCTTCCTTCAAAGCACTGGCGAGTCGGAAACCACGTCCGCAAGAGCAATCTGTGTGTTTGCATCAGGCATGAGCTCGACCATCCCAAGGTTCTGCAACACCGTTGAGACTGGCAGCTCCTTCACCATGGAGGTCGTGAACGCAAGGACCGAAACCAACGACCGGTTCATTACGGATTCCGCAGACACTCCGGTTGAGGTCAACCACAACATCCGTGTTGACACACTCGGTGACCGCCCGTCGGTGGGCAAGGTATCAGCATTCATGGAAGGAACAATCCAGGAAGGCAGGGGTAATACTATTCCAAGTGTGAATGTAAATGAAGGGAATTCAGAAGCCCCCGAACAATTCCTGACCCTGTCTGACGCCGGCAAGTCCGCTGCATACGAAGAGGTCACATTCCAGGAGTCCACTACGGTCGATGGGATAATCACACTCTTCGACAAGGATATGGCCTGGGAATCTGGTATCAGAAGAGTCAGGGCGTAAAAGCGCGTAAAAACAATCCCTTTGGGATTTTACCCCAAGGCAATTTTTTTATTTCCTTTTTTCGTGAAACGGAGCGTCATGATAATCCGGAGGCACTCCGCCCTCGCTGCACCATTGCGACTATGAGGTTTTTCAAGTGGTTCTGATTATGATACATCCCCACGCACCGAGAATACGTTCAATCACGTTCGCAGATTTGACCGTGATTTCCCTGGTTTTGAATTGAAGATATTCTTTTACGTCTTCCTGGGTGTGCACTGGATTTCGTTGAGAAACGCTTTTTTTGAAAAAGAAAGGAGCGAGGGATGGATTTGAATCATCGATTCTATGGATCTGGACCATCCCCCCGGGCCCTTGAGTTCATTTTCCTTCGAGAAGATCGTAATTATCTTAAACAATCAATGGTATGATCTTACTATTGCTGAGAATATCGGTAATAAAAGCAGGAGAGACTTCATGAAGAAATCTGGAATTATCGTCATCGCTCTGGCATTGCTTTTCCTTGTGACTGGCTTTGTCATGGCTGACCCAGGGGTAAATGCGACGTTCGAGACCCAGGGCGTCGCACTGGTCACCAGCATCCAGGCCACCGGAAACCTGTACTCTACGACTGATCTCACATGGAAGATGAGCAGTGGAGGAATCGTTTCCAGCGGGACCGACCCGACACTTGCAGGGTATCCGAACTGGGATACCTACCCATACGGAGGGGGTTATGAACAATGGCTCCTTGATTGGGCAGAGTCACAATCGTATTACCCGGGATTCAATTTACAGGATTTGAATGCTTTCCACCAAAAATATTTCCCCGGGGATCCACTACACGCTCTTTGTAGCAGACCTAGCGAGCTGGGCAGCACAACAAACTGTGGGGGGCCTCCAAAGTACACAGTTACGTGACAATGAAGTCCGCTATACGACCACGTACAGTGAAGAGACCCAGTCCAATGGTGTAGGCTTCATCAGTTACGATAAGGACATGAATGTAGAGACCAAGGCAGGCCTTAATGGACAGTCCAACATCGAAGCCACCAAGGTGATCGCATTCGAAGGCATGAATGGCGCAGAGATCACCTCGACCGACAACCTCTTCCTTCAAAGCACTGGCGAGTCGGAAACCACGTCCGCAAGAGCAATCTGTGTGTTTGCATCAGGCACGAGCTCTACCATCCCAAGGTTCTGCAACACGGTTGAGACTGGCAGCTCCTTCACCATGGAGGTCGTGAACGCAAGGACCGAAACCAACGACCGGTTCATTACGGATTCCGCAGACACTCCGGTTGAGGTCAACCACAACATCCGTGTTGACACACTCGGTGACCGCCCGTCGGTGGGCAAGGTTTCAGCATTCATGGAAGGAACAATCCATGGAAGGCAGGGGTAATACTACTTCCAAGCATGGATACAGGCGATGGAATGGTCATTACCCTGTCTGACGCCGGCAAGTCCGCTGCATACGAAGAGGTCACATTCCAGGAGTCCACGACGGTCGATGGGATAATCACACTCTTCGACAAGGATATGGCCTGGGAATCTGGTATCAGAAGAGTCAGGGCGTAAAAGCGCGTAAAAACATCCCTTTGGGATTTTACCCCAAGGCAATTTTTTTATTTCCTTTTTTCGTGAAACGGAGCGTCATGATAATCCGGAGGCACTCCGCCCTCGCTGCACCATTGCGACTATGAGGTTTTTCAAGTGGTTCTGATTATGATATATCCCCACGCACCGAGAACAAGTTCAATCCGATTCGGAGATTTGACCGTGATTTCCCTGGTCTTGAAGTGAAGGTATTCTTTTACGATCTCCTGGGTGTACACAGGATTTCGTTGAGAAACGCTTGTTTTTGAAAAAGAAAGTAGCGAGGGATGGATTTGAACCATCGATCTACGGGTTATGAGCCCGTCGGGATATCCTGACTACCCCACCTCGCTTCCGGCAGGAGTATAGATATTGACAATCGCTGAACATATAGTTTACTCCCTAACCCCGGATGCAATCCTGTGGCAGGGATTAAGTGGTCCTGCCGCTAACCGGATTCCATGGATGATGAACTGGAGCGCATCAGGGAAAAGAAACTCCGCGAGATGGAGGAGCGTCTGCACGGGAGCGGGGTCCCTGTCGTCTATCCTGTCAATGAAGCCAATTTTCGTCAGATGCTTGCCGCACACCCGTTTCTCGTGATCGATTTCTGGGCAGAGTGGTGCGGACCCTGCAGGATGGTAGCCCCCGTTATAGAGGAATTATCCCGCGAATATTCGGGACAGGTAACATTCGCAAAGTGCAATACCGATGAAAATCCCGGTATTGCAGGTGGATTAGGAATATCGGCCATCCCCACGATCATACTGTTTCGCGATGGCACTACAGCAGACATCGTAGTGGGTGCCTACCCGAAGGAAGCCCTGAAGGCCCGGATAAAAAAGGTGTTTCACCTCCCGGAATAAACGTGCCTTCCCGGCATCACCCCATCCATCCTATTATATCACCCGGCCGCAGTATCATTACTGAATGGTGAAACCCATGCGCCTGATAGTGGGGCTTTCCGGAGCCAGCGGTATCATATACGGGATACGGATGCTTGAGGTCCTGCACGACCTCGACATCGAGACCGACCTTGTGATGACCGGTATGGCTGCAAAGATGGTGGAGATCGAGACAAGCTGGACAACGGAGGAGGTACTGGGGCTTGCCACCAGGTGCCACGACAATAATGATTTCACTTCGGTGATCGCGAGCGGAGGGTACCGGAATGCGGGGATGGTGGTCCTTCCGTGCAGCATGAAGACCATCGCCGGGATAGCCTGCGGGTTTGCCGACAACCTCCTCCTCCGGGCAGCAGACTGCACGCTCAAGGAACGGCGGCCGCTCGTCATTGTGCCGAGGGAGACTCCCCTGAATGCAATCCACCTGAAAAACATGCTCACCCTGGCAGAGGCCGGAGCGACCATCCTCCCTGCTGCGCCCGGGTTCTATCACAGGCCGAAAACGATAGAAGATCTGGTCGATCATGTGGTGGGAAAAGCCCTGGACATATTCGGGGTGGACCATCACCTCTATGCACGGTGGCGGGAAGAAATCTGATTTTTGCCGGCTGTTATTTTTGGTTTTTATCAAAATAGAGAAAAAATAGTTGTTGTTCTTCAGGCCGTCTGGGCTTCCGGCCTGCACCCTCCTCGTGAATACTGAAGGATCAGGATGGTAATTGCCGAGAGCGGCAGTGCTATGATGAGTGGATCGATTACACTCCAGGGATATCCGAGAATTCCGACCTTTCCAAACAGAGCCTTTCGAGACCCCGAATACGGCCGCATATCTGGCATTGACGAAGAGAGCCCAGACAAACCAGGCCAGGGCACCGACAACAAGGCTTGCTTGTGCGGCCAGGGGATCAGGTTTTTTACAGTACACTGCCACGGCAAAAACCGGCAGGAATACCGATGCACAAAGGCCCATGAACATCGCCGTCGCAATTGCGATGATACTCCCCGGCATAAGGAATGCCACAATCACGCTTACCACTATCATAAGGAGAATGCCAATCTGGTTTGAAAGGAGAGAGAGGGAACACTCCCTTCCCCTGCCCCAGACATCGCAGATAAGGGCGGTACCCATGGCGTGAAAGAGCGATGAGAGCGTTGACATCGCTGCTGCGAGCAGGGTGACCATGAAGAGTACCACGAACCATTCCGGCATTGCGCTGTTGATGAAGATAGGGATGATCGTGTCAATATTACCCCCCGTGGCCATCTGGACCGCGATTTTTCCACTAGTCTGGTAGAAATACACATTGGTCAATGCACCGACGGTGAAAGCCACCCCTGTCATCATCAGGATGAACGGCCCTCCTACCATGACTGCCCTGTTGAGCGACCGGTTGTCTTTTGCCGTCATGAACCGGACCACCAGCTGGGGCTGCGCCAGCACTCCGATCCCCACTCCGAGGACGAGCGTGGTTATGACCGTGAACCATATGGGAGATCCGAGGTCAGGCATGACGGTCCACCCGTTCATCCCCTGTTCGGCAAGTTTTTGGGGGACCAGGTCAGCCATGTTCGTCAGTGCGGTATTTGCCGTAGTGACACCTCCGAGGATGAGATAGGTTGCGACAAGGAGGATCGTCATTCCGACAAGCATGATCGCTCCCTGGACCGCATCGGTGTACATGACCGCGATCAGGCCGCCGAAAATGACATAGATGGCAACAATGACCGCGAAACCTATCAGTGAGACGCCATAGGAGATCCCGAGAGTCTCCCTGATGAACTGGGCGCCTCCGATCAGTACCGCAGCGGTATACAGGGGCATGCCAATAAGAATGATGATCCCCGTGAATACCTGCATGAACGGTGACTTGTAGATCTTCCCCATAAGATCGGGAAAGGTGACCGCTTTCAGGCGCTGTCCTATCTCCCGCGTCTTTTTTCCGAATACCACGAACGCCAGCAGGATACCGATACCGATATTGAGGACGGTGAGCCAGATGAGCCCCATGCCAAGATTTGCAGCCTGCCCGCCGAAACCCACAATAGCCGATGTGCTGATGAACGTGGCCCCGTAGGAGAGCGCAATCACGACAGGATGTACGTTCCGGCCGGCAACGAGGTAATCCTCGGTACTTTTGGTTTTCTTATACCCGATATAGCCCAGGGCGAGCATGAGTGCCACATACACAGCGGTGACACCAACAACGATGGTCGTATTGACTGCCATTGTTCAATCACCCCCCTTGTTCCAGTTCAGGTAGCCATAGACGATACAGGCAAGAGCAAGCGCTATGCAGAGCAGATACGCGATCCAGATCTGTGGGTCAGGAATTCCAAACATGATTCAAACCTACTGGTAATCTCATGAATTGTCCGTTACAGGGGAACCGGCTGAAAAGCCCGGTCCCCTACCGAAAGAAGAATGTGAAAAATGAGAATGAGTGCTGCAGGATCGTAGTGTTCGTGGTATCCTGTAAGCGTGACATTCCGGTTTACCTGATCTTTCAGGTCAATCTTTTACTATTTAAGTATTGTTGAATCGTCCTGATACAATCCCTGCCTGATCCCTCCGCTCTTTCCCGGCCTGCTGATGGGGCGATCTTTGGATAGGGTTCCTGGTGTCAGGACAGAGGGAGAGGGGGAAAAAGAACATCGGTGGAGCAGACCCCCCGGTCAGGACTTGCGATCTCCTCACGATCTGCAGGATTCCTTTCTTCCCGGCCGAAAGCCACATGAGCCGTCCGGCCACATATGGTGGGTAGGGAATGGACACTTTTTACCGGTTGCATGAGGGGGTCAGGCAGGTGCTCGCCCACCGCCTCGGCTGGAACGATCTCCGGTCAGTGCAGGAGGAGGCGTATCATGCAGTGAGTGCCGGCAATGATGTCCTTGTCATTGCGCCGACAGCAGGGGGGAAGACCGAGGCAGCTCTCATCCCGGTCGTGGACGGAATCCTGAAAGGAGGGTTTGGCGGGGTTGCTGCCCTCTACATCGCCCCCCTGAAAGCGCTTATCAACGACCAGGAAGACCGGTTCTCTGCGTTCTGCCTTCCAAACGGGCTTGAGGTCCTGAAATGGCACGGGGACGTCCCGAAAGGGGACCGGGCATGGAAGGACGGGGAACCGCCCCATATCCTGATGATCACGCCGGAATCGCTCGAAGTGCTCCTTATGGAGAGGGAGCTCTCTCTCGGCCTTGCGAATCTACGGTATCTCGATCATCGATGAGCTGCATGCATTCGTTGAGTCCGACCGGGGGGTGCAGATGAGGGTGCTTCTCGATCGTCTGGACAGGGTATCCGGGCGAAGGCTCCAGCGGATAGGCCTTTCTGCCACAGTCGGCAACCCGGAAGAGATCCTCGCCTGGCTCGGAGGGAGCAGGCACGGAGAGGTGCTGGTCCGGATCCCTGCACCCCCGCAGCCGAAGAGGTTCACGTTTGTTGTCGAGGGAAAGGACAGCATCAGGGCAAAAGCCCTGGCCCGGATCGTCCGGGGGAAAAAAGCACTGGTATTTGTGAACAGCAGGAGCGATGCCGAGACGGTCAATACCGCTCTCGCCGGCCAGATCGACCAGCTGCTTGTGCATCATTCCTCCCTGTCCCCTGAAACCAGGCGGGAGGCCGAGAAAGCCTTTCTGGAATCCGGAAGTGCCTGCATCATCTGCACGAGTACCCTTGAACTGGGAATAGATATCGGAAACCTTGACGTGGTGGTCCAGGTCGGCCCTCCTCCCAGTGTCTCATCGTTTCTTCAGAGGATGGGAAGGAGTGGGCGGAGGGGGAACCCCCCCTATGTGGCCTGCATGCTGAAGGATGCCTGCGAACTCCTCTGCATGGTTGCGGTCATCGAGTCAGCGAGCAGAAAGGAGGTGGAAGCGCTCACTCCTCCCGGCAAACCCTACAACGTGCTCGTCCAGCAGGTGCTGCTCGAGATTGTCAGAACCAGGAGAACCTCACGATCCCATATCAGGAGATTTGTGAAAGGTCTCTTCGCCTTTAAAAATATCAGGGCCCGGCAGATCGATGCCCTCCTCCAGTTTCTGGCCGGGTCCGGCATCCTTGTCAGTGACGGGGATATGCTGATGCCAGGACCCGGTGCAGAGCAGACATTCGGGAGATCCAACTGGAAGGACCTCTTCTCTGTCATACGGGGAGGCGGTGAGTTCCGGGCAGTGACACCCGAGGGCGAGGTGGTAGGGACGCTCGATGCACGCTTTGTCGCCGGGAAGAGCGGAAGAAGTTTCACGCTCGGAGGCAGGAACTGGACCTTCCTGAAAAGTGATGAGTCTCACGAGCTCGTGGTAGTGGTTCCGGGAGAGGGTGGCAAGAACGAGATCTTCTGGACCGGTGGAAAGGCCGGGTTCTCCCCTGTCGTGTGCCGGGCAGTCGGCCGCATTATCTCAGAGGGAGGGTCAGTGCTCCCCCTGCCCGAACCCGATCAAAAACTCGTATCCGGACTTATCGAAACTCTTCCCAAACTAACCCCTGGCGGGCTGTATATCCTTGAAAAACCGGGAAAAAGAGGTTTTGATGTCACCATTCTGACGTTCAGGGGCCGGATGTTCAATACCCTCCTCGCTACCCTGATCCGGTCAGGGTCCGACCGGAAACTGGCGGTAACCTATCATGACTTCTCGGTGTCGATAAAAAATGCCGGAAAGGAGAACGCGGCCGGCACCATCGGTGATCTGCTCTTCAAACTCCAGGGAAGAAAAACAGGCGACGTGGAGGAACATCTTAAAATCCCCGGCCAGGAGACCTGGAAATTTGCAGGGGCCCTTCCCCCGGAGCTGCTCAGGGAGATGGCGCTTGCCGACTATTACCGTTACGATGATTTTTTGAGGGATTTTCAGAGCCTGGATATTGTTCTCACCGGGTCGCCCGGATCAGAACCTCCATCATAAAAAAACTACATGATTCCCTTCGTGACACAGGTATACGGAATGAAAATGCCGGAGGCATTTTCATATAAAAATTCAGGTAACCACCGCTTTTCTGAACCGCCACCATGCCAGGGCAAACATCACTATCGCAAATGCGATCAGGAACAGGAGCGCGAGCCCTATCTGGAGTGGGGTATACACATAATGGATCCCTATCGCCTGGAAATTATCCCCGATAGCAAAGTACCGGATGCCCGTGACCAGGTAGGTGAGCGGGTTTACCGCTGAAATTGCCTGAAGCGCGGGGGGAAATGCATCTATCGGGTACAGTGCGTTGCTCGCAAAAAATATCGGCATCGTGAGCAGCGTCATGATCCCCTGCATCCCTTCGGGGCTCTCAAGCGAGATGGCGATGGCGGCGGAAAGGAAGAGAAACCCGAGAGAGAAGACGGCTACGAAGAGGAGGATGCCAAGGATAGCAAGTATGATCTTCACTGCAGAATAGCCAAAAAAGAACTGGGCGCCGATAAGAATACCGAATACCATGATGATGATCGACTGGATAAATGACTTGGTCATTCCTGACAGTCCAATCCCGAAGATGATATGGTTCCTCGGGAGCGGGCTTGCAAAGATCTCACGCATCAGGCCCCAGTTTTTGTCAAAGAGGAGGCTCATCCCTCCAAAGAGGCTCGTGAAGAGCGTGGTCATGGCGATCACCCCTGCTGCCATATAGGTGAGATAGTCGACCGAAGGCACTCCGGGGATGGGGGGTATTTCAGAGGTGAACCGGTTGAAGTTGGAGGACATGGCTATCCCGAAAAACGCCATCCACAACGCAGGCTGGACAAGGGACGAGACAAGGAGCGTCTTGAACCGGTAAAACCGGATTATATCGCGCCAGAATATTGTCAGAAAACCAAGATGCATCGGTTACCTCCTCCCCGCCCGCACGACCGCCGTGGAAGTTTTTTCTGCACCCTCGTCCCGCAGTTCCCTCCCGGTGTAATGGACAAACACATCGTCCATGGACGGTTTTTTCAGGTTGACCACAACGACCCTGATCCCTCCGGCAGACAGGGTTTCGATGATCACCGGGAGGATTTTTGTACCATCGCCATTGAGCATTGCCACCAGCCCATTCGATTTCTGGCTGACTTCCTTCACCATGTCCATGCCCGACAGGATTGTTCTCGTCCCTGCCATATCGCTGGTCTCAAGGTAGATGAGATCTTCCCCAAGGGTATTTTTCAACTCGTACGGTGCTCCGGTGGCAATGATCTGTCCCTTATCGATGATACTGATCCGGTCACTCAGGTGGTCGGCTTCGTCCATGTAGTGGGTGGTGAGAAAGATGGTCGTTCCTTCCCGGTTTACCGCCTTGATATAGTCCCACATCCTCATCCGGGTCTGGGGATCAAGCCCGATCGTCGGTTCATCAAGAAAGAGGACCCGGGGACGCGTCATAAGCCCGCGGGCGATCTCCAGACGACGTTTCATCCCTCCGGACAGCTGTTTTGTACGGGTATCCTGCTTGTTCTCGAGCTGGACAAGTGAGAGGAGCTCATCGATCCTTTCTCTCCGTTCGGCCTTCGGCATCCTGTACAGGTTTCCATGGAATTCGAGGATCTCGCGGCAGGTCATGTCACGGTCGAGGGTGACATCCTGGAAGACGATGCCGATCGATTCCCTGACGTTCTGTGGATCTTTTGCCACATTGTACCCGGCAACGGTTGCGGACCCTTCCTGGACCGGGAGAAGCGTAATCAGGACATTGATTGCCGTGCTCTTGCCGGCGCCGTTTGGTCCGAGGAACGAGAAGATCTCACCTTCCTTCACCTCAAAACTTATCCCGTCGACTGCGGTAAAATCACCGTAGCGGTGATAGAGATCTTTTACTGAAATAATAGGTTCACTCATTAACCCCTTCCGGATAGATCCTTCCCCTATTCACTCTGCTTGTGTATGTCAGGTTTGGATAGTGATATCATAATAATGCTCTCGATAACGAAACCGTTTCTGTTCGGAGAGGGATGTTGGGGGTTGTAGAGTTCTGTTTCACGTTCGTAGCAAACGAGTCGTGTTGTCCCTTTTAACCGGTGACACGAATGAGTGCAGGATACTTAATTCACCTCCTTATGCGAAACAATTCATGGAATACAGGAAAAAAAGGATGACCCGGGATAATGACTGACGACGATGAGCGGCTCGGGCATTTTATTGCCATGCTTGATGAAGACGATCCTTCAAAGCGCTGGAAAGCAGCCGAGTCATTGGGGAGAATCGGGGATGACCGTGCGGTTGAACCGCTCATCCTTGCGCTCACCGACGAGGACTGGAGGGTGAGACAGAAAGCCGCCTGGGCTCTTGGAAAGATAGGGGATCCGAGGGCACTGGTGCCATTACGGAGAGCATTGATGCACGAGACTGAAGGGGTGAAAGAAATTATCAATGAATCGCTCGATGAAATCAAAAGGATCATGCCCAAATGAAGAACCAGCGGAGAAAAATCCCCGGTTTTCCTCATAAGAACTGGTTCTTGAAAACGTGCGGGACCCGGGCAGAACAGGAGTGTTGTGTACTTCAGCAGCCTCCTTTTATAAATCATTAATACATCTGGCGGGGAACAACTGAGGGACAATCATTCGCTTCTCTCTTGAGACGGGAGAGGTCGTTTGTTCCCCGGATACAGGTCCGGGTCAGGGAGGAAAGGTATGGATCTCAAAGATACAGGTCTGGAGTTTGACCAGCACCGGATTGAGGAACTCGATCAACTGCGCAGTGCGGGCTATTCACTCTATCCCCCGGTGTTTGAGCGGGAAGAGACGATTCAGGGGATCAGGGAGAAATTCTCTTCTGCGGGCCACGAAAAGAGTGAAGTGCGTGTCGTTACTGCAGGTCGCCTGTACACGGTCCGGAACCATGGGAAGACGATCTTTGCCGACCTGGGCGATGAAGGAGCAAGAATCCAGCTGTACATCAGGAAGAATGATATCGGGGAGGAAAAATTTGAATTTTTCACCAGGTTCGTCGAGCGCGGGGATATTATCGGGGTTGGCGGCCATCCCTTCAGGACGAAACTCGGTGAACTGACCGTCTGGGTCGATGAAATTATCCTGCTGACAAAGTCGTTAAACTCCCTCCCGGAAAAATTCCATGGGCTGACCAACGTGGAAAAACGGTACCGCCAGCGGTATCTCGACCTGATCGTCAACCCGGAGAGCCGTGAAACATTTCGGAAAAGGAGCCGGCTCATCTCTGAAATTCGATCGTATCTGACCGACCGTGACTTTCTCGAGTTCGAGACCCCTATCCTCCAGCCGATGTACGGGGGTGCAAACGCCCGCCCGTTTACTACCCTGCACCATTGCCTCGGACAGAACCTGTTCATGCGTATTGCCCCCGAACTCTACTTAAAACGCCTGGTGATAGGGGGATTTGAGAAGGTCTTTGAGCTGGCCAAGAATTTCCGCAACGAGGATATCGACACCCGGCACAACCCCGAGTTCTCGATGATCGAGATATACGAGGCGTACCGTGATTACCGGGACATGATGGCCCTCACCGAGGGGATCATCTCTCATATCGTGCATTCCATCTGTGGGGAATACAAGGTTGAATATTGCGGGGAGTGTCTTGACTTCACCCCGCCCTGGCGGAAGATCTCCATGGAGGATGCAGTGAAGGAGTTGGGGGGGCTGGATGTCCGGGCATTCAGCCTCGACGAGCTGAAACGCATTGCCGATGAAAAAGGGATCAAGGGATATGAAGCGGCCACTACCTGGCGGGAGATGCTCGTCCTCTTCTTTGAAGAACTTGTGGAAGCGCAGCTTATCCAGCCGACCTTCATCTACGATTTCCCTGTCGAGAACTCGCCCCTTGCAAAGAAACACCGTTCAAAAGAGGGGTTCACTGAGCGGTTCGAGCTCTTTATTTTCGGAATGGAGATCGCAAACGGGTTTTCAGAGCTGAATGATCCGCTCGACCAGCTTGCACGGTTCCAGCGGCAGGATGAGAAGAGGAAGGCCGGGGACCTGGAAGCACAGATGCTCGATTATGACTTCATCAATGCACTCGGATACGGTATGCCGCCGACGGGCGGTGTCGGGCTTGGGATCGATCGTCTCGTGATGCTCGTCACCAACAACAGCTCCATAAAAGAGGTGATCCTCTTCCCCCAGATGAAATCAGAGGTAGATACGGTAGACAGTCCTCTGCCGGATGATCATGAGAATAAATAATCCCCCTTCTTTTTAACAAATTCATTGCCGGGTACGGGCTGCTCATTCTCTTTTCGGTCACCGGGCAGAAAAGGACCCTTGCTTTTTTCCCGTTCTCACTCCGACGCAATACTGTCCGGTGGATCGCAGGTCTCTTCGTTAAAAATTTGGGTGATGTATTTGTTTCACTACCAGTTGAAAATAAAATTGGTGGACGAAATGCCCCTATGCCTAAAAAAATAGAATAGATCAGAGCAGGGCAGAGGTGATTCCGATAACACCAGACTGGATGATGATGGCGGTAGAAATAATAACCCCGGCCATCATGAGCGCCACTGCAACATTGCCCTTCTTAATCTCTTCAAACTCGTCGACTCCCTTGGTGAGACGGTCGAGGATGTGAAGGGCGAGATAAATCGCCCCAATCGCAAGGACGATACCAAGGATGAGCTGGAGAAGGGAAACAACGATAGCGAGCCAGTCACCGGCAAGCGCTTTCATGATACCGACAGAAATCCCTGAAATTCCTGACTGGACGACAAGCGCAATCGCAAAGAAGATGGACGCAATGATGATACCGAGAGCCGGGTTGCCCCGTGCCAGCTCCTTCTCTTCATCCATCCCCTTCGTAATCCGTGAAAATACATAAAATCCTATGTACAATGCCACTACTGCCAGGATTATGGCAATAACGAGCTGAATAAGGCCGACAAAGGCGTTCGCAAGTTCCATGGTACACCTCTCAATGATTCGCCTGATATATTGATCCAGCCTGCCATAAACATATTGCCGGTTGATGAGGAATGCCGCGGTATTATCAATTATTTTTCAAAATCAGGAGGATAAGAAGGTTTTGAGGACATTCAGGGGAAGAATATCATGACTAATCATTCAATCCCCTGGTTTAGTACAAGATCCCTGGTTCCCTCTCGTCAAAAACGCTTCCGGGGGTCGTGCCTTGTGGCTCACCCCCGTCGCTGTGGTGTCTTCCACAATGCGACAGGCAGTTCTCCCTTTGGTGGATAATGAAGACCCTTGTCCTCTGAAGTACGATATAGTTTCGAACGAGACAATGAACGTCCGGTCTTATGGTGAAAAGTGGAATATACCCCGGTGTAAACTCATCAATACCGGTATGACGAATCAATCCGCGTCGTTCAACATCCCGGCATACCTGCACTGCCCAAACGAGATGCAGCCGTCTCCCAGCGGATACTCGGCATTGATAAGCATTTCAAGACCTGCGTGGGTTACCTGGTCGGAGATGGTCTCCCGTATCGCCCGGTTATAGGCAACACCCCCCGACAGGACGACCAGCGGAATGTCCCGGTCCCGTGCTGCATGGATGGCGAGCCCGGCTATCCCTCTCGCCAGGTTATACTGGAACGAGGCTGCAATATCGGAAATGTTCCGGGCATCATCAGAGGGGCTGGCCTTGTACTCGTTGAGGGCTCTTTTCACGAGCCCCCGTGTCGAGAGTACTTCTCCCGATCCTTCCTGGAGATACGAGATATCCCAGTCGTGTGATCTTCCACTGACAGCAGCCGATTCAAGTCTCATTGCCGGTTCACCGTCATAGGTCTTTTCACGACATATCCCGAGAAGTGCCGAGACGGCATCAAGCACCCTCCCGGTGCTGCTCGTCAGGGCGACATTCAGGCCTTTTTCCAGTTGTGCTTCGAGGACACCAAGCTCGATATCGGTCCATCCACGGGATGCGAGGATATCCGAACTATCAGATCCCGGCAGGATTCCATAGAGCATCCGCTCAGGAAATGATGCGGCAAGGTCCCCTCCCGGCATAGGGACAACTTCGAGATGGGCAACCCGTTCATAGTCAGGGACCTGGCCGGCAAACACCTCGCCCCCCCAGACCGTCCCGTCATCGCCGTATCCGACCCCGTCGATGGTGATACCGATACAGGGATCCGGTGTGGCTGCGGCGATATGGGCCCGGTGGTGCTGGACAGGGACCAGCACTGCGCCACCTGCTTCCGCAAGCTCCCGGGCATACCTCGTGGAGAGGAACTGCGGATGGGCATCGTGGGCTATCACGTCATACTGCTGCGCACCAAGGAGCCTCCCCAGGGTATCGATGGTCTCCCTCAGGTAGTCAAAGGTTCCCGGGTTCCGGACGTTGCCAATATGAGGGGACGTGGTGGCGAAATGGTCCTTATAGATGGTGATATTGGCATTCAACTCAGGACCAACCCCCAGGATTGTCCCCTCTCCAAGGTCGACACCGGTTCGTTTTGGTGCCATACCCCGGGAAAGCCGTATGATGAACCCGTCCCTTACCACGGAATCATCACACCGGTTTTGTATGGTCCGGTTGTGGGTCAGGAAAAAATCAACATCCCGGCTGAGCCTGGCCATGGCCTTGTCGATATCGGTGATCATCGGGTACCCTGGCATATTTGCACTGGTCATGACGAGCAGTGGATGCTCAAGGCAGGAGAAGAGAAGGTGGTGAAGACCGGAATACGGCAGCATGCAGCCGAGGGTATGAAGGTTGCTGATCTCATTGTGGGCGGTCGTGTCCCGTTTTTCGAGAACGACGATCGGTCGGGCTGAACTTTCGAGGAGGAGTCTTTCAGTGACAGAGACTTGTGCGATCCGGCTGATATGGTCGGCCGTCCTGACCATGATGGCAAAAGGCTGTTCCGACCTTCCCAGCCGGCTCTTCAGTTCGCCCGCAGACTCTTCAATGCACGCGATATGGAATCCCCCGATGCCCCTGACAGCTACGATGGCCCCGGTGTCAAGAAGACGGGCTGTCTCTTGTATCACCTCCCCGCCTTTCACCTCATTGCCTTCCCTGTCAAAAAGCATGAGTCGGGGCCCGCACTGTTCGCAGGCGATGGTCTGTGCATGATGGCGGCGGCAGGAAGGATCGCTGTACTCCTGGGAGCACGCCGGGCAGGTCCGGAACTGCACCATGGAGGTCCGTTCACGGTCATAGGGGAGGCCGGTGATGATGCTGTATCGTGGGCCGCAGTTCACACAGGAGGTTGCCCAGTACGCCTCATACCTTCCCCCGGAAGAACCGATATCGGCGAGGCACATCTCACAGGTCGCGATATCAGGAGGGATCATTCCGGACAGCGTTCCGGTGCTGCTTGGAAGTATCAAAAAATCTTCAGGATAGGGCCCCTCCCAGGGGGTGACCGCGACATAATCGATGCGGGCAAGAGGGGGGCCGGTCCGTACCGATGCAAGAAAATCCTCAAACCTGTCCCCTTTTGCATAAATCTCCACTTCACTGCCGAGATTTTTTACCCAGCCGGTGATCCCGCATTCATGCGCACGGGCGTAGACAAAAGGACGGAAACCAACGCCCTGGACAATTCCACGGACGAGTATTCTCCCGGTTCGGCGCATCGGATTCCTACAAAACTTTATTGATTTACTGCGCGATATAATAACTGGGTTTTATCGTGTCCGGCCATATCAGGATAGTGAACGATCCGGTTGAATTGATCCCCCTTCTCATCACATTCAACAACTCCAGCTACAAGCAGGTCTATGACCTTCTTAACAAGTCGTGGATGACGGAAGAGGAGTTGAGCGATCAGCTGAAGGAAGAGGATGTCAGTCACTGCATCAGCATCCTGAAAAAGGGAAATCTCATCGAAGAGCAGTGGCGGATGCCTGAGCCGGGAAAAAAACCTTTAAAGGAGTTCCGGGCGACGTACAATAAATTCAGGGCCAACTTCCAGTGTAACCTTACCGATCTCTCTGACCTTCTCTACATCGCGATCTCGAACGATGAGCAATTGCGAGTTGTCGTCGAAAAAGTCGAGGAAGAACTTTCAAGCGGCAACAGTTCCATTAACGATATTGCACGCAAGTTCGGTGTCAGCCCCACCTTTATCAAGGGCCTCGCCAAGCGTATCCCTCATCTTGATGTGAAAGGCCAGGGACTGGTGCTGCTTGACAAAAGCCAGTGAGGACCCCCTGTATTCAATTCTTCGGAGCAAGAGGGAGGTCACACGACTCCAGATTCTTGTTGAGATTGCAGAGCACCAGCCGGCGATCAGGCAGCAGGAGATTGCCGGAAAGCTCGGTGTGACCCCGCAGGCCGTGTCAGAATATATCAGGGAGCTTGTGGACGATGGAATGGTTGCCGCTCATGGGCGGGGAAGATACGATGTCACCCGTTCAGGGATCGAATGGGTGCTCAACCATGCTGAAGCCCTGGAGTCATATGCCCGGCATATCAGGAGGGACATCATCCAGCAGGTCTCGACCTGGACCGCAATCGCTGCCCACGACCTCAAAGAGGGGGATGAGGTCGGCGTCTATATGAAGGACGGGTGGCTCTATGCGTCCAGAGAATTCCAGAGTGCAACAGGCATCGTCGTGATAGATGCCCGCAGGGGTGAGGATGTCGGCGTAACCAGGCTATCGGGAATTATTGAGCATACCGAAGGGGTGATTCACGTCTGCAAAGTGCCACGGGTGCAGCGCGGCGGATCCCGTAACGTGAAGAAGGATCAGATCCTCTCTCTCGCAGGACAGACCGGCATGGTCGCAGCGGTAGGCCTGGAGGCATACGTTGCTCTGGAGCAGGCCGGGAGGATCCCCGACATGTTTTTTGGATCCCGGGAAGGTGTCATCGAAGCGGCATTTCATGGAATTGACTGTGCCATTTTCATCGTGGATGAAGAATTCACGGATTTCTTAAAAAGGCTCGAAGGTGCCGGGATCTCCTATATCATTCATGACCTGGTCGCTTCATGAGGATCATTGTTCACCCCCAGAAAGGAAATTACAAGATCTTCTTTCTTGATCAGCATAGCATCCGGGGTGCTGCATTCACGGAGATCTCGGAGACCCCGAAAGGTCTCCGGCCGGTCCAGTACCGGCTCAGATGGGGGGGCAGGCAGCAGTACCGGAACACCCCGACAAAGGATCTCATCGATTCCCTCAGGAAGGGCGAGGTGTTCCTGACAAGGCATGATGCGTCGTTTGAGAGATTTCTTGACGATTTTCAGGTATCTTTCACAATGGCGAATCTCTGCCGGGTCTGCCTCCTTGAAGAGAAGATTACCCCGCTCAATGCCAGGACTGCGGTCCGTTACCGGGGTTCCGAATCGATCTGCCCCGATTGTGCCAAACGGGAACTTCGCCGCGAGCTGGCGCATATGGGACGGATGGGGCGCCAGTCCATGTCCCATATGGAGGACCTCCTCTCGAAGTACCGTGATGTCGACAGGGTTCTTGCAAGCATCCAGCCCGAGCAGATACGGATGTCCCAGACCCTGTTTGACCGGCTGGAGGCTCACCCGGTCCAGAAAACGGCCCGGATCGAAGAACTCCCTCTTCCCCGTATTTTTGTGGATTCGTCAGGGGTTGAGAGCCTCCTTCCTGCCCAGCAGATGGCGGTAGACGCAGGATTGCTGTATGGAAAGGACCTTTTAGTTGTTTCTGCAACTGCCAGCGGGAAGACGTTCATCGGGGAGATGGCGGGGATAAAGAACCTGGTCGAAGGAAGGGGCCAGTTCCTCTTCCTTGTCCCGCTTGTGGCGCTTGCCGTCCAGAAATACCAGCGTTTCAATGAACGGTATGGAGCGTTTGCCGACGTGGGAATCATGATAGGGATGAGCAGGATTCACCTCCCTGATAACCGTCCGGCAGGCGACAGGAATACCGGAGCCCCGGTCATTGTGGGAACCTACGAAGGGGTCGATCATCTCATCAGGTGCGGGACGCGTCTCCGCCAGATAGGGACCGTTGTGATCGATGAAGTCCAGATGCTCGAGGACAGCGAACGCGGTCACCGGCTTGACGGGCTGATAGCACGGCTGAAGTACCTCGCCCCGAAAGCCCAGTTCCTCTACCTCTCGGCTACCATCGGAATGCCGAAAATTCTCGCAAAAAAGCTCGGGGCGACCCTTGTCAGGTATGATGACCGGCCGGTCTCACTTGAGCGGTATCTCCTGTTCCTCGAGCACAAGCAGAAGATTCCCATGGAAAAGAAGCTGTGTGAAGAAGAGTTCAGGCACATATCCTCGAAAGGGTTTCATGGACAGACCATCGTGTTTTCAAACTCCCGGGCACGGTGTCACGTGATTGCCGAGGCAATGGGTCCGGGCTATGCCCCCTACCATGCCGGTCTCACCTCCACTGAACGACGGGAGATCGAAACATACTTCCTTGGCGGCAGGCTCAAGGGGGTGATCACGACGGCTGCACTTGGGGCAGGAGTCGACTTCCCCGCCTCGCAGGTGATCTTCGATTCTCTCGCGATGGGGATCTCGTGGCTCACCGTCCAGGAGTTTAACCAGATGGCAGGAAGGGCCGGACGGCCTGATTTTCACGATCTTGGAAAAGTGGTCATCCTTGCAGAGCCGGGTGGGACGTATTCCCGGGATTCTTCGTATACCGAGGAAGAGGCAGCGATGCGCCTCCTCAAGGGAGAGATGGAGGAGGTGGCCCCTGAGCATGACCTCGAACAGAGCTCCGAAGAATATGTTGCAAATTCCGTTGTCTGCAGGGGGGACGAAAAGGAGCTGGAGCGGATCGGGGCCGTCATGGTCGGAACGATTGAACCGGTGCTCCCCATCCTCCTCGACCGGGGGCTGGTCAGACGATCGAACGGGAAGATCGAACTGATGCCCCTTGCCCGGGTCATGGCCGAACATTTTATCGGGGTAGAGCGTCTCATGGAAATCCTCTCGCTCACGGAGAAGTACAAGGATCCGATCGAGATCCTGACTGAACTTGAATGTGCCGGGTCAAGGGAAAAAGTCAGGGAGCGCGAAAAGGGGAAAAAAAGCCGGCGATGATCGGGCCTTCGGCGTTCCTCTCAAAGGGAAGAGATCATTATCTGTTATTCAGGGAGCGTCTCGCCAACGGAATGGTATTTGTGCCCCATCAGCCGCCAGGTACGTTCTCCTCCTGCATCCTCATCATGATAAAATCCCGAAGCAGCTCCGGTTCAGCGATACCGTCAATTTTTAAATCCGCGAGCGGATGCAGTGTCTGATGCGTTACCGTCCGTCTGTACTGTCAGGCGGGAAATACCGAGAAACCGGTATACCGGGCCCCGGGTGATGGTAACAGCGGCGATCCGGCGGTAAGGGACAATTCCGCTCCGGCGGAACCAGACTCCCCGCTCCCAGAGGATTTCAAACGCGGTGAAACGGTACCTGATACTCCGGTGATACGCACCGATCCACCAGAGCGTAATCGCGATGATCAGGAGCAGGGGAATGCTTACCCCAAGGGTCAGGAGGGGGGAGAGAAGAATGCCAGAGGAACAAGCCAGGGGAGGATACCCCCCCAGACGATGATGAGGAGGTAAAGGGTATAGCAGGTTCTCAGGGTGCGATCGGGCGTCGTCTCTTTCAGGATTCCTTGTGGATCTTCCGGCATTGTGGCAGAGGTATTCGAACGGGACATTTTGTATGATTTTTCTGGATGAACTACAGCATTGTCCTGCTTATGGGGCTATACTGCACACCCACCGGTCGTAAATCGGATCTCTCGTATTTTCAAAGATCTCGGTGTGTGCTTCGGAGGTTCGCGCCCACTGGCTGATGCGCACGGCTTCCTGCTCGGTCCCGGTCGTGATGAGGCAGCGATCCGTCAGCATGATAAGTTCCTTCGTGATCTGCTCCCACATCCCCGCGTTGAACTCGTGTATCTCCCCGAACATGAGCCCGAGTCCGGCATCACAATGCCCGATATAGTGATGCAGGAGCGATGCATCGAGAAGCATGGTCTCCTCAAAAACGAGCCTTCCTTTCGCAAAGCCAAGCGAGAGGAGCGAGGGGTCGTTGTCGCAGGAGAGGAGGGAATACCCCAATTTGCGGAGCACAAGGGATCCTACCCCTGAGCCGCACCCGCAGTCAAGGCAGGATTGCCCTCCTCCTTTCCCCAGGACTTCAGACACAAGCGAGTCAACGAGGTCTGCACGGACGGGGTTCATGTCTTCCAGGGCAGGGGTGATCGCAGATGCCACCTCCCTGCTGTAATATCCCCGGACTGCTGCTTCCCATACCGCCCTGTCCTCAAGGAAAATATCGCCCCCGAGATCCTCAAAACGGGCAATCAGTGCTCCTGTCGGTGGACGAAGATGGAAACAGCCGGCCACCCAGCGATCTTCACCCGTGTGTACTGCCATGCAGATCGGGTCGGACTCCTCATCAACGAGAAGCCGTCCCTGGTCCCCTTCAATTTCCTCGAGAAGCGAAGTGAACCGGGTATCAGGGAGGTCTGCAAAGGAGGGTTCAATAAACACGAGGGTATCAGTGCCAAGGATCTCTGCGGGGCTCTGCATCACGAATTTCACGCCCCGTATTTCTTTGCCCGGTTGAGCAGGTCACAGATGATCGGCATCAGTGCTCCTCCCGATATCCTGTTGAGTCCGCCCTGTGCGCACGCGATCTCGTCAAAGGTGGTGACGGCATCGGTCCGGACCCCTTCGCCCATTATGACCAGCGGGACCGGATCGGCACTGTGGTCCCTGATGCTGCAGGGCGTGCTGTGGTCGGCACAGACCACGATCAGGCACTCCCCGGTATGCACCAGGGGTTCCAGTGCGGCATCGACCCTCTCGATGAAGTTCTTCTTCTCGATCGCCAGCCCGTCGTGGCCGGCCTCGTCTGCTCCCTTGATGTTGAGCAGGACGAAATCCTGCCCGGTCAACTCGTCAAGAGCGGCCTTCACCTTCCCCTCGAGGTTTGTGTCTGCAGACCCTGTGGCCCCGGGAACAGGAACATAACGGAGACCGATTGCCGTCCCGATACCGGTGATCAGCGTTGCTCCCGAGATAACACTGCCGGAAAGCCCGTATCGCTCTTTGAAAGGCTCAAACGTGCCCATCTGCCCGGCCCCCCGGATCAGCATCGTATTTGCCATCGGGAGTCCCTGCTCCTTTCGTTCCCGGTTCAGGGGGTGCCGGGTGAGGATCGGGACTGCCTGCACGATAAATTCATTCAGTGCATCGGCCGTCTTCCTGTCGGCGGCTGAATCCCGGAGGGGTGCAAAGGAGGGAGGAGGCACTCCCTCTCTCTTCGGGTCGTTTGACGTGACACAGGCGCCAAGCCCCTCTCCACGGAAGGCCAGGGCTGCACGGTGGCCTGCCCCGGAACGAAGGACACATTCAACACCAAACGAAGAGAGATCGACTGAATCCTGAACTGCACGGGAGAGCGGGCCTGTATGCTGGATCCTGCCGGCTCTCCTGTCAACAACGCTTCCGGTCTCATCCACCGTTGCATAGTTGCAGCGAAATCCGATCATACCGGGGTCCATATGGATCCCGGTCCCCTCAGCCTCCAGGGGGCCGCGACCGGTGTAATAGTGTTCCGGCGGATACCCAAGCAGGCTCAGGTGCGAGGTATCAGAACCGGGGCGGACCCCGGGGCTGATGGGATCCATGATCCCCGCGACTCCTCCTGCGGTAATCCGGTCGAGTACCGGTGTCCGTGCAGCCTGGAGGGGAGTCAGTCCCTCAAGGTCCCTGCAGGGCCGGTCAGATACGCCATCAATCACAAGGAGCAGGACCTTTCGTGCAGTCATCCTGAAAAGATACGGATTGCACAGTATTATGCTTCACCATTGGGCCTGCCGGACAGGCCTATGAAAAGAATTGAAATGAGAATGGGGAAAGGGCGGGAAGGTGCAGTTATGCCACCCTTACTGCCCCGACCTTGGACTTGATGATCTCCACCCGGCGGATAGGGAAGAGGGGTTTTACCGATTTGAAAAGATCTTTCGAGATATCCCCCGAGACGATTCCATTCAGGAGTGCATTGAAATCTCCTTCTTTTGCCAGTTCCTGGACCCTTGCAAAAAGGATCCCGCGGATCGCATGGGTCTGGCTCAGATTTGCCCTTGTCAGGGTGTAGCAGGTGACCGTCAGTTCAGCCGTTTTCCCGTCCTTTGTCTGGACCGGGACATGGCTGTCGATACGGGACGTCCGCCTCTTCACAAGGGACCGCAGGTAGTCGCGGGTGAGCTCGTGCCCTACAAACTCGGTGTATGCAGCGTCTCCGGTCACATTGGCGACACGGAATTTCATCTTTACGTTCTGCCTGGAATAATCGTTGATGATCTCGCCAAGCGTGGTCTGCATGATCCTGCCGACCACGCTCTCGGGGTCATTTGCGATGGTATCTCCCATAAACGTCTTTCCGAAGATATCGGGAGTGTATACCTTGTACCAGCTCTTGGCTTTCCAGCCTTCAACTCTTCGTCCAACCTGTTTTTTCTTTGCCATACTATCACCTCAGAGAAATTTGAAAAGATTTTTCGGTTCTCCAACCAGTTTTGCCACTTTTTCCGGCCAGTTCTCGATATCGAGTCCTTTCTGGGCGAGGAATGCAGCGGTCCACCGCTCGAGGCCGATTCCGGAGCAGCCCGACCAGCAGTCGGTGCCGCTCTGGATTTTGACATTGAATCCTTTCGGATACTTGTCACCGTTGATGCTCACATTCTGGAATTCAAGCCAGCTGCTGCTGTACGGGAGCAGGGCCTCGTAATCCGTGGTCCCGATCCTCCCGCCACACCCGCACGAGCTCCCTTCACCGATCATTCCCTCCTGTGCCATAAACCACGGTGTCACCTTCGCACAGCGCCATTCGAGTTCAAGCAGATCCTCGAATACGCGGGTATAGGCCTCATGGAGCATATCGGCAGTCTCCACGGTCTGCTCTGCGGTTCCGAGCCAGAGGATCTCGATCCTGTGGAACTCATCAACCCGCTCTATCCCGTGGATACCTCCGCTCTCGTAGCGGTGGGAGGTCCCGCTCCGGTCAAAGATCCGGATCGGGAGGCAGTCGTTTGCCAGGGTCTCACCCTGGAGAAACGGCCAGAACGAGGGGCACTGTGCGTAACAGAGGCCACCGATTGGCCCGTCGATGCGGTTTTTGATCTCATCGACCCAGACCTCTCCGGTCACCTTGAAGTAATCCCCGATATCCTCCCAGTAGGCGGCATCACGGGTCTTTGGGGTACAGACATAATAGATCTCGGGGTAGACGCCCTTTGCATGCCCTGACTTCATCCAGACTTCCCAGGGCACCAGTTTTGGGAAGATCATCTCAGAAAATCCCATGGGCCTGATGATCTCGTCGATCACGATCTGCTCGAAAGCCCGGAAGAGCTGGGTCGACTGAGGACCATGGATCCACTGTCCGCGGGAGAGTGCATGCCTGATCCATCCCCTCTGGATCATCTCTGCGGTCGGATCTCCCTCGAAATGCCGCGGTTTTGCACCGCTCTCGTACAAAAGTTCCCAGTGCTCTCCTTTCCCCCCGTACCCTGCAGCCTCAATCTTCTCTTCGAAGAGCCGGACAAGCCGGTCAGGGATCCGGTTCTCAAGATCAGCGGAGGTGACAGCGAGATCAACCGAGAGGACTCCTTGTGAAAGATCCGCCTTCCTGATGAAGGGGAGCTTTGGGACCCGGAAGTTGTCCGGAAACTGATCACGCATCTCGATTGAGTAGGCTTTCACCACGATCTCACGGATCCCGAGCCGGTGCTTCCCGAGTGCCGGTGCGACCTGTTTTCTGAACCGGAAGAGTGCATCATGGGCGCGGGTGTAGGCGCCGCTCTCAATGGTGAGGGTGAGCACATTGCCCGAAAATACGGATCCCGTGATATGACCTACCTCACCCGGATCCGCTTCTTTCGGGACTCCTTTCATAAACAGCACCCTGTTTGCCTGATCGATCAGCACCCGGCAGGCCTCCTCTGCCTCCGGGGTGAACGGGGCGCTGAACCGTAGCTCTGCTTCTAATCGGAAGCGTACCTGCATAGGTCCTCCGCTATTGCACAATTCATAAGGTAATCATCGACTGATGCGATGAGGGAACGGATCTTTTCCGATCTCACTGCCGTTCTGACTTCATCGCCGCATGCCGTGGTATGCATACCCGAGAGGTTGTCAGGGGATAAAGCCCCCGCAACGCATCCGGCATGACGGTGCCGGGTGATAAGAATCCCCTCGATCTCCATCATGCAACACCCATCTTCGCAAGGGCATCCCGGAACTCCCCGATCCGTGCACAGGCAATGGTCGCTCCGCCCCTTTTTGTGTGGCCCCCGCCAAATCCACCGCACCGGACTGCAGCCTCGTGAATTGCATCGCCGAGATTCAGGTCCGATGCCTCGGGAGCACGGGCTGAGATGTGGCAGAGGTCTCCCTCCCGGGCTGCGACCAGCACAGCCCGGTCCTGGAGGGTGTCCCGTGCCAGTGCATCGGCGACATCACTTGCTACCGATGCCTCTTCCACTTCGTAGAACCCGTCATGCTTCTCCTCTCCTCCAACCACGGAAAGCGACCGGATCACCCGTTGCCGGTGACCCTGTGCAGCGTCCCATGCCTCGCCTGCCCCTTCTGCAGAACGGAAGCACAGGGATGCAGCAAGGCCGCCCTGCCCGCATTTGCCACAGGCATCCACGACAGCCGTGAACGAATGGGCGTCGGGTATCACTTCACGGTCGAGGGAATACCGGTCTCCGTACAGGGCGGCCAGGGTTTTTTCCGGGACAAAGGGACTGATCCGCATGACAATGAGTGAGATAAGGGTGTCTGGTTCCGGAATACCTTCCCCGGCAGACGTCTCGATGAGATCGGCAACCGCCATCTCATCGCCGCTGATCCGGGGCAGGTAGGGGTTGATGCTGAAAAACAGCCGTTCGTGGAGATCCCTTCCTGCCAGCCGGCAGCCTCTTCCCGTGGTGATCACCGCGTCTCCCATCGCTTCGTTGAAGATCTCCAGGTTCTTCCCGGCCAGGTCCTGGCCATCCCCGATAATGCCGAGCATGACAAGGCCGGCGAGGTCACGGTTGTCACCGAGTTCGTTTGCGACAAGATACGCAGCCCCTGCGGCCGAGAGCTCCCGCTCAGCATCGATGCCATCGAGCCGCGGGTTCACATGGAATTCGCCTTCGAACCGGGGGATGTGGTGATCGATCACCATCACCCCTTCCGGAAGGTCCTCAAGTCCTGATCCCAGGTCACAGAGCACTGCAGGGGTCCCGGGTGAGAGGGATGCGGGGCTGATGTGATGCTGTATCCGCAGCCGGAACCGGATCCCCTTCCGGTAGAGGGCAGTGCAGAGGATCGACCCTGCAGCGATCCCGTCCGCATCATGGTGGGCATAGACCTCGACAAAGTCCTGCCGCTCGAGATTGAGAGCGACCCTGGAAACGGCTTCTTCGAGGGACATAGGGATCAGCGTGAGAGCAGGATCTCCGCGGTTTCCGGTTTGTAGCTCCATCCGCCCGGGAGCCGTCCGCTGGAGACATAGTACTTTACCAGCCTGCGGACTTTCGACTCGGTCAATTGCAGCTGCCGCTTGTTGTGCAGGTCGTTTCTGTTCTCCCCAATGTGTTTCCGAAGGCCGAGCGCCTTCATCATCAGATTGCGGAGATCCTCGGGTATCTCGGACTGCAGGCCGTTGTCCTTTATGATCTGGTCGATCCGTTTTCCCATGACCATCTTGACATCGGGGACTCCGTACTGATCACGGAGGACAAGACCGATTTTACTGCTCGAGTAACCCTCTTTTTTCAAGTCAACGATGACTTTCTCGATTGCTTTCACGTCGGTATTCGACCAGGCGGGAGCCTCGCTGCGGTGCGGGCGTACCGATCCTGAATCGCCTCTCCGGCGTGCGTGTATACGTGCCATGGTTCACCTCCCTAAGGCGCCATGTAAATCCGGAAAAAGAGCAGCTTCTGCTGACTCTCCTGTAATCCCGAGCCTGTAAAAAGCAAGGCCGTGCTGCAAGAGCACGTCGGACTTACACATGCCAGCACATTCTGTGTGCCTTCCTATACTTCAGCCCGGGCAGATAATAAGCGTATCGAACGAATCAGGGGGCAGGACGCCCGTACCGGTTGATGAGCGCTATCAGCCCGGCAAATCCTTCCAGCTCCATCAGAAGGACCCCGTCCCTCCCCATTCCCATGCTGGTCTCCGCATCTGCCGTGAGCATCTCGGGACCGCGAAGCACGGTCCGCTCTTTTCCGTCTGCCGTGAGAATCCGCCCGGCATCAAGGTCATGGACGAATGCCCGTCCGGGGATGACAACAAGATCGTCCATCTCCCCAGGGTCGAGCGCCTCAAGGTCATCGGTGGTGATGAGGCAGGCGATCTCCTTTTTTGTCGCCATGACATTCACTCCTCCTCCGCGTGCATCGAGAATCGCCTGGATCGAGGGGGCAGCGATACTCCCGGTGATCACGGTGGCGCTCCGCTGGAGCAGGGGGAGTTTGTCGAGAAGATCAGGCTCGTTCCTGATGGCAAACGGCGACCCGATGGCCGGGTCCCAGAGCGGGGTCCCGGAGATCTTCATCGAGAACCTGCCTGGCGAGATCGGTCACCATGTCCTGGAACTCCTGCGGGGACTGGACCCGCTGCCCTTTGATGACCGGCGAGTTGCCGAGGATGAGGCCCTGGTCGGTCCGGTTCGCAAACCGCATGAGGATGAGTCCTTTTGCCCCGCGGTCATCGAGCCACCGGCATGTCTCTTCGAGTGCTTTGCCATCGTTTATTCCCGGAAGGACAACCGCAGCCCCGTAGACGTCGATCTCACCGCACAGCCGTTCGAGGATTTTCAGGGAGACCTCAGGGGTCGGATCGTGCATGTACCGCTTTCTCTTTGCAGGATCCACTGAAAAGACGGTGAACGAGATCTCGGAGAGCCCGTGGTCGATCAGGAAATCGGCGCGATCTCCACGTCGTCGAATCCTTTCCCGCTGGTATACCCGATATGGAGCGGGACCTCCATCCCTGCGAGGAGCTCGATCAGGTCGATGAATTCCGGGTAGCAGCTCGGATCGCCCCCGCCGCTGATGGTAACCCTGTCGATCTCCCCGGTCATCATCTGGAGGGCGGCGAGGGTCTCGTCTCCCGACCTGTCGGAGGCTCTTCCATCCCTGGTAATATTCGCGCACGCTCCGGCTGCAGTAATCGCACCCCACCTTGTAGGGCGGACAGTGACTGCATCCGAAGGGAGGGGTCTCTTTCACATGCCGGAAGTAGCAGTACTCGCAGAACCCCCGGCAGTTGACCCCGGGCTTTCCCCCGATATCCACGGTGAGCTGCGCCATTACCTAACTATCCGTGCTCTCTCTGGATTAATACATCCATAGAGGACGGGGATGCCTGATTGCGGGGATATGCAGAAGGCGAAGGAGAGTATCACGGCCGTTTGACACCCCGCATGTGCTGGCCCTAGGAGAAAGCTGCCATATACAGGATCGATGCATCCGGCGTAATTCGTTCTTTTGCATCGCCATCGGGATTTCACAGGGCGCAGGATGCCAGGATGCATAGCCCCAGTCTCTTTTTCATGAATCATGGAGGAGAGAGTTATTTTGAGGGGACGCAGCCTAACGGGAAGAACAGCATGCGGAAAAGCAGGGAGATCCTCCTCCGTCTCTATCATGACCCGGAGTACCGGTTTGCCGATGTAGAGATCTGCTATGTCAACAGGGGTGCCCCGGGTGACATGAGTTGCATCGGAGGAGACCGGATCATCCGCCTCGATCCTTTTTACATCGAGATCGAATCAAAAGAGGGAACGACTGCTATCCCCTATCACCGGCTCATCCGGATCCGTTACCAGGGCAGGACTGCATGGGAACGGGGCCGGCCGCGTGAATCCGGCTGCGGCTTATAAAAAAAGCAGGTGTTAATCCAATTTTCACGGTGGAACTTCCTTACCATTTACGACTGAAAATATATCGTATTCTCAGTTCCGAAAACATCTGAAAAAGGTATCCACCACCTCTGTGATCCTGATGGAAGGGATCCGATGACGGAGAACGGCCCTATCGCGTTGTGGGGGATGCCACAGCGGCGGGGGTGAGCCGAAGGCGCACCCCCAAGAGCGTCTTTAAAGACATGGAACTTGATTTTACTGGAAAAAATTGTTACAGTAGGAAAGCCACCCAAATTAAAAAAAGAGCCGGATCTCTGCCTCCCCTCAGTCAAACGGAATGGTGACGTTCATTCCTTCCGGCACCTGCGCGACACACGAGAGCCGGGTGAATAGAGCCTCGGGATGGCTCTCGTTGAAGAGGATGTCACGGGCCGGATCGTAGGTCAGGGTTTCATTATTGACCCCTTCCACGAGATCGCCGGTAGTAAAATCGCGGAGCAGGATCTGGCCTGTGAGGGTATAGGTATCTTCTGTTGCAGTGACCCATGACCCTGTAGTCCAGAGCTCGAACGTGAGAGGGTGGGTTTCGTTACGGGGAATGGCAATCGCATCGTAGCGGCCATAGTCCTTGAATAGGTAGAGCAACACTGCCTCGCTGCCCCCAGCGGGATCGTACATCCAGGCACCGACTACAGGATCCTGTCCCGGACAGGGTAGTTTCGGTACATTCTCTCCCTGGTTCATACAACCGGCACCTATGATGCACAAGAGTAAGAACACAGAGAGGCAAGCCAGTCCGTACTTGTTCATATGTGAAATGATCTATGCTCACGAATCGTGAAATGTTTTCTCTTTGGAGGGTATTCTCATCCCGATGGAGGATTGGTGAAAAGGCTTTTTTAATCCTTCCCGGGTCTTCTCCCTCTTTCACCACTTTTTTTATCATGGAACGCGAATGGTATATGGCGCCCCAGTGGCTTAGTTGGCAGAGCGGCTGACTTGTAATCAGCAGGCCCCGTGTTCAAATCACGGCTGGGGCTTGGGCCTCAAATTATCTTTATTTTTTGATTTAGAGCTTAATTTGAATATATTTCGTCGCTGTTGTGCTTTTTGGGGATTTGAACATTAATTCCGCTTTCGAATTGTTATGACACCCCAAAGCGAGTTATCGTAATGTCGTGAATCCGCAAGCCTCCGCATGCGTTTAATACACGAATTATCATGCTCCTGCTGGGATCTGGTTTGCAGGACAGACCAAGAATCTCCCTGGGATGTATCGGTGCAGCGGTCCTGTTCCTGCCACTTTTTATGCTCCTGCCTAAGCTGATTCAGCAGGCGATGAAGGCGGATACGGATGCAGCGATCGAGGTGTTCGGGAAGAACGAGCAGGTCAAGAAAGTTTTCTGGACCCTGTTCATCTCGATGGCCGGGCTTGTCCTGGCTCAGGTCCTGGACCCGGTGATAGCTCAGCAGGTGGTTGGGATGATTGCGGGGATGGGAGTGTGAAACAGGTAAAATCTGAAAAACACGAATCCCATCTTTTTAATCTGTGCGTATGAGAGGAGGGCAGCCCTCCGTGTCTGTGCCCCTCAATGGCAGTAGTGATCGGTTCCGGATTCCGTGGTGTTGGGTATTTGTACGGAGGGGGACTATCCCCACATTTGGGGGTGAGTGGGGAAGGAACAAGAGAGAGTGAGATCAACCTGTGACGACATCTCGGAATTTCGTCCACGGTGCCGGTTGACAGGAGGGTGGGTAGTATTTGCTGAATTTTCGGGAATGCGGACCACCTCGTTCAACGGAGTCGTGAAATCCTGGGTGAAGAAGATGAATGGCACGCAGATCCCCAGCAACCTCAGTCTCTTGAGCAGACTGACGCCACTCATCCCGTGAAGATGGTAATCGGATATGATCGCATCAAGATCGGTTTACGGCAGGATGAAATGATGGCTTCCTCTCCTGAACCAGCCCGGTATACCAGCATCTCCCCGGTCTCCTCAAACATATGCCGGACGAGGTGGCACATCTCAGTATTCGTATCGACATACAGGATGCTCGTCATACGGTTTCTCCTGTCGGGGATATCCTCCGACCATCGTTACTCATGCGTATCGTTTTCCGATTGCTTCTGCCGGGGCAGTGCCATGAGAGCAATAACCGTAGTCACAAAGACAATACCCGCAGCTACGAGCGAAGCGATCGAGAACGCATGCATCCACGCAACCTGTGCAGCCTCTGCAACGGTGCCCGCGTCGGGCCCCAGGGAAGCTGCCGTGTTCAGCGCTGTTGCAAGCGAAGTCTCAAGGCTCGTCTTTACTGAGCCGGAGAACCTGCCCGAGACTTCAGCGATGTTACTCACATACACTGCGCTGAGGATGGCACCGAATAATGCAACGCCGAGCGAGACGCCCAGTTCGCGGGTCGTATCGTTCATCGCGGAACCCATACCGGAGCGGTTCTTCGGGACCGACGCCATGAGGATGTTTGTGCTCGGCGTCATAGCGAGACTGACACCGGTTATCATGACGAGCATCGCCGGCAGCATGCGCAGGTAGGTCGTATTAATAGTCCAGGCAGATATGACTAGGAACGAGACCGTTATAAGAGCAAGGCCGGTGATAATCGTATACCGGTTCCCAATTTTTTCCACGATATTCGGTATGACCGGCGCCAGTACCGGGAACGGGATCATGATCGGCAGCATCAGCAGCGATGCAGTCAGGGGCGACATGCCAAGGATGAGCTGCTGGATCTGGCTAATCGTGAAGAATATTGCTGACATCGCCAGGAATGCGAGTGTCAGGGTCAGGCTCGATACGGAAAACGCCCTGTTGTGGAAGAGGTTTATATCGAGCAGCGGCGATGCGGATCTTCGCTCCCACAGGACGAATACGGCAAGGGAGGCAAGGCCGATGAGCAAGCCGGCAAGCACCGTCCCGTCAAGGATCCCCTTCGATGGCACTTCGGTGATGCCATAGACAAGCCCGAATATACCGACAGCTGCGAATACGCCGCCAATCCAGTCAACCGCAAGACCTTTCTCATCGCGTGATTCGGGGGCGATCACCTGGTTGATGACAAGACTCACAGCAGCAATGGCCGCGCTCAGATAGAAGATCGAGTTCCAGTCAATGTACTCCAGCAATATGCCGCCCATGACACCGCCCAGCATCATACCGATGCCGGTGATGGCGCTCCAGATGGCAATAGCCCGGACCCGCTCTTTTGTGGGAAAGATATTGTTGACAATCGAGAGCGTTGTCGGCATCACGAGTGCGCTTCCAAGTCCCATGATGCCCCGCGCAATGATCAGCTCGATGGCAGAATGCGCCAGGAACCCGGCGTAAAAAGCACTCGCGACAAACACCAGGGAGCCGATCTGCAGGGCAAGTTTCCTGCCGTACCGGTCGCCGCATGCCCCGGCAAGAAACAGGAGGCTTGCAACAAAAAGCGAGTAAATATTCACAATCCAGGTCTGTTCAAGCTGGCTCAGCCCGAGGTCAACCGACATCAGCGGGAGCGCCAGATTGATACTGCTGTTTGCCAGCATCACCCCGAGCAGCGCCAGGCAGAGTGTTGTTAAAATGAGCCAGCGACGCTTATAGATCGTCGGGTCGATACCATCAAAATCCGTATGTGCGATATTGCTATCCATTAATCGGTCTCCCTAGTTGGCTTGTTGATTTCATTGAGCAACATCCCGGGATCTGGCCGGGATTTTAACCCCATTCCAGCTTCAGAATCGAAAAGAGCCAGCCTGATCCACGGGAAGACAAACCGATGTTCATGACAAGATCTCACGGTATCTTCAAATCTGCAGATCAGGCCGGGCTCTTCCTATTCTGCAATAAGCATCCGGGATCCGGAAGCCCCTTGCCACCCATTATACTTAATTCACTTTAAGTATACTTAAAACTATTTAGGAATACAAAAATTGATTTAAACATTGCGAAAATACATTACGGTTAAAAAATGAATGATAATCCGGGAGATCATCATGGCACGTGTCAATCAGGAATATCGCGAAGGGGCCACGGAGCGCATCATTACAGCGGCAATAAATGTGGCCATTGAGAAAGGATGGGAGGCGATGACACTCGAAGCTATTGCCCAGAAGGTTGGGGTATCGATTCCGGCGCTCTACAGTTATTTCCGGAACCGCGATGCATTGGAGAATGAAGTTGTCAACAGGGTTATCCAGATCCACGATGACGAATTTGTAGCAGCCCTTTCCCGCGATGGAGACATCCACCGGATTATCCAGAATTATGCCGATTTGATCTTTATCCGCCAGATTCGCTACGTAAATATTTATTCCCTTCTGCCAATCCGGTTTCTCAACGATCCGATGATGCACGGGAAGGTAGCGGATTCTATGACTGCCGAATTAGATCTGATCTCGAACTGTCTGACACGGGCGAAGTCACGGGGGGAGCTGAAAAAGGATTTAGATGTCGACGAATCTGCACAGTTGATCAGTTCACTGACGGCAGGCATCATGCTCAAGCTCGTCTTCAACAGCCAGATCAATGAACGTATTGAAAGAAAACGCTGGATCACGGGTGTGGAGCGGATTCTTTTGATCAGCCAGGATCCTGACCGGGCCAATGTTCAGTGAGAATAACTGGCGACGGCTTGTCAAAGGCGATGATTTTTCCCTCTACCACTAACATTCATTAGTGCTGCGGTCCTGTTCCTTCCGCTCTTCGTGTTCCTGCCTAAGCTGATCCAGCAGGCGATGAAGGCGGACACGGATGCAGCGATCGAGGCGTTCGGGAAGAATGAGCAGGTCAAGAAAGTCTTCTGGACCTTGTTCATCGCAATGGCGGGGCTGGTCCTTCCTTCGTGCACCTTCAACGGCAACCTCCTGGGATTAGGCCGGAGAGATTAGAGTATGCGAATTTTATGACCCTTAATTTCATGGAATTATTCTGGTTGGTTTCTTTCGTTGCAGGAACACTAAAAATCCTGTCAATATTCTGAATTATTGTGAAATAGTCTGACCAACCCCGTTCGTGAACCTGGTGAACCAGGTCTAGGCGAGCGGGCGCTGGTTACGACACGCATCAGCGTATCGCGCTGTCATGGTCGAGTGATCGCGAGTCAGCTGAGCCGTAACAGTACGACACACAGCACGAGCACGATGCGAAACATGGTGCGGGGGCGGGAGGGCGCGGCTGCCGGTAAGGAGTAACAAGGACGAAACGGACGGAGAGTCATCATTCATAGCCAACCTTGAGAGAACAGGACCGGTATGTGAGCGGAGCGGAATGGAGGAGCACCGGACGAGAGGAGGAGCGGACGGAATGGAGCGGAGACGAACATTCCGGGCCGTCAATAGTTCTCTAACACACTCAAATAATGTCGATAGCAATCAGCTCTTCAATCTCTTCTTCTTCCTCATCATCATCCCTTCTCCGTTTCTTATTAGATTGAGGGGGAGAATCTGAAGGGAGCAGTGCCTTCAACCAATCGAAGAATCCCATGGTGATTATCCAAATGATACTTTGATTCTCTTTACTCACTTTTCTTCTACAGTCACTAAGGGTATATTCCCGTTATTACACAACTTAGTAAAAGGAGTGTGTGCATTGGACATCCCACGTATCTTCACCATTACCGAAAGTGCTCACCGCATCCATAACCCGTTCACACCAGAAAAGCTCGCCACTCTCGGCGCAGCGTTGCGCCTGGAACCGGGGGCCCGTGTGCTCGACCTCGGCAGCGGTTCGGGCGAGATGCTGTGCACCTGGGCACGCGATTACGGAATCACCGGCGTCGGCATCGATATGAGCCAGTTGTTCACCGAGCAGGCGAAACTCCGCGCTGAAGAACTCGGAGTCGCCGATCGAGTCGAGTTCATCCACGGCGACGCTGTCGGCTACGTCGCCGACGAAAAGGTCAGTGTGGCAGCCTGTCTCGGTGCCACGTGGATCGGTGGGGGAGTCGTCGGCACCATCGAGCTTCTGGCGAAGAGTCTCCGCTCCGAAGGAATCATCCTCATCGGCGAGCCCTATTGGCTGCAGTTACCACCGACGGAAGACGTTGCCAAGGGATGCGGTGCCAATGCTATCTCCGACTTTCTCATGCTTCCAGAACTTCTCGCGTCTTTCGGCGACCTCAACTACGACGTTGTGGAAATGGTTCTGGCTGACCAGGAAGGCTGGGATAGGTACGAAGCGGCCAAATGGCTCACCATGCGCCGATGGCTCGAAGCGAATCCCGACGACGACTTCGCGAAAGAGGTGAGAGCCAAACTGACTTTGGAACCAAAACGCTACGCCGCGTACACGCGTGAATACCTTGGATGGGGGGTGTTCGCGCTGATGGCGCGGTGATGTGAGGCAGAGGGGATATTCGGCGGATGGAAGTAGATATCGTGGGATCCATCAGTGATTGCACCTTTCATAGGCCGGATCTCCCTTGCCCTCGTTCTCACATCTCCTTTCATGGGTCTACGTTCTGATAGTGTTTCATAAAAGTGCCGCACGATCATTTCCCTATAAAAACACCCTTACACTTTTTCAACCGCATTTCTGCGCGAGCACAAAAATGGGACTGATTTACGGGCTTCGTTGACCTACCCGGCTGGGGCTCTACCTCATTAAAACGCTCATTTTATGTTTTTTTCTTGATTTAAGATTCAAATATGGGTTATTTTAAGAAAATTCCTCTTTTGGGATTTCACAAACCCCGTAATCACCAATTTTTTCCACCGGAGAACCGATTGGTTTGCAAAATTAGGATACACCAAACTGGCCTGAAGGGCTCCATCCTGATCACGAACGAGCCAGGGCGGGAGACTCCGCAGCCAGGCAGAGGATCTCGAACATGATAGTGGCCCCCGCCAGAGCGGTGATTCCCGTGGGATCGAAGGGCGGGGCCACCTCCACCAGGTCTCCGCCGATGATGTTCAGGCCTCTTAATCCTCTTAGTGTCTGCAACGCCTCGAAGGTGCTCATGCCTCCGGCTGCCGGGGTCCCGGTACCAGGAGCGAAGGCCGGGTCCAGGCAATCAATGTCAAACGAGATGTACACCGGCTCGTCTCCCATCATCTCCCTGATCTCCTGGGCCACCTTCTTCGACCCGAGTTCGTAGAACTCCTCTATATGCACGACGCGCATCCTGCTTTCGTAAGAGAACTGCCACATCAGTTCGAAACCTCCTCTGATTCCGATCTGTATGGCACGCTCGGGATCCACCAGACCGGATTCGACTGCATTGCGAAAGGGGCAGGCATGGTGCAGTCCGCTTCCGGCAAAAGGCTGGGCAGTATCGCAATGAGTATCGAAATGCACGAGGCCGATTTTTTTCTTCGGGGCAATGGCTTTGAGTATGGGAAATGTGATGGAGTGATCCCCTCCCGCTGTTATGGGAAGGACGCCTGCGGAAGATATCCTGCCATAGAAAGTCTCGATATCGTGCTGCGCCTCCTCAAGATTATAGGTAGTCCGGAAGGGCACGTCTCCTACATCGGCCACCCTTGATTCTGCAAAGGGGGTCATGCGCATGTGATGGTTATAGAAGCCCACTAACCGTGACTGGTTGCGGATCTCACGGGGGCCGAGGCGAGTACCGCTCCGCATTGTTACCCCCATATCAAAGGGCACTCCTGCCAGTGCAATATCCAGATCCTTTATCTCTTTCTGGGAAGGTATGCCAAAGAAGGTGGGCATTCCGGTGTAATAGGGGAGAAACATATCGGTACTGAATGTCTTCCAGGTTTTCGCGATCTTCTCAATATCTATCGATTTGGCCATGTTTGTATCTCCGTCTCTCCATTCAAGCATCGCAAATCACCCAGACCTATGGCCTGACCCCTAGTTCGAAGTTAACCGATCAATGCCATGGACAGTTTAAAAGTGTTGTAGTCGAAATCTGTTTATTAATCTTTCCTCCTTTCATCCATTCATCGCGACTGATATTGCTTATGCTCTTTGTGCAGGAAGTCGACATACTTCAGCAGAATTTCTGCATGAGCACGAAACCGCCAGTGATTTGAACATTCCAGTCCTAAATCACGGCTGGGGCTTTTAGAAGTCAACCTTCAATTTTCTTGACCAAGGACGACTTTTTCTGCTTCAGGGTAATCGACTTCGAGTAATTCCCTTATTTCGGTTGCCCAATCGATTTTTGTTCTTCGGGAGGACAAGATCATATTTGTCGGGAAAGTTTGCGCCAGATCAGCAGCCTGTATAGTGCACTTCCCTCCAAATCGGGTTAAAAAAATCTCACGGATTAGATCTTCCCGTACTTCTTATGAGCCTGTTCGATCGTCATGATTTTATCAACCCATACCATGTCGGAATCAACGTAGTAGAACAGGGTATATTTCATCGATATGTGCATACGCCAACGGGGTTTTTTCGTATGGAGTTTTTTGATATTTCCCGTAGCGCTCGGATGTTCAGATAGTCGTTCGATATGTTCACCGATCACGCGGCGATCTTTCTCAGGGAGTTCACGGATGAAATCTTTTACAGTATCTTCGATTTTGATCCTCACGTTCCCTCCCGTTAGAGCCCGAGTTCTTTCTTCGCTGTCTCCCATGGGATGAACTGACCATTCGCGTCAATCTCATCGAGGTCCCGTTCCAGCATCCTCTTCTGGTGCTCAGTGATGAGATCAGCTACAGTATCGCCAAGGGACTTTCCCGGAGCTTTTATATTTGAGAGTGCTGCCCAGTACTCTGGGTGAGAGCCACCCTCTTGTTCGCAATTTCCACCCGTCCGCCTTTTGCTTCAGCCATGTCTTTGCCACTCCTCTCAATAAGAATACTTTATAATTTTAAAATTTTCGTATAACTTGCACAACAGTACAAACTTGTACAGTTGTACAATAATATACTCCGGCTAAAATAAAGGTTGTTGTTGAAGACTTGAGGAGCGGACGGAATGGAGGAGAGACGAACATTCCGGGCTGTCGCATACTTACAGCTTGCCCAGCGATGACTCGTCATCCCCAGATAGGATCATCGCCAAACCGTTCCATCCAGAAATCTGCAGGACTTTGTTCCAGGTCCTTTGCGAGATCCTCGATGCGGAACGAAAACGTATGGTTCGTGCAGTAATCGACCAGGAGATCATACGCCATCTTCACCCGGATCGTCATATCGTGTGACACCGCCGGATCCTGCGTTGACACGTCAGGGTGCCATTTCTTGATCTGTTCATGATACGCCTGGCGAATTTCATTGAAACTGGCACGCCCTCCAATCCCCAATAGTTCCGCTGCCTCCTTGAGAGCTTCGGGAGTGACCTCAACCATAGGATATCTTTTCTGCTCGTTTTCGGATAATACTATCAGACAGGAACGAATCATTTTTGCTCAATGTCGCCAGATCATCTGAACCAGAACACATGGTCAACAGGTCCCTGCCAATCATTTACCTCAACAACGCCGCAACCAGCTGGCCGAAACCTCCTGAAGTACTGGAAGCGGTGAGGCAATCCCTCGCCTTGCCGGTATTCGGATCAGGAAGGACGACCGGCAGCCAGGGAGAAGATTATGTCACCATGGCCCGGGAAGCGCTCTCCCGCCTCCTGAATGCAGATCCCCCGGAACATATCGTGTTTACCCAGAATGCGACCGATTCCCTGAACCTCCTCATCCAGGGATTCCTCTCGGAAAAGAAAGCCGGCTGCCATGTCCTCACCACAGCGCTTGACCATAATTCAGTGTTGAGACCGCTCCATGAATACGAACGGCAGCACCGAATCCAGCTGACCATCCTTCCATTCCGGGAGGGCTTTGTTGATCCTGATACTCTTGAATCGGCTATCAGGCCTGATACCCGGCTCATGGTCATGACCCATGGCAGCAATGTGCTCGGGTCCGTCCAGGATATCCGCCGCATCGGAACAATCCTGCACGATCATGGGATTTACTTCATCGTTGACGGAGCACAGACTGCGGGCCACATTCCTGTCAATCTTGGGGACCTCCCGGTCGATGCCTTTGTCTTCACCGGCCACAAGGGCCTTCTCGGTATCGCGGGAACGGGAGGATTTTACCTCCGGGACCCGGACGCCATCGCACCGGTCCGGTACGGCGGGACCGGGACGGACTCGTTCTCTCTTCTCCATCCCCGCGGGATGCCGGAGCGGTTCGAGGCAGGGACCCACAACTATCCCGGACTTGCAGCGCTCGCGGCGGGTGTGAATTACATCCTCACCATTGGTGTTGACACGATTGCAGCGAAAGCAGAGCGGCAGACAGCACTCCTCATGCACGAGTTGAAGCAGGAACCGAACATCACCCTCTACAATGAACATCCGGATCTTCCCATCGTTGCGTTCAACATCGGGGGTATGGAGGACGATGATGTCGGATTCATCCTCGCCCGTGCGTATGGAATCACTGCCCGGACCGGGCTCCACTGTGCTCCCCTGGTGCACAAGGAAATAGATGGAGGGAGCGGTTGCGTGCGACTCAGCCTCTCCTGGTTCACGACCGATGAAGAAGTCAGGACTACAGCCAAAGCAGTGCGGGAGATTGCACGAAATGCGGATTCTTCGGTCCGTCCGTCATAAGGTCTGTGCCGACGGTTCGTTCATGAAGGAGTTCCTTCTCGACGTTCCGATCACGAAAGAATTTTTTACCTACCTTGGGAACTTCGGTCAGGTTGAGGCACTCCCGAATGTTGGCGAGGGATTCTACAAGTTCGAGAAGCCGGACTGGTTCTCCATCAAGGGATTTGCCGGCGATACCACGGTAGAGGTCCGGTTTAAGAAGGAGGTGATGGACCTGACGTCAGATTTTCTCTACTTCCTGTTCTCATCATACCCCGAACGAACGGACGATCTATCCCTGTTGAAACAGAGAGAGCAGGCGGTAGGGGAACGGGTCCGGAAACATCTCTACGGCCTGTGAGGATTGGTGGAATCTCGTGCCTCAGGATGTGTTTGAAGAGTATGCTGATGACTATGATCGGTGGTTCGATGATCACCACGATGAGTATCTCGCAGAACTTGCCCGTATCAGGAGGGTCCTCCCGCTGCCGGACTCCCGGGCCATCGAAGTGGGAGTCGGATCAGGGCGGTTTGCTGCACCCCTGGGAATTGCTCTTGGGATCGAACCATCGTTGGCACTTTGTCGGATGGCACGCCGGAGGGGGATCGAAATCGTCCGCGGAAGAGCAGAGGCACTCCCTTTCAAGGACGGGTCATGCTCCTCGGTGCTCATGGTGACCGTCATCTGTTTCCTGGATAATCCCGTTCAGGCATTCCAGGAGATGAAGAGGGTTCTGGTCCCGCAGGGTACTTTGGCCATTGGTTTTATCGAACGGGAGGGACTCATTGCCCGGAGATACCTGGAAGAAAAGGGAAAACACAGGTTTCTATCGCGAGCCCGGTTCTACTCACACGATGAAGTTCCTGGATACCTTCGCGACACTGGATTCCGAATACTCCACGTTGAATCGCAAGCTGGCTTCTGTGTAATCGCAGCACAGAAGGTCTGAGTGATAAACGGATTACTTGCCGCACGGTCATTTCACGGTAAAAACAGCCTTGCACATTTTCAACAGCATTTCTGCGCGAGCACAAAAAT
>CAWHEC010000002.1:0-10637 GCA_963828315.1 uncultured Methanoregulaceae archaeon | reverse complement strand
TTCAGCAGACCCGTGGAACCGGGTCTCCCACAGGTGGCTCGATGAAGCGTTCCCCACCAACCGCGGTCTCCATGATGACATGGGCTCCTGGTACCACCCTGCCGATAATTGCGGCATCATGCCCGTAATGGTGTGAACGGAGCGCCTGAAGTATCCTCTCAGCGTCCTCCTCCGGGACACCCATCACGACCTTCCCTTCGTTTGCAACCTGCAGGGGATCGATTCCGAGCATCGTGGAAGCGCTTCTGACGCTTTTCCTGATGGGCACTGCCTCTTCATCGATACGGACCGAGACCCGGCTCTTCCTCGCCATCTCGTTGATTGCGCTTGCAAACCCCCCGCGGGTCGGGTCTTTCATGGCATGGATGGTCCCTGCTGCCATTGCCTGGGAGACAAGCCCCCAGAGCGGGGCGACATCCGAACGTATCTGCTCCCCAAACGAGAGCCCGGAACGCTCTGCCATGATCGCAAGCCCATGGTCGCCAAGCGTCCCGCTCACGATGATCAGGTCGCCCGGGAGAAGCCCCGAGTCCCGGACCACGGTCTTTGCTACACCGATCCCGGCGGTGTTGATTGCGATCCCGTCGAGGGCCCCACGCTCCACCACTTTCGTATCACCTGTCACGAGGCTGGCTCCACATTCCCCAAGGGCGATGTCCATGGACCGGACGATCCGCTCGAGATCGGATACTTCAAACCCCTCCTCAATAATCATGCCACAGGAGAGGGCAAGGGGTCTTCCCCCCATCATGGCCAGGTCATTGACCGTGCCACAGATCGAGATCCTGCCGATATCGCCGCCAGGAAAAAAGATCGGCCGTACCACGTGGGAATCTGTGGTAAAGACGATATTTATCCCGTCAACAGGGATAACGGCGCCATCATCGAGCGCTTCAAGACCTATCCCTCCGGCATTATTGTGCTCTATCCTGGTGAGCACCTGGAGGAGCTCTCCCATCACTTCACCGCCGGCTCCATGCAGAAGGCTGACTTTCATTTATTCATTCACCTCGATCTCGATATGGGTGACCACGATCTCCCTGCCCCGGACCAGTTCCGGGAGCGCCCCGCAGCCCGGACAGACAAATTTTTCTTTTCCCTGGTAGCCGCAGGTGCATCGCGTCTCCGGAGCGACCACCCTGCTTTCAAGGACCGCACCTTTCAGGACCGGATCGTCTTCGATAAGCGTGTCAAACAGGAACTGCACCTGTTCGGGATTGACCATCGACATCTCGCCAATATCGACACACACCTTTTTCACCTGGCTTGCATGGTTATCAAGGGCCGCCTGCTGAGCCGTTTTAATAATATCGTATGCAATGCTCAACTCGTGCATAATTTCCCCTGGTTCCCTTGAAGAGGGCTGGCCTGTTTGTTTCTGGTATGGTGAGGCCGGAAGAATCCCGGTGCGGGAAAGGCAGTGAGGCCATCAATATTCTTATACGGTTTCTGCCGGCTCCGCAATAAATGATCGTATATTGCCGGTTTTTTTCGCCGGGGATTTATTCAAATAGTCCCTTTTCCAGAGTACGTACCGGGCAAGGTACCTCCATGCTGGGTTTTTTATTGCACATCGACCAGAACCTGACCTATCTCATCACCGAATTCGGTCCTGGCGCCTATTTCATCCTCTTCCTGATCATTCTGCTGGAGACCGGGTGTATTATCACCGTTTTCATGCCGGGAGATTCTCTCCTTTTTGTAGCCGGTGCAGGAGCAGCTTCCGGACTCTTCACCCTTTCGTGGCTGATACTGGTATTTTTCCTTGCAGCGATAGCAGGGGATGTCCTGAACTACTGGCTGGGACGCCATGTCGGACTGAAAATCTTCCGGGAGCGGTTTCCTGAGATTGTCAAGAACGAGTATATCGATCGGACCACCCGGTATTTTGAAAGGTTCGGGACAAAGACCATTTTCATCGGCAGGTTTATTCCCGTTGTCAGGACATTTGCCCCCTTTCTCGCCGGTATCGGCACCATGGACTACCGGGCGTTCATGTTCTATAATGTTCTCTCGGCCCTTTGCTGGTCGGTAGCAGTTACCGGCGCCGGCTACCTCCTTGGGTCTATCCCCTGGATCAGGGAGCATATAGGCCTGATCATCCTGATCATACTTGCCTTCACTCTGGCGACTATCATCGTGATCGTGCTCGTGTCGGCGCATGGTCTTCTTAAATCGAGAAAGGAGAAGAATAGAAAGGTTGAGTGATGTATCCTGGAGACTGTCCAGGATCTTTTTTATCTTCTCAACCGGTATGGGTGATCTTCAGACCCTCGTTATCGACCATCGTCTCCACAGCGATCGACAGGCCGAGACCGCTGACGATACCTTCGACTGCCGATCGGTCTTTTTCGGTGATGATCGCGATGGATGGCCCGACAGAACTCATCCCGACGAATTCGAGGCCTGCTTCCCGGAGACGGCTCATGTAATGGTAGATCTCGAAGCTGTGGTGCTCGACCTCTGCACGCTTTGATCCCCGGAACTCTATCTCCCAGATGATATTTCCTATCCGCTTCAGATTGTCATCCTCAAGGGCAGGGATCATGTCCATCAGCATGAGGTATGCCTTCAGCTCCCGGTCACGATAGTCAAGGAGCCGCCCTTTGTTCATGAGCAGATCGAACTCCTTGGTGCCTGCCGATGAGATATCACTCGGAGGGATGACCACAAACACATTCTTACCAGGAGCAAAGGGATGGTGATAGGCCAGGGCGAGCTCATCCCCCATGATGGCCATCCCCCCGTAAGTGCTGACGGCAGGGCCTACACCCGTTTCAAACCCGAACGCGATCGTATCGCCTGCGGTCTCCTCAACGTAGTTGTTCCCGACAATTTTGCGGAGCTGATCCGAGGTCAGGGGTGACCCGACCGCGTAGTTGAGTGCGTTGGCAAGCGAGATCATGATCGTGCTGGTCGAACCAAGCCCGACATGCTGGTGCTGATGATCCCTCGCACGGATCCTGAATCCTCCCCGATACCCGGTAACGGCTTTGAAGACCTCGACAAAATGCCGGATGATACCGACCCTCGAGTAATCGATCTCAAGTCCTGATTCTGTGCAGGAGACCTCGACACTGCAGTAGAGCTGGAGGGCAAATCCGACCCCTCCGCCACCCGCCCTTGCCGGTGCAAACCGGTTCATATCAAGGACGGTCAGGTGTATCCGTGCAGGCGCCCGGACCGTAACGGTCCCTGACACGGGCTTGAGGGGGTATGCCCGTTCAAGGCCGAGTGTCCGGATATTCTCGCCGGGATGAAACGAGGGGAACTCGTATTCGACAAGGTCGAGATCCCCTCCTCTGATCTTCATGACAACCATGACTTTACACTCCTCCTGGATTGATGGGGATTGTTCAGATTCTGTTATTATTCAGACAGATAAATAATACCATAATCGAACTCTTTCTTTGGATGTGGCAGCATTATCCAACCAGAGCATAAAATCTTTTTCTTTTATCCCTGGTCTCCTGTATGATCTCATCGGAGCATCCGTTGCACCCTTCGGTGGAATTCACCAATCAGGAGATGAGGCCGGTGATAAGAGCATATTCCTGGATCAGGCAGGGAGAATGGGCTGCTCTCCCCCTCCCCTGTAACCTTTCCATAAAACCCGGTGGAGCATTTTGTCCTTTTACGATGCTCTGGTCCATCGGCAATTGAGGTTAACCACTCCTCCTTTACCGGTTCCTTCCGGGGTAATTATCCTGAACAATTATGGCAAATGTCGAATAATACTACCCCTTTATTTCCTGTCCGTGGAAGCTGTTCTCCTTATTATAGTAATCGGATCAAGGAGAGCTTCATCCGTGTGTTCCGGACGCTGGCTCTTTCCGCGAAACTTTCCTGATCTCTCCTGTATGGATCATACCTCAAATCCAGTGGGGCCCGGGCAGATGATACCCTTGTTGATCCAACAAATGGTCCGGTCCGGATGGCCAGGGGGATGAGAGGGGGTTTGATCATATCCCTCCTTTTCAAGCGGCGATTCGAACATTACCTCGAAAATTTTCGTCAATAGGGCAATCCATCCTCGCCCCGCTGATCAGAGATCAGTGCGCTTGGAAAGGACGATTGACCGCCTGTCCTATTCCAGACAGACCCTCGCACATATCTCTCAGCAACGATGCCGTGCAATTCTGGTTTGCAAATTAAAATAAATAAATAAAATATATTCAGGGTTAGTCACCATCCGTGGGGGGGTAAAATATGGATTTGGTTGATCTAAAACGGGAACGTGATTGTATTGAACATGGGGATCTTCGTGACAGCCAGGGCCGGTATGAAAAAGCCATTGCTGCCTATGACCGTGCCCTTGTGATCGATCCTGAAGATGCAGATGCATGGTACAATAAAGGAGAGACCCTTTTCAAAATGGGAAAGATCACGGAAGCATCGAAATGCTTTGAGATTGCAACCAAATTATATCTTGGCGAATAAGATCTGACTCACCTATTTTTTACTGAATAATTCAGGAATAATCTCGTATCTCCCGACATCGGCATACGCTGCATGATCAGGACCACTGAGGACAACGAGTGGAATTACACCAACCTGGAATGGTACCGCATTCAACACTGGCTTTGAAAAAAGGGTTATTGATTGGACATGATCGGAGGCTGGATGGGATTATTCGGAGTGGATATCCCATCGGATAGTAGTGCAAAGATCGCCGGGACATTGGGATCCCGGCCAAGGATTTTCACCACGTTCCTGGTCCTGACGATACGAGTTATTGTGCCACCTTTTACGCCTATGCCACCAGATTCACGATGAATCTCCAAATCATTGCCGAGAATGGATTTGTTTCAAGGTATAAATTATTTTTGGTCCACGAGGTTATACGAATTGGGGGTGTGTGGGTGGAATGGTAATTTTGAGGGCGGGGAGTGGGAGGAACGATTCAGGGGAGCTGAAATTGTCGTCATGGAGAAGAGGTCCCGTGGTTGGCGGAAACCAGCGGACGATGAAATCCATGATCATGAATCAGGAACGAGGTGGAAATCCGGTTATCCCTTTGAGGGAGGATGCCCGGGTAATGACCCCAAAGGAGGAGACAGAGGCACATAGGATGAAATCCCCCTCTTCATGATTCCGGTGAGAGGTGGAAATCACGGTTATCCCCTTCGAGAGAGGGATGCCCGGGTTATTACCCCAAGGGAGGATGACGACTCGCCTATGATGACCAGCAGTCATGTCTTATGAGGAATCACGGTGATACTATGGTGAGAGGCTGAACTGCAGACCTGATGACCATATTCCACTATGCGACCTTCTCTGAAAAGGAGATCCTGGAGCATTTTGATACCCCGATTCAGGACGGGTTGTCGTCCCGCCAGGCCGAGGAACGGTTAGCACAGGCAGGCTATAACGAAATCACCGCCAATCAGGTCCATTGGTGGGAGATTGCTATCCGGCAGTTCAAATCGGCGTTCATCTACCTGCTCCTGGTTGCTGCGGTCATCGTTTTTGCCATCGGCGAATACATCGATGCGGGTGTCATCATCGGGTTTGTGATCATCAATGCTGCGCTCGGATTCTACCAGGAATACCGATCCGAGCAGTCCCTTCGGACATTGCAGCAGTTTATCAAGCCGAGAACCCGGGTGAAGCGGGATTCAGGGTGGCATACCATCGATTCGCGGAACCTGGTGGCAGGGGATATCATAAAACTCGGGACTGGGGATGTCGTTCCGGCCGATGTACGTCTGATCAGCACGCAGAACCTGGTCGTCAACGAAACAGCTCTGACCGGTGAATCCGTTCCGGTTCCGAAACGTCCTGATATACCTGCGGTGGAACCGCAGACGATCTATGAAAGCTACAACCTCTGCTTCAGCGGAACTTCCGTTGTGGGGGGTGAGGCCGTTGCCGTGGTCCTGGAGACCGGTATCCGCACCGCCATGGGCACCATCGCAAAACTGACGGTGGAGACGACCAAGGAGAGTGAATTTTCGAAAGGTATCGGGCGGTTCAGCCAGTTTATCCTGCGGATGATCCTTGTCACCCTGGTGTTCGTGTTCGTGGCAAACCTTCTCCTGAAGGGCGATTCCGTTGATATTTTCGAACTGGTGGTCTTTTCCATCGCGCTGGTGGTCAGCGTGGTCCCGGAAGCGCTCCCGGTCGTGACCACGGTGTCGCTCTCCCGCGGGGCACTCCAGCTGGCAAAGCAGGATGTGGTGGTCAAACGGCTCACGGCAATCGAGGATATCGGCAGTATCGAAGTCCTCTGCTCGGACAAGACCGGGACACTCACCGAGAACATCCTGTCGGTAACCGAGCTGTCACCGGGAGCCGATCCCCGCCTGCTGCACTATGCCGCGTTGACGGTGGCGGAGACCGAGGAGAAGACCGAACCCTTCGATATCGCAATTGTCGAGGGTGCTGCACGGCTCCTGATCGGGGAGACCCCTCCATCAAAACGCCTGGCCGAACTGCCCTTTGATCCGCACAATCGCCTGAACGCGGTGCTGGTCAGCACACCCGGGGACCTCGTGATGGTCGTTCGCGGGGCTCCCGAAGAGATCCTGCGCCTGTCTCCGTCACTTCCAGAACCGGAACGCAAGGCACTTGCAACCTGGCTTTCCATGAAAGGGCGGGCAGGGGAACGGACAATCGCGCTCGGGAAGCGATCCATGCCGCCCACTGCCACAGGCATTTCCCCAGGGGATATACAGGATCTCGAGTTTCTCGGTGCCATTGCATTTACCGATCCGATCAAGCCTTCAGCGTACCGTGCTGTGGAAAAAGCAAAAGAGCTCGGTGTGACGCTCAAGATCATCACGGGGGACAGTCCCGAAGTTGCAGGGGCGGTCGGTGTCCGTATCGGGCTTTTGGAGGATCCGACCCGTGTCATGACCGGCTCCGGGCTGATGGCGATTGCCCCCTGATGAGCGTGAGAAGGCGATAGTGGAGCATGCGGTGTTTGCCCGCATCACTCCGGAGCAGAAATACGAGATCATCCAGACCCTGCAGAGAACCCGCACGGTCGGGTTCCTTGGGGAAGGGATCAACGATGCCCCGGCGCTCAAGCTCGCCGGGGTCTCGCTCGTGGTGGACAGCGCTGCTGACATCGCCCGCGAGGCGGCCGACATCATCCTGCTGCAGAAGAACCTCGAGGTGATCATCGATGGAATCCGGAGCGGGAGGGAGGTGTTTGCCAACACCGTCAAGTATCTGAAGGCGACCCTGGCCTCCAATTTCGGGAATTTCTACGCCATCGCAATCGTCTCGCTGTTCATCCCGTTCCTGCCGATGCTGCCGATCCAGATCCTCCTTGTGAACCTGTTGTCTGATTTTCCCATGATCTCGATCGCCACCGATACCGTGGATAAGTCAGAACAGAGCATGCCAGGCAGATATGATCTCAGGGAGATTGTGCTGATCGCGACCCTGCTTGGCGTGGTGAGCACCGTCGATGACTTCGCGTTCTTCGCGATCTTTGTAGGAGAGGGAGCCCAGGTGCTGCAGACCAGCTGGTTCATCGGGAGCATCCTGACCGAGCTCGTGTTTCTCTTCTCCATCAGAACAAGGCTGCCGTTCTACAAGGCGAGCCGCCCGTCGTGGTATGTCATGGTACTGACAGCGGTTGCCGCTGCCGTGACCATTCTCCTGCCCTACACCTCGTTCGGACAGACCGTGTTTTCCTTCACTCCGCCATCGCCTGTGTCGCTTGCGATCATTCTTGGCCTGGTTGGAGCATTTTTCGTCTGCGTAGAACTGGTGAAGCTCGCCTACTACCGCTACACGACCTGATACTCACCGGGGTTCCAGGATCCCGGTTGTGCCTTTGCCAGTATCTATTGATAACGCAGCATTTCGATAGCGATCATCTCTGTATTCCAATACCTTGATGAGGAGTGCCCGAGAGAGAACTACCCATGATCAGGGTTCTCTTGGTCGATCGCACAAACAGCCGGAATGTCTTGCGGTGGTGTGATGCAGGCGGGGAACTGAGCGTATTCCCTCTGCCGGAAAAGACAGATCTGCCGGAAGCCCTGAGCCAACAGACAGTATGATATTGTCATTGTCCATGAGAATCCGGGTGATTCTGCCGCGATTGATATCCTTCGACAGATCCGTGACCTGAATCCTCTGGTCCCCGTTATCGTTCTGACCGACACGCTTGACGGTGACCTTGCTCTCCACGCACTCAACGCTGGTGCTGATTATTATCTCTGGGATATTACCAGGGAAAACTATCAGCATCTCCTGGTTCCGGTCATCAAAAACCTGGTGCAGCATCGCAAGATCGAAGAGCAGCTGGTCCAGGACAACCTCATCATGCGGGCGATCCATGATGCCTCTCCTGTTGCTGCCTGTGTGATCAAGGATCACCAGATCCTCTGGGTGAACGCTATTATTCCAAGGAAACTCGGCTACACAGAGGACGAGCTGATCGGCTCCGATCCAATCCGGCTCTTTCCGGATGAAGCGGAACACCACCGCATCGATTCCGGGCTTTATGAAGGCTCACCCGAAGGAGGGTGGGGAGTCGTCGAAGGACTGCTGAAGCGCAAAGACGGTACGCTCATCAACTCTCACCTCATCTCCCGCCCGATCGACCCTGCCGATCCGGGCAAAGGCCAGATCGTCATCGGACAGGATATCACGGACTACGTGCGGGTAAGGGACCTGCTCCGGAAGAGCGAGGTCCGGTACCAGGACCTCCTGGACAGCGCAAACAGCATCGTGCTCCGCGTTGACCCCCGTGGCACCATCCGGTTCATCAACAACTCCGGCGCCGCCTTTTTTGGCTTCACCCCGGAAGAACTTGTCGGAAAGAACCTGGTCGGCACCATTCTTCCCCGGAAATCCCGCTCCGGCCGGGACCTCGAGCAGATGATAGGGGATGTCATGCAGAACCCCGAAGAGTACGAAGTCAATGTCAACGAGAATATGAAACGGGACGGTGAGCGGGTCTGGATTGCGTGGACCAACCGTGCGATCCGGGATGACAGGGGCAGGCTCACCGAGATGCTCTCCATCGGCCATGATATCACCGACCGGAAGACCAACCTGGAGGACCCCTCGGGGTCCACTCCCTGGATCAGCACGTTCCTGGAAGGGACGGATATCAGCGAAGGAGTATTTGAGGAGGTGTACACCCTTGCGCTCGAACTTTCCCGGGAGGGGAGGGAGGGAAAGCCGATCGGGACCACCTTCATGATAGGGAGTGCTCCCGAAGTGCTGGCGAGATCGACCCAGCTGATCCTCAACCCCTTCGAGGGTCATCCCCGGTTTGGGAGAAACGTCACCAACAACGAGATCCGGGAGACGGTCAAGGAGCTCTCCCAGATCGACGGCGCCTTCGTCATCTCCGGGGATGGCATCATCGAGGCGGCAGGGCGGTACATCACCATCGATACCAGCCGGGCTTCTATCCCGAAAGGCCTTGGTACCCGCCATGCTTCGGTGGCAGGGATCACGCAGGAGACCCCGGCTGTCGGGATCGTGCTCTCCCAGAGCGGGGGGAAGATCTCGCTCTTCAAGGACGGGAGTATCTTCAGGGTTGTCACCGTAAAGGAATGAACCGTGGGTGAGCATGAAGGACGAAGAGGAGTCCCGATACCTGGCAATTCAAGGTCGATTCAGCAATTGCTTTCTCCGTCAACCAGGGCGATGGACGAAAAAGAGCACAAACAATCAAATGAAAGATAAAAGATCCATCAGCCACTCCTTCTCCGTATCGGGTTCATTATCGTTCCTGAAAGCAAACCAAGACTTATCCCCTTCGCAGAGACACCCTCCTCTATGACGCCCCGGCTGAGCCTTACCGTTCTTGTCGACAACAATACCCTTACCGACCGGTATTTCACGGGAGAGCCGGGGCTCTCGTTTTTGCTCCAGACTGCAGGGAAGAAGATCCTGTTTGATACCGGGTACTCGGGGGTGTTCCTGGCCAATGCAGGGAAGATGGGAATCGACCTTCGCGACCTGGATCATGTGGTGCTCTCGCATGGTCACCTCGATCATACCGGGGGTTTGGTCACGCTCGTCCGGCTCCTCACTGAAGCAACGATCGAGGATATCCCGCACCGGGTCCCGGAACTGATCGCACACCCGCTCTGTTTCTGTCCGAGAGAGAAGATTCCTCTGCAGAACAACGGCTCAATTCTCGATGAAGCCGAGATACGCCGCCAGTTCCCGGTGAACCTTTCAAGCCAGCCGGTCTGGATCACCGATGACCTCGTCTTTCTGGGTGAGATACCCAGGAGGTTTTCGTTCGAGCAGACCGATCCGGGAAAGAGGAGGATACGCCTGCCTGATGGCAGGACCGAACCCGACCAGCTGCTCGACGATTCAGCCCTTGCGTTCCGCTCCGGTGCAGGTCTCGTTATCATCACCGGCTGCTCGCATGCCGGGATCTGCACTATCACCGAATATGCCAGGGAGGTCTGCGGCGAACAACGGGTCACCGCAATTATCGGCGGACTTCATCTTCTCACCCCGTCACCATCCCGGCTCACAAAGACGGGAGAATACCTGCAGTCCCTCCAGCTGCAGGCCCTCTACGCCTGTCACTGCACCTCACTCTCATCAAAAATCGCTCTTGCCGGGTATTGTCCCGTACAGGAAGTGGGTGTCGGTATGAAACTCGAATGGTAGGCGGCTGCTTTTCATTCTGATGTGTTCTG
>CAWHEC010000001.1:0-196454 GCA_963828315.1 uncultured Methanoregulaceae archaeon | reverse complement strand
CAGATGTACCTGGAGACGGTCACCGCCCTGGCCGCCGCCATGGAGGCCAAGGACCAGTACACCGCGTCCCACGCCGACTCGCTGGCCGCCATGGCGGTGGGCGTAGGGAGCCGCATGAGCCTCACCGACGCGGAGCTGCGCATGCTGCAGTACGCCGCCGTGCTGCACGACATCGGCAAGATCGGCATCCCCGACTCGATCCTGACCAAGCCCGACCGCCCGACCCGCGAGGAGCTCGACACGATGGCGCAGCACCCCGTGATCGGCGAGCGCATCAGCGCCGCATCGACTACCGGGTGCCCATCGGGCGGATCATCCGTCGTCCCACGAGCGCTGGGACGGAACGGGTTACCCCGACGGGCTCGCCGGCGAGGCGATCCCGATGGGGGCCCGGATCGTCGCTCGTCGACGCCTTCGACGCCATGACCACTGACCGCCCGTATCGGCGCGCCTCGCCCGTCGAGCAGGCGCTCGACGAGCTGCGCTCGCGACGCGGCTCGCGGCAATTCGACCCGCGCGTCGTGGATGCGTTCCTGGCCGCCTACCCGTTCTCGGTGCCCAGGCCTCGAGCGGGCGGAGCCGCTGGAGCGGCCCTTGGCCGATTACGCCGTGCTGGCGGAGCTCGCCGAGCTCAACTGATCGGGGCCTCGGGGGCAGTCGCCAGCGGCCCCACTGTCGCAGCTCACGACTCGCTTGTAGGCCGCCTCGTGCGCCGCGACGAACTCCTCGCTGCTGAAGCGGCTCTCCACGGCGCGGCGGCAATCGGCCGGGTCGATCTCGCCCACGTGACGCACGGCTTCGACCATCTCGTCGACGGTGTCGACGATGAACCCGGTGCGGCCGTGCTCCAGCACCTCGGGCACCGAGCCGTGGCGGAAGGCCACCACCGGGGTCCCCGCGGCGAGCGACTCGATCATGACGAGGCCGAACGGCTCGGGCCACTGGACGGGGAACAGCGTGCAGCGCGCCTTGGCGTAGAGGCGCGCCTTGGTCTCGTGATCCACTTCGCCGCGGAAGTAGATGCGCTCCGAGAGGTGCGGCTCGACCTCCGCGGCGAAGTAGGCCTGCTCCGCCGTCTCGTTGACCTTGCCCGCCAAAATGAGGCGCGCCTGCAGCCGCCGCGCCACTTCGATGGCCGTGTGGGCGCCCTTGTCGGCGATCATGCGGCCGATGAACAGGAAGTAATCCTCCTTGTCGGCGCTGAACGGCAGGTGCTCCACGTCGATGGCGTTGGGGATGGTCGCGACGAAGCGCAGGTCGGGGAAGCCGCGGCGCTGGTAGTCCGAGATGGCGATGAACGACAGGTCGTTGCGCAGGGAGGTCAGCAGGCGCTGCGTGGTGGCGTCGGCGGGGCCGTGCAGGGTGGCCACCACGGGCGTGCCCAGGATGCGCCGGCACCAGGGCGCCCATGGCGCCGCCCGGGAAAGCCGTCGTGGTCGTGGATCACATCGAACTCCCCGGCGCGGCTGTAGGCCGCCAGGCTGTGCACCACCTCGATGCTGTGGTCCACGCCGATGCTCTCGACGGGCGCCTGCTGGTAGCTGAAGTGCAGGCGCGCCTCGGTGCGCGAATCGCCGGTGGCGAACAGCGTCACGTCGTGCCCGCGGCGCACCAGCCCCTCGGTCAGCAGGCTGACGACGAACTCGATGCCGCCGTAGTTCTGGGGCGGGATCGGGAACCAGGGCGGCGCGATCATGCCGATGCGCATCGGGGACCTCCGGAGCGGCGCTGTGACGAGGACCGGCAGACGCCGGTCCTCAGACTCTTACCCACAAGGCCGGATGCGCTCCCACGGACGCGCGAAGCCTCAGCCGCGCGAGACGCGCGCGCTGAGGCTTCGCGCGCCGCGGGCGGTGGTAGGGTTCGGGTGTGATCGACCTGCACACCCACACCAGCTTCTCGGACGGCTCGCAGACGCCAGCCGAGTCGTCGCCGAGGCCGCCGCCCTGGGGCTCGACGCCATCGCCGTCACGGACCACGACACCGTGGACGGCCTCGCCGAGGCCCGGGCCGCCGGCAAGCGCCTCGGCGTGCGCGTGATCCCCGGCCTGGAGATCAACCTCGAGCACGACCGCGTGACCATGGACGTGCTCGGCTACTTCGTGCTCGGGCAGCCGAGCGAGGAGCTCAAGAGCAAGCTGGCCGAGCTCCGTGCCTTCCGCGACGAGCGCAACGCGCGTATCCTCACGCGCCTCGCGGAGCTCGGCTACCCGCTGGACGCCGCGGACCTGGCGCGCTCGCCGAGAACGGGGCCGTCGGACGGCCCCACATCGGCGAGGCCTTGCGCCGCCGTGGCTACGTGGCGTCCATCAGCGAGGCCTTCGACCGCTTCCTGCGGCGCGGCGCGCCGGCCTGGGTGGACAGGCAGCGGATGGCGCTGCCCACCGCCATCCGCCTGCTGCGCGCCTCCGGCGCGCTCCCCGTGCTCGCCCACCCCGGCATCATCCGCACCGACGAGGCCGGCCTGGAGCGCATCGTGCGAGAGGCGGCGCGCCTGGGCCTGGCCGGCGTCGAGTGCTACTACCCGCTGCACGACGAGGCCACGGTGCAGCGCTGCCTGGCCCTGGCCGAGAAGTACGCTTTGGTCCCCACCGGCGGCTCGGACTACCACGGCACGGTCAAGCCCAACGCCCGTCTCGGCGTGGGCTCGGCCGGCAAGCCGTTGCCCGACGAGCTTCTCGAAGCCCTGCTGTGCGTCGCCATCGACGACAGCGAGCGGGTCGCCACCGCAGCAGCTCGCTGAGCCTCCCGACCCCTCCGGCGGCGGCACACCCCCCGCGAGACCCCTACCGGGCACGGGTATCCGCGCCCTGCCCTCGCCGCGTGCCTGCGCGGGGCTGTTTGCTGGTGGACCCCCCGGGGGTATAGTCGAAGGCGTGGAGGAGCACATGGGCAGCGAAGAGGCCGGCAGGCTGCTGAACCGGCTGCGGCGCGTCGAAGGTCAGGCCAGAGGCCTGCAGCGCATGATCGAAGAGGGCCGCACCTGCGAGGAGATCTTCACCCAGCTGGCGGCCACCAAGGCTGCCCTGGACCGCGTCGGCGTACTCCTCATCTCCCTAAAGATGCGCGACTGCCTGCGCGGCGACATCGGCGACGACGACGCCTCCCCGGCGGCCGTCGAGCGGGCCCTGGAGGCCTTCCTCAAGTACACGCGCTGCGTCAAGTAGGTGGTCATGACCCACAAGTTCGACCCCCGAACTGGGACAAGCTCGAGAACCCCGAGCGGCTCGTGGAGCTGCCCCCCGCCAACCTCATCGGCCTGCTGCGGCTCAGCGGCGCCGAGACCGTGGTCGACTACGGCGCCGGCACTGGCGTGTACTCGCTGCCCGTGGCCGAGGTTCGCCGCACGGGCTCCTCGTGGCCGTCGACGAACACGAGGAGCTGCTGCAGCGGCTGCGCGACAAGGTCGCGGCCGCGCCGCCGGCGGGCCGCATCCAGACCGTGCAGACGGCCGACAACCACGTGCCGCTGGACGACGGCGCGGCCGATCGCCTGTTCATGGTCAACGTGCTGCATCACGTCCACGACGACCCCGCCGCGCTGGCCGAGATCATGCGCCTGCTGGCCCCGGGCGGCCTGCTTGCGGCCGTCGACTTCGCTCGCATGGAGCGCCCCATCGGGCCACCCAACGACCACGTCCTGGCGCTCGACGATGCCCGCGCCGTGCTCGCCGGCACGGGGCTGCGCGAGCTGTTCGTGTACCAGCCCGGCCAGGTCGGCCGCTACAGCATCGCCATCGTCGCCCAGAAGGCGGGCTGATGGACGGGCCAGTACGCGATCCGGGCATCTCCGCCGGTCGCGGCCCGTCGCTGGTCAGCCACGTCACGACCGAACACGACCCGGCCTGGCTGCGGCCCTGGAGCGCCTCGTGGCGCCGTTCGGCGGCTGGCCCGGCATCGTCACGCCGGGCGAGCGCGTCGCCGTCAAGATCAACCTGCTGCGCGGCGCGGCCCCCGAGGCCGCCGTGTCCACGCACCCCGAGACGCTGCGCGCCGTGCTGCGCGCCCTGCGCGCCGCCGGCGCCGATCCCTTCGTGGCCGACAGCCCCGGCGGCCTCAACGGTCCCGCCAAGGTGGCGCGCGCCTACCGCATCAGCGGCATCGGCCCCATGTGCAAGGAAGAGGGCGTGCAGATCATCGACTTCGAGGACGCGCCGGCGCAGCTGGATGCCCCCGCCGGCGCGCTCTACCGCTCGTTCCGCGTCGGCCGGGTCTTCCTCGACGCCGACGGCATCGTCCAGGTCGGCGTGCTCAAGACCCACGCAGCTCATGCGCCTCACCGGCGCGCGTCAAGCTCACCTACGGCTGCGTCCCGGGCCTCACCAAGGCGCACCTGCACGTGCGCGCCCAGAAGCGCGACGACTTCGCCGACATGCTGCTCGACCTGCACACCGCCCTCGCGCCGCGCTTCAGCATCATCGACGGCATCATCGCCATGGAAGGCCAGGGGCCGGGCAGCGGCACGCCGCGCGAGCTGGACTCGCTGTTCGCGGCGCACGACGCCGTGGCCCTCGACGCGGCGCTCGCCGACCGCACCGCCCACGAGCGCCGCGAGGTCTACACCCTGGCCGCGGCCGCGCGCCGCGGCCTCATCGACCTGGACGACCCCTACCGCCTGGCCGGCGACCCCATCACGCCGGCCCACGACTTCAAGCAGTCAGGGCGGGACCTGCAGAGCCTGCTTCCCGCCCCCTTGCACCGCGCCATGCGCAACCTGGTCACGGCGCGGCCCCGGCTGGTGAACAAGAAGGCCTGCACCCAGTGCGGCGACTGCGAGACGATCTGCGGCGCCGACGCCATCCGCCTCGCGCCCATGCCGGTCTTCGACGACCAGCTCTGCGTGCGCTGCTTCTGCTGCACCGAGATCTGCCCCACGGCGGCCATCGACGCCGTGAGCCCCTGGCCGGCGCGCCTCGTCGGCCGCGGCCGCTGAACCCGCCCCCGCGCTAAGACCCGGCCGGCGCCGCTCCGGCGCAAGCCCGCTTCGCTAGGGCGTCGCCGACGCCGACGCCCGAGGCAGGGGCCGCAGCTTGCTCGTGCGGGCGCCCATCTCCAGCACCAGGCCCGCGCTTGTGCTGCGCACCACGATGTAGCCAGTGAAGGGGTCGCGCACGCGCAGCTCGGAGCCGTGGCGCTCGGCCGGATACCCCTGCCTGGCGGTGCCGTAGAGGAACTGGAAGCGGCCGTCGGTGTGGGTGATCTCGACGCGCCGGCCACTGGCCGGATCCCAGTAGACACCGCTGAACGGGTCGCCGGCGTCGCGCTGCGCCAGCACCACGACGGCGGCGATGACGAGGATCGCGACGATCGCGACGAGGACGAGCAGCCGGCGGCGGGCGCGGCGCCGGGCGGCGCGCTGCGCGGCGCGCACGTCCTGACGCGGCGCGCTCACGACGTCACCGCCGCGGCGCCGGGCTCCTCCAAGGCGTCGACGTGGAACACCACGACCTCGGGGCGGCAGAAGGCGCGGAAGGGCAGCAGGCTCGTGCCCACGCCGCGCGTCACGTACAGGGGCCGCCCGCCGGGCTCGAAGTGGCCTTCGGGAAAACGCGCCTTGGGATCGCTGAGCATGATGCGGCGGCCGGGCAGCGGCAGGCAGATCTGGCCGCCGTGCGTGTCGCCGGCCAGCGCCAGGTGGAAGTCGCCGGGCTCGGCCTTGAGCGCGACGTCGGCGTGATGGGTGAGCAACAGGCGAAGCACCTGCGGCCGGCGGTCGAGCCGCGCCAGCACCGCCGGCAGGTCGTCGTGGCCGCCTTCCGAGTCGTCGACCCCGCCCACCTGCACCACGGCGTCGCCGCGGCGCAGCTCGGCCACGTCGTTGACGAGGAGCCGGATCCCGCAGGCCTCCACCGCGGCGGGGTCCGTGGGCCGGATGAAGGGCGCCCGGCTGTCGCCGTGGTCGTGGTTGCCCAGCACGGCGACCACGCCCAGCGGCGCCCGCAGACGCCGGAGCTGGCGCTGCGCCTCTTCCAGACCGTAGGACCACACGGCGAAGTCGCCGGTGATGACCACCAGTCGGGGCGCGCGCCCAGGGCGATGTCGATCGCCTTGCGCATCGCGCGCAGGTTCAGGCTGGGGGTGAAACCGGCGTGAAAGTCCGACAGCAGCGCGACGACGAGGCCGTCGAGCTCCGCCGCGACCCCCCGGCGCCTGCAGGCGCCGGTCCACGCGGCGGACCCACTGGGCCTCGGCGAGCATGTAACCGGTGCCGAGGGCGGCGGCCGCGCCGAGCGCGGCCGCCGCCCCCACCACCGTTGCCGCCGGGCCTCTCAGGTGAACGGAGTGGGGTCGCTCTCGGCGCCGTCGCCGCCGGCGTGGCTGCGGAGCCGCTCCCGCGTCTCCTCGATCTTCTGGCGCAGGACCTCCGACTGGTCCGCGGCGGAGTCGCGCCCCGCCCCGACGGCCTTGCGGACGCGGTCCACCTGCTGGCCGAAGCCGCCGTCGCCAAGCAACTGCTGGCGCGTCTCCTTACCGCTCTTGGGTGCCAGGAGCAGGCCGGCGGCCGCGCCCATGACGGCGCCGATGATGAAGCCGCCGCGGCGCCGGCGCTTCGCGGCTTTCTTCGCGGCTTTGCGGGCTCGTCTATCGGCTCTGCTCACGTGCCACCTCCATGTCGTCGCGCTGCGTCTCGTGCGTTCATGCTCTACAACAGCCGCGTCTGGTTGATCACCAGCCCGAACTCGCAACCCAGGAACTCCGCGGCCCGGCGGCACATGACCATGCGGGCCAGGAAGATCTCGAAGTACTCCATGAGCGCGATGATGCTCGTGTCGATGGCCAGTTCGAGGGTGATCGTCTTTGCCCTCCCGTCGACCATCAGGAACGAATGGGTCGTGGCCAGGTTCACGCGGTCGTGGATGTCGTCGGTGTCGGGGTCCGGATGGCGCACGCGGCTGCTGTGCACGTCCGACTTGTCGCCGAGGATGACCGCCGCCGCCAGGGGGCTCACCGCCTGGCCGTAGTCCTCCTCGTGGTTGCCGATGGCGCACATGACCTCGGCGTACTCTTCGGCAGGCATGCCCATGCGCTGCAGCACATGCTGCGACAGCAGGGCGGCGGCGATGCCGTGGTCGAGGCGGTTGATGCCGTTGCCCATGTCGTGCAGGTAGCCGGCGATGCCGCGCCAGCTCCGCCACGCGCTCGGGATGACCCAGGCGCAGCAGCACGTTCTGGGCGATCTGCGCCACCAGGGAGGCGTGCCGGTCACCGTGCGCCGGTGTAACCCAGCACGCCCAGGCTCGGTCGGCCTTGCGGATGAAGACCCCAGCATGGCGTCCTGACGCACGTCCTCCAGCGTCACCATCAGCGGACCTCGAAGCCCGTGAGGGTCTGGTCCGGTGCTGGCGTCCTGCACGTCCAGCCAGCCCACCTCGGCGCCGGGTGGCCCCACGCGGCACCAGCCCAGCATCTCATCGACGATGCCGGGCTCGCCCTGCAGGCGCAGGGCCACCGTGCCGTCGCTCATGTTCTTGACCCAGCCGTCGAGGCCGAGCCGTCGCGCCTCGCTCTGCGCGCTGCGGCGGTCGAAGACGCCCTGCACCGCTCCGTGACCCGAACGTCGACGGCCTTCATGGGGACCTCCACGACTGATGGCTGCGGCGGCAGGGGCTCCTGGGTGCAGGCGGTCTCGCCGCCCGTCTGCCTCACCGCCGCCGCCCACCAGCGGCACGAAGCGCACCGCGCCTCGCGGTGCTCGCACGAAGCGGCGCGTCTCCCTCGAACATGGTGAGCCCCTGGCGCCGTGCGGGCGGCCAGGCGATCACCGGCCCCCCGCGGCGAGCTGCTGCAGCAGCGGCGGCGGCGCCTCGGCGGCGGCCGCCGCCCAGGATCCCGTGAAGGGGGCCTCCTCCGGCCGCCGAGGCGCCGTCGGCCACCGCGAGCTGCACGTTGGCGAAGCCCAGGCGGTCCAGCACGCCGCGCGCCTGAGCGGCCAGCGCCGGATGCGCTCCATGGCGTACACCTCGTCGGCGAGCTCGGCAAGCACGGCCGCCTGGTAGCCGGAGCCGGTGCCGACCTCCAGCACCTTCTCGGTGCCCTGCAGCTCGAGCACCTGGCTCATCAAGGCCACGATGTAAGGCTGCGAGATGGTCTGCCCATAGCCGATGGGCAGGGGACCATCGGTATAAGCCAGGTGGCGGTATTCCGTAGGGACGAACAGGTGGCGCGGCACGGAACGCAGCGCCGCGAGCACGTCCTGGTCGTGCACGCCGCGGCGCGCGATCTGCTCCTCGACCATGGCGTGACGATGAAGGCCGTAGTCCATGCCTTCACTCATCGTCATCACCGCCGGAGAGCTGAGGCTCACGTGCCGCTGGTCCGGCGGCGCAGCCGGATACGCCGGCTCGCCGCCGTCGACTCCGGCGGGTCGCCGGTGGGCGGCGGCTCCTGCCGCAGGGCGTGCGCCGGCAGGCGGCGCTGCAGGCGGCCGGCCGCCGCCTGACGCTGCAGGCGGCGATACTTGGCCCGCCGCCGCCGGCCGGTGCGCAGGTACACGGCGGTGGACGCCGCGGGTGGCGACGTAGCCGAAGTACGGCACCACCAGCGTGAGGACGCTGCCCAGGAACGTCGCCAGGTCCTCGCCCAGGCTGAACAGCGTGACGACGGCGTCGCTGGGCACCGATCGGGCCGGGTGGTGTGTTTGGTGTACTGCGCGAACCACGACGCGAACAGGCCCAGGGCGCCGCCGATGACGATGCCCTTCCAGCCGAAGGGGATGGTCGCCGCGCCCGCCACCGCGCCGCCGGCGAGCCGGTACGGCGCGAGGAGTCGGTCCTGCAGGCGGTCGAGCTTGATGATCTTGTCGAAGCTGGATCCAGCAACGCCAGGACGATGAGGATGAGATGGTGAGCCAGTGATGCAGGAAGGAGAAGGCGCCGTTCACGTGCGCCCCCCACTCCGTGCTGGACATCATGCCGATCACGGCCAGCGTGAGCGAAGGCCGAAGCCCGGCCGTCGTGCCGAGCCCAGCATGCGCCCGATGGCGATCACCCAGGCGGTCATCTCGATCCTCCATGGAGTGATTCTACCTGCTGAGCGCACGACCGGAGCCTGCACGAGCGATTCGCCGCGTCGTGATGAAGGGCGAGACGGCCGGCCCCACGCAGCAGCCGCCCGCGCGGCCGTGCGGCCATCGCATGGTGTTCGGCCGGCCCGCCGCTGGCTGGTCCCACGTAGGCCGCGCGGCCCTCCTCGTAGAGGTCCCCGCCGTGACAGTCGTTGACGACGATGGCGGGAAAGTCCTCGACCTCCAGCCGCGCCACCGCCTCGGCGCCCAGCTCCGGCCAGGCGATGACCTCGTTGCCGACGATGCGCCGGGCGAGCAGGGCGCCGGCGCCGCCGGTGGCGGCGAAGTAGACGGCGATCTCGTCCCGCATGGCCTGCTTCACCCGGCGGTGCGCAGGCCCTTGCCGATCATCCCCTTGAGGCCGTGCGCGCATCAGCAGCGGCGCGTAGGCGTCCATGCGGCCGCTGGTCGTCGGGCCGGCCGAGCCGATCACGGCGCCCGGCTGGCCGGGCTGGGCCCATGTAGTAGATGATCGGGCCCCGAGCTCGAAGGGCAGCGGCTCGCCGGCCTCGAGCAGCGCGACGAGCCGCTTGTGCGCGGCGTCGCGCGCCGGTAGACGACGCCGGTGATGGCCACGCGTCGCCGGCGCGCAGGTCCCTGACGACCTCGTCGGTCGAGGGGGGTCGTGATCTTCTTGACGCCATCGGTCCTCCCCCCTCACAGGGTCGAGCCGTCTTGTGCCGCTGCGCGTGGCACTGGACGTTCACGGCCACCGGCAAGCTGGCGATGTGGCACGGCATCTCCTCGATGAACACCGCCAGGGCCGTCATCGTGCCGCCCAGGCCCTGCGGGCCGATGCCGAGCGCGTTGATGCGCTCCAGCAGCTCCGCCTCCATGGCCGGCGACGCGCGCGTCCGGGTGCGCGCTGCCGACGTCGCGCAGCAGCGCCTTCTTGGCGAGCAGCGTCGACCATGTCGATGGTGCCGCCGATGCCCACGCCGACGATGATCGGCGGGCAGGGGTTGGCGCCGGCGCGGCTCACCGTCTCCACGCACGGCCTGGCTCATGCCCGCCCAGCCCTGCGACGGCTTCAGCATGGTGAGGCTGCTCATGTTCTCGGTGCCGCCGCCCTTGGCCATCAGCGCAGAGCCACCGTGTCGCCGGGGACGATGCGTGGTGTGAATGATGGCCGGCGTGTTGTCCTTGGTGTTGCGGCGGCGTGCGCCGGCTCGGGCGACGGACTTGCGCAGGTAGCCGTCGCGCGTAGCCCTCGGCGCACGCCCTCGTCGACGGCGTCCTCGAAGCGGCCGCCGACCAGGTGCACGTCCTGGCCGACCTCGACGAAGACCACGGCGAAGCCGGTGTCCTGGCAGATCGGCACGCGGTCGGCGGCGGCGATGTCGGCGTTCTCGCACGAGCTGGTCGAGCACCTCGCGCCCGACGGGCGACTCCTCGGCCTGCGGGCCGCCTCACGAGCGCGTCGTAGACGTCCTGCGGCAGATCGTAGTTGGCGGTGATGCACATCGTCTTCACGCGCCGCCGCGATCTCGTGGACGTCGAGCTCTCTGATGCTCACCTCAGCCTCCCTGCCCGCCGTGCCGCCCGAGCTGGTGAACGCCATATCGACGAAGAACGCCCGATGACGGCGACCAGCAGAATCGCCAGCAGCCACACCTGAACCCCTTCATCGCGGGGTCCCCCGCGAGGCTGTGCGAGGCGGTGCGCAGCCTGTCCGCGAGCGCGATGCCGGCGAAGACGCCCACGAAGAAGAGCAGCGGCGTCAGCAGCCGCCCGCGGCGGTGGCGACCGGACCGGCGCATCATCCTTAGTCCTTCTTCCGCTCGGTGGCGCGCTTGATGGCATCGGCCACCGAGGTCGCCGCCCTCTCGGCCGCCTCGGCGACTTTCTCGGCGACCGGCTGGACTTCTCGGCCGCCCTGTCGGCGTAGCTCGGCGGCCACGTGCGCCGGCGCCGCGGCCGACGGCCTTCACGGCCCGCCCCGTCGGCGCCGGCGCCTTGCTGCCCTTGGGCATCTCGATGTAGCCGAGCGCCATCTGGTCCTGCACCATGCCGCGCGCGCGGGCGATGATCGCGGTCGCCTCGGCGACCTCCTGCTCGTAGGTGATGTCGGTGCGCAGCGCGATGCCCTGCTCGATGGCCTTCATGGCCACCGCGGCGGCCTCGCGCGGGAAGACCTCCCAGTCGTCCATGGTCGGCATGATGTAGTCCGGCGCGCAGTCCCTTGCTCCTCGGCGCACCTTGGCGAGCTCCTCGGCGGCGGCGATGCACATCTCGTCGGTGATCGTCTTGGCGCGCACGTCGAGGGTGCCGCGGAAGATGCCGGGGAAGCCCAGGCGAGTTGTTGACCTGGTTGGGGAAGTCGCTGCGGCCGGTGGCCACCACGGCGGCGCCGGCCTCCTTGGCGTCCCAGGGCCAGATCTCGGGGATGGGGTTGGCGCAGGCGAAGACGATGGCGTCCTTGGCCATGGCGCTGATCCACTCCGGCTGGATCGTGTCCGGCCCCGGCTTGGAGAGGGCGATGCAGACGTCGGCGCCCTTGAGCGCCTCGGCGATGCCGCCCTGGCGCTGCTCCTCGTTGGTGATCTGGCAGTAGCTTCCACTTGTCGACCTACTCGGCCTTGACGGCCTCGATGTCCGCGCGGCCCTTGTGCAGGATGCCCTTGGTGTCGACGACGACGGCAGTTGGCCGGGTTGACGCCGTAGGCGAAGATGAGGCGGCTGATGGCCACGTTGGCGGCGCCGGAGCCGATGAAGGCGATCTTCACCTCGTCGATGCTTCTTGCCGACGACCTTGAGCGCGTTGATGAGGCCGGCGAGGGTGACGCAGGCCGTGCCCTGCTGGTCGTCGTGCCAGACGGGGATCTCGCACTCGGCGCGCAGCGTGTCGAGGATGCGGAAGCACTTGGGCTGGGAGATGTCTTCCAGGTTGACGCCGCCCAACCCCGGCTGCACGCAGCTTGACGGTCTCGATGAACTCGTCCGGGTCCTTGGTGCCGACCATGATGCGGGAAGCCGTCGACGCCGCCCAGGTACTTGTAGAGCAGGCGCCTTGCCTTCCATCACCGGCATGCCGGCCTTGGGGCCGATGTCGCCCAGGCCCAGCACGCGGGTGCCGTCGCTGATCACGGCCACCGTGTTCCACTTGTTGGTGTACTCGTAGACCTTCTCGGGGTCGTCCTTGATGTCCAGGCAGGGAGCCGAGCCACGCCGGGCGTGTACCAGATGGCGAAGTCCTGGAAGTCGCGCACGCAGCACTTGAGCGTGGTCTCGATCTTGCCCCGGTAGAAGGGGTGGAGGACCATGGCGTCTTCCATGGGCTTGTAGGCCTTGGCCTTGAGCTCCTCGACCGTTGGCTGGCGGGTCTCGTCCTGGTGGCTGTCGTCCGGCATTGAACCCTCCTTGTGGGACCGCGGGCGGCTATGGGGCCGCGGCCACGGCGATGCTCCGAGCGGGGCACTAACGCTAGCATCAGCCGGAGGGGCGGCAATGTTTGCCCCCAGGAGCTCAGGTCGTTCAGCCGCCGCCACGTCCCTTCCGGACTAGCCGCGCCCGCTCGTCCCCCGACGCGGCCTGCAGTGGTAGCCCCCCCCAGGCCACCGCACCCCGCACTGGCAGGCACCGCCACCGGGAAGCTGCCCGTTGCGAGCCCACGAAGTAAATCGTACACTCGAGCCGTTGGTCGCAATTCTATGGGAGGGGTCCGTCGTGCACCGTCGCGTGTTCCTGTTCGTCCTCGTTCTGAGCCTGGCGCTGTCGTTCGCCTCGGCCGCCTGGGCCGCGGCCGCGCCGTCGGCCACGCGCCAAGCGGCTCTTCGCAGCCTCAAGGGACAGTCCCAAGCGGCGGCCACGTTCAAGCTCGATCCCGCCTCCGGCGCCGTGGCGTGGCTCACGGGCCGCTGGCAGGCCGACGATCCGGCGGACCTTACAGCCAGTGCGCGCAGCTTCCTCGAGGCCAACAAGGCCGCCTTCGGCCTTGCCGCGCCGCTTGCGCAGTTCCGCGTCGCCGGCAGCGCCGGCGACGACCTCCTGCCGGGCTGGCGCGACGTCTACCTGCAGCAACGCATCGGCGACCTGCCGGTGCTCGGCAAGCTGCTCGGCTTCCACTACGACGGCAACGGCCGCCTGATCGCCGTGAGCGGCGACTACGTGCCCGGGCGCGGCCAGGCCCCAGGTCGCCCGGCTCAGCGTGAGCGCCGCCGCCCGCCGGGCACTTGAGGCGGCGACGACGCTGCCCTCACAGAAGCCGGGCGTCTTGAAGAGCGGCACGAAGGGCTTCGCGCTCGCCAAGGCGCCCGCCGCCCGTCTCGTGTACTTCGTGGACGTGACGGGCGCGCCGCGCCTGTCCTATGAGTTCACGCTGGTCGGCAGCGGAGTGGGCCAGTCCTGGCGGCTCGTCGTCGATGCACGCAGCGGCGCCGTCCTGTCGCGCGTGAGCACCATCGAGACCGCCGCCCGCGGCATCGATCCTCTCCGGTCGCAAGGTCTCGCTCCACACGACCTACGCCGGCGGCCGCTACAGGCTCATCGACCGCACCGAGTACATGCTCCGCCATCACAGCAAGCACCCTTACACCGCGTGGGAGGGCTGCATCGAGGTGCGCGACAACCAGCACTCCGACAAGTCGCGCACCAACAGTCCGGTCGTGACCGACGCCGACAACAACTTCACCGGCGGCGGCAGCAATCCCAAGCTCAACGTGCGCTCCGCGGTCAGCCTGGCTCGCAATCTCGAGACGACCTACAAGGCGGTCAGGACCCGTCTGGGCCGCAACAGCGTCGACGGCAAGGGTCTGGCCCTGGTCGGCAACGTCCACCTCGGCAAGAACTACGAGAACGCGTTCTGGGACGGCACCCACAAGATGATGTACTTCGGCGACAACGCGGCCGGCCAGATGCCGTTCGCCAAGTCGCTCGACACCGTGGCCCACGAGTTCGGCCACGGCATCACCCGCTACAGCGTCGCCGGCGGCGGCTTCGTCTACGCGTACCCGTCGGGCGCCCTGTCGGAGGCCATCTCTGACATCTGGGGCTGCACGGTCGACGCCCGGGACTGGCAGATGGGTGAGGACCTGGGCGCGCCGCTGCGCGACCTGGCGACGCCGGCCCTCAACGGCCTGCCCGCGACGATGCTCGAGTACCAGGTCATGGTGCTGCCCCTGGACAACGGCGGCAACCACGTGGACTGCACCATCGGCGGCCACTTCTTCGAACGGCTCTCCGCCGCCCTGCCCGCGGTGGCGCCGGCGCACGACGGCCGCTTCTCCGCGGCCCGCATCGTCTATCGCTCCTACAAGTACCTGACGCCGCAGTCCAGCTACCGCGACTGGGCCTTCGGCCTGGCGCAGGCGGCCACCGACCTCTACGGCGCCGGCTCGGCCCAGGCGGCGGCCACCCGCGCCGTGCTCGCCGAGCTCGGCATGGACTCGGTGGACTTCGGCCAGAACGACAACGGCTGGTGCCTGGACGACAGGCCAGCACCGTGACGGAGATGCAGTGGAGCCGGCCGCCGGCATGTGCTACCTCGCCGAGAAGTTCACGACGCCGGCGGGGGCGAGGCTGGCGCGCCTCTACCTGGCCCTCGATCCGGACGCCAACTACACGTTCATCGCCCCGGGACAGGCGCTGCGCGTGTTCGTCGTTCCCGTCGCGCCGGACGGCGGCCCGGACATGGACACCGTGCTCGACTACGAGACGCTCTCCTGGGATGCCATCGCCGAGGCGGGGCACTTCACGCCCGCCACCATGACCCTGGACGACTACGTGACGCCACGCCATGTGGACCTGCCGGCGCAGTTCTTCGTGCTCGTCGGCTTCCGCCCCGACGACGCCGACGAGAACACCATGCTGCTGCTGCAGGACGACGGCACGACGCCGGGTCCGGCCGACCAGAACTGGGTCATCTCCGCCGGCGTGAACTGGAACGACTTCAGCTACTACTGGATCAAGCAGACCCTGAGTCAGTATTCGGCCATGCCAATCCGGCCAACTTCATGATCCGGCCGATGTACTGGTACGGGAACGTGGCCCCAACGAAGGCGACGACGGCGGTGGCCAAGGGGAGTCTGTCCGTCGCCGGCGCCTCGCGCGTGACGCCGGCGCCGTAAGCGCGCTCGGAGGGCCGTTCAGCCGGCCGGGGGCGAGCCGCCTCCGGCCGGCTCGCCAGTTGCGCGCGATAGCGCTTCGCCATGTCGCGGAAGGCCTGGATGAGGGCCTTCTGCGTGCCCGAGAAGTAGCACTTCTCCAGCTCGGCCACGATGGCGTCTTCCTCGTCGCGCAGGTTGCGGCCGGCCATGATCCGGTTGAGGTAGTCCTTGGCCAGGTCCGTGGCGACGGTGAATTCCGTGGCGACGATGACCCCGGTGCCCATGTCGACCTCGCACACCACGCTGAGGATGGTGTACATCTGGCCGCTCACGGTGTTGGCGGGAGGCTTGGCGTGCCCGACGAAGATGCTGGTGCTCATGGTCGGACCATTGTGGCACGGCTCATGCCCGGCGGCATAGTCAAGCGTACGACGGCGGCCAGTACGGCCGCCAGGATGAGGCCGAAGAACAGCAGGATCCAGAGGCCGGGGTCGATATGGCCGGCGAAGCCGGCCCACAGGGCCCCGGCCACGAGCAGCAGCGCCGCGACGAGCAGACCGGTCCAGGCGCGGCGGCCTCCGGAGCCCACCACCCAGCAGCATGGCGACCGTCAGCAGCACGGCGAAGCCGGCCAGAAGGAGCACGCCGACGAGGAGAAGCCCACCGGGCGTGACCGGCCGCGAATAGCCCGCGTCGATGTGCGGCAGATGCTGGGCCAGGGCGCGCGCCCCGCGCGTGACGGCCCAGCTCCCGTGATGCCGTAGGCCAGCAGCCAGGGCACGAGGGCGGCGGCGGCGAGCAGGGCGCGGCCGCCTCCGCCGCGGGCGGGTCCACCGGACTCGGAGGTGCCGATGTTGTCGCCGCCGGGCTCGGAGGGGCCGATGTCAACGGGCTCCGAGCCGCTCTCGACGGGCTCGCTCACGGATACCACCGCTCGACGACGGCAACCACACCCTGCAGGCGGCGGGCTCGCCGCCACTGCGTGAGCGCCACGACCAGCAGGTAGGCCAGGGCGATCAAGGCCGGCCATATGACGCCCGCGGCGTCGCCGCGGCCCGGCCAGTCGACGCCCTTGACGCTGCCGCCGATGAAGAGCATGGCCAGGGCGGCGGCGAGCGCCGCGGCGGCGAGCACGGTGATAGCCAGCCAGGCGCGCGCCCGCATCGCGTCCTTGATGAGGATGAGCGCGCTCCAGATGGCCGCCACCTCGGCCACGACGACGACCGCGATGAGCAGCGCCAGCCGGGCGTCCACCCCGAAGTCGTCGACCACTCCCCCGACCAACTCGAGCAGGGGGATGACGACGGCCAGGATCACGATGGCCATCAGGGCCAGCGACAGGATGACGATAGGCACGGCCAGCAACAGGCGCACGGTGTGGCCGCGGTCCAGCTGCGCCTTCAGCCGGTCGTGACGCTCGACCTCGGCGAGCCGCGCCGCCGTGTCCTCGGGGCTGAGGACGCTCGGCATGGAGGACCAGTCGTACCGGACCTCGCTCGCATCCGCGCTGGTCATGGGACCTCCCGTCAGGGCATCGCTGCCGCTACCAGGCCGGCGACCTCGCTGGGGCGGCGGGCGACGGCGATGCCCGCCGCCTCCAGCGCCTCGGCCTTGGCCGCCGCCGTGCCGCTGCCGCCGCTGATGATGGCGCCGGCGTGTCCATGGTCTTCCCCGGCGGCGCGGTGAAGCCCGCCAGGTAAGCGACGACCGGCTTGGTCACATGCTCACGGGCGTACGCGGCGGCACGCTCCTCGTCGTCGCCGCCGATCTCGCCCACCAGGACGACGGCCCTCGTTTCGGGGTCGTCCTGGAAGAGCTCGAGGCACTCCAGGAAGCCCACGCCGTGCACGGGGTCGCCGCCCATGCCGATGCAGGTGCTCTGGCCCAGGCCGGCGCGCGTGAGGCGGTCGACGATCTCGTAGGTGAGGGTGCCGGAGCGCGACACCAGGCCCACGGGTCCGGACGCGAAGACGTCGGCCGGCATGATGCCCGCGTTGCAGCCACGGCCGCCGGGCGGCGCCACCGACACGATGCCGGGGCCGTTCGGGCCGACCAGGCGAGCGCCGCGCCGCGTAAGCTGCGCCCGGGCGACGGTCATGTCACGCACGGGAATGCCTTCGGTGATGCACACGACGGTGCTGATGCCGGCGTCCCCGGCCTCCAGCATGGCGTCAAGCGCGAAGCGCGCCGGCACGAACAGCACGGACGTGTCGGCGCCGGTCTCGCGCACCGCGTCGGCGACGGAGTCGAACACCGGCGCGCCCTCCACGACCTGGCCGGCTTTGCCCGGCGATGTGCCGGCCACCACGGCCGTGCCCGCCGCCATCATGCGCTTCGCGTGGAAGGCGCCCTCGCGGCCGGTGATGCCCTGCACCACCACGCGGCTCTCGCCGCTCACCAGGATGCTCATGACGTCACCTCCGCGCTCCGCCGCACGACGAGTGCAACGGCTTCGTCGGCGCTCGCCGCCGCCTCCACGCCGGGCAGGGCGGCCTCCGCCAGCAAGGCCCGGCCCTCGGCGGCGCTGTTGCCGTCCAGGCGCACCACCACCGGCGGCCGCGACCGGCCGCCGGCGAGGGGCTCGCCGGCGGCGTCCGGACCCAGCGCGGCGATCAGCCCGCGGGCCACTTCGTCGCCGCGGGTGATGCCGCCGAAGATGCTGACCAGCACCGCCTTGACGCGCTCGTCGTCGGTGATGATGCGCAACGCCGCCTCCACGGACGCTGCCTGCGCGCCGCCGCCCACGTCGCAGAAGTCGGCGGCGCTGCCGCCCGCGGCGGCGATGAGGTCCAGCGTGCTCATCACCATGCCGGCGCCGTTGCCCAGCACGCCCACGTCGCCGTCCAGCGACAGGTAGTGCAGGCCGGCCGCGCGAGCGCGACGCTCGCGCTCGTCGCCGGGGTCGCGCAGCTCGGCCAATTCGGCCTGCCGGTACAGTGCGTTGTCGTCGATGGTCACCTTGCTGTCCAGGCAGACCAGGTCGCCGGCCTTGGTGATGACCAGCGGATTGACCTCGACCAGGGACGCGTCACGCTCCTGATACAGGCGCCACAGGCCACGCAACACGCCGCCGAACTGCTTGGCCGTCTCGCCGGTGAACCCCGCCAGCAGCGTCATGTCGCGCACCTGGTAGTCGCGCAGACCGAGCAGCGGATCGATGGGCGTGCGGCGCAGCGCCTGCGGCGTCTCGCGCGCCACCTGTTCGATGTCCATGCCGCCGCGCGTGCTGACCAGCAGCAGCGGCCCGCCGTCGGGCCGGCTGAGCACGATCGCCACGTACAGCTCGCGATCGATGTCGACGGGCTCCTCCAGCAGCAGCGCCTCGACGGGCTTGTCCTTGATGATGAGGGCCATGATGCGATGAGCCTCGGCGGCGCACTCCTGCGCGGTCGTCACGACCTTGATGCCGCCCGCCTTGCCGCGGCCGCCCGCCCGCACCTGGGCCTTGAGGACGAGCGGCAGGCCCGCCTGCGGCGGCCAGCTCCGTCGCCTCGGCGGCGTCGTGAGCCACCTGCGCCCGCGGCACCGGCAGCCCCGCCGCGGCGAACAGCTGCTTGCCCTGGTACTCGTAGAGGTCCATCCATCTCCCATCGCCTCGTCGGCACGCTCTTCGTGCGATAGCGTATCGCCTGCCGGGCAGGGACGCACGGGTGGACCCCGAGGTCCGGGGGCACCGTACCGGCGTCGTCGCGAGCCCGCGACGAACCCAGACAGCGCCCGCTGCAGGAGGATGCGCGTGACCGCTCAGACCGCTCGCCGTCGCGCCGCCGCGCCGCGGCGCCGGGGCGCGCCGGCGGCGAGGGGCGGCGGCGCCGGCGGCGTCATTCCGTTCCTTCAACCGTGTCCGAATCAGCCATTCCGCCACCGAATAGATGAGAAGAGTAAGCACCATGACCATGGAAAGCGCCTCAATCCTCTCAGGTTTCTTCAAATACACCTCGGAGATTCGGAAACTCTTGTCCTTCAGAAATCGGAATCCTTTCTCTACCGCACTCTGGTTCTTGTTCCGGTTGAGACGGGCTCTGGAACGCACGGGCGAAACGGTGATCAGCCAGACGAAGAATTGTATCAGGTTAAAAACCGCTTGAGGAACTGGATTCTCATCACTCACTCATTGTCGTCAGATAATACCATAATTGGTGAGAGAGAATAATAATTCTGATTTGCGTGCAATTTTATTCCATAGTTAGGTCATTATACCAATATATTTCTCAATTACCACTCCGGGCCACGAACCCGTCGCATCCCTCACGATGAATGGTACAGAGCTCCCGCTCCTCAATCAACAATACAAGAAAAGACGATCTAATTTTCGATGCTAAGAAGGGTAATAGCAGCGTGGTATGGTTCCCAAGGACTCTCGTACCTCAGTACCGCATACTACGTGAGTCGGCTTAACTGCTGGGTTCGGAATGGGTCCAGGTGTGTCCCGACTGCTATGGCCGCTATTACCCAAAGCCAAGGTCCGGATTTGAACCGGAGTGTAGTTGATCTGCAGTCAACCGCGTAGCCGCTCCGCCACCTTGGCAAGGCTGTGTTTTGTATCCCGTGATACCCTATGAAATAGGATAGCACAGGCTAAAAGGTTTGCACTCAGAATTTCGTCTGGGTTTGACTGGTGGAGCACTGGGGTATTTGGACGTTAGTACTCGCGGACTGAACACGTCGTTGCCTTCGTGCGTACATCCCGAGCCTATCAAACGAGTCTTTTACTCATGTCCTGTAACGGAGTCTCTTTTTAGGCCGGGTTTCAAGCTTAGATGCTTTCAGCTTTTATCCCTTGGCGCGTGGCTGCTCGGCATTGCCCTGTCGGACAACCGATCGACTAGAGGCGCCGAATGAAAGTTCCTCTCGTACTATTTCATTCTTACCCTCAGACTCCTGACACTCCTATTAGATAGTAACCGACCTGTCTCACGACGGTCTAAACCCAGCTCACGATCCCCTTTAATAGGCGAACAACCTCACCCTTGGCTGCTGCTGCACAGCCAGGATGGAAAGAACCGACATCGAGGTAGCAAGCCGCCGGGTCGATATGTGCTCTTGCCGGCGACGACTCTGTTATCCCCGGGGTAGCTTTTCTGTAGTCAATAGCCCTCACCAAAAGGGCATATTGGTTCGTTAGACCCGAGTTTCCTCTCGCGATTGCTTGCTATGCGCAATCGCGTCAGGCCAACTTATGCTCTTACACTCTACTGTGAGTTTCTGACTCACATGAGTTGACCTTAGGGCACCCTTGATATTTTTTCGAGGGTGTGGCGCCCCACCCAAACTGCCTACCTATCGATGTCCTCGTAAACGAGTGAGAAATACAGCCAAACAAGGATGGTGTCTCATTTGTGGCTCCCCGTTCCCCGAAAGAAACGGATATAACGCCTCCCATCTACACTGCGCATGTAAAACCGTACTTCAACGACAGGCTGCAGTAAAGCTCCACGGGGTCTTCACTTCCCAATAGGAGTCCCTAGTCTCTGCACTAGGACAAAAGGTTCAACGGATTCGTGTTAGGGACAGTAGAGCTCTCATTAATCCATTCATGCAAGTCGCCAATTAAGCGACAAGGTACTACGCTACCTTAAGAGGGTCATAGTTACCCCCGCCGTTTACGAGTCCTTCGTCCGGTTGAACCCGGTGTTCAGATACTCGCACTGGGCAGGAATCACAGACTATACTAGTCCTTTCGGAGTTGCAGTCTGCTATGTTGTTATTAGACAGTTAGAGCTCCCTGGTCACTGCGACCTGCCTGATCTCCAGGCAGGCACCCCTTATCCCGAAGTTACGGGGCCAATTTGCCGAGTTCCCTTAACACGATTAAATCCGACACGCCTTCGCCTTTTCAGCGAGGGGCACCTGTGTCGGTTCTCGGTACGGACATGTATCCCCCTTTTCATGGGCTCCGGGAATTTGTCGAATTTCTCCATCACGCTTTCCTCCGATTCTCACCATTACGGTACTCCACGGAATTATACGCTTGGACGGGACGACGATCCCGCTCAACATACCCCAAAGCGTCAGGGCCTTTCGGCTGCGGATACATGGTACAGGAATATTAACCTGTTTCCCATTCGATGTACTCGAGTTACGGTACACCTTAGGACCGACTAACCCTCGGCTGACGAACATTGCCGAGGAACCCTAGCCCCTGCGGCGGATGGGATTCTCACCCATCTATGCTTCTACTACTGCCAGAATTCTCAATACTGCACGGTCCACTGGACCTTACGCCCCAGCTTCTACCCATGCAGCACGCCTCCCTACGAGATCACCTTTCGGTGCTCCGTGGTCTCTGTAGTAGGCTTTAGCCCCGTCCATTTTCAGCGCCCTAAACCTTGACTGGTAAGCTGTTACGCACTTTTTAAAGGATAGCTGCTTCTGAGCTCACCTTCCAGTTGTCTTTGGCCTAGGACCACTTTCAGTGTTTACACTTAGCCTACATTGAGGGACATTAACCACGGTCTGGGTTGTCTCCCTTACGCATTACAAGCTTACCCCGCAATGCGGACTGCCGGCCTTCTAGGATGATGGGGAGTTTGGAGTTTGGCGAGGGGGTGAGGGATTTCTCCCCCAGCTCCCCCAATCAGTGCTCTACCTCACCATCTATCTCCAGCCAGGTCATACTACGGTATGTTTCGGGAGGAACCAGCTGATGCCTGGTTCGATGAATCTTTCACTCCTATACGCAGGTCACGCGAATGATTTGCATATCAAAACCGCCTGCGGTCCTCCACGCAACTTTCGTCACGCTTCAACCTGCCCACGCATAGATCACCAGGCTTCGGGTCTTATCCTGTAGACTCCACGCACTTTTAATACGCCGTCCCATGCTTACGCTACGGACTTGTTGGTTTCCCTTCGGCTCCCCTTTACGGTTAACCTTGCCTACAGAATAAACTCTCTGGCCCGTTCTTCAAAACGTACGTTACGACATCGGCAACCACACCCGTACTACCGCCTCGCGACGGGTTCCTTCGCGTGGAAGATCCTTTCATGCCGTAACCCGCCATCACCTGTCAATTTCAGGCGCTTTTAACCACCTTTTCAGGGTTACTTTTCAGCTTTCGCTCACGCTACTACTTCGCTATCGGTTTCGAGTTGTATTTAGTTTTGGAGGTTGATGACCCCCGGATTCCCGCGAGAATTCCAACCCACGGTACTCAAGACACCACCTGACCCTGTCGGCTTGTGCGTACGGGACTATCACCCCCTGTGGTGCATCGTTCCAGATGACTTCCGCTTGACCTTCAGGTATCGTTCGGTGGGCTTACAACACCACATCTCCCTTGCGGGATTCGGTTTGAACTGTGTCGTGTTCGATCGCCTCTACTAACGACATCTCGGTTGATTTCTTTTCCTGCCCCTACTGAGATGTTTCAATTCGGGGCGTTCCCGATCCTCAACGGATCAACACCGAAGTGCTGGGATGTCCCATTCGGAGATCTCCGGATCATAGATTCCTTGCGTCTACCCGGAGCTTATCGCAGCTTGGCACGTCCTTCTTCGGCACTCGAACCGAGCCATCCACTGACAGGCTAAATCCAATGCTCCGTCAAACCCATTTAACGTCCTGAGTGCAAACCTTTACACGGCCTCAAAGGGTCATTGACCCTCAGCCCTTCCCTGGTGACTCGCATCTCCAGGTGCATCGAAACTGGACTCAATGGGATTTGAACCCATGGCCTCCGCCTTGCAAAGGCGGCGCTCTTCCAACTGAGCTATGAGCCCGTGTTGGCACCGGCAATTATACGGTTTGTCTGATAACCGCGTTCCCGAAACATTTCGTTAGGAGGTGATCCAGCCGCAGATTCCCCTACGGCTACCTTGTTACGACTTAACCCCCCTTGCGAAACCCAGATTCGACCACGGCGTATACCGCAGCCTCATCAAGACCTCACTCGGGTGGTTTGACGGGCGGTGTGTGCAAGGAGCAGGGACATATTCACCGCGCCATGTTGAGACGCGATTACTACAGATTCCAGCTTCATGTGGGCGAGTTGCAGCCCACAATCCGAACTAAGGACAGGTTTAGGAGATTGCCTTCACCTTTCGGTGTTGATACCCATTGTCCTGACCATTGTAGCCCGCGTGTAGCCCGGATAATTCGGGGCATGCTGACCTACCGTTGCCCATTCCTTCCTCCTCTTTAGCAGAGGCGGTCCCAACAGTGTCCCCACCATCCCGGAGGACATGCTGGCAACTGTTGGCGTGGGTCTCGCTCGTTGCCTGACTTAACAGGATGCTTCACAGTACGAACTGACGACGGCCATGCACCTCCTCTCAGCTAGTCAAGCAGAGTCTTCAACCCGGCTATCATTCAGCTGTCTTATCCGGTGAGCTTTCCGGCGTTGAGTCCGATTAAACCGCAGGCTCCACCTGTTGTGGTGCTCCCCCGCCAATTCCTTTAAGTTTCAGCCTTGCGACCGTACTTCCCAGGCGGCACGTTTCACGGTTTCCCTTCGGCACCTCGGTGACTCGTGGTCACCGATACACCTAACGCGCATCGTTTACAGCTGGGACTACCCGGGTATCTAATCCGGTTTGCTCCCCCAGCTTTCGTCCCTCACTGTCGGAGCCGTTCTAGTGAGACGCCTTCGCCACAGGTGGTCCCCCAAGGATTACAGGATTTCACTCCTACCCCTGGAGTACCTCTCACCTCTCCCGGTCCCTAGGTTGCCAGTATCTCCTGAACTCCCATCGGTTAAGCCGATGGATTTCCCAGAAGACTTAACAACCAAGCTACGGACGCTTTAAGCCCAGTAATAGTGGCCACCACTCGAGCCGCCGGTATTACCGCGGCGGCTGGCACCGGTCTTGCCCGGCTCTTTCTTCACCAGTTTTTTGCACTGGCGGACAGCCCGAATTTACGGGCACTCGGGGTTCCCTTATCACGATTTCTCGCATTGTAAAGTTTTCGCGCCTGCTGCGCCCCGTAGGGCCTGGATTCGTGTCTCAGAATCCATCTCCGGGCTCTTGCTCCCACAACCCGTACCGATCAAAGGCTTGTTGGGCCTTTACCCCAACAACAACCTAATCGGCCGCAGACCCATCCTGAGGCGGCGGACCTTTGAACTAGGGGGCATTCCAGCCTCCCTAATCTATGGGGTATTATCCCCAGTTTTCCGGGGTTATCCCCCTCCTCAGGGTAGGTTGTCCACGTGTTACTGAGCAGTATGCCGAGGTCTTACACCTCTCGACTCGCATGGCTTAATCGAACCCCGATAGCAGTGGCCTCTGGCAGGATCAACCAGAATTCAAAGATAAAGCACACTTATACTGAAAATTTCGAGGAATTAGCGGTTACCAAACAAATTTCCGCATTGCCAGTACCAACGTCAGAACCAAGGCCGGCGGCGCCGGCGTATTTGGCTCTCCATCACAGAGGGTATTACCATACGCCTTTTCGGTATATAACCATTGCGACTTTGCCGTGCAAAGCACTCTGGTCATAGGGATTCCTTTCATGAGAATCCGGTTCGCTTTGGGGGACAGTCATAAGGCCACTGTGAGCCGGCCTTCATCAACCCTTACCGCGTATCAGAACCAGACATAATCTCGCAGCAGCGTCCGGTTCATCATCGAACTTGAGGATTTACATATGGTTTTTGATGCTATATGAACCTATGTTCCCCCCTCCTCACGAGGGATCACAATTCGCATCCTGCACCCCGGAATGCCGGCAGGGTCGCCGTAATTCCAGTGTATTGGAACCATATCATGTAATCATGACTGGTATAAAACAGTTCGGCTCCTTCGGGCATATTGGACGGAACTATCGGCGGATCGTACCTTGGATAGCAGGGGAAAAACCCTCCGGGACTCGGTATCCGCGCAGGGATTCTTACCCAGAACAACTTTTTTCCGAGGTAGAATCGCTCGCCAGGGGCACCACGTCACTCTGCGCGGCAGGCGCTCACCAGGATCTCGCCGAAAAACTCTTCCTGCCAGAGCATGAGTTTTCCTTCCGACATCAGGAACAGCAGGGGGATATACACCTCAACGATCCTTTTGCCGAGGAGCGCGGCCAGTTCGTGCAGGGTCATCACCCCTTCAGTGGTGAATATCTCCTCGCACTGGCAGAGCACCGCCATCGCTGCCTCCTGGTATCCCTCCTCATGCGCGATCCCGACAACCTCTTCGACATCCATGAGCACCATCGGGGACGGCCGGAACCGCTGCCGCCGCCGCTGCTCCTTCTCTGCGTTCTTGAGCTCGAGGATCAGCTCAAACAGGGTGACCGGACGTTTCCGGAGGTTCTTCCGGTCCAGTCTCCTCTGTATCTCCCTCTCGAGCTGCTCGATCGGCCCCCCGGCACCGTCCGGGAAACCCTCCCCGGGATCAAAACCCTCATCCTCCTCTGAAAACTCTTCCCCTTCCCCCTCATCCGACAGGTCAAGGTACTCCGATTTCATGCGGAGCAGAAGGGCTGCATAGAAGAGCGTCCGTCCCGAGATGCGGAGATCGAGCTCCTTCCTCCTCTCAAGTTCCGACAGGAACCGGTCGGTCACCTCGACAATATCGATATTCCAGGGATCGATCTCGCCCCGTTCCGCCATCTGGACCAGGATCTCGACCGGCTCTTCAGACATCCGCCCTGACCCCGGTGACGAACGAACTCTTGTCAGGGAGCAGCGACACCCCGAGGATCCTGTCTGCCCCCTCGATCATGGGTTTCCGGAGCGAGACCGTGATGAACTGGGAGGTTGCCGAGAGCTCCTTGATCATCGCACTGATACGCTCGACATTTGCCCCATCGAGCGACATATCCACCTCGTCGAACGCATAGAACGGCGCCGGGATGTGCTGCTGGATCGAGAAGATGAAGGCAAGCGTCGTCAGCGACTTTTCACCACCGGAAAGGGCTGACAGGAGGTGGACTGGCTTGTCCCGCGGCTGCACCGCAAACGAGAGCCCTCCCGAGAACGGATCCTCCTCGTTCTCAAGGATCAGCCGGCCGTTCCCGCTCGTGAGCCGGGCAAAGATATCACGGAAATTGGCATCGATGGCCCGGAACGCATCCATGAACGCCTCGTACTTCATCATCTCGAACCGCTCGATCCGTTCGAGCAGCGTGGACCTCTCGCGGGAGAGTATCTCCTTCTTCTCTCTCCGCTCCGTTGCTCTCTGCTCGACCCGGTCGTACTCCTCGATCGCGAGCATGTTCACGGCACCGATCTTCCTCATCGCCGCGGATGCCTCGGCAATCCCGTCCTCTATCTCCTGCAGGGTAAGGTCGGTGGTGGCATCCCCCACCTCGGAGCGGAGCTGATCGATCTCCCCGGAAAGAACAGCCTGGCGCGAGACGAGCGCCTCCAGCTGGACGCGGATCCGTTCCCGGGCATAGTCAAACTCGAGGATCTTCTTCTCCGACTCCCGGATGGCATCCGACACCTGGCTGTGGCGGGCACGGAGCGTCTCGAGCTCTCCCGAGAACTCCTTCTGGCGCTCCTCGATCCCCCGGATCACCTCCTTTCCCGATTCGATCTGCTCCTTTGCTGCCGCGGTATCCGCATCGATCTGCTGGTTTGCCTGGGTGATCCGGCCGGCCTCGGCCTTCATCTCCTCCACACGGGCAGAAAAATGCTGCCGTTCCCGGGAGAGATCGTTGATATCCGCCTCCTTGTTCCGGAGCCGCCGCTCGATATCGTCAAACTCGCGTTTCTTCTTCTCGAACTGGTCGGTGAGTGCAGGGATGTCCGTATCATCCAGCCTTTTTTTGAGCTGCTCCATCCGCTTCGAGAGCTGGGCGATCTCCCCCGTGGTGGTATCGAGCGAGGCCTCGAGTGCGGCAAGGTCCGCGGTCCCCCCCTTCACCTCATCGGCTATCTCCTGGAGCGCGGACGCGATCCGTTCTCTCTCCTGGAGATACGTATCGGACTGCCTGCCCAGTTCCTCGGACGTGATGGTCAGCCGCTGCACCTGCTGCTCGATCTCCGACCTTTTCGCCCGGAGTGACTCGATCTCGCCGGAACTCCGCTCAATCGCGCCCTCGAGATCCCCCATCTCTGCCTTCAGTCCCTCTGCATGAAGGCGCAGGCGGCCTATCTCGTCCTCCACCGCCGCACCAAACCCCCGGATGGCCTTTTTGAACGACCCCCCGGTCATGGCACCGCTCTTTTCCAGGAGTTCCCCTTCAGGAGTGACCATCCGGTACTTCCCAAGCATCCTCCTCCCGACCTCAAGCGACTCCACCACGATCGTCCCTCCAAACACCACCCGGAACGCGGGTTCGAACTGCGGCTTGAATTCGAGCATCCTGACCGCGGCTCCGATAATACCCTTCCCGCCGGCCTCCGGGACGGGGGCAGGCTTCAGCTTCGAGAGGGGGAGGAACGTGAGCCTGCCGAGTTTCTGGTCCTTGAGATACCGGATCGCAAAAGATGCCACAGAATCGTCCTCCACCACCACGTAGTGGAGCTTTCCACCGGCTGCCACATTCAGGGCTGTGGCATACTCGGGGGGTGCCCTGGCAAGCTGGGCAATCGTCCCGTACACACCGTCCATCGCGAGCACTGCGTCAAGGGCACGGCTCCCGGGTTCTCCCCGTGCCTGTTGCTGGGCTTCGAGGCGCACCGCCTCCTGCTCGATACTCCGGAACTCGTCCCTGATCCGTTCGAGCGCTGACCGCTTGGCAAACACCGATGCCTCGGCCGAGGAGATCGACCGCTCGATATCACTTTTTTCGAGTGAGAGCGTGTGTATCTGCTCTTTATCCCGGAGATTCTGCTCACTGCGGGTCCCGGTCTCAGAATCGATGGCACGAATCCTCTCGTCAAGCCTCTCCCGCTCCGAAGTCCGCATCCTGCTCTTTTCAAGGATGAGATCCTTCTGGTGAAGGATTGTCGAGCGATCCGCCTTCTTCTCCTCGATGGACTGCATCAGGGCGAAGAGTTCGTCCTTTGCCCCTTCGACATCCTTGCTCTGGTGCTGTATCTCCGCCTCGAATTTCGCGATCTGCCCCTTTGCCGTGGCCCCCTCCATGGCAAGGTTGGTCCGGTCGATGGTCATCTCCCGTATCGACTGGCTGCATTCTGCAATCCTGCCCTCGGCCCTTTTCATATCCAGGAAGACCCGGTTCATCCCCTCCAGGTTTCCTTCCTTCTCTTTTTTAAGGCGCACAATGGTCTGTTCGGCAAGCCGGATCGAACCCTTCGCCTCTTCGAGATCTGCTATCAGCTTCAGGTACTCCGATCCGCTCTTCTGGTTGATCTGCCGGGAGAGATCCTCCAGGTCGGCCTGCAGGTATGACTTCTCGTTCTCCTCGAGGCTCCGGTCGGCCCCGGCCCGTTCCAGCAGGATCTCCTGGTCGCCTGCGGCCTGGAGGAGGGTGGAGAGTTCCTTCTCTTTCGAATGCAGGAATGCAGCAGCCCTGCAGTTCTCAAACGTGCGGAGCTGATCCTCCCATTTCCGGTAGATCAGAGCCTGCTCCCTCTCCCTGAAGAGCTCGGTGAGCCGTTCCGAGAGCTCGGCAAGGAGGAGTTCCTCCCGCTCGATCCGTTCCCGGACCACCTCGAGCTCCCGGATAGCCTGCTCCTTCTTTGCATCGAATTCAGAGACCCCGGCAATCTCGTCGATAATCTTCCGGCGCTCGAAATCACTCATCTCGATGATCCGCGTGATATCCCCCTGCATCACCACGTTGTATCCGTGCGGCGTGATCCCAAACTTTGCGAGAAACTCAGTCACCTCGGACTGCTTGCAGAGCTTCTCGTTCAGGTAATTGTAGCTGTAATACCCGCTCGCGGTCCTCTTGATCCTCCTGCGGATTTTCGTCCCGTCGGAAAACGAGAGTGATACTTCGGCCGTCGGTTTTGCAGAGTTGAGGTTGATCAGATCGGTCAGTTTCTCGGCACGCAGGGTACGCGATGATGAGAGGGCGAGGACAAAGAGGATGCTGTCGATGATATTGCTCTTGCCCGATCCATTGGGACCGGAAATGACCGTACAACCCTCAAAAAAGGGAATTTTGGTCTTTTTCACAAAAGATTTGAAGTTATCGATCTCGAGCTCGGTGATATGCAACTATCTTTTCTCCCATCACTTTTTCTCTGCGTCTTTCTCTTCATCTTCGGCAACGATGAGATTGCTCTTCTTTCCCGAACCCTCTGGCTGCTTTGCCTTCTTGGAATAGGATGCCGATGCCACGATATAGTCGCTCGATCTCCGGCGCTCAGGCTTCAGCGTGCCGTCCTGCTGCATGATCATGTCCATCTTTTCAGGTTCAGGCTCTGCAGCCTGGGGGGCAGCCGGCCGTTTCTGGACAACGACAGTGCCCGGCGCTCCCGGCGTTGCCGGACGGGTCATCTTCAGTTCCGCACGGCGTTCTTCGTTCACCTTGTTCAGCCGCATGGCAATCCCCTTGAGGTCGAGGAGTTCATCGGTCAGCCCCTTGACCATGGCTTCCATCTCCCGGACCTTCTTCTCAAGGGCCGTTATTCTCTCCTCAGGGGTGGTGGGCAGGCTCTCCTTCTTTGGTATCTCCATATCCTTCTCCTTCTGATCAGGGATGGTCTTCAGCAGGGATTTACGGACATCCTCTGGCATCATAAGAACCCTTATTGATAACATTGATTGATCCCCTATAATAATTATGCTCCATGTGATGGGGTTTTTCGGCCTGTACTACCCGCAATCCTTCATTTTTTATGAATCGTCAGGTAATCCGGCCTGAATGGATCCCGCGTCACGCTGCGGTTCCGGCCGGGCATGCCCCATCTGTGCCCTGCCCTTGCCTTTTTTTCACCGGGAGAGAAAAAAGTATTACCTGATCAGAGCCGACCATTGTAACCATGTCGTACCTGGCCACTACCGATTACGAAATTGCCGCACTCATAGAAAAAGAGCGGCTCAGACAGCAGAACGGGCTTGAGCTGATAGCCTCGGAGAATCTTGTCAGTAGAGCGGTCCTGGAAGCCATGGGCTCGGTCATGACCAACAAGTATGCCGAAGGATATCCCGGAAAACGGTATTACGGCGGCTGTGAATTCCATGACATGGTCGAGAACCTTGCCCGGGACCGCCTGAAAGAGCTGTTCGGCGCAGAGCATGCGAACGTCCAGCCCCATTCCGGTACCCAGGCCAACATGGCCGTCTACTTCTCGGTCATGGAATACGGCGATCCCCTGATGAGCATGAGCCTCGCCCAGGGCGGACATCTCTCTCACGGGTCACCGGTCAGCTTCAGTGGCCGGCTGTACAAGGTGACCCAGTACGGAGTGGACCTCAAGACCGAGACCATCGATTACGGGGCAGTCGAAGAGATTGCCCGGAAGGCCAAACCGAAAGTGATCGTCTGCGGGGCAAGCGCCTACCCGAGGACCATCGATTTCTCTGCCTTCCAGGAGATTGCCGAACAGGTGGATGCAGTCTGCATGGCAGACATTGCCCACATCGCAGGTCTGTGTGCAACCGGGATGCACGAGTCCTCGGTGGGGGTCGTGGACTTCACCACTACCACCACCCACAAGACCCTGCGGGGACCCCGGGGCGGTGCGATCATGTGTGACGCTGAGAATGCCCAGAAGATCGACAAGGCCATCTTCCCTGGCATACAGGGAGGTCCGCTCATGCACACCATCGCGGCAAAGGCCGTCTGCTTCAGGGAGGCTCTCCGGCCCTCGTTCCGTGAATACAACCGCCAGATCGTGAAGAACTCCCAGGCCATGGCGGGTGTGCTCGCCGACGAAGGGCTCCGCCTCGTCTCTGGCGGGACAGACAACCACCTTATTCTCCTCGACCTCATGAACCTCGGCCTCACCGGGCTTGACGCGGAAGTGGCACTCGGAAAAGCGCACATTACCGTGAATAAAAATACCATACCAAACGAGAGCAGGAGCCCGTTTGTCACGAGCGGCCTCCGGATCGGGACACCGGCGGTGACCACACGCGGCATGAAAGAGGAGGAGATGCGACGGATCGGGCACTTTATTGCCACCGTGCTCAAAGACATCCACAACGAGGCGACAATAAAGAAAGTAGGGGCCGAAGTGCACGAGATGGCAAAAAGGTTCCCTCTTTATCCTGAGTGATATGATCCTTGATGGAACGAAGGTCCGGCAGAAACGGCTCGAACTCCTGAAAGAGGAGATCGATGAGTCCGGGCTCTACCCCCGGCTTGCCACGGTTATTGTCGGCTCCGACCCGGCGTCCGAACTCTATGTGCGGATGAAACACCGGGCGTGCGAAGAGGTGCATATCGGGTCGGTCGGCATCACCCTGCCGGAGAGTTCGGGAACAAACGACGTGATCCGGGAGATACAGGTACTCAACAGGGACCCGGAAGTATCCGGAATCCTTGTCCAGCTCCCGCTCCCTGCGCACATCAACACGATGCAGGTGATCGAATCGGTCCTTCCGGAGAAAGATGTCGACGGGTTCCACCCTGCAAACCTCGGGCGGCTTTTTGCGGGAAACCCGGTATTCTCACCCTGCACCCCGCAGGGGATCATGACCCTTCTGCATGAATACCGTATCGATCCGGAAGGAATGCATGCCGTCGTCGTTGGCAGATCCATCGAGGTCGGGCGCCCGATGTCGATGCTGCTCCTCTCTGCGAATGCCACGGTGACCATCACCCACTCGAAAACCCGGGACCTGCCTTCCCTTACCGGGCTTGCGGACCTGCTGGTGGTCGCAATCGGAAAGCCCCGGTATATCGGCCCTTCCATGGTAAAGGAGGGGGCTGTGGTCATCGATGTCGGTACCAACCGTGTTGACGGGATCCTCTGCGGTGACGTTGACTTCGACCGGGTAGTGGACCATGCTTCCGCCATCACTCCCGTTCCCGGCGGGGTGGGACCGATGACCATCGCAACCCTCATGGAGAACACATTCCTCGCGGCAAAGCGGTCCCTATGCACCGGTGTGTGGTAAAGGATATCACGATCGGGCCGGGATTTCCGGTCCGGCTGATGGGGGTGATCAACTGCAGCCCCGAGTCATTCTTCCATGGTTCCTATGTCGGGCCGGGATCCATCCGTGACCGGGCGGAAGAGATGGTCCGCGAGGGTGCAGAGATCATCGATATCGGGGCCCGGAGCACGGCACCATCGGCCCCGAAGGTAAACGAGGCTACAGAGGCCGGCCGGCTCTCCGCCGCCCTCACAGAGATGGACGGCTCGGGCATCCCGGTCTCTGTCGACACGATGTATCCCTCAGTGCTTGAGCGTGCTCTCTCCCATGACATCCACGCTGCAAATGACATCTCGGGACTCGCAAGCCCTGCCTATGCCCGTATCGTGGCTGATGCGGGCCTGCCTTCGTTCCTGATGGCATCGCAGAGAACCCAGGGGGATGCCACGAGCGTAGAGGAGACCCTCTCCTACCTTGCCCTCGTTGTCGCCCGCTGTGAAGAGGCAGGGGTATCCTCGTACGTCCTTGATCCCGGCGTCGGGCTCTGGAATCCCGCCCGGAGCACCGCGCTCGACTGGGAGATCTGCCGCAACTTTGAACAGTGCTCCCGGTTCGGCCGGCCGCTCCTTGCAGCGGTCTCAAGAAAGACCTTTCTTGGAGAGCCGGATGGCCGTCCTCCCGAGTTGCGCCTGGCTGCATCCCTGGGCATCACCGCCCTCCTGATCCAGAAAGGAGCCGATATCATCAGGACCCATGATGTCAGGGAAACAGCCGACGTCATCCGCATGGCAGCACGGATGGTGAACCGGCCGTGACCAGCTTCCTCACCGTGGGGATTCGCACGGAAATTATCCACGAAGGTGATGATCTCACCGACGCACTTCTCAAGGGTATCCTTCAGACGGAAGCTGGAGGCTTTGCTGACGGAGATATCATCGTGGTAGCTGAAAGTGCCGTTGCAACCAGCGAGGGGAGGATGGTCCGTCTCGATACCGTGATCCCCGGGGATGTGTCCGTCACGCTGGGCGACCGGTATGGCATCGACCCCCGGCTGGCTGAAGTGGTGAGAGCGGAGAGTGACGAGATTGTCGGTGGGATCCCGGGCCACCTGCTCTGCATGAAGGGGGGGACCCTGCTCCCCAATGCCGGGGTCGATGCATCCAATGCACCGCCCGGCTGCGTGGTGCTGCTCCCAAAAGACCCCGACCGGAGTGCCCGCACGATCCGGGAGGAGATCAGGTCACGGACAGGAGCCCGGGTTGGCGTGATCATCGCGGATTCCCGGACCCATGCCATGCGGTCAGGCTGCAGCGGGGTCGCGATCGGGTGTTCGGGCATCCCTTCCGTTATCGACGTCAGGGGACACCAGGATCTCTTCGGCCGGCCTCTCGAAGTCACCAAACAGGCTCTTGCCGACAATATCGCATCGGCTGCCGAGATAGTGATGGGCGAGGCAGACGAATCCACCCCTGCTGCGCTCATCCGGGGAATCGGGATCCCGATCGGTGATTGCGAAGGTGTGGAGTCGATCGCTGCGGAGGACTGCCTCTTCATGGGCCTGCTGGCACGAAAAGGGGACAGGAACGATATTCCCGCAAAGGAAGAGAGGGAAAAAGCGCCTTTCAGCCCATCCCTTCGATGAACCTGATCACTTCGGCACTATCCGGGACGCTGTGAACCGGGTACACCTTCACAAACACCACATTCTGTCGCTCGTCAAGGATGATGTTTGCCCGCTCGGAGAACCCGTTGGTATCCCTGAATATTCCGTATGACTTCGCCACCTTCCCGTGCGGCCAGAAATCCGCAAGGATCAGGGTATCTTTAATCTTCAGATGATCGGCCCAGGCCTTCTTGCAGGGGACCCTAGTCCACGCTGATCCCTACCGCGACAGTATTGAGCATCGTGAATTTCTGCCGATTCTCCTCAAGTGAAGTCATCTGGGCAGCACAGAAATCCGTCCATGCGAGCGGGTGAAACGAGAGGAGGACCCGCTTTCCCAGTCTGTTCGAGAAGATCGAAGGTTCGGCTGTACTGGTCCTTGAGAGAGAAATTTGGTGCATGTTCACCAGGCTGGATGATGGGGCGGGACTGTTCTTCCATACTGAATAATTCATTCCCGCTACAGGATATACCCGTTCCTGAAAAACAATAGGATCCCTAAAGGAACCGAGGTATACCAAAATAAATACCGGAAGAATTTACCCAGGAAACAGGGTTACAAAACCTCAGTCGTCATGCTGCAAGAGTCCAAGCACTGGGGAAAGTCGTGAGAACAGAACCTTCACTCTGATGCAGGCTTCTCCCTCACCACACCGACCCTTCCCTTCTCAGCAGAGAGGGTAAACCCGAGCTCCCGCAAATATCCACTGCTCATCCCCTTTCCATGGATGAGCAGCTCCACCAGGTCCTCCTTCTCGTCAACATCGGTATGGATGAGGAAGGAATCGATAACCTCGCAGGAGAGCCCGCATTCCTCAGCAATCCGGAGGTGTTTTTCGAAGCTCATCCCGTAATAACTCACGCGGAAACGGTCGGCATGGGAGAGAAATATGGCATTCGTGCCCCCGCCTGTCCCCGGCACGATGGCCATATCCGCTGAAGTGGTGATCATCCTCCGGATGGCAGAGGCAGAGGCAAGAGCGATATCAGCCATGAGGATAAGGAGGGGTCCGGGAGTCCTCTCAAGGTACGCATTGATCGACTCGTTCAACCCTCTCGGGTCATCGACCACTTTCAGACCGTTAAAAGAGAATGGTTCGGTCCCGAGGATGAATGGCTCGCACCCCGCTTCCCGTGCCGCCACGACAACGTCGCAGAGCATCATCTGGGCAAATTTTTCCCGCTCGGGTAGTTCGAGGACACAGGAGAGCCGGGTCTTCGGGTTTCTGGGTTTGAACGGGATGAGGGCTGGGACAGACATTCCAGTACACCGGTTAAACGGGCCGGATAAATAAATCTCCCGTCCGGAACCACAAAATGAACACGGGCCTGCCTGACGTAGTATACCAAAACGAACACCAGACCAGCCAGGCGTATCAGGAATGGATCGTTCCAGCCCCAGGATTTCACCATTGAACGAGGCAGCGATATGCAGGGGAATTTTTATCCAAAGACGCCCAGATCCATTACCACATCACATGGGCCACCACATCCTCACGTACACACGAAACGTCTTTCTTCCGCTCACGACAGCCTGTCATAACCGGTGCGGGTACTGCATCTTCCGGACCCCGGTACACGATGGCTGTATCATGAGCCCGGCGAAAGCGGGATCAATTCTTGCAGCAGGGTCAGCACTCGGTTGCACCGAAGCGCTCTTCACGTTCGGGGAGCGCCCGGGTCTGGAACCGGGATTTCCGGAACTGATCGCCCGGTACGGGTATACCGACATCCTCGATTACTGCTATGACCTGTGCGTGCGGAGCATCGAATGCGGACTCCTTCCCCACACCAATGCAGGCATCCTGACCTCTGATGAGATGGAGCGGCTTTCCGGGGTGAACGCAAGCATGGGTCTGATGCTCGAGACAACGGCCGAACTGCCTGCCCATGCCAGTTCCCCCGGAAAGGACCCTTCCGTCCGGATCCAGATGATCGAAGAGGCGGGAGTCCTGAAGATCCCCTTTACGACCGGCCTCCTGCTTGGTATCGGGGAGACGATGGAGGACCGGGAGGATTCGCTCGTGGTAATCAGGGACCTTCACCGGAAATACCGGCACATCCAGGAGGTGATACTCCAGAACTTCTGTGCAAAGGAAGGAACCCCGATGGAAAAATCATCGGGCATCGATCCCGAAGAGATGTGCCTGATCATCAGAATGGCAAAAGATATCCTCCCTGACGATATCGCGGTCCAGATCCCCCCCAATCTTGCCGATGCAAAGAGCCTCATCCCCTGCGGGGTGGACGACCTTGGGGGCATCTCTCCGGTCACTATCGACTACGTCAACCCCGAGCACCCATGGCCGGAACTGGAAGGCCTGAAGGAGATTGCCGGGGATTCGCACCTGAAGGAACGTCTCTGCATCTATCCGCAATTTATAGAGAGAGCATGGTACCATCCCCGTTTGGAACCCCTTATTAAGAGACTGGAACAACATATAGGATGCGAGCGTGTGGGAACGTGAAACAGGGTGACCTGGTCTACTCCGGAAAGGCAAAGTCCCTCTACCGCACCGATACAGAGGGGGAGCTGCTGGTGCAGTTCAGGGACGATATCACCGCATTTGACGGTGGAAAGAAAGATGTGCTCACAGAGAAGGGGAGCCTCAACGCACAGGTATCGGCACGGCTCTTCTCCCTCCTGGAAGAAGATCGTATCCGGACCCATTTTATCCGGCTCCTGAACCATTCGAGCATGCTTGTCCGGGAACTTTCGATGATCCCACTCGAGGTGATCGTCCGGAATATTGCAGCAGGATCAATAGTCAGAATCGTACCCCATCAGGGAAGGGACCCCGCTCGACCCCCCGGTCATCGTGATCGACTACAAGGACGATTCCCGCCACGATCCGATGCTCAACGATGACCTCATCCTCGCGATGAAGATCCTCTCAAAGGACGAGCTCATCCGGATGAAGGAGCTGGCCCTCAGGGTCAACATCGTCCTTTCACGTTTTTTTGAGGCCAGGGGGATCATCCTTGTCGACTTCAAACTTGAATTCGGGAGATATGAGGGGGAGATTCTTGTCGGAGACGAGATCAGCATGGACTCGATGCGTCTCTGGGATGCGAAAACAAAAGGATCGCTTGACAAGGATGTGTACCGGTTTGAAAAAGGCGATGTACTCGCCGTTTACCGGCAGGTGACTGAAAAAGTCCTGGAAAAGGAGAATAATCCATGATATTTCTTGCAAAGATCACGATCGGCCTGAAAGAGGGTATGCTCGACCCCGAGGCGATGGCCATCCGGCATGCACTCGGGAACCTTGGGTTTGCAACGGATGACCTCCGGACCAAAAAACTCTTCCTGGTCCGGTTTGATGCCGCTGATGCCCATGAGGCAGAAGAGAAGGCACGAGGGATGTGCGAGCGGCTGCTCGCAAACCCTGTCATCCATCACTATGAGATCGAGGTCCACCGATGAGGTTTGCCGTCATCCAGTTCGGCGGGAGCAACTGTGACCGTGACGCTCTGCATGTCATCTCAGATATCTGCGGGGTGGATTGCGACCTTGTCTGGTACAAAGACGGTCTCTCCCGCCCGTATGATGCAGTGATCCTGCCGGGGGGATTTTCTTACGGCGATTATCTGAGGGCCGGGGCGATCGCCGCCCGGACCCCGGTCATGAACGATGTGATTGCCCATGCAAAACGGGGTCACCTGGTCCTCGGCATCTGCAACGGAGCCCAGATCCTTGCCGAGAGCGGTCTTGTGCCGGGTGTATTCACCATCAATGCCTACCCGAAGTTCATCTGCAGGAGCGTGCACCTGCGCGTCGAGACAACAGATTCGCCGTTTACGTCCCTGTACCGGAAAGGCGATGTAATCAGGATCCCCATCGCCCACAAGGAAGGGAGGTATGTGGCTCCGGAAGACCTGCTGTGTCAGCTCAATGGCACAGGACGGATAGCATTCCGCTTCTGCGATGCCTCCGGAACCCTCACACCGGAGAGCAACCCGAACGGGGCGATTGAGCATATCACCGGTGTCCTCAACGAGACCCGTAATGTCCTTGCCATGATGCCGCACCCGGAGCGGGCATCCGAAGAGATCCTCTCCTCTGAGGATGGAAAGAAGGTCTTTATGTCCATGATCGCCCATATCGAGCAGGGGAAGGGAGTGACCTGCTGATGACAGAAGACGAAGATGCAGAAGAGCAGACGATTCTCACATGGGCACGGGACTATGCAAAGAAACACCACTGGATCCTGAACCCCGATGAGAAAAAACTCGGGGTGGTGATCAGGGGACTTGCCCGGAACAAGAAAAAGTTTGGCGAGCAGTACTGCCCCTGCAGGCTCAGGTCAGGGGATAAAGAGAAGGATGCTGCAAACATCTGCCCCTGCATCTATCATAAGGACGAAGTGGAGAAGGACGGGAGCTGCCACTGCCGGCTGTATTTCCGGGAAGATGCTCCCCCTGAGTGATTCTTCTTATCAATTAAAAAACGCATGAGACCATCATTACCAGACTATTATCTTCACCTTCCGACACGGATATAGGGAAGCGATGGAGCCCCTGCCCTGATTGCCGGAGGAGTACATGAGAACCAGCGCCAATTCCCTCCCGCGGAAAAGTCCCTATCGAATGATGCAGGAGAAAAGTAGTGAAGGCCTAAAAGTTACCTTTTCTCTTCTTTAAACCAAACATCAGATGGTATAATGCATAGAGACCGATAAGAATCGCAATGACATACGCAAGGGCAGCAAGATAAAAAACGAAAGGAGGTATCCTGACATCGGCTACGGTGAGGACCAGTGAGGAGCCGATGATCACTCCGGCGATGATCATCCCGATCAGGACCGTGTCGGCCGTCCGGTCAAGTGACTCCTGGAGCCTGAGGATATCAGAGTCAATGAGGTCGATCTTGACGGTCCCGGTTGAGAACTGCCGGAGGGTTTTGTTGATGATCCTGGGCATCTCGAACACGCCGTCAACCGTTTCAAGGAAGGAATGGCCTGCGCGGTGCAGATAATGGTCGATAAAATTCTCCCGCTTTGATATCTTCCCGATATATGGCTCGGCCTTCTCCCAGAAATTGAACTTCGGGTCGAGCGTGACGCCAATGTCGAGTACCATGATGATCACCTTGAGCATAAGCATCAGGTTCTGGGGCATCCTGATATGGTGTTTCCTGAGGGTATCGGCAAGTTCCTGGCTCATCTGCGCAAAACTGTATTGCCCGATCGAGGCTCCTTCTGCATTCAACATGGCCCGGTAGAGATCATCCCGGAGCTGCTCGCGTCTGCTCTCTTCGATAGAGACCCCGAGGTGCTCAAGGGCCTTGATCATCAGTTCGGGATCCAGCCGCATCATCGCAACAAAGAGGTGGGTAAAATAGAAACGCCGTTCAGGATAGATAATCCCGACAATCCCAAAGTCAAGGAAGTTTATTGTCCCGTCCTTTGAGACGAGGAGGTTACCAGGGTGGGGATCGCCGTGAAAGAACCCGTCCTCGAATATCTGCTGCAAATAGGCATAGAAACCCCGGTCGGCGATATCCTTTGGATCGATCCCCATCGCCCGGATCTCATCGACATGGTCAATCCGCACTCCCTCGATATACTCCATGACAAGGAGATACCGTGTGCTTTGTTCCCAGAAGATCTTCGGGACTCTGATCTTTTTCTGGTCCTGCATATTGAACCGGAGGCGGTCAGCATTCCTGCCATCATGGATAAAGTCAAGTTCCTGGCGGATTTGCGAGGCGAAATCACTGACGATACCTTTTGGGTTGTATACCGCGTATTCCGGGTAATAATATTCGACCCGGGCAGCAAAGGACTCAAGAATGAGGATATCGGTCTCGATGACGTCCTTTATGCCGGGCCGCTGCACTTTCAGGGCGACTTCGTGTCCCGTCCTTTAGCTTCGCCCGGTGAACCTGTGCAATAGATGCGGATGCGAGGGGAATCTCATCGATCTCGGCAAAGCAGTTCCGGTAGTCCGGACATTCCCTTTCAATCACGGCCCTGATATCGCTGAATGGCAGGGGAGCACTATGATCCTGCAGGACCTTCAGTTCCTCGATCAGCTCGGGAGGGAGGAGATCTCCTCTCGTGGACAGGATCTGGCCTAATTTCACAAACGTAGGCCCGAGTTCCTCGATAGCCATCCGCATCCGCTGGTAGACCGAGGTGACCGATTCGATATCGCACTCCTTGCACCGTCGGAACCGGTAGGTCCCGGGAAAAAGTTTCTGAACGATCGAACCGAACTGGTACTTGATGAGGATATCCGCAATCTGCCAGTATCTCCTGAATTTCCTCACCATACGGTCAGCTTCACCTGTACTCCATTAGTTACACGAAAAGATATTAGTCCCTTTCTCTGGAAGAAGAAGGATGCCGGTCTCCTGCTGCGAGTGGCCTGGGATCAGCACCGAAACTGTCCCGGGACACCTCCCTTACCGGTGGGTGAAATACGCGATAACCCGGTCCCCGGTTGTATCATCGATACGGGCAAATCCCACCCGTTCAAACTGGACAACGGACCCTGCCTCTCTCATCACGCCAGGTTCGCAGACCCCCTCCACGTCCCCTTCCTGTTTCCGGAGTACGCAGGGCAATGCGCAATCTGCCGGCAGCCACTGGATGATGGGGGCTTTTACGTCCCGTGCATCGGAGAGCTGGTCACCTGCATACGTGAGCACATACCCTTCCTTCGTGCGGGATACCCTGACATTGAAGAGGTCTTTTAATCGGATCATCGGCGGATCTTTTTCAAGTTCCTCCCGGGGAAGCAGGACCGTCCCGGTAAACGGGAGGACCCTGGTTCCCCTTGCCGGCTCATTTGGGTGGAGCAGTGCATGGGCAACATGACCGGGAGGACTGCCCTGATCTGCATGCCTACAGGGTGAGGTACAAAGAAATACCGGTTGGCAACCGGGTCGACGATCATGCGGTTCTGTGCGTAGAGATTGTCCCATGAAAAGGAGATATCGGTCTCCCCGATACCAATCTCGATGACCGCCTGCCGGACCGCGAGAGGATCAATACCCCGCCGGGCAAGAGCCCTGAGCGTGCCAAGCCGGATATCGTCCCAGCCCTCGTACTCCCCGGAGACGATCCCCTGCCTCATCCGGGAAGTGGAGAGGACAACCCCCTCGATACCCATTCTCCCGTAGTGCCGGTATACCGGGATGTCCCAGCCGAAATAATCGAAAATGTACCGCTGCCTCCGGGTGTTTGCGATATGGTCTTTTCCCCGGATCACATGCGTCACCCCGAGCAGATGGTCATCCACCGTCACCGAGAAGTTCATAAGGGGGTAGACAAGAGCATCGATCCTCGGGTGATGGGGCTCGCGCAGGATACGAAATGCCGGAAAATCCCGCATTGCCGGGTCCGGGTGGTCTAGGTCGGTCCTGACCCGGACAGAAGCCTCGCCCTCAGAGAACTCCCCTTCAAGCATCTTCTCCCAGAGGGCAAGGTTCTCTTCGGTGGAGAGGGGTCGGCAGGGGCACGGGATCTTCTGCTGCTTCAACTCCCTGAAATGCTCATTTTCACAGGTGCAGACATACGCCCCCCCGCGCTCGATCAGTTCCTTCCCATAGTGGTAGTAACGATCGAACCGGTCACTCTGATACACCACCTCATCGATTGAAAGCCCAAGCCACTCGATATCCTCGACCACCATCCTGTACGCATCCGGGTCGACCCTTTTTGGGTCGGTATCTTCGATCCGGAGGATGTATTTCCCGCCGTAGCGTTTCACATACGCATCATTCAGCACGGCTGCCCGGGCATGCCCCAGGTGCAGCGGACCGCTGGGATTCGGGGCAAACCGCATCACGACACCGTGATCCGATTTTTCAAGGTGGGGGAGTTCTTTTACATGCACCCGAGGCCGGTGTATATCATCGGCAATGTCCGGGGCCAGAGCACGAAGCTGTTCCTCCCGCTCCTTTGGGGAGAGCGCGGCGACCTCGGCGAGCACCTCGTCCATGAGAACCGAGGCTTCCTTTGCCCGGGACCGGAAATCGGGATACTTCCCCATGACCATCCCGATAACAGTCCCCGCTTTTGGAAGACTCGAATGTTTCACGGCATTTTGGAGGGCAAAAATAAAAAGGGCCGATTTGAGGTCTTCTTCCATGTTCAGTTGCTCCGGGCAAGGAAATAATCGGCAAGCTCTGAAAGAAGTCGTTTCTCCTCGGAATCAGGGAGGATGCTGATACGCCTCTTGCCATTTTTGATCAGGTCCCGGGCGGTACCCCTGACCTCTTCAAGGACGCCGAGCGACTCGAGGTTCCTTATGACCGAATCAATCTCGGCAGGCGAGAGATCACGGCGGTAATCTGACAGGTCAAGCCCTTTTTCAAATGCCTTCATGGCGATCAGGGTCTTTTTCCCTTCCCGCAGATCGGATGCCCGATCCTTTCCGCTCACTTCAGGGGGGGCAACAAGATCGATAATATCATCCTGGATCTGGAATGCCATGCCGATCCCGAGCCCGAAATGGTAAAGAGCATCGACATATGATGGATTTCCTCCGGCGAGAACCCCACCGATACCGGCGGAGGCTGCATAGAGGACCCCGGTCTTCTTCTCCACCATCTTCATGTACTCCCCCTCGAGCACGTCATCCCTTGACTCAAACGACATATCCATGTGCTGCCCCTCGCAGATCTGGACACAGGTCCGGCCAAGCATCGAGATTGCCCGTACCTTGGCATTGTCAGGGGCATCGGTCATTGCTATGAATTCAAAAGCACTTGCAAAGAGGACATCTCCCGCAAGGATTGCCGTCGGCATATTCCATTTCGTATGGACCGTGGGAACGCCTCTCCTCACCTCGTCTCCATCCATGATGTCGTCATGGATGAGGGTGAAACTATGGGTGAGCTCAAGTGCGAGTGCCGCGGGCATCACGTCGATTGAACTCCCTTTCCGGATCGCATCGGCAGAGAGAATAAGCAGGACCGGCCGCAGCCGTTTTCCCCCCGCAAGGAGCAGGTGGGAGCTCGCCATCCCGAGCTCTCCGCAGGTCTCCCCGAAATACCGGTAGATGAGCTTATCCACCTGCTCCGCAGTGTTCTCAAGATATTCCTTCAGATCCATCGTGAAATCCTTCCTTGTTCAGACCAGTTTGACCCGCATACCGTTTGACATGAGATGCACATCGTTATGGAGCGTATACCCCATCTCCCCGGCAAATTCGGCATACCCTGATGTCATCCTGATGTGCCCGTGGGCCGGGATGATATGCTGGGGGTTCAACATGTGGACAAACTCGTAGTGGTCCTCCCGGTAGGCATGGCCGGTCACGTGAAGATCCGGGAAGACCCGGGCCCCTGCCATGTTCAGGTGGGCCTCAATCATGTACCGCTGGCCGGTGTTCATCGGATTGGGGATAATCTTTGCCGAGAAGATCACCTTGTCTCCCTTCTCGATCTTGTACGGTGTGTCCCCCAGCGCCATCCGGGTAAGGATTGATCCCGGTTCACCCTGGTGACCGGTGATAATCGGAAGAAATTTTTCCTTGCCCATCTTGATCATCCGCCGGAGCGTCCGGTCTACCGTTCGCCGGTTCCCAAACATGCTCATCGTTTCCGGGAACGCAACCAGTTTCATCTGCTCGGCGGTGGAGCTGTACCGCTCCATCGAACGGCCGAGCAGTACCGGTTTCCGGCCTATCTCATGGGCACATTCGGCAATCGTCTTCACCCGGGCGATATGCGAGGAGAAGGTGCTGACGAGAATGGCGTTCTTGTCGTCCTCATAACTCGTGATGGTGTCACGGACGAGGTCACGGGCGATCCGTTCACTTGGGGCACGCCCCCTGTTATCGATATACGTACTCTCCACGATAAGGGCAAGTACCCCTTCCTTTCCAATCTGCCGGAGACGAGCGAAATCCGGGGGGTCCCCGATCACCGGAGTCCGGTCCAGCTTGTAATCACAGGCGTAGACAATTGCCCCTTTCGGAGTATGGAGCACAACGGTTGCCGTATCGATGATACTGTGCTGCATCCTGACAAACTCGAGGGTGAGCTGCGGCGACAGCGTATATCGCTGACCATGCTTCAGGGCGAAGAGCTTGTTGTTCACTCCGAACTTCTGCTCGCCGGCGATCTGCTGCCGGATCAGCTCGATGGTATAGGGTGTCCCGATAATCGGGGCATTATACCGGTGTGCAAGTTTCGGGACTGCCCCGATATGATCCAGATGCCCGTGGGAGCATACAATTGCCTTTACGCTGCCTTCGACGGTATTCATCATCGTGTCATCAGGAATTGCCTTCATCTGTATGAGATCCAGCGAATGCAGGTTCTCTACCTCAGCTTCCTCATGAATCATTACCTGATCCAGGCGAAGGCCCATATCCAAAATCACAATCTCTTTTCCGCAGCGGACGGCGGTCATATTTCTCCCGACCTCGTCATATCCGCCCACGGCGATTATCTCAATATCCATTATTTTCCTCCATTTATTTCTTCATCATCTGTCGCGTCCTGCCGGTTATGAAAGGACGCCTCGCCCGGAGCGCACCCGGATTTTTTGCACCCGAAAGGAACATGGCCACCCGCAGTTCATCGCAGAATGCCGTTACGGTTCTTTCCAATTCTGCTTCTCCCTGCATTGCAGGTTTCAGGAGCGGCAGCGCCACACCGCACAGGTCGGCGCCAAGCGCGATCGCTTTTGCCATATCGATGCCGTTCCTGATGCCGCCTGTCGCGATCACCGGTCCCCCGGTGCCGGCAACCTCCATGAGGCTGACCACGGTAGGAATTCCCCAGTCTTCAAAAACTGTTGAGAGCGGGGGATGCCCGGACTCCCCGTTCCCGGGTTCAGGCGGCGTACGGAGCCCTTCCACCGCAGCCCATGAGGTGCCACCCCATCCTCCGACATCGATAGCTTTTGCACCGGCCTCCCAGCAGAGGCGTGCGGTCTCAGCGGAGATCCCGCTCCCCGTCTCCTTCACGAATACCGGGAGCCGGAACTCCGCACATAGCTCGGCGATCGCGTCAAGGCAGCCCCTTGCATCATGATCACCTTCCGGCTGGACGGCTTCCTGCAGGAAGTTGAGGTGCACTGCTATCGCATCGGCATCGATCATTGCCGCTGCCCGCTCAGCCCATTCAATACCATGGTCCCTGAGCTGGACAGCGCCGATATTCCCCACAAGGAATGCCTTTGGGGCCTCCTCCCGCACCACCGAGAACGTGTCTTCAAGGGCGGCATTCTCGAGAGCAGCACGCTGGGAGCCTACCCCCATGCCGATACCGTGTTCTGCAGCGGCCCTGGCAAGGAGCCGGTTCACTTCTTTTGTCCCGGGATGCCCGCCCGTCATCCCTGCAATAAACAGGGGAGCTTCGAAGGTATACCCCAAAAACTCGGTCCTGGTTTCAATAAAATCAAGGTCACACTCGGGGAGAGCGGAATGAACGAGCCGGATGTCTGAAAACCCCGGGTCACCACGCTCGATGTTCCGTTCAAGGCAGATACGGAGATGGTCCAGCTTCCTTCCGGAAGTGCTCCTGCGTTGTTCCATCATTCCTATCCGCCTCTCACCACGGTTCCCCCGTGAGGCCTCCCGTCAAGAAAAGCCCCGGTCTGTTCAACATGGAAGATCTCGGAACACGTCCCTTCCCGGGCCAGTTCGAGCAACTCCCGTATCTTTCCTTCCATCCCTCCGGTAACATCGGTATGGAGGGAGGAGCCGATCCGCACCTGGCCGATCGTCTGCGGGGTCAGTACAGGGATCACGGCATCCCCGGCAAGGACTCCCGGCACATCGGTGGCAAGGCCTATCCGTCCAAACCGGAGTGCATGACCAAGATACGACACGAGCTGGTCCCCGGAAACGATCGTTGCTCCTTTCATCCCGTCCATTACGACATCGCCGTGCAGAACCGGGACGATGCCCCGGCAGAGCATCTCCCGGATATGCCGGCATTCCATAGAGACGATCCGGCCATTCTCGGCATAGCAGGAATCCAGCGGGTGTATCCCGATCGCTTCGATTCCCTGCTCCCGAAGGGCGGTAACCACTATGCTGTTCAACCTCGATACTGCCCGGTGGGTGATAAACACCCCTTCGAGGGTCTCAACGGTCAGTCCCTCCATCAGCCGGAACCGGTGTGCTTCCGGATGCCCGCAGGAACCGGCTCCATGCACAATAAGGAGCGGTACCCTGCGATGACCGGCAATCTCCCTGCTGATAAGCGCAAGGTTTTCCTGCCTGACAATACCAGGACCACCCTTTTTTGTCAGCACGCTCCCCCCCAGTTTCAGAAGAACAGGTTCAGGCATCCTTCTCCTTCCTGATTCCTTCAGTATCGATGCTCGTTGAGAACGCCCGGGCCTCACACGATTCGATAGCCCCTGCCACGCGGCTCTTCAGGTGCTTGGGGCAGATCGCGATCATACATCCGCCGCCGCCTGCTCCGGTAAGCTTTGCACCGTAGGCCCCGGCAGCACGGGCTGCAAGCACCAGACGGGAGAGCTGAGGATGCCCAACCCCGAGAACCTCGAGAAGGGCATGGTTCATATTCATCAGATCCCCAAGTTTCTGTGCATCGGTCATGTAGTGCATGGCAGAGAGGGATACCGCTCCGATTGCATCGAGAACCGGATCGCAGACCTGAGGATTTGTTTTTTTCATCTCAGCAACGAGTTCCACCATCTTTGCCGTGTTGTGCTGGACCATGGAATTACCAACGACCAGGTGGAAATGATGCGGGGCAAGCCTTCTCCGTGAAGTCCCGGTGATGAAGACCAGGCCGCCAAAGGTCGATACCGTGGTATCGGTCGGGCTCGCCCGCCCCTTCTGCACCTTCTTCTCAATGGCAAATGCCATATCCGCGATCTCCTCAGCCTTATACTTTTTCCCGAATTCGTCGTTGATTGCCGAGAGCGTGGCCACCGTTACGGCTGCAGACGAACCGAGGCCGGATGAACTCGGAAGCTGGGAGTTGACATACACACTCCCCCTGACCCCCATCTCGTCAAAGCAGTTGTCAATATACGGAGATTTGGCATGGTGCGCCATCCGGCTCTTTCGTACCGTGACAAAGACCCGGGGTTTGATCGCCATGGCAATCCCGGGCTTTCCGTATACGACCGCATGCTCCCCGAACAGGAAGACCTTGCCAGGTGCACTCCATGTGGCCACCCTCACATCACCGCGATGGCTGCGTAGCCCACGACATCGGTATCCCCTGTTACATCGCCGCTCGTGGCATATCGGATCAGCCGGCCTGTGCGGGCTCCCCGCTCCTTACAGAGATGGCAGACTGCAGCGATCGGTCCGTACCCGCATGCACTGACACCCCGCCGGGCTATCCTCCTGTAGAATTCAGGGAGATCGAGGGAGGTCAGGGCTTCGATTGCATACCCATCGTTCTCCCGTGCAGATGCAATTGGGACGTAATGGGAGAAATCACTTGACGCAACAAACCGGATGTCCTCCCTCCCGGTCTGATTGATCGCATCGAGCACCTTCGTTGCGAGAATCTCTGACGCTACGAACTCCTGGTCTCCCATCAGTATCGGCAGAATCCTCGCCCGCGGGAACCGGTATTTTATGAAGGGCATCTGCACTTCAAGCGAATGCTCATCCCGGTGGGAGATCTCATCCGTCTCAAGATCAATTGCAGACCCGAGTTCCGGGTCGATATCAATGATTCCGAGAGGAGTTTCCCACGGTATCTGCGAGATACAGGTCTGAAACCCCCTGTGGCTGGGCCCGATTACGATAAATGTCCCCGAAAAGGTTGAAGGGATTGTGCTGTAGGCACTGGCAGCAACCGCTCCGGAATACGGATACCCGGCATGAGGGGAGACAATCCCCTTTGCATCAAGGCTGGTCTCCTGGCCTCCGAACAACTTCTCCAGCAGCTGCTCAAGATGATGGGGATCCCTCGGATAGAACATTCCTGCGACTGCGCAGGTGCGAATCTTCATCGGATATCCTTCTTTTGCTACTGATATTTAAAGTTCAGTCTCGAAGTCCTCTACGGTCAGAGACGTGGTAATACCGCGGATCCTGAGAATCTCCCGGGTGAGGAGGTAGTATATCATCGACAGGGCTTTTCTTCCCTTGTTGTTGGTGGGAATGACCAGATCGATGTAACTCGTCATGTTGTTGGTATCACACAATGCCACGATGGGGATGCCGCACTGGACTGCTTCCTTGATCGCCTGCGAATCTCCGATAGGATCGGTTACGACGACAACCTCAGGTTCCATGTACCCGTTCAGGTTCTGGTTGGTGAGTTTCCCCGGGATAAACCGGCCGGTAGCCGCAGTTCCCCCGATTGTCTCGGCAAACTTCCTGGCCGGGTACTGGCCATACTGGCGGGAGGTAACCACCAGGATCTTCGGGGCTTCATACTGGCTTAAGAACCGTGCGGCGGTCTTGATCCGATCATCGGTCTCCCTGATATCAAGTATGTAGAGCCCGTCACCACGGACACGGTAGATAAACCGTTTCATATCCTTGCTTTTCTGCTGGGTACCGATGTGGATTCCCGCCGCGAGATATTCCTCAACCGGGACAAGCGGCTCATTCAGTTCAATTTCCATCTCGTTTTCCGTCATGCTATCTGTTCCTCGATTCGAATAAGTTCGTTTAATTTTGCAGTCCTCTCTCCGCCAACAACACCTGTCTTCATGAAAATACACTGGAACGCAGTTGCCAGGTGGGCGATTGTCGCATCAGTCGTCTCACCGGAACGGTGACTCATGACGGTATCCATCCCGTTACTGTGGGCAAGGTGGACAGCCTCAAACGTGTCAGTGAGCGTCCCCACCTGGTTTGGTTTGATCAGAACGCAGTTCGCTGAACCCTGTTCTATCCCTTCTATGATGCGGGAGACACTGGTGACAAAAAGATCATCGCCGCAGATGAGGCACCTGTCCCCTACCTGGGCCGTCAAATCGGAGAATCCTGAGAAATCTTCCTCGTGAAGGGGGTCTTCCACATAGATCAAATCATAGCGATCCACAAGCTCGCTGATATACGTGATCTGATCCTCGGTCGTCCGGTTCTTCTCACGGTAATGGTAGAAAGCCCCGTCCTCCTGCCAGAGCTGGCTGGCGGCAACATCGAGGCCAATCCGGATGCTGATATCAAGCTCATCGGAAACTGTTCCAGCCGCCTCGCTGACGATCTCGAATGCCTCGGCATCAGGTAGGGAAGGGGCCCAGGCTCCCTCATCGCCTTTTCCGCACGACTTTCCGCGCCCTTTCAGGATGCTCCTGATAGCCTTGTGCACCGCTGCGTTGGCAAACACCGCATCTTTTGGTCCCGATGCTCCGGTGGGTACGATCAGGAACTCCTGTATCTCGGTGGCGTTCTCAGCATGTGCACCTCCCCCAATCACATTGCCGAGGGGGAGGGGGAGGGAGGGGACAAATACTCCACCCAGGTACTCGTACAGCTCAAGGCCGAGCGATGAGGCTGCTGCCTTTGCATTGGCCAGTGATACCGCAACGGCGATATTAGCACCGAGTGAGGAAAAATCCCCGGTCCCGTCAACCTCGCGGAGAATATCGTCAAATGCAACCTGGTCCCGTGAATCCTGCCCGATGAGAGAAGGGATAAGGTTCTTTTCAGCGAACTCGATTGCCGGTCCCGGCTCCTTCACTTTTGCCTCATAAAGACCTGTACTGGCACCGCTCGGGGCTGCAGCCCTGCCAAACCCGGTCTCGGCATACACATCAGCCTCTACCGTGGGATTACCCCTGCTGTCCAGTATTGTCCTTAAGTGGATCTCGCAGATGATGGTCATTTGATTCCTACTTCCTCTTTACCGTGATGGGAATAACGTCGCGTGCAAATTCCTCGAGAGCGATCTCGAGCGGATCGATCTTCGTAGTCCTGATAAGCAAAGGAGCACCCATCGATATCTGCAGAGCACGAGCTCCAATAATCCGGGCTCTCTCATACCGGGTGTATGACTCTTTCATGTAACCTCAGAATTTTCCATGCATGATGTAATGGGGTCGCTGAGATTCGAACTCAGGTCACAGCGTCCCGAACGCCATAGGATAGGCCAGGCTACCCCACGACCCCTCACTGATATGGATTGAGATCATCGATTATTTCCTTATGGGTCAATAACATGCGACGGCAGCAGTATCGCTCAATATGGAGATCATCGAGGATCAGTCTTGGATCCTCTCCTGCTTCCATACGCCGTTTGAACTCCTCATATACCGTGGATATTACTTTCCCACAGGTGAAACACCGCACTGGTATCATAACGGTCCGATCTCCTACTTTGTTTTGGCAGATTAACGATAAGACTTTTGGAATTTCTTCCTTGCACCCCGTCCATGGGGTTTCTTCGATTCTTTCTGCCGTGAATCATTCACGAGCAGTGAACGGTCGTACGAGATATAGACATCCTTGATCTGGGGATCGTTGTGCCATTTAAGGAGACCCCGTGCAAGGGCTGTCCGGACTGCCTCAGCCTGCCCCATGATCCCGCCGCCATGAACATCGATAGCCACATCGATTCCTTCAATGGCATTCGGGAGCAGGAGGAGGGGTTCGGATATCTTCAGCCGCACCATCTCGTTTGGGTAGATGTCGAGGGGAACCGAGTTGATCCTGACGATGCCGTTGCCTGGCCTGAGCGTTGCCCGGGCGATCGCGGTCTTTCTCTTTCCGCTCGTGTTAACAATCTTTGCCATGCTCTCACCCTCCTTAATACTTCGCTCCAAGGAATGTGCTCACTGCACCTACCGTTACAAATTTTGGGTTGTTCAGCCGGTTCATGTGCGCAGATTCAAGGACTTCCCGCTCACTGCCGACAAATTCGACCGGTATACCCACATAGACCCTGACACGCCTGAACGCATCGCTGCCAACGGTTCTCTTGTACGGGAGCATTCCCCGAATAGTCCGTTTCACGATATGGTCGGGCCTTCGCGGGAAGAACGGGCCTCCCTCACGGGACCCCCGGCTCCTTTTATGGCCATAGTTGGCGAGTACCCGGGCCCTGCTGCCAGAGATTACCGTCTTCTCGGCATTGACAATGGCGATCTCCTCGCCACGCATCGCCCTCTGGGCAACCATGCTGGCCATCCGGCCGAGAAGCAATCCGTCACCATCGATAACTGTCACCATCTCCTCACCTCAGTATCCGTACTTTGCTCCCCTTGGGGTTGGCTGAAATCAGCTGCTCAATACTCATGCATTCACCCTCTGCCTGCCGGATCTTTTCTGATGCGGATTCAGAGAAGTTGAGCGCTGCTATTCTCACCGACATCTCGAGCATACCACTACCAAGGACCTTGCCGGGGACGATAATGGTCTCACCGTTTGCCGCATACCTGTTGATCTTACTCAGGTTAACCTCGGCATAATTTTTGCTCGGGGCTTCGAGCCGGTCGGCGATATCTCTCCAGATGTTTACCTCATTCTCTCTCGAAGTGTTCTTAAGGAGGGAAATAAGGCCGGCGAGGCGGGGGTTTGTCTTCCTGCAGTTCATCTTATTCATCCCGGGTCTCTCCTGTTATCTCTTCAATCTGCGCTGAAAGTTCAGAGGACTGTGTCCTGATATAATCCAGTGCCTGACCGATAATCTCCCTGACCGGGAGAGAGCCGTCACCCTCAACCACGAAGAGGAACCGCGAATCATCGGTCTTCACTACAATTCCGGGCTCGTCACCGATCCCAGTGTTCATGCATGCCCGCACACAGAGCTGGCAGAGTGAACATTCGTCAAGTCTGCCCTTCAATCACGGCAACCCGTCCTTTCCTTACCTCAAGGATCCCCCGCGGGCATTCCTCAACGCACTGCCCGCAGCCATCGCACTGGTCATTGACCTCAATGACCGGTTGCAGCTTGTATCCGCATGCGGTTGTTGGCTGCCACTTCGCGTGCTCCCTGCCAACCGACATCACGGCACGTGCTTCGAGGACGACCTTCTGGTCCTTGGTAAGTTTCACAATGGGAATATCCGGCTCTGCAGGGCCGATCCTCGGATCCTGAGAGATGAGGTCCCTGGAATAGACCATGGCCGGTCCCTCAATACTCATGGTGAGGACAACACTGCAGGAAGGGCATCCTTCCCCCCCGCAGGCACACAGGGAAAGCGGCACCAGGCAGCTCTCATCGCTCCGGATGGGGATAAGACCAAGCCGGTGGGTGAGCATCTCGTCAAAGAGGGCACTCGTGTTGTCATAAATCTTAACGGTCTCGATCGCAAGCGTCGGGACCTCCCCGATCATTGCTCTCCTGATAGAGTTGGCAAAGGGGGTGGTGCAGCCTGCAAGCTGGAAGCGGGCGTTGTTCTCATCGAGCCTGGAAAATATGATCTCCATCACACTCTCCTTCCGCGTCTGCCGCCCTTGCCCCTGATCGAATCATGGGGAACCGGGGTGACATCCTCAATCCGCCCTATCCTCATGCCGGCCCGTGCCAGGGCACGGATAGCGGCCTGGGCTCCTGGTCCGGGGCTCCGCTGTTTTCCGCGGCCGGGGGCACGTACCTTGACATGCACACCAACAATTCCCTTTTCCATCGCAGTCTGGGCGACATTGGTCGCCATCTGCATCGCCGCGTAGGGGGAACTCTCGTTCCTGTCCTGCTTCACCACCATGCCACCGCTGCTCTTCGTGACCGTTTCGGCCCCGGAGAGATCGGTTACGGTGACGATGGTGTTGTTGAATGAAGCATAAATGTGGGCGATTCCCCACTTTTCCTTCTCGCCTGCCATAGTCTATCTCCCCGGTTTTGTTATCCGTGCCTTCTCGGCATGGTCAGGAACAGCGAGCGGTGACTTTCCGTCGTACGAGATCTGGCTCTCCTCTGCCCTTGTCACGCGGTAACCCGGGATGCTGCAGCGCCTCCCGTTGATCGCGATGTGTCCGTGGGTGATAAGCTGTCGTGCCTGTTTGGGTGATCGGGCAAGCCCCTGGCGGTAGACCAGCGTCTGGAGCCTTCTTTCAAGGCCCTGCTGGACCTTGAGGGAGAGGACGTTATCGATATCGGCGTCCGGCCCGAGCAGCCCGGCCCGCTGCATGTGCCCGATCAGCTCGTCCTTCTTGGATTCGAATACAACCCGGTCCGTACCGGCCGACATGAGGGCAAGGAGTTCCCGTGCTGCCTTCCGGTAGTGCCTCAGATAACTCTGGGCTTTCCAGACCTCCCGCTTGTTCCGGAGCCCATACTCAATAGCCAGCTTTGTCTCCTCTTCGATTCTGGATTTCTCGAAGGGGCGTTTCGGGGCCTGATACTGTTTGTGATTCTTTCCCGGATATCCCATCCTCTCACCTTACTCCTTCTTCTTTTTCACACCGACAGTCAGGCCGGTCCTTCCCGTGGACTTCGTCCTCTGACCGCGGACCTTCTGGCCGGTCTCATGTCTGATTCCCCGGTAGCACCGGATTTTCCTGAGAAGATTGATATCCTCTTCCTTTGCGGTGCTGACATCGGTCCCGAGGAGGTGTTTTGCTTCCCCGGTGTAGACATCCTTCGGCCTGTTCATCATCCAGGATGGGACGCTTTGGGAATAAGAATCCGTGACTGCACGGATCCGGTCGACCTCTTCATCCTTGAGGCGGCCCATAGTCTGCTTCTCATCCACCTTCGCCAGCATGGCGATGATCTGGGCGGTATGCATCCCGACCCCCCTGATCCCGGTCAGCGCGATATGAACGGTTTTTGTCCCGTCCAGGTCGGTGTTGCTGACCCTTACGAAATACTTGATCTCTTCTTCCTGAGCCATCCAATCCCTCGTTGACTGAGCATTCTTTTTAGCGCTGAGGGAGGGATTTGAACCCTCGAGTCCCAGGGGGACACAGGTTTAGCAAACCTGCGCCATACCAGGCTTGGCTACCTCAACAGGAGAATCTCGCATCTTTCGACACTCGCAGCACCACAATGTGCCGCTCCATGAATGGTGCGTTATTATTTGGAACAATCGTGATAATAACCCTTTGGGTCCCTGCCGTCTCCCCGGTATTGGGAGAACTACCGGGATGATCTGCCTGCCCGCCTGATTTTACGCCCAATAAGTCCGGAGGTAACAAAAGGAAGCGCGATAGTCGCATCGCAGAAACACTGTACCCTGGGGGCGAGGGGGGCTTCCTTCCCCCATGAGATGGCCTCCTCAAACGTGCATCCGGAGAGCCCTCCCCAGTGAGGGGCATCGGTGGTATACTGGATCGCATACGCATGACCTTCCTGGCCTGCATCATACATGTCCGCAATGACCTGGGTCTGCTGGATAAAGTTCTTGGGCACCCCTCCACCAATATACACCACCCCGGTCTTCTTTGATCCCTCCACGATACGGGCAATCTCATCAACATCCGCGATCTGGTCGACGTGTGCCTGGATACCGTTCCTGCGTGCAACCATGAGCCCTATCCCGATGGAAGAATCACACAGTGCAGGGATGAAGACCGGGACCTTCTTTTTCACACATACCGAGAGGAGTGATCTCCTTTCGGGATACTGGCTGATCATCCACTCACCGAACCTGCGAATGAACTCCGAAGATGAACTGGAGAATGGCGCAATCGTCCCTGCAAAATCTGCAAATTTCAGATCTATGCCCCTGAACTGCTCTTCAAACGCAAATACATCATATATCCGGTCTATACCCTTGGAAAACAGGTCGCAGTCATCCGCATGGTGATGGCCCAGGTAATGGCTGACACCAAAATGTTCACAGACGTCATGAAAGATATTTGCCCCTGTAGAAACGATGACGTCTACATACCGGTGTTCAACAAGCTCGATAAGGCACTGTTGCATCCCGGCCGGGATCATCGCTCCGGAGAGTCCAAGGAGGATGGTGCAGTCCGGATCCCGGCACATCTGGGCCCAGACCTCAAGTGACTCACCGAGTTTCCTCCCCTGAAACCCGGTAGCGCTCATCCCTTCAAGGAGACGGGAGACGTCGTTTGTCGGTGAAACTGGCGTCCTGGGTTTCATATCCATAGCTGGTACATTCGTTTCTGCCGGAGGATGATAATGATTATTAAGAAATCCGCGAACCCGGGCGTAGTTCAGGTAAAAAAATTAAAGGGCCCTGATCAGGGATTCCCGGGTTACCAGGCCTGCAAGAGTCTCGCCCCTGACGACCGGAACTCGAGCTGATCTTCTTTGCAACCATCATGGTGATCGCCTCATCGATGGTCGATCCGGCACTGACCGAGACTACCGGTTTGCTCATTATATCCTTGACAAGGAGGTTCCTGATCCGGTGGTCCTGGTGCTTATCGTCGACATCCTCGCGGAAGTTCCGCATTGCGACCGCCACATCTGTCTCGGTGACAATGCCGACAACCCTGTCCTGATCGGTAACGATAAACCTGAGGATATTATCGTCGATCATCCTCCTTCGTAAATGAACCACCCGTTCTTCGGTGTCAATGGTGCAGGCATCCTCCATTACTTCCTCAAGGGTGCCATTCGGGCGGTATACCTTGAGCAGGTCCTCTGCAGTCACCTTGCCAATAAGCCGGTGATCCTCGTCATACACAACAACAAGCTTGTATGCCTGGAGGAGCGGTATCAGGATCTCAACATCCTGGTCCGGGTAGACTGTGGTGAAATCCTCCTCGACCGTGTTTGCCACGTGGATTGAGTTCGGCGAGATGGATGAATTCCGCTTGGTCCCCAGTTTTTCAGCAACGCTCTTCCGTGATACGGTTCCCACAACAGAATTATTGTTCATCACAATAAGCGGGTCAATGCCCTCATTCAGCATTTTATCGAGCGCTTCGGTGATCACCGCAGATTTTGCGATGGTGACCGGACGCGACATGATATCCTTGACAAAGAGTTCTTCGGTCATTGTGCAACTTCCCTTATGATATCGTCTCTCTTGATGATTCCCCTGATTACCTGATCCTCAACAACAATAAGGCTGTTTATGCCCTGATCCCGCATGACTGCGACCGCCTCCCGGACCAATGTACCGGGAGGTATCGTCATGACAGGATGCGACATCAGATCTTCTGCAACAACTGCCGTCTCGTAGACATACCGCATCACCTTTTTTCCTCCCGGCTCTTCCTTTCGGAGCCGGGTGCTATCTTTCACCGGGAGATCAGACTTTTCATTGGAATAGAGGAAAAATGCAAGGTTGCTCTCGGTGACGATCCCTGCAAGAGTACCATCGTTGTTCACCACCACCACCTTGTCGTTCCTCTCCCTCATGAGATCGATGACATGATCAAGAGAATGGTAACGGCTCACGGTGATGACATCTTCCATTATCTCCTCTACCCTCATCGATAAAGATCCAATCCGTGCAGATTTCATCAGATCAGATTTTGTTATGATCCCTACCATCTCGCGGGAATCAATGACCGGGACTCCGGAAAAATCGCGTTCAATCAGAAGGGATGCGACCTGGTCGATGCTGGCATCACGGGAGACCGTAACCGGGTCCGGGGTCATGAGTACTGACACCGGAATGCTGTCGATCGGCCTCCTGCGCCAGAGAGGCTCGCTCTGGCGGAGCCGGTACCCAATATCCTTCTTTGTGATGATCCCTGCAAGAACGGACTTTTCCAGGACCGGAAGACGCGAAATTTTGTGTTTCAGCATAAGGTTGCGTGCCCGTGAAACATTTTCGTCCGTCTCTACGACGTAGACCGGACAACTCATCACATCACCTGCTTTCATTTCAGGTTCACTTCCTTGAGAGGGCTTTTACCAGGTCGAACTCGGTCACCAGGCCTACCAGCCGGGCATGCTCAATTACCGGGAGGGCCCCGACATTCCGATCGAGCATATCCCTTGCGGCTTCATTGATGCTCCTTTCAGGTGATGTCGTGAAGAGTTTTCCTGATACGAGGTTTCGCACTGCAAGATCCATCACTTCGGCAACGTCTCCTGTTTCCAATTGCGAAAAGACCTTTTTTGTACCGAGATATTTCATGATATCCGTGGTAGTAATAATCCCGTACACGATATCGTTACTGACAACCGGGAGCCTCCTGAACCGGTGGGTCGTCATATCCCGGGTGACAGTCCTGATAGGGCAGTCGGGATCAGTAACTCTGAGCGCAGTACTCATGATGTCGTTCACACAAAGACCGGACCGCTCTGTTGCGAGTACCTTCATCACGTCCCGCTCTGTCACAATCCCGACAAGGACCCCGTCATTATCGACGATCGGCATCCCCCCAACCTTCCTGTTGATGATAATTTCGATCGCATCATTGATGGTAGCGGAATCCGGGAGAGTGGTCATCTGCTGGGTCATGATACTGCGAACCCCCTCGTTAATCGCAGAGAGGAGATTTCCGCCGTGCTTGACCTGGACGAGGTTGAACTTATCGCCGCCCCCCATGAAATTGATAATATCCCCCGAAGTGATAATTCCCCGGAGCTTCCTGCTCCCTGCATCCACAACCGGGAGCCTCCGGAACCCGCAGTCGGTCATGGTCTCTACAGCAGCGATGATCGGTATGGTAGGCGGAACCGATACGACGTCCCGCGTTGCTATGGCCATGATCTCTCCTTCCCGGGTCACAATATGTGACTTGAACTCGACCGGCCCCCGGTCGAGTTTTCCCGGCATTTTCAGGAGTTTGTCGCCCTGTTTGAAATTGCGGTCATTTGTATGCATATCATCCCTCATTTCATGGTTGGTATTCGAGAGAAACGGTTCATTCACCACATTGCGCAGGTGTTATCCCTTTCTTGCATTCCATTCTCATGTAAGGCAGTTGAGGATATCATGCCGGTCGATAATCCCGATGATCTGATCGTTCTCCATGACCGGGAGCCGGCTTATATCATGCTTCACCATAATGTCAGCAGCGGTCCGGACTTCATCGCCTGGTCCGGCAGTCATGACCGGGGTCGTCATGAGGCTGTCAACTGTTGTCGCGGTTTCGGATGAGCCGCGCCATCTCCCGTCTTTCAGGAGATCGCGCCGGGAGATCATCCCCACGACCTTCTTTTTCTTTATTACCGGAAATGCGGAGTACCCGCTGTCGATGATAAGCGTATGGATCCGCTGAATGGTGTCTCCTGCCGAACAGGTGACAACGTCCCTGGTCATGGAATCGCATACCAAACCATGAAGCCGCTGCATGGTGATAACGACAGGGAAGAGCTCGGATAAAAGTACTCCTCCCAGAAGGGACGAATGCTCATCCACAACAGGTACACTGTCGGTCTTGTTCTTTTTTATGATTGCGAGGACTGTTCCCATTGAATCACCAGGCAGTACAGGGGTGATCTCCTTCAGGAATCCATCAATGGTGACGTCAGATTTCGTGGCAGTCACACGGAGTACATCGGTGATATCGATATACCCGAGCAGCTTTCGTTTCCCGTCATGCACATAGATCTCGCGATAGACATTTTCCCGGAGAATCTGGCGTGCCTTTGTGATCCGGTCATCCGACCCGAGTGCCGGGAATTCGACCATGAAATCTGCCGCGGTTTTCATTGGAGGAGTTCCTCCTCCCGGCATGAAGTGCAGAGCATCACATTGTCAATGCGGCGGAGATCATCAGACATCTGTCCGCACCGGTTGCAGAGTCCGACTTCAATCTCTTCGAGCCTGTTGATCTCGATCAGATCATTCATGAGCTCGTTGATCTCGGTCGAGACCGTCAGGATATCCCTGACGGTCACGATCCCGATGACCTTGTTGTCGTCATCGACAACCGGCAGCCTGCGAACGCGGTTCCTGATCATCAGGTGTGCAGCATCGCGCACGGTCTTGTCAGAACGTATCGTGATTAAGGGGGAGCTCATCACTTCGCTTACCGTGACTGCCCCCGGCTTTTTATCCTTGGCAACCACCTTGCAGTTGATGTCTTCTTCGGTTACAATGCCGATGGGGAGGTTATTCCGGAGCACGATACAGCTCCCGACCTCATCACGGCACATTGCCATGGCTGCCCGTGCTACCGACGAGTCAGACTGAATGGTGGTTGGGTTTCCCTTCATCACCTCTTTCAGCTGCACCCGCGTTTCAAACCGGATCGAGTCTGAGGTATTTTTCAATCATTCACCCCCAATTGGCGTCCCTGAGAACTGGGATGCGCAGTATCCATTACTGCGAGCCATCAATATTAACTGATCGATGCATATAAAATCTCTTTCACCAGAGCATCCGAAAACCAAGTACAAAAACCATAATAATGACGTGTTCCATAGGGTACATGAGAAGGATCCGGCCATCAGGATATAATTCCGGATTAATTGCCGCTTCAAGGTGATGTATGAGTATTTTTGTTAAGGCCAAAAAACGTGTCTCGAAATTTCTTATGGCTTTTTTCAAAAAAAGGCGTTCACGTATCGGAATCTACGGTCCCCCGAATGCGGGCAAGACGACGCTCGCAAACCGTATTGCACGGGACTGGACCGGCGAACTGGTAGGTCCGGTGAGTGAAATTCCCCACGAAACCCGCAGGGCGACACGAAAGCAGGATATTACTATTACCGGGAACAACGGGAGCACCATCACTATCGATATAGTCGATACACCGGGAGTTACCACCAAGATCGATTACAAGGAGTTCATCGAGTATGGTGTAGGGAAAGATGAGGCGATCACGAGGGCACGCGAAGCGACAGAGGGCGTTGCTGAGGCGATGCACTGGCTCCGCGAAGACATTGACGGCGTGATATACATGCTTGACGCGACAGAAGATCCCTTCATGCAGGTGAATATCATGATGGTGGGGATTATCGAGAGCAGGAAACTCCCTGTCATTATCGTTGCAAATAAGATCGATCTTCCTGATGCCAGTCCGCAGCGAATCAGGAGCGCCTTTCCCCAGCATCCGGTTATTTCAATCTCCTGCACCGAAGGGAGCAATGTCGAGGAGCTGTATGAAAAGATGGTACTACATTTCGGGTGAGGGATCATGCCACAGGGTGTCCAGATAGACCTTATCTCCGAAGAACGGCTTGCAAAGCTGACGTCAATGGAGAAGATCCACATGATTCTTGACGATGTCAGGCAGGGAACGATAGTGATCCTCGAGAAGGGGCTTGACCCTGAAGAACAGGGGAAACTGATAGAAATGACGATGCACGAGATCCTTCCTGACGGGTTTAATGGCATCGAGATCGAGACGTATCCCTCTCATGAGCAGGCCCCTGGCTTCCTCCAGAGGCTCCTTGGCAAGACCCGGCCGGAATCACGTCTTACCGTTATCGGGCCGGCGAACCAGTTGCGCATGATCAGGAAAGACAGGGATATGATCAGTGCCTGGGTTTCATCCCGGTGAACATATGGTGCATACCTGCGCAAAATGCGGGAAAGTATACCCGGACTCCTCTGCCGAGATCCTGATCGGCTGCTCCCAATGCGGAGGAAAAAAATTTTACTTTGAGCGGCCGGGCGCAACGAAAAGAAAGACCTCGGCTGCAGAACCTGCTCCTGCCCCGGCGGCACCCCCCACTGCACCTGCCCGTGAAGAACCGGATGAAGAAGAACGGCGCTCCAGGGTCGAGAGCATCAGGATTGTCGCTCCCGGGACCTATGAACTCAATATCGAAAAGATGGCCAGGTCCGACGACCGGGTTGTCGGCCTCGGACGGGAAGGAAGTCTATGCCGTTGATCTCCTCTCCATGTCCGGGGCAAAAAAGAAGAGAAGGGCCGGGCGGCGAGACGAGAACGGGTAGCTTTTCATTTTTCGCACCTCCGGAAACGGATTTTCCTTTTTTCCGAACAGTCATTCCATGAGCTATGGATGCGGAAGTTTCCTGGAGGATTAATGAGGGGGTTCAATGAAAAGAATTCCAGAACACCAGGGTATCCCGGGACGATTGGGTAAATAAATCCCCATTTTTTAGAAAACCCCGGGAGAACAGGAGCTGATTTCCGGAAAAGAGAGAGGGAATAGTTCAGGAGATATTTTCCACGCTGTATCCTTTTTTTGCCAGGAGATCCTTGACACGATCCTTATGATTCCCCTGCAGTTCAATGGAACTCTCTTTCACAGTTCCGCCGCAGGCAAGTTTGCCCTTCAGATATTTGGACAGGTCCTCAAGGTCGATATCGGTCGGATCAAGCCCCTCGATTACCGTGACTTCCTTCCCGTATCTCCTCTTGTTGACCTTCACGTTGATACGCTGTTGTTCTTTTGCTACTTCCTCACAGATACAAAGTTCCTTTGGTAGTCCACACGTCGGACAAATCCCACCATTCATTACAAGTACGTTCAAGGTCTCGTTATATATTTGTTGGCATTACCACCATTCTGCCGGGACAAATCCGCTCATAAAATGGAATGACAGCGCTGCCAGAGTGATACTTTCTCAATGGATCATCGCGACCCTTCAGCCACTGAGACTGTCAACCCTGCAGGTGTCGCATCCCCTCGAAAACACCTGGTCTTCCCGGCTGTTGTAACGGTATACCGTGATACCCTTGCAGCCAAGGTCCCGGGCAAGGAGAAATATCCGGCTTATATCCTCACGAGTGGCATGTGGAGGGAGATTGACTGTTTTTGATACGGCGTTATCCACATGCCGCTGCACGACGGCCTGCATCCGGACATGGAACTCCGGCTCGATTTCGGGCGCGGTACGGAACAACTCCTTTTCGTGGTCTCCGATTGGCAGATCCTGGACACTTCCGGTCTTTTGTATCTGATCCATTAAGGACTGCCCCCGTTGCATCGGTTCGACAACCTGCCTTATTGCGGGGTGAACAAATCTGAACACGTTTCCGTTTATCGTGCGGGAAAATGCGAGCGAGAAGAGTGGTTCAATCCCGCTGCTTACACCTGCAATGAGATGGAGCGACCCGGTCGGTGCAATCGTTGTTACGGTCGCGTTCCGCATCGCATGGTCAAAACAGCTCTGCCCAATTGCGGGAAATGAACCTGCATTGTGCCCCATCTCCTCCGAGGTTGCATGGGCCTCTTCCTGGATGAGGCGCATGATCGATTCGGTACAGGAAAGTCCTTCAGAGGATTCGTATGCGATCTCCATAGAGATGAGGGCATCCGCCAGGCCCATCACCCCAAGACCAATTTTCCGCGTGGACAGGGTCTGCTCCCGAATCTCTGGCACGACATAGGTATTGACATCAATCACTGCGTCCAGGAACTCAACGCCAAGCCTGACAACGGAAGAGAGCAGTTCTTCATCCAGCTCACCATTCCGGACACATCCGGCAAGGTTGATGCTCCCGAGGTTGCAGCTTTCATAAGGCAGGAGCGGCTGTTCACCGCAGGGATTGGTCGCCTCGATTGGCCCTAATCCCGGTACCGGGTTCTTGTCATTGATCCGGTCGAGAAAAAGGACTCCAGGGTCTCCGCACTGCCACGCTGCAGCACAAAGCTCGTCCCAGAGCAGAACTGCATCAAGGGTATCCCATATCTCTCCATCTCTTGGATTCACGAGATCATAGGTCCCGTTCCGGGCGAGGGCATCGAAAAAAGTAGCGATCGAACCCCACCGAGAGGTTGAAATTTCCGAGGTCCCCTTTTTCTTCACCCTGATAAATGGGAGGATATCAGGATGTGAAGATGCAAGGACACCCATATTTGCCCCCCGTCTTTTTCCTCCCTGTTTCAGCGCGGTGGTAGCTTCATCAAAGACATGGATAAAGGGGAGGGGACCGCTCGCGACTCCGGGAGTGGTGCCGACCATATCCCCTGCAGGCCGTATCCGGGAGAATGAAAAGCCGGTGCCTCCCCCGCTTTTATGGATAAGAGCCATCTTTGCGAGAGCCATAAAGATACCGGGGATCGAATCCACTACAGGGAGCACAAAACATGCCGATAACTGCCCTCCCGGGGTTCCGGCATTCATCAGGGTAGGGGAATTCGGGAGAAAAATGAGATCTTCCATGATCCGGAAGAACTGTTCGTCCCTTCCGGGCTTCACCGCTGCCGCGACGCGGCGGAACATACTGGATGCACTCTCTCCAGGGAGAAGGTACCGGCTTTCGAGCAGTACCCTTCCCGCCTCGGATAGTGCCATATGAAAACTGAAGGAATGCCTTTTATTTAAATTCCATGCACACGCTACCTACAGCATGTCTCTTCTTGTGCTCGGCACCGCATCGCACGTCGGGAAAAGCACGGTTGTTGCTGCCCTCTGCCGGGTCCTCTCGAACCGTGGTATTTCGGTCGCACCCTTCAAGTCCCAGAATATGAGTCTGAACTCCTATGTGACGCGGGAAGGAGAAGAGATAGGGATCGCGCAGGCAATGCAGGCTATTGCCGCAAGGCTTGAGCCCACTGCCGATATGAACCCGATATTACTGAAACCCAAAGGAGAGATGGTCTCCCAGGTGGTGGTGAAGGGACGGCCATGGAAAGACCTTCGCATCTCTGAGTATTACCGCGAGACAGATGAACTGCTCTCTGTTGCTGCTGCTGCTGCCCGGCGCCTCATTGGAGAATACGGCCATATTGTCGCCGAAGGAGCAGGGGGGGCTGCCGAACTGAACCTCTATTCCCGGGATATCGCAAATATCAGGATAGAGAGGGAACTCCGTCTCCCTGTTCTCCTGGTTGCCGATATCGAGCGGGGCGGAGTGTTTGCGCAGGTCTACGGGACATTATCGCTCCTTCCGGAAGATATCAGACCCCTGGTGATAGGCATTATCATCAATAAGTTCAGAGGAGACCCCGCACTCTTTGCCGATGGTGTACAGATCATCGAAGACCTCTGCGGGGTTCCTGTACTTGGTGTACTCCCGGTATTCTCGATTCCTCTTCCAAGCGAGGACTCGCTTTCATTAGGGGACAAGCAGTCCCGCAACCTGCCCGTAAAGATAGCCGTCATCAGGCTGCCACGTATCTCCAATTTCACTGATTTCGAAAAGCTCGAGCGGCATGCAGCCGTCCAGTATGTGAATCCCGGTTCACCTCTCGAAGGATATGACTGCATCATCATTCCCGGCACAAAGAACACGGTCGAAGATCTCCTTTTGCTGCAGTCGAGCGGTACAGCCGCCGGAATTATCCTGGCACGGGAACAGGGCATCCCGGTCATTGGAATTTGCGGGGGCTACCAGATGCTCGGGAAAGAGATTCTCGATGAGGGGCTCGAATCGTCTCGTGGAAGATATTCCGGGCTTGGCCTGCTCAGGATCACCACACGGTTCTCACGCTACGAGAAAGTCACCGAGCAGGTACAACGGACTGCACGATCTGCCGGTCCGATATTATCGCATATGGGTCTGGTAAAAGGGTATGAAATTCATATGGGCGAGACTGAACGTGCCGGGGATGATGAGGCATTTATCGGTGAAGGGGCAGTATCCCCTGATGGAATGGTGATAGGAACCTATCTTCACGGCCTCTTTGAGAACTCATCTGCCGTCCACGCACTCCTTTCATACCTTTATTCCAGAAAAGGCCTGGTTTTCGAGCGTGGTTCGCAGGAAGAGGACAGGGACGTGTACGAGGATCTGGCCGCCGAATTCGAGCAGCATATCCGGCTGGATCCCATACTAGCCCTTTTTTGCGATTGAATCACGGGCGCGGGTTTTTTACCCTTACGAATGAACACTATGCGGTTAACCTTTGGGGAGAGGGAGAAATGGCTATAAGGATATCGATCACCAGCGATACGGAGATGATGGAGCTTGTCGACAAGTATGCAAAGGAGCACAATATTGACCGGAACCGCGCTATCCTTGAATTGATTGAGAGCGGGTTTACAAAGGTAACCGGGACAACCCCGGTGAACCTGAACCAGAAGAGGGCTTTTGAAGAATATAACGATCTCAAACTTGCCCTCGAAGGGATGAAACAGGCGCTCAAGGAACTGACTGAAGAGGTGAAACTCATTCACCATATCATTGATATCGAATGGGCACGGGAGTTGAGGCCCGTCCCGTTCCAGAGCAGGAAATGGTGGGAGTTCTGGAAGACCCAGTGACTGCTCACCCGATAATATTCATCATACTCCGGTAACCTTCCCCACTCCGGTCAGCGCATTGTACTGCTTCAACAATCTTCAGATCCACTTCTTCTGTTGCGCGGTGGCGGAGGCAGTACGCCAGTGCAGGGGATTTGATATACGTACCCCTGACCAAAAAATATCTTGAGTGGACGCAGAACCTGCAATGTTCAATGGTCACATCTTTTTCCTTCAGGCATGGGACTTTTCCCTTCGTTACCTCAAGAACGCGGTACTCCTGATCGGTCATGATACTCCTCGTGTAGCGTTTTCCATCACATCTTTGTCGGGAAAAAGCCATAACAACAACAGGTTTCTCATGAAACCTCCTTCATTGCGAGTGCTACAGGATGCCCGAGAAGAGCCTCGACACCACTACAAACTTTCCCGCTGATCCCAGGGATCTCATGCTCCAGTGTTTTATTTTTTTCAGTGACTCCTGACAACCGGGACCTCAGCACTTCGAGCTGCCCGGCTCTCCTCTCTTCCTCTTTCAGGGCGGCCGATAAATCTTTCAGGAGGGGAATGTCCTGATAGGCACGCTCTTTTACCAAAAACCGGCGGTGTGCGGCTTCTCTCCGGGCATACCCGTCCCTGACCCGGGCGACAAGATCACTCTCCTTTGAGAATAACTCCTTTTCTTCCTTGTTTTTCAGCGTTAAATCCCCGGATACAATCATGCTCTGGATCAATGGCAGCGATCGGGAAAGTCCGGGCATGATCTGGTCCTCTGCAGGGATACCACTCCCTGCGAGTGTATCGACAAGAGCCTCGAGATCTTTTGCCGAAGCAGGACCCATGGTCCTGCCAAGAACCTTCTCTCCCTTCCGGATGACATGCGAAATGACCGCAAGATCGGCCAAAAGCGCCCTCTCCTCGTCAACAAAATCCCTGTTCAGTGCCTCCACCTCTTCCCTCATGCCCTGGAGACCCCCTGTGTCCACCGCTTCCTTCATCGTTGTAATGCTCTCGCGCAGCTGACCATACTCCTGTTCTTTCCGGCCTATCTCTTCCTCTAACCGGGTAATCTCCTCATTTCCCCGTTTCTTTTCCGTTTCCGCTGAGTCGAGCCGGGAAAGATCTGCACGGACTGCAGAGAGAAGAGTCTTGTTCTTCTTGGCTTCGGCTATGGAGGGGGTCATCGCATTCATCTCCCTGCCGATCTGGTCCACCATATCCCGGATCGCTTTCATCTCTTCGGGAAAAACACTTCTCATATACCTGCCCTGGCCGGAGAGCCCCTTAATACATCCCTTGAGACTCTCTGTTGCCGCATGGTAGAACTCTTCGGGTTCTTCCGGAAGGTCTTTTGTGAGAGATGAGAGCATCGCCCGTTCAAAGAGGGGGAGGGTATTTTTTGCGATCGTTTCCAGTTTCGGGTGATACGCCTCCTCCCTCTGTTTTGACGCCAGGTCCTGCACCAGCTCTTTCAGAGCACCACGCAGATCCCTGATCGTATTCCTCTGTTTCAGGGTCTTCTCCGATAGGACCCGGGTAACTTCGTTTTCCCTGGAATCGAGAATTGCAGGGAGCTCTTCAATACGGTAGGTCACCGCCCCGGGTTCTTTTCCCGGGCCGAATAGGTCTTTGATGCGCCTGAACAATGCAATTCCTCCTTACGGGCAGCGATCAACAGCTCCCTCGTTCACATCGCAATCGTCTCTCGCGATCTGCCGGATACGCTCCTCACCGCCGATTTCCCTGATTACCTCTGCAACAGGATCAGGTACCAGGTTCTCCCAGTCCTCCCCCTTAAGAATCCTCCGGCGAATCTCTGTCCCGGAGTGCAGCTCGCGTTCATACATGGCAGGTGACAGGACAGGGATCGCTTCTTCTGCAAAAAGCCGCATCACCAGCGGATTGCTGGAATATATCAGATCGAATGGGGGAACCATCGAACGGACATGGGCAACCCAGAGGGCATTTCTCTTGATATCCTCTATGGGAATAACATAGACCGGGATATGGATATGCTTCAGGGATCCGGTTATCATGAGGATCCTCTCTCCTGCAGTGAACGGATTCTCTTTCTCATGGCTGAGCTGTGCACTCCCGACTCCGATAACGATCGCATCTGCCGTTTCTGCTATCTGTTCGAGGACATACTGATGCCCGTTGTGATAAGGCTGGAATCGCCCGATATAAAACGCCCGTGTCATTGTTCCACCACCATATTCGCGATCCGGGCGGCCATCGCTCCCGCCGTGAACCCGGCATCAATATTCACCACGGTCAGTACTGAACAGGACTGCAGCATGCTGGCAAGGGCAGCCCTTCCTTTCCCCATATACCCGTATCCGCTGCTGACCGGAACCCCGATCACCGGCCGGTCCACAAGACCTGCCACAACTGCCGGAAGCGTGCCTTCACGGCCTGCTGCAACCACAAAGACATGGGCATCACTGCATTTTCTGATTGCGGGAAAAAGGCGGTGAATCCCTGCTGCACCGACATCATATGCGGTGCATACCCTGCAGCCCATCTCCGTTGCAATCACCCGTGCCTCTTCTGCAACCCTGATATCGGACGTCCCGGCAGTGATGACTGCGACGACACCCCCTGTGGGACTGACCGTATCGCCCTTTGAGAGAACCACCATCCGGGCTGCTTCATAACAGGTCAGGATAAAGCCCGCTGCCTCTGCACGCTCCTTCAGGATCATTGCCTGGTTCCGGTCAATCCGGGATACTACGCATCTTCCGGAAGAACTGACGTGGGCAAGGGCGATATCCGCGAGTTGGGAGGGCGCCTTACCCTCGGCAAGCACAACTTCGGGGATCCCGCAGCGGATGCTTCTGCCGATATCAATACAGGCGATGTCCCCCACTTGCTCAATGCGCAGCCCGGCGATTTCCGTTTCCGCCTCTTCCGGGCTGATCTCTCCTGCACTGACCCGTGCGAGCACATCACGGAGCATTCTGTTGGCCTGCATACTTCAACAATAACGATAGGGGTCCGCTTATAATAATACGTTCAATAATTTCCAGGGTCAATACTTTACAAGGGGAGTAATTCATGACAGTTATCGGACTGGTTGGATGCGGCAATTGGGGTAACAATATTTTACGAGACCTCATTGAATTACATTGTCAGGTTTGTGTAGCTGATATCGATGCAGCAGCACGATCACGAGCTGCTTTAAATGGAGCTTTTAAGGTCGTTTCTCGTTTGGATACATTGCCCGATTGTGATGGGTATGTGGTTGCTGTACCGATTCCGGAATTAACAACGGTAACTGCGAGGTTGTTGAAATTCAAAAAACCGATATTTTCGGAAAAGACCCTGTGCCTGTCGATGGAAGATTTCCGGTTATTACGAGATATGGGGGGAGCAGACTATGTTTTTGCAATGCACAAATGGCAGTACCATCCCGGCATTGAGGCATTGCGAATGGTCGCAGAGTCTGGGAAGATTGGAACAGTGGAGGAGGTATGTACCACAAGATATGCCTGGGTAAAGAATTTTCATGGGGGAGACGTCTTCTGGACACAAGCGGTTCACGATTTCACTATCGTGAAACACATTCTGGGATATATCCCGGATGAGGTAAAAGCAATTCATGTCACGAGAAAATGGGTGTGGACTACCAATTAGCCTGACAGCAATAATAGGCGAACAAACCTGCAGTTATAATGTCAGTGAGCGGCAGGCATTGCGACAAAGTGAGTGGTGTCAGTATTCATGGGGATAAAGGATCTGCGATGCTTCATGATGGATATGATACATTCATCACAATAACAACAGAAGAGGGAACGGAAAAATTACCAATTGAATCAACATTTCCATTATACCTGGAACTCAAGGAGTTTGTTGAGTATCTGCACGGGGGCTCTCAGACCACGATGTGACCTTTTCAGTGCCGGAGAAATTACAGCAGGCATTGACTACACTTGAGAGATGCAACCCGTCACAGATAAACAAAAAAAGTAATGGATCGGATCCATGATTCAGAATACCAGGGCTAAAATATTTGCCCCTTCCAAAGTGGCAATTCACAGGGAAAGGATTGAAGCATATTTACGCGGAGAGAATATATACCCGGTTACCATTGAAATGGATTTAACTCAGCGTTGCACCAGGGCATGTCCCGCCTGCCCTTATTCTACTGCGAGAAGTGCCGGATTAACGCTGGAATTACCTTTTCTTGAAAGACTGTTCAGGATACTTGGAAGCCATACCCCCGGACTGGTTCTTTCCGGAGGTGAGCCAACAATCGGTACCGCATTTCCCGGAGACTGTTGCCCTGGCAAAGGAAAAAGGATTCAAGGAGGTGGCAGTCATATCGAACGGGAGCATGCTTCACCTCCCGAAAGTCCAGTCTGCCCTTGTTGAACATGTTACTTCAATCCGCGTCTCATTGTACGACTGGTATGAGGGGGATTCTGCGTATTTTGTCGACACATTAACAAAGATTCGAAATCTTCGTCGTGTTATTGAAAAAGAAGGAAGTACACTTGAAATCGGCGCTTCAATCCTCACACGGAACGAGTGGAATCAACACTATGCACATGTCGGTGCGGCTGCATTGAAAGCCGGTGTGCACTGGGTGTATTTTCACCCGTTCTGTATCGACTGGGATAAAAAACGGCCGTTGCAGGCGGATCAAACCGGAGTGTTGACGGCAATCGAGGAATTTCAAAAACAAGCCGCTCCGGAGGCAAATATTCAGGTTCCTCTTGAGCGGTATAGTGCAGCCCCTCTCAATTTCAGCAGACTGCATGGGGCGCATTTTCTAATTCAGATCGGTGCTGATGGCTGCAATTATGCCGGGCCGGAATGTAAATATGAAAAGGACTACATGCTGTTGAACCTCAACGACGATATGGATGACGACTTTTTATGGGATCCCCGGAGATTGGAAAAAATAGACAGCATCAATAGTAATAATTATCGTCCTATCGGCACAAAACACCGACCGCCAATTTTTAGTGATTATGTAGAAAAAGTCTTGAATAACGAGGAAGAAAATAATGCAACCGTGCATGCTGAAAAAATTACCGAATTTTTTTACCCTGAAATAATCTGAAGTGTTCCATTGGTATGGCAAGGAGTATGACAAGAGCAACCGTGATAATTCCAACCTTTGGCAATGCCAGATTTGCCCGTTGGGCAATTAAAAGCGTGCAGAACCAAACGATAGAAGATATTGAAATATGTATCATCTGTGATGGGTCTCCTGAATCCATGGTTTCTTTCTTTGAACATATGGGGAAAGAAGACCCCAGAATGAAGGTGTTTGTATTTCCAAAATCTCCACGAACAGGGGAACCTTACAGGGATAGAGTTATCGAGCAGACCAGTGGAAAAATCATTTGTTACTGCAGCCATGATGATTTGTGGTTGCCAAATCATATTCAGGTAATGGAAAAATCTTTGAGGAATGGCTGTTTTACCCACACCCTCCATGCTATTGTGAAACCCTCCGTGAAAAATGAGGACAAGTCAAATTGGTTGCGGGATGTGGGATGGATTAATTTAAATCAGGAGATAATGAGGAGGATGCAGAGCGGGGAGAACTGGATCGGATTAACATTTGCAGCCCATACAAGAGATTGCTATTATCGATTACCGGAACGGTGGGTGACAACCCCGGATAAAAATATTCCGACGGATTTGTACATGTGGCGTAAATTTATATCGAATTTTGGGGATCGCTGCAAGACTACGGTGATGGTAACCGCTTTAAGTTTTCAACAAATTCCCAGAAAGGACTGGAGTGAGCAACAGCGTGATGATGAGTTAAGAGAATATTTCAGGAAGATCCAGACACCTGGATTTTTGAAAGAAATAAACAGGGAATCCCTTCGATTTTGCCCATCTCTCAGTCAAAAAATGAAATTCCTGATAAATACCATGAGCGTATAGACCTCACACAATACTCAAAATAGTACATTCAACAGAAGACCGATTGGATACATGAAATGCTGGTATCTTGCCCGGGCAGGTCATCCAATAGTATATTTGATATTCCTCGCATTGATTTTAAAACCTCAAAAAACAAACCAGAGATGAAGACTTGGGGAAGGTATCGATAGATGAATACTACACAGTTCGCACTGTATTAAACGTTCATAATCATGAGTTATCTCGTGTATGTTGCCCTCTTTGGGGCAGCAGTTGTTTTTTTCCTGTGGCTGCGTGATGCCAGGATTTTTTACCGGACCGGCCTTTCCGGATACCGGAAAGCCGCGTACAGAGGCATTCTCTTCGGAGCCCTTGCCATTCTTGGCGTCGCAGTTACTCTGTATTTCCTTGAATACCTGGGGCTCGGCCTGATCCTGGCCGCCCTCTTCCTGCAGGGGAAAGAGGAACGGGAGAAGATCTGGGGAACTGAAGGAACCCTCGACCGGTTCCTCGGGAAGGCTCCGCTTGGGAAAGGGACAAGGAAGAAGGAGGCCTGACCCGGGATGCTACAAAAACCACGAGGTACCAGGGATTTTCTCCCTGACGAGATGGAACAGAGGCGGGAGATCGAAGGCAGGATGCGGGAGATTGGGCGGCGGTGGGGATACCGCGAGGTCTGTACTCCTGAATTCGAAGAACTCGAGCTCTTCACGGTCCGGTCAGGCGAAGGGATCATCCAGGAGATGTACGTTTTTGAGGACAAGGGCGGCAGGATGATGTCGCTTCGCCCTGAGCTCACGGCACCGGTCCTGAGAATGTACGTCAACGAAGGGAGAACCCTGCCATAAACCGCTCCGCTGGTATTATTTTGCCGATTGTTTCCGGTATGAGCGGCCCCAGAAAGGAAGGTACCGGCAGTTCTGGCAGTTCGGGGTGGAACTGATCGGGGTGGATTCCGCTCTGGCCGAGGCAGAGGTCATCCTGCTTGCCGAAGAGATCCTTTCGGCGACCGGCATCTCCTTCGAGATCCATGTCGGTCACCTGGCACTGATGCGGAGCATGTTGTCAGGGATTCCCGAGCAGGAGCAGAAAAAAATTCGCATGTTCCTCGACAAAAAGGATTTTGACGGACTTTCCGATTACCTCTCCCCGAAAGGGATGGATGATCTCCATACCTCACTGACCCGCCTTGCCTCATCCAGAGATTTGCAGGAGGTGTTTGCAATCACAGGAGATCTTCCAGAGAGAGAGAGAATTGAGGAACTGTTCTCGATCCTTGATCAGTCCGGCATCCCTTACACCATCGATCCGGGAATAGCACGGGGTCTCGATTACTATACCGGGATGGTCTTTGAGATTTTTGCAAAAAACCTTGGTGCCGAGAACCAGGTACTCGGGGGTGGAACCTACCGGCTCGCCCATCTCTTTGGAGGCGAGGACACCCCGTCCTGCGGGTTTGCAATCGGGTTTGACAGGGTGATGGTCTCGAGAGGGGATAAGGCGCCCCCTCGCCGGCTTGTTGCCGGGATCGCCCACACCCCGGAAGGCAGGGAATGGGCGCTCACTGTCGCCCGCGAATTCCGGTCTGCAGGGATACGGACCGAACTGGACCTGTCGTCCGGGCGATCCATCGGCCAGCAGCTCTCTCACATTGCAAAATCCGCTGACTATGCCCTGATTCTCGGGCAGCGGGAAAGCACACAACAGATGGTGACAGTAAAGGATCTTCTCTCAGGGGTGCAGAAGGACCTCACCCTGCCCGATGCAGTCCGCGAGGTGACCGGGAGTGAGCCTCGCTGAGGACCTGGCATCGCAGCAGCGGAGTATCAGCGTCGCAGAATTCTTTGAGAGAAACAAGCACCTCCTTGGTTTTGACTCTCCGACGAGAGGGATCATCACCACGATCAAGGAAGCAGTGGATAACGCCCTCGATGCCTGTGAGGAGGCCATGGTGCTCCCTGACATATTTTTATCGGTACATAAGCAGGACCGGGACATCTACCGGATCATTGTCGAAGACAACGGTCCCGGGATAGTTCCCCGGCAGATCCCGTATGTCTTTGGGAAACTCCTGTACGGTTCACGATTTCACCAGATAAAACAGAGCAGAGGTCAGCAGGGGATCGGGATCAGCGCGGCGGTTCTCTATGCGCAGCTCACATCGGGACTCCCCACTATTGTCATCTCCCGGACCGGGCCGGAACAACCGGCGCACGAGTTTGGGATACAGATCAATATCGAGACAAATGAACCTGATGTTGTCACCAGGCGTGAGGTGGAATGGGACCGTACCCATGGCACACGGATCCAGATCGAGTTCAGGAGCACGCTTGCCGCAAAGAAACGGCTGATCGAATATCTCAGATATACCTCCATCGTCAATCCGCATGCCCGGATTCGGCTTGAGATGGATGACGAGACGTTCGTATTTGACAGGGTCAGTGACGAGGTGATCCCTTGTCCCAGAGCGATAAAGCCGCACCCCCATGGAATCGAGATCGGCCAGATCAGGCGGATGCTTCCTGCCGGCCCGGGAACACTTGAATCGTTTCTCACGGAAAGTTTCTCAAAAGTAGGGAAAAAGACAGCCCAGGAGATATGCCTGAATGCAGGGCTTTCCTGTGCTTCAGATGCCCAGTCACTCTCCCCCGATGAGCAGAAACGGCTGGTTGATGCAATGCAGGCGGTAAAAATCCCTCCGCCACCAACCTCGCAGTGTCTCTCCCCAATCGGTGAGGACCTGATCATGCGGGGGCTTGAAAAGGAGTTCCAGATGGACTATATCAAAGCCAGGACACGGCCGGGATCGGTCTTCTCGGGGCACCCGTTCATCGTGGAAGCTGCCATCGGATATGGCGGGAAGCTCCCTGCGGAAGGGAATGCACAGATACTCAGGTTCGCAAACCGGGTACCTCTCATGTACCAGCAGGGGGCATGTGCTATCACATCGGTCATTTCAGGCATGAACTGGAAGAACTATTCTGTCTCACAGGCCGGACTCCCCACAGGTCCCCTCCTGATCCTGGTACACGTAGCATCGACCAGTGTTCCTTTCACAAGCGAGAGCAAGGATGCTATCGCCTCTATCCCGGAGATCGAGAAGGAGATTGTGCTCTGCCTGCAGGACCTTGCCCGTGACCTGAAGATCTTCCTGTCCCGGCGGGACAGGAACCGGCTGCAGGAAGACCGGGCCCGGGCTGTCTGTGCGATCCTTCCGGAACTGGCTGCAAAGGTGGCAGAGATTGTGGACCTCCCCCTGCCCGACATCTCCCCGATAGAGGGCAGGATCATGCATAAACTTGTTGTCAGGCAGGCGGCAGGAGATGGTCATGTGACAGTCGAGATAAAAAACTATACCGGCAGCCAGGCTTCCCTCTCTCTGTATACCATCTCAACGGATCCGGGGGATGATGCAGAACCTCCTCCGGATTTTGTGACCCGGCTGGATGAGGAATACACCCGGGTCTGGCAGGTTCAGCTCGGCCCTGGCGAGGTATGGAAGACTGAATATTCAGGATCGGCACGAGTGACCGTTGAGATCCGGGGAGTTGATCCCCGGAGCGTTGTCATGGTGGATCGGGATGATTAAGGAAGAGCTTGACCTACAGGCGACAGGGAGACTTGTCGGAATCGCACGGAAGTGGTATGACCAGATGCAGGAAGGCCTCATCCCTTCTATCTCGCTGCCGACAAGGACAAAACAGAATATCGAATATGACGATGCATCGGAAGTCTGGAAATACGGAGACCGGGAGAGTGTCCGTTCAGCAGGGACAGCGAAAAGTGCCCTGCACCTCCTGAAGATGGCGTATGTCATCTGGTTTCTGCGAAAACAGATCGGGGAGAACCGGTCATCGACCTTAAGAGAGCTCTATTATATCTCGGAAGGCTGGAAGAAGGCAAAGTTCCAGGCACAGGATGAAAGCAATTTCCTGATTGAGGATCTTGAAATCCTCACCGATATGCAACGGGAGGCATTCCATCTTCGCCCCGAAGAGGATGGTGCGACCGTCTTTGGGCCAATGAAGCTGCGTGAAATGACCCGGCGAGGCGAGCGTGATATTCACTGCCAGGATGATGTGGGAGAGGCAGGGTACCAGATCCCCACGAACGTGGAGACTATCGAGTTACTCGAACACGACGCCAGGTTTGTGATCGCGATCGAGACCGGGGGCATGTATGCACGCCTCATCGAGAACGGGTTTGATGGCGACCACCATGCGATCCTTGTCCACCTGAAGGGACAGCCGGCACGATCGACAAGGCGCATCCTCAACCGGATCAATACCCAGTTCAATCTTCCGGTCGTCGTTTTCACCGATGGAGACCCATGGTCATACCGTATCTATGCAAGTGTCGCGTATGGGGCGATCAAGAGTGCCCATATCTCAGAGCTCCTTGCAACCCCGAAAGCACAATTCATCGGGGTCCAGCCAAGCGATATCAGGGATTACAACCTGCCCTCGGATCATCTGAATGAAAAGGATATCGCTGCGCTCCGGAGTGAGCTCTCTGACCCCCGGTTTGCCACTGAATACTGGAAGGAACAGATCGACCTTCAGCTGAAACTCAATATCAAGTCAGAACAACAGGCATTTGCCGCAAAAGGGCTTGATTTCGTAACAAAGGAGTACCTGCCGGCACGTCTCTCGGACATGGGCATCATCTGAACGAGGATGCACCGGGAACCTGACCCGCCCGGACAAATCTGATTGTCATCCGGCTACCGACCCATGTCACAGGGGATATCTGTATCTGTTTTATGTGAAAATGCCTCAGGCATTTTCATATTTTATGCCCGACCGAACGGCGGTCATAGGCGGTTCATGTGAAAATGCCTCAGGCATTTTCATATGAAACCGCATCCGCGGTTTTCATCACAGGGGGGTCTGTGAACATAGTTATCATGAGCGTTACATTCCGTATACCTGGCCACGAAGGGAATCATGTAGGTTTTATTAAAAATGGGTATTTTTCTGTTACACGAAGAACGTGAACATTATCCAGGCGATCAGCAGCATGACAATCGAATATTTCAGGCCGGCTACCACTCTCCCTTCACCCATCTGGCCGGCAACGAGGCCTGAGAAGAAACCCTGAATCAGGGCGGCATGGGTAAAGATCCTCGTATAGAGAGGAAGATCGATACTTCCCCCGAACTGGGCTCCCGCCGATGTTGAGCTTGAAGCACTCCCGGCGGTTGCCATGACGGACAGGAAGGTAGTGACAAGGATATAGACGACAAAGACGAAGACAAGAAATGAGATGAAGACTATCACGACGTAGATGAGCATATTGTTCCTTCGTTCAGTCTGCAGGTTGATGTACTCGTAACTGTCCTTTGCTGCGGCCCTGAGCACCTCGCTCACGTCCCCTCCGGCTTTACTCGCCTTTGCAATCAGGTCAATGCTCCGGTCGGTAAGCGGTGTTGCCAGTCGTTCCCTGAACCGCTGGATCGCATCGATGAATGTCGTATTCCAGGACATCTCATTGTCAAGTTTCCTCACATAAGGAGTAAGCGTACTGTAATCGCTCTGTGCAACGAGGTGCACCGCGTTTGGCAATGTCATCCCTGAATCGTTCATCCCGGCGAGATCCCGGTAGAAATTCGGAAGAGCTTCCTCGATATGTCGTCTTCGCCATGACTCCCTGAAATCAAGGACCGCCAGAGGGAGTGAAACAATGAGAATGGCGAAAACTGCCAGGTTGTCGATACCAGTCGATGTAAAAAGCAATCCCAGCCCGTAATCCCGGATGAGGTACGCTGTCCCAAGGATAAAGAAAGCCAGGGCGACGGGTATTGTGATATAGAGCGTATTGAGAGGATTTTCTGTGATCACACGAACCGGGTGCTTAAACAGCCGGCCAATACCGTGTTCAGTTGCCTTATGTTTCTCGATCCGGGAGGTGATTGCAGCACTCTCCTCCTCGAACACCGTCTTTTCACGCTCGCCAAGATCCACCCGTGGAGGTTTCTCCTTTGAAAAAAGCCCTGCGAGTCCTCCGGTAGTGCTCTGCTCCTTTCCTGGCGGAGAAAGGAGCATATCCTGCTCCTCTGAACCCTTCGACCTGCTCTTCCCAGAGAATATGTCTTTTAACGCCATTGTCAGGACTCCGGTGTCATTGTACTGATAAGAATCACAAATCCGATACTCCCGAATGGGATGAGGAGGTAGATGATAATATACAGGAATATAGGTTGACTCTGGCGGGACAGGATCGACATGATGGACTGGAGGATGATCAAAAAGAGGGGTCCAGCCACCATTGCCGTCACGTATGATTCGGCGATCAGCCCGAGCGTATCGAGGAACATCTTCTGATTCTGACGGTTTTCCAGAGAATATTGTTCTGCCTTGGTACGAAAATACTCAGTCAGGTTGCTCCCGCTCGAGATACAACCCATAGCACCCTGTAAGAATTCTTTCATGCGGAAACTCGGGGTTGTTGAAGAGACGATATGGAGTGCATCGATCAGGTCCTTCCCGAAGAGATCGATCTCGAGTGCAATAAAACGCGCCTCAATGGCACTCTCCCCGTACATCGTGCTGCTGCCGAGCTGCCGGAAGATTTCCGCCGGGGGAATTCCAGCCGAGGACATAGCGGTCACATAATTGATGGCATACGGAAGGGTAGCATCAATATTCCGTTTCCGGTTTCCTGCAACAAATCGAGGGTAGAACAGAAACACCACAAACGTGATTCCGGCAATCACGGAAAACGAGACAATACAAGCGAGGAGAGTCCCGATGATGAGTGAATACTGGCTGAGAGTGAGCATGAATTCGGGGACTGCTCCCTGGTAGGTGACCATTTCCGGGATATTGAATATCCATGTGAACGATCCAATGAGGATTGCAATGACGATACCGATGATTGCTGATCCAAGGTATGCGGTAGACAGGTATACCTCGAACGGCACTTTCATCCGGGCAGTAAGGAGAGAGTTCCGGAGCGCTGTATACTTGTCCCGTTTTTTCCCTGCATATTTTCCGAGCAGACTGAAGGCGATTCGCTCAAAACTATTCATACAGGTCAGCTCGCACCATTTCCATGATTTTTGTCGGTTCCCTGTAATACTGGATAAGGATATTGGACACATCGCGGTATTCGCGTATATTTTTGACCCGCATCCATTCGAGCACTTCCTGCCGCATCTTGAGCTCTTCCCTCATCCTGTTCTCGGTCCAGCCTCGGGATTCCATGATCTCCTCGAGAATGAATGATTTCCCTGAATAGGTGATCTCATCGGTGACCGGGTGCCAGCGGAACACTTCATTGGTGATGAGTTCGTTGGTCCTTGGATCGATATCGAGGATCTCAATGATCTGCTTACTTCTCCTGATGCGCTTTCCCCCGATACGTGCCTGTACCTGCACTGATACCAGATCGAGTGCAGAGAGCATATTGCGGGGTACATCAAGCGGCGGATTTTCAAGACGGTGAACGATACTCGCGACCGAATCTGCATGGATGGTGGAGTACGTCACGTGGCCGGTGCTCATTGCCTGGAAGAGCGTCAGGGCTTCCCTCCCCCGCACCTCACCGACAAGGAGATACTCAGGCCGTTGACGGAGTGCAGCCCTCAGCAGATCATACATATCGATCTCGCCTTTCCCCTCAGTATCAAAAGAGGTACGTGTCACACTCGGGATCCAGTTCGGATGGGGCAGTTTCAGTTCCCTTGTATCCTCAAGTGTCACGATCTTTGCAAGAGGGGGAATAAAGAGCGAAATGGCGTTCAGGGAGGTAGTCTTTCCAGAAGCGGTCCCCCCGGCAAAAATACATGATTTTCCGCTCTCGACCGCAAGCCAGAGGAATGCGATCGAGAGAGGGGAGAATGTTGACCACTCGATGAGATCGGTAGGGGTGATGGGTTCGGACTTGAATTTACGGATGGTGTAGGTTGAGCCGTGCGCCGTGACTTCTGTTCCGAGCGTCATCTGGATACGGGAACCGTCATGCATCGTGGAATCAAGCATGGGCTCGGCAATAGAGATGTACTTTCCTGACCGCTGGGCAAGTTTTGTCACAAAAGAGTCCAGTTCTTCAGCGGTAGTGTAACGGACGTTCGTACGCAGCGATTCGTAGCGGGTATGGTACACAAACAAGTACAGATTCACCCCGTCACACGAGATATCCTCAATATACCTGTCATGCATGATCGGATCAATCATCCCGTTTCCAAGGAACTCCTTATACATGGAGTAGAGAATCTTCTCCCGTTGGACAGTGGTGAGATGAATGCCAAAATCAGCGATCACTTCGTCAGACACATTGCGAAGGGTAGTCCGTGCCTGCTCTTCCGGCATATTCTGGGTATTGACATCGAGCCGTTCAAAGATGCGTTCTTTTATCTCCCTGAACAGTTCCTCCTCTGCTTTGGTGAGAACCGGCTCCAGGATCTCGTAGGTATTCTCGTGAGTGGCATGGTTGTAGGTGATCCTGATATACCCGTATGGCTCATTCACCGGGTAGATCTCGATCTCCTCGATTCCTGGCCGGGGACGAAAGGTCAGATCCACAAGGGGGCCATGGATCTTCCGGTCGTATTCCGTAACTTCTTTGTGGATAGCACTCAACGGATTCAGTTTTGCCAGTATATTTTTTTTTGGAGATTCGGCCTCGATTTCCGTGACAGCCTCCGAGATTGTCCGGAATTCTTCTCCAGTGAGAGCAGTATCATTGTAATCTGGAATCCTCCCGGAACTCTTCAGGGCAAATACCTTGGCCCGGGCATGGACCTTCAGCTCATCCACTTCGAACGTGGCACTCTTCGGGAGGATCAGTCCTGACAAGATCATCGATCTCATCGATCGTAACCACCCCATCGTCCCGGACAGGCTGCTCTTCTGACCAGATTGTTTTCTTGACCGGCTCAAACCTGGGGGCTGCAAACCTGTGGCTTACAACTTCCGCTTCCTCATTTTCAAAATCTGAAAGGTCATACTGCACAGCCAGTGATGAATCCTGAATATCAGGTGAATTGCTCTGGACCACCTCCTCCTTTACCGGAGCCTGTTTGTCTTTTGTAACGGAGAGGGAGCCAAGATCCATTTTTTTGGTTTCGGATTCCCAGAGATCGAGGTCCGTATCCCCAAAATCTCCCTGTTCTCCCTGTGTCACCTGAGGGTCAGGCTGTTCCTCTTTTTTTCTCCATGAAAAAAATCTTTTTAATGATGATGGTTTTTCATTTTTCCTGTCTGCCATACTACCCTCTTGATTTTATAAGCTCCCCCACTTATCCGTCTTATAGTTGCTCCATCTCCTGAAGGTTCCTGAGAGCGAGCCGTATCAGACCGAGGTTTGCATCAGCTCTTGTAAAGAGGCAGAGGAAAAGATCCCCATAGGGTACAATGATACATTTCCTTTCACCCGCTTCAAGGATGATCTGGCCAAGTGCTCCTATTTTCATATCACCGGCCATCTTCTCTCCTGCCCTCATAAAATCCTCTGCTACCGCTGCGACCTGCTCAAAATCCCCGCTGCCCATGGATTTTACAGCGAAACCTTCAAAGAAAGCTATGACTGCGAGAACTCCTGGCTGCTTCTGGATACGAAGAAGCCTTTTGTCCTCAAGAAGGTGCGAGACCTTTGCGACCCGTGCATCTCTCTCATCATCCGGCATGAACGATACTTCCGGAACCTGTCACTGGGGGTAGTCGCTCCGTGTACGATGTTTCGTTTCGATGCTCACAGCGCTGCAACAAGGCGTTCCTTGTTCTTCTTTAGTTCATACCGGATACGCCCCAGATTGGAAACGTTCTCACCTACGATGGCAATCAGCTCGTCTTTTGATAAAGGAGAAATAATGATCGCCCCTTTGTCAAGCTCCACAAGCATCTGGGTGAGCTGCCCCTTTCCCAGTTCTCTTCCCATCGCTTCAGAAGTACCAATACCTGTCGAAGCCATCGCACCAAGTGCATCAATGTCCATCTTGCCGGATACCGCACTCTCTATGACAAACCCATCGCGTCCTATCACCACTGCGGCGGAGACCCCTTCCAGGTTTAAAAATTCTCCCAATATTTGTTTCAGCATTTCATGCCACCTTACTTGTAAAACATCCTCTGGATATATTGAAATAAAAAGGTTTGCTCCACCTCTTTTTTCCTTTGATCGCAATATATGGGGGATTGAAGAGGGATGCCTCCCGTTTCATGTCGCCGGTTACCATTACTATTATGTGCGCAGGAAGGAGTACTGACTATCTGATGCAGATTCCAAGGGGGACATTCCGGGTTTTGAAGAGGGGATGCAGCCTGCCTGCCCTCATTCAGGAGTTGAGGGACTCTGCCTTTACCGGGTTCTGCAGGATAGCCCGTGGATCGGGTTCGATTACCCTCGTGTTCGAAAAGGGTACTATCCGGCTTGCCAAATACGATGACCTGGAAGGTGACGCTGCTTTGGAACGAATATTCCAATCAGGTCTGGTTACTGTCGATGCCGTGCTCCATGATCTCAGTCCTGTCCAGCTCGATCTGGCAAAGGAATTCAGCCCTTTATCCGTAGTAAAAACGGGGGTGGAGGGGCTATCGACTGCTCAGGAGGGCAGTCATGGGGTAGAGGGGAATAATTACGGGACATCCCAGGATCTTCTGAAAACCGGTCTGAAAAAGGAACTACCTGATCAAGGAAGCCGGTCGGATCATGCGGCTCTTCACAGTATACCGGGAGAAAAACCTGTGGCAGAAAGCGGGAGTCCAGGTATTCAGACCACTGATGACGATACATCCCTTCTCTCCAGGGAACTTGATGCCCTTGATGCTATGGATATCGAAAGCATGGCGGCAAAGTTCAGGGCGAACTATCGTCTCATGATGGAACGGCTTGAACTGGAGCACCTCATTGACCAGAACACCGGGAAAGATGCCCCATGACTGCTTTTTTATCAGATTCTTACCTTCTGCTGATTGGCCTGGTCATCACCTTTGTCAGCCTGGTTCTCTGCCTGTATACTGCATTGCTCCTTTTTAATGTATCAAAACGGATTACGGGGCTAATGAGCAGGTATGGGGTACAACCCGGAACGACCGGGAGAGAGCAGATGCCTGCTGGTGCAACATCCTTTGAAGAGATCAGATTACAGGACTCCTTGCAGGAACATGAGGATATCGTTACCGGGATAAGGACAGTAGCGGAAAAATATCATATTGATTCACTTGTCGTTGCTATGCCTGACGGGCTGGTTGTTGCATCTGCCGGCAACAGCGACCCTGAATATGATGCTGCCCACTATAGCAACCTGTTCACAGGCAGGCTATACTATGCCTGATCAGGGGGTCTGGCTCTTTCCAATCGATCACCGGGGTATTCCCCTGATTGGTATTGCCAGGAGCCATAATGCGATCAAAGAAGAGAGAAGCTTCCGGATGGCCGAAGAGATACAATTGCTCTTCGAACGTGGATTATGAACAAATATCCGCCATTCCTTCACGATCCTTTTATAATTACATAGGCAATGAATTGTTAGAGAGAGTTGAATGGTCAGGGTTTTTACCTTTGCATCCGGAAAAGGGGGGACCGGAAAGACAACCGTCACAATAAACCTCGGGACAAGTCTGGCACAATTAGGGAAGCGGACCTGCATCATGGATGCGGATATCGGAATGGCGAACCTCGGCCTCTCACTGGGTCTTGTAGACATCCCGGTAACCCTGCATGAAGTGCTTTCCGGGAAGGCTTCAATAAAAGAGGCAATTTACGAAGGTCCGGGTGGTGTCCGGGTCGTGCCGAGCGGAATATCGCTGCAGGGTTTCCAGCAGTCAAACCCCGAACTGCTTCGCGATATACTGAAAGATCTTACCGAAACGCTGGACTTCCTCCTCATTGACGCACCTGCAGGGATCAGCAGGGACGGGGTCGTCCCTCTCGCAGTTGCAGATGACGTAATCCTTGTGGTGAATCCTGAACTCTCGTCTATCGTCGATGCTATGAAGACCAAGATCCTTACTGAAGTGGTCGGGGGACATGTGCATGGTGCTATCGTGAACCGTGCAACACCTGAGAGTATGGGCACCATCAGCCAGAAGATGGAGAAGGTTCTTGGAACACGTGTCATCGGAATGATCCCGGAAGACCCTAATGTCAGGAGATCTGCATCTGCAAAAACCCCGGTTGTGCTGCGGTATCCTGCATCGGGCTCCTCCATTGCATTCAAAAAAATTGCTGCAGATTTGGCAGGCATCACCTATGACAAGAAGACGATGCAGCAAAAAGACTCTTTTATTGACAGGTTCAGCAGGGTTCTTTTCAGAGGTCGCAAATGACCCCTGATTCTTATCCCCTCATCCTCTTTGGCCTGGTAAATACCTGTATCCTTTTATTGGCACTGGGGATGTACCGGAAAACAAAGGCTCTCCAGGCTGAATTGGCAAAAATTTCGTATTATATCCGGGAATAAGAAAATGTACCGGAAATTCAATTTCATGGGCGCTCATCCAGGTGGCCGATTACGAATCCCTGGGATAAAAAGTTAGGTCTCTCCCTCCCTGTTTTTTATCTCGAATACACAGTGGGTATCTCCCTTCGAACGGCATCTGATCTCCCTGCCCCTCACCTTGATCCCAAAGGCCCCCTCCACAATGCCTGCCAGGAGTCCTGCCGTGCAGTAACAGACAGTCTTCCCGGAACTTCCCCTCGATTCCGACTCTACGGTGTGCTCAAGCGTGATTGTCTTGGTCTTTTCCGCTTCATTCCATTCCATTTTTACAATCCGGAACCAGCCCATCTGGGAATAGAAAGCAAATGCCATGTCTGCGAGCGTGTTGGGGTTGATAATCCCCATTTTCTTGTAATGCTCCACATTTTCCTTGCCCATATCCATATACGCCCTGTAATTTACACCTCCTGCCGGGGCTTCTCCCATCGTCTTGGCCAATGAATTCATCATGGAAGAGAAGATGAACCGGGGCATCATCACAACGGGATCATCGATCAATTTGATCTTCCCCTCAAGAGGTTTATGCTCAATATATTCCGTAATTGCCGAATCTCCGTTGACAATTGCCTGTGCTTTCCATTTCCAGGAGGAATCAGTCTGATCGGCAACAAACTCGCAGCAATCATCACCCTGTGCAGAGCACCTGGTTTCAAGGCAGAACCAGTTTTTTCCGGTCACGGCAATCAAGACCCCCTCTATCCAACCGCGGTGGATACCACAGACCGGCATATTCCATTTTTTCATGACCTGGGATTCAAATGTCTTTCTGGTGCGCAGAATGATCTTCTTTTCACTTTGCTCAACCAGCTCGAAAGGCGCTCCCCAGCCCTGCTGGTGCTGGAGCTTAAAGACGAGAAGCAGGAATTCGACAGGAGTCAGATTGATTCCAATCTTTTTTAAGTAGTTATTCAGACCCACGGAACCGAGTCCGACTGAACGATAGAGGTTCCTGACCGCCTGAACCGCGAGTTTCCTGGAAAGATTGGTCTCGTACATTTCGTACACTGCCTTTGTCAGGTAATCGGGGTTGCTCGCACTACGAACGCCAAAGCAAAACGTTTCTCCCAGGAGAGGATCTGTATCGGTATATTCCCTGATATCCTTTTTACCGGCGATTATTGCCTCGATATCTTCTTTCCCAATCTTTTTCCGGTCCATGAATGTAGTCTCGGGTTGAACCTATTTAAATAACGCAGGTCAGGATCTGGAATCAGGGCTCCTTCCGCGGGCATAAATTGAGAGAGAAGGAAAAAATAGTAGTAATGATGCCATTTACCGTCCTGAAGCTATCAGGATAGAAATTCCGTCTGTTGATACCAGTCACTGATTCTCTCTTATACCAGGAAGGACCGGCCATTCATACCAAGACATTGGATCCTGAAGGTTCAAGAGGGCATGCAAGAGCCAGTCTTGTGAATTCGGGAACCGGTATACACCCGTGTCCTGAAAGAGGTAGTACGGTTTCTTTCAGAGTAACTCGAGGTCTATCTGGCGTCCCTGGAGTTCAGGGACGAACGAGAATTCATATACATCCATGGTATTCTTCTGCCTGATGATGATAACGTCATATTTTCCGTAGAGAAGTCGAAACGAAGCCTGCCCTGTTTCATCGGTGATATCATTGGCAATGATATGGCCGTCCTTCCGGATCCTGATGGGTACGCCTGCAAGAATTCCCCCGTCTTTTTTCAGTGCAATCACTGCCTTTCCAACCCCTTCGGCCTTCTTTCCGAACTCCGGAATGCCGAAGGTATAATGGTTGGTAAAATGACTTTTATCATAAATCCTGCAGGAGTACACAATCCTGTCAACCAGTTCCGGGTTCACAGGGTAGAGGATGAACCGGTCACCCCCCTTGATTTGGTAAATCGCCTTGTTGCCGTACAGCTCTCCCTTGCTGTCTGCAAGGACCGCTCCTTCGGGATATCCATTGATGAACATGAAATAGGTTTTCGTTCCGGGCGCACTATTTACGGCAATACCATGGAAATTCTTATCGCGGGCATTCTGCAGCAGCTCAGGATAGGGAGAACTCCCTTCTGGAGTTACCTCACGGATCAGGTCATCGATGATATCTCGAGTGACTGACACCACTTATCCTCCTTGATTCGTTTTTTTCCCATGATCCTGTCTTCATATGCTGATGGTGACAGATTGTCTTATTTCTTATCCCTCCTGCCTGTCAGATGGGAAGAGACATATTAACGAGAAAGAAGATCCTGTACAGGAGACCATTGATATTCCTGCTCATCATACCGGCCCTGGCAATCACGGCAACGCTCTGTTACGCCTCCTTACTGGATATCCGGGAACGAAGAGTGCCTTTCCGTACGTGGTACCCGATGCTTGCGGCAAGTATCCCTTTTACCGTTTTTTTTTATGCGAGTCTTCTCTATTTCGGAGAATACACCAGTATGGTATATCTGGCTTCCCTGGCCCTCTTTTTCTCATGCCTGTTCTACCTCTTCGCGTATTTTCATCTTTTCGGCGGCGCTGATGCCTGGGCATTGATATTCATATCACTCTGCATCCCGACATTCCCCGTAACCCCCCTTCTGGGCATACCCCCTCTCGCCTTCTTCCCTTTCAGTGTTCTTGTGAATGCCGTTCTCCTCAACCTCTTCATCCCGGCCGGGATATACCTGTATAACCTGAAGAAAGGGAACAAGGCACCTTTTCCTTACATGTTCCTCGCATTCCCGGTTGAAGGGGACCATATACACGAGAGTTATGGCTACGTGATGGAAAAGATTGATGAGGAAGATGGGAAGATACGACGGCGTTTTATAGGTATTTGGGAGGGGATCAGAAGCATGACAAGCGGCAAAGGGCGGATCTACACCCTTGATCTCCGCCGCAATCCTGATGAGTATGTGAAAGAGCGTGAACTGTTTGGAAAAGCCGGGAGGGTATGGATATCATACGGGATACCCTTCATAGTCCCAATCACCGCAGGTGTGATCACTGCGCTCATTTTCGGGGATATGTTCTTTGGTCTGTTACAGGTTCTTTATGGAGTCTAATATGCTTAACCTAAACTATACTGATGGCCTGATTCCGGTCGTGGTGCAGGATATCATGACCCTTGAGGTACTGATGGTGGCCTATGCAAATGAAGAGGCGGTCCGGCTCACCAGGGATACCGGGTTTGCACATTATTTCAGCCGCAGCAGAAAGAAGATCTGGAAGAAAGGGGAGGAGAGCGGCCATTTCCAGAAAGTACGGCAGATCCTGGTTGATTGTGACGAGGACTGTATCCTCTACCTTGTCGAACAGACAGGGGCTGCATGCCACACCGGATACCAGACCTGTTTTTACCGGACACTTGAGAATGAGATCGTCGCTGAACAGGTGTTTGATCCTTCAAAGGTGTATGCTCATAAAGGTCAATGAACAAACAGGGGAGAAGGTGCTATTAAAAAACCCGGGCATCGGAATGCCAGGTTCCAAAGCCGAACCTACAGGGAAAAATAATAACTTCAGAATGGTAATAAAATACTCGCTGGAATATATCCAGAAAATAGTGAATAGCAATCTCGAAAAATAGAATAGAATTGAACGTAGGTGAAAAGATTTTGAAATTAGTACCTGATACCAGCGTCGTTATCGATGGCCGTATCACCTCAATGATAAAAACCGGCGAATATAAAGGTGCATCAATAATCATACCCGAAGCGGTTGTGGCTGAACTCGAGGCACAGGCCAATCAGGGGCGGGAGATCGGCTTTTCCGGTCTGAACGAACTCCAGGCCCTCTGCAAAATGGCAGAAGAGGGCATTATCCAGATCTCTTTTTCAGGAGTGCGGCCAACCCTCGAGCAGGTCAAGCTTGCCAGTGGGGGGGAGATTGACGCGCTGATACGGAACGCCGCTATAGAGCATGACGCCAAGTTCATCACAAGTGATTTTGTGCAGGCAGAGGTGGCAAAGGCTAAGGGGCTCGATGTTATGTTCCTCCGGCCCCAGATCGAGGGATTCACGCCCCTGGCTATCGACCAGTTCTTTGATGAGCATACCATGGCGGTATATCTCAAGGAGAGAGTATCCCCCATGGCACGCAAGGGATCGGTAAAAGAGATGCGGCTTGTGAAGATACGGGAACAGCCGACTACCGATTATGAACTGAGAAATATGGCACAGGAGATCCTTGAGCGTGCAAAACGTCACCCCGATGGATTCATAGAGATTGAGAAGCGGGGTGTCACGGTGGTCCAGATCGGGTCGATGCGGATCGCGATTGCCCGGCGACCGTTTTCAGACGGGATGGAGATTACCGCCGTCCGGCCGATCGCTGACGTCCAGCTCGAGAGTTTCAACAAGGCGAATGTCATCAAGAACAGGATTATGGGGGACAAGCGCGGGCTGCTGATTGCCGGACCCCCCGGGGCCGGGAAGACCACCCTTGCGCAGAGTATCGCCACCTATCTCGCAGAGCATGGCTTTATCGTAAAAACCATGGAATCACCCCGTGAACTCCAGGTTCCCGACCACATCACCCAGTATACAAGCCTTGAAGGCAGCATGGAGAATACTGCGGATGTCCTCCTCCTGGTACGACCCGATTTTGTCATCTTCGATGAGCTCAGGAAGAACGAGGACTTCAGGGTGTTTGCCGATATGCGGCTTGCCGGGATTGGTATGGTCGGGGTCGTACATGCGATCGGTACCCACGATGCCCTCCAACGATTCTCAGACAGGGTCGATTTCGGTGTGCTCCCCCAGATTGTCAATACCATTATCTTTGTCGACAAAGGCGAGATAACGAATGTCTACGACGTAGGGTTCACCATCAAGGTTCCAGAAGGGATGTCAAGTGAGATCAACCTGCGACCGGTAACCACGGTGTCTGATTATGAGACAGGAGAACTGCTTTTTGAGATCTTCAAATATGATTCTGAGACCATTGTCATGCCGGTCATGAAACCGATTACGGCGGCAGCCCCTTTGAAACCACCTGTTATGCAGAAGGAAGCAGCAGAAACCTCTGCCTGGAAGATCAGCGAACGGGATATACAGAGGGAGATTGGACGATATACCGAAGGATTTGTGGATGTGCACATGCTGTCTGATACCAAAGCGGTCGTCTATATTGAGGATAAGGATGTCCCGGCAGCAATCGGCAAAGGCGGGAAGAATATTGCCGGGATCGTGAACAAGATAGGCATTGGCATTGATATCCGTCCGCGGAGTGAACTTGAAAAACAGCCTGCGCCGCCACAGCCCGAAGAGGAACTCCAGCTCGGAGGGGGGGTCAAGATCCGGATGGACAAGAAACAGCTTGCCATCATCTGCCCTGAGCAGGCGGGCAAGATTGTCGATGTCTTTGCCGGGAAAGAATATCTCTTCACTGCCACGGTAAACGACACGGGGGAGATTCACCTCGCAAAGAATTCGAGCATCGCACAGGAAATGATCAAGAGGTATAACGAAGGAGATACCATCCGGTTACGACCGGTATAACTGATTTTTTGGTATTCTTCAGTTTTTTAGGATAGTTCAAAGAAGGTGAATGTGTGTGAGCGGACCTGATACTCGGCAGATTGAGCGCGAAATCCTCTCGTTATGGGAACACGCTTTTGAGCCCGATCCCACTCCGGGAGAGAAGTTTTACATTAACGTGGCATATCCGTACCCCAGCGGGGCGATGCATGTGGGGCATGGAAGGACCTACATTGCTCCCGATGTCATCGCCCGTTTCTGGCGGATGAGGGGGAGAACCGTCCTCTATCCGATGGCATTCCATGTGACCGGTGCCCCGGTGATAGGAATCTCAAAGCGCATTATGAGAGGGGATCAGAAAGCGATATCCCTGTATCGGGATCTCTACAAGGTTCCCCCTGATGTACTGGCTGCATTTACCGACCCGCTGGCGATCGTCAGGCATTTTTCTGATGAGTACCAGCGTGTGATGAGTGAATGTGGCATCTCGATCGACTGGCGGAGGCGTTTTACCACCGTGGATCCCCAGTACAGCAGATTCATCGAATGGCAGTGGAAACACCTTGGAGCAGAAGGTCATGTGGTAAAAGGAGCCCATCCGGTGAGGTTCTGCCCCCAGTGTGATAACCCGGTGGGAGACCATGACCTCCTTGAAGGGGATAAAGCAGAGATCCTGAGGTTCACCCTGGTTATGTTCCGGTGGGGTGATGCCCTGATACCCACCGCTACCCTCCGGCCTGAGACCATCTACGGGGTGACCAATCTCTGGGTAAACCCGGACGTGACCTACGTCAGGGCGAATATTGACGGGATGATGTGGATACTCAGCAGGCAGGCTGCCCAGAAGCTCGCACTCCAGGACCATTCTGTCGAAATTACAGGCGAACTGGATGGTTCGTCACTGATTGATCAGGTCGTATCTCATCCGCTCTGTGGTGAAATACCGATCCTGCCCGCCCGGTTCGTGGACCCGGACATGGCGAGCGGGATTGTCATGAGTGTCCCGGCTCATGCCCCGTTTGATTATATCGCCCTCCACGACCTCCAGTCTGAGGGCAGGTATACGGGCATCACTCCTGTACCGCTCATCACGGTTCCGGGCTACGGAACACTCCCTGCCCGGGATTCGGTTGAACGGGCAGGGATCACAAGCCAGGATGACCCCCGTATGGAAACGCTTACGCAGGAGGTCTATAGTGCCGAGTTCGGTTCCGGCCGGCTCTATGAGCAGTACGGCGGACTCCCGGTAAAAGTGGCAAGGGATGTGGTCGCTGACATGATGATCGATCAATATGGATCGGTTCCCATGTATGAGTTTGACACCAGGTCCGTGGTCTGCAGGTGCGGAGGGCAGGTTTTTGTCAAAATTCTTCACGATCAGTGGTTCCTCCAGTACAGCGACCCTGCCTGGAAATCACAGGTATCATCCCTCCTGGACCAGATGTCGCTGGTCCCCCCGGAAGTGAGGGCCGAGTTCGAAAGGACTGTGGACTGGCTCAGAGACTGGGCCTGTACCCGGAAAGTCGGGCTCGGCACGCGCCTTCCCTGGGACCCGACATGGCTGATCGAACCGCTTTCTGATTCGACTGTCTATATGGCATATTATACCATTGCCCATCACCTGAAGTCGATCTCTCCTGACCTCCTCACTCCTGACGTCTTTGATTACATCTTCCTTGGAAAGGAGTCACCCTCACTCCCGGAGCGTGAAAAACTGGATGTCATGCGGCAGGAATTTTTATTCTGGTATCCGTATGATTTCAGGTTCTCGGCAAAGGATCTCATCTCCAATCACCTGACCTTCCAGTTGTTCCACCATGTAGCCATCTTCCCACAGTCACTTCTCCCACGGGGAATGGTGGTTTTTGGGATGGGGCTCCTGAACGGGGCAAAGATGTCCTCATCAAAAGGCAATGTCTTCCTCCTCGAGGACGCCGTGTGCGAATTTGGTGCTGATACCGTCCGGATGTTCCTGGTCGGAAGTGCAGAGCCCTGGCAGGATTTTGACTGGAGAAACGAGCTTGTCGCATCTACACGGCGCCAGATAGAACGGTTCATAAGCACGGTGGAAGAATCATACGATGCAACCGGCACCCCTGATGAACTTGACGGATGGCTGGCAAGCCGGCTCCAGGGACATATTGCCCGCATGACGGATGCACTGGAACGTTTCCAGACCCGGCAAGCCCTTCAGGAAGCATTCTTCGGGATCGAGTCAGACCTCAAATGGTATCGGAAAAGACTTCCCGAAGGATCTTCCGGAAGCAGGTATCTTGCCGAACTCTGCTCTGTCTGGGTGCGGCTGCTCGCCCCGGTCATACCATTTTCCTGCGAGCACCTGTGGAAGAAACTTGGCAATCCTGATCTTGTCTCCTTTGCACCCTGGCCTGTCCCGGACCCGGCAGCAGTAAACAGGAGAATCGAACTATCAGAGGATCTTCTCTCCCGAACCGTCGAGGATATCGAGTCTATTGTGAAGATCATCCAGATGGCTCCTTCCGCAATCACCATCTACACCGCACCTGAATGGAAACGCAAGGTGTTTCTGTCTGTTGCGGCTGCAGAGAACAAAGGCACCGTGATCAGGGAGATCATGAAAGACGAGGAGATGAGGAAGAGAGGCAGGGAAGTGACCGATACTGTGCGGCAGTGCACCACGCTCATTCACCGGTTGCCACCACACGTTGTCTCACAGCTTCTTCTGGAGGTTCCTGATGAGGAGTCGATCTTCCGGACGGCAGCAGGGTTCCTCCAGAAGGAATTTGGTGTACCGGTCACCGTGAGGGATGCCGGAGAGAGCCTGCATGCCAAGGCAGCCCAGGCCCTTCCCTTCAAGCCAGCCCTCGTGATTGAGTAAAGAGAGATCAGGCTTCCTCAACACTTTTTACTTTCTTCATCCGTTCCTTCGATGAAAAACCCGTTGCGGCTTCGAGATAGTTCCGAAAGCGCCTGTTGGTATCAAGGATCACCGCATCAGATGCCTCTTTATCCGACTCCGTGCGCACGATCAGGGTCTTTCCCCCTGCACCCATGGCGACATCGAGGAGTTTGAGTGCTCCATAGCTGATCTGATAATGATCTCCCAGTTTCTTCACTTCTGTGCCAAAGCACTGTTTCAAACCTTCCACCATGGTGGTGTTCAGGTCTTTTGTAAATCCGCGTTTTACCGGATACTCTTGCATAATACTTTTTTACATTGATGAGATATGTTAAGTTAATGTCACAGGATCCCAGTTCCGATATCAAGATCTTTTCAAAACCACTGAGCCAGGAAGGTTCTTCTGTCCTTATGGGCTTTCCTGGCAGCGGCCTTGTAGGAAGTATTGCACTCCAGTACATGGTTGATCAATTGGAGTTCACGCAGATCGGAAGTATGAACAGCAAGTACTTCCCCCCCCTTGCCATGATGAACCGCGGGGTGATCAATGTCCCGGTCAGGGTATACGAAAAGGGGAATCTTGCGGCCATCGTGGCCGATATTCCGATCCACCCGATGATCTGCTACGAAGTGGCAAGTGGCATCATGGACTGGCTTATGCCTTTCAAAATTCGCGAGGTGGTTACTATTGCGGGCATCGTCACCAATGAAACGGAGAAACGGGTTTTTGGCGTGGCCACCTCCGAACAGGCGCTTCCGAGGATACAGGAGAGCACGATCATCCTCCCCATCGGCAGTATCTCGGGAATAGCCAGCAGCTTCCTGACTGAATGCAGGATACGCAATATCGATGCGTTCGGGCTTCTTGGCGAGACCATCAATGCCCCGGACCCACGAGCCTCGGCTGCGGCGATCGAAGTCCTGAACAAGATGTACGGGCTGGAACTGGATACCAAGCCCCTCCTTGAACAGGCAGATGAGATAGAGTCTACGATGCACAAACTGGCAGAGCAGGTACAGACTGCAGAGGCGTTACCAAAGAAAGAACAGCAGCTCCCGATGTATGGGTGATTGACGATGAAATGCTACGCGTTAACAGGGATTTCTCCTGATGTGATACAGGAACTCCACAGAGGCAGACCCCGGACACTCGAACTCCAAAGCACCCATAATGTCATCACCCTTGCAGGCCTCAGTCCGGGCACTGCCATTTTCATGACATCTGTCGAGATGGAAGACCTTGATCCGGGCGATTCCGGGATCATTGCCGAGATCATAGCGATAAGTATCACGATGAAACGCATGGTGGAGTTCACCCAGGGGTACCATTTTGAAGAGCGTGAAAGGATGTCAGCCCGGATTAAGGTCCGATGTACCGGCTCTTCGATTGTGAAGTCGGTCACTCATGAGAGCATTCTTCAGCCAATCTCGGTTGAAGTGGTGAAAACTGCCTGTTATCATGCAGGCTGATGAAATCCGGGCTATTCTTTTTTTAAATAATACACAGTTCACAGTAAATTAATTTAAAATTCAGATGGTCAAAATCCCCATTGCAGCACTATTCACTGAGGGTTCTAATCCTTCTTCGGAAATTAATTTCCAAGTCCTACTACCTTCCCCTTATAGAGACCAACAAGGGCAATTATGATGATAATGAATCCGAGGATAGCATCGAAGTAACGGAGTGAGATCGGGTATAGTGCTAAAATGGATAGGATTATTCCGAAAATGAGTAATAGGTAATTGACAATCCTTGAGTCCATACCACCTATTGTCTCACCACACGTGATAAATAGTGAGGAAGAGAGCGCCGTCCGTCAGTGCACCAGCCCACTGCGATTCTGTTTTAAAAAATTCGTATAGCAGTCGTTCTGAGTTATTTTTTCCAAAACATCTGCAGGGTCATTTATGTGTTTTGTCTGAATACGGGCGCATTCCACTGCTATCAACATGTTCCGATATTTAATAAGGATGAATAACGAAAAGTACTGGCTGCTCATGGGCTTGTGGCTTAGCCAGGATAGAGCGCCGGGCTTCTAACCCGGATGTCGAGGGTTCGAATCCCTCCAGGCCCGTTCCCTCCCTGATGTTTCACTCATCGTACATTTTTTGGTCATGGAACCGGATTGAATGCTTCTGATGAAAAAGAACATCCGCTTCTCTCATGACAATTCCTGCCTGCACAAGATATCACGTGAGAAACGGGTTTTAGAACGGTTAGCCAACGGATCCCTGGTTTTTAGAATCTGCACTCCCTGGTTCCCGTATAATTTTTTAAAAAAACTTCATGATTCCCTTCGTGACATAAGCATACAGAATGAAAATGCCGGAGGCATTTTCAGTAACTGGAACCGCCAATGATCGCCGTTCGGTCGAGAATAAAGATATGAAAATGCCGGAGGCATTTTCATATTAAAAATTGGTTCAGGCTTCCTCGTCGGTGACCAGGGTCACATCAGAGATGTTGTGCTGGCGGAGCGCCAGTTTCTTTGCCTTGAAGATGTTCTTTCCTTCCTTTCCTATCGCGATACCACGATCTTCAGGCCCGACCTCAACATGGGCAACCTGCCCGTCGTCCTCGGTCTCAAACCCTACCGCAACGACCTGGGCCGGGAGGAAACAATTTTTGAGGAACTGCTCAGGGCTTGGGGAGTACTCCACTACCTCGATCTTTTTCCCCATGACTTCCATCGCTTTCTTGATGCTGGCGCCTTTCTTCCCAATGGCCAGCCCCATCTCACCCGGATTGACCACAAAGATGAGCCGGTTGTTCCGGTCATCGATGACACAGTCCCGGCTTCCAGCACCGGTGAGACGTTCAAACTGCGATATAAGTTGCATGCAGTCCTCGGTCAGTACGATCTCCGACATCTCATACCCTCTTGAGATTGAGAAGGTCAGACTCTCCGGGATCCACAACGGCAAGTGCACTGACCATAAACGGCTTTCCGCACGCCTTTCCGAGCTGGACGCTTGATCCTTCATAGGTATACAGAAACAGTCCTTCTCGTGAGGAAAGGGATTTCCTGAATTTTTCCGGGCAGTTGCCGGCAACAACGACCATCTGTGCCTTGCCCTCATTGATACATTGTTCGGTTTGGTTCTGGCCAAGAATGACATCCCCGGTCTTGATGGCCCTTCTCAACGATACATTGAAATCCATTACAATTCTCCTAGTTCAAAGGTTTTGCAATAAGTTTTACATCCCCGGTACCGAGCTGGATCGGCTGGCCGACTATCACGTTCTCGGTCACCCCGCACAATTCATCTGTCTCGTTTGCTACCGCGGCATCGAGAAGGTGGTTCACCGTGACCTCAAATGCAGCCCGTGACAGCACACTTTCTTTTTCTCCCGCTATTCCGTGACGCCCAATCTGTTTGACTTCTCCTTCCATGCACATCATGTCAGCGACCAGCATGATGTGGCGTACATCGACAAGAATACCCTGTTCTCCCAGAGTGGAGAGCGCTTCATGGATGATTGCATTCCTGGCAGCCTCGATACCAAGTACCTGTGAGATCTCGCTGATGTTGTTGGTGCGGGTACGGGTGGTATCCACACCTTCAACCTCAAACGTGTCCTTAATGTTGGAGCCTTCAGTATATAGGATATACTCTCCGCTCTCCTTTCTGACCACGACACGTTCGATATCATCGATGCCCTGCACGATCACATTCCTGACATGCTCCGCGAGCTGGAACAGGTTCTGGTAACTCTCCCTGTCTTTTGGCATAAAGAGTATCGTCGCCGTCTTATCTTCCATCTCGAATTCAAAGTCACGGTAGTGGCGGCGCTCCCGGATTTTCCTTGGCGCGACCTCGAGGATAGTTGACGGGGTGATCTTTCTCTTTTCACAGACCGCGGTGTTGAGATGGACAACGATCTGCATGTTTTCCATGTCGATCGTAATATCCCCGAATTCGTGGAGCGGTGCTGCCTCAATCTGCCAGCTCACTTCCCGTGCCCGGTCGCGGTCAACCCCATATTCCGGTTCGAGGAACACGGTCATCGTGGGGGTGCTCGGTTCCTTCCTCGCGTCCATTATCTCAATCAGTCGGGGAAGGCCCAGGGTTACGTTAATCTCGGCAACTCCTGCATAGTGGAATGTCCGCATCGTCATCTGTGTGCCAGGTTCCCCGATCGATTGTGCAGCAATGACTCCAACCGCTTCACAGGGTTCGATCCGGGTATTCAGGTATTCTTTGATGACACGGTTCAGGATCTGGTCAAACTGGGAGTTGGTGATCTCTTTTCCTTCGAGATACTTTCTCAGCTGCTCCTTTGTCTTCACAGGGAGGTCTGTCTTGTCGATCTTTGCTTCCTGATCCGCGAGCATCTTACACCTCCTCCTTGAGAATACTCTCAACAATCCCCTTCACATCGACCGGATCACCAAAACTGCTCTTCATGGGATCAGTCCCATCCTCCCCGTATCTGAACTGGATGATCCTTCCCCCGGTTGTCCTGACCGTTCCATCATAGGCAACTTTGAGATCCTGGAGTGCATTGATCATTCGCCGCTGCAGGTACCCGCTCTGGGAGGTACGGACCGCCGTATCCACAAGTCCCTCACGACCACCGATTGCATGGAAGAAGAACTCGGTCGGGTTCAGGCCACCTTTGTAGCTGTGCTTGATGAACCCATGGGCATCTGATCCGCGGTCACCCTTCTTGAAATGGGGGAGGGTGCGCTCATCGTAGCCACGCATGATGCGTTCACCACGGACGGACTGCTGCCCGACACACCCTGCCATCTGGGTCAGGTTGAGCATCGAGCCCCGGGCACCACTCACGGCCATTACCACGGCACTGTTACCGAGGCCAAGGTGCCTGCCTGCGATCTCACCGGTCCGGTCACGGGCTTTTCCAAGGACCTGCATGATCTGCATCTCGAGGGTCTCCTCCGGAGTCCTGCCCGGCATTGGTTCAAGCTGCCCGTCCTCGTAGATATTGATACGCCGCTTGACATCGAGCACTGCATTGGAGAGAACCTCGTCGATCTGGCCGTATTCCGTCCGGGAAAGATCTTCATCATCGATACCGAAGGAGAACCCGTCGAGCATAATCGAGCGGATTGCGAGGTGCGTGATATCATCGATGAATTCGGCTGCCCGCTTCATACTGTACTGTCGGATGATGCGGTGGACAATCTGGCCATCGAATGCACCGATAGCCTTCTTGTCGATGGTCCCTGATTCGAGTTCCCCGTCAATGATACGGACATATGCATCGCGCTCACACAGCTCTTTTTTGCAGGTATCACAGTTCTGGCATGAACTCGCTTTGAAGACCATGTTGAGCTCTTTTGGCAGGATCGTGGAGAATACCTGCTTGTTGCTCCACAACGGAACTTCATCCTTTTCCATTCCTGGTTCGGAGAGTTGCTCAATTTCGATATTTTTCAGAAGATACAGAGCTTCGCTTTTCGTGAACCAGCGCATCTGGTTCGTGAGGAGGAAGATACCTGATATATGGTCATGGATCCCTCCGATGATGGGGCCACCGAACCGGGGTGAGAGGATATTCTCCTCCACCGCAACAAGGATCGCGGCCTCAGCCCTTGCTTCCTCCGTCTGTGGGATGTGGAGGTTCATCTCATCCCCGTCAAAATCTGCATTATACGGCGGACATACCGCAGGGTTAAGCCGGAACGTCCTGCCATCCATCACCTTTACCCGGTGGGCCATGATGCTCATCCTGTGAAGCGATGGCTGCCGGTTGAAGAGGACGATATCCCAGTCCCGTATCTGCCGCTCGACAGTCCACCCGGGTTCAAGCTGCTCGGCAACATGTGTCCAGGTTACCTTCCGCGAGACGGAGACGCCGTTTATCAGGCCTGATCACATAATTGGCACCGCAGGGCTGGTTAAGGCTCGTCCTGACAGGGCCGTTCAGGACCATCTGTTTCAGGTCTTCGATATTATAGGGCGTGACCTGCACAGGGATGGACATCTCGTTTGCCACCGCCAGGGGGATACCGACCTCGATCACGCTCAGGTTCGGGTCGGGAGAGATGACCGTCCGGGCAGAGAAGTTGACACGTTTCCCTGATAAGGATCCCCTGAACCGGCCATCCTTCCCTTTGAGGCGCTGGGAGAGGGTCTTTAATGGTCTTCCGCTCCGGTGCCGGGCAGGGGGACAGCCTGCAACTTCATTATCCAGGTAGGTAGTCACGTGATACTGGAGCAGCTCCCAGAGATCTTCGATGATGAGCTGGGGTGCCCCTGCATCCTGGTTCTCCTTGAAACGCTGGTTGATACGGATGATATCCACCAGTTTGTGGGTGAGATCGTCTTCAGAACGCTGCCCGTTTTCGAGAATGATAGACGGCCTCATGGTCACGGGGGGGACCGGCAATACCGTAAGCACGGTCCACTCCGGCCGGGCGACATCGGGATTAATCCCGAGGTGCTTAAGGTCTTCATCAGGAATCTTTTCCAGGCGTGCCCTGATGTCTGCAGGGGTGAGCTTATGCTCCACCTTCTTGCCTTCCTCGAGCAGGATCTCGGAGAATGTTGTCGGTTTCTCGAAATTGATCTTGAGCTGCTGCTCCCCACAATGGGGGCAGACACGCTCCTTTTTGATATCTTTTTCAGAGAGGACATCCCCTGTCAGGTCATCCTCAGTCCCGATTACCTTCTCGACCTCTTCCGGTGAGAGGAGCAATTTGCTGCAACTCCGGCAGGTCACACGGAGGAGTTTTCGTATCAGCCGTGTATACCCGACATGTATAACGGGCTTTGCAGAGCTCGATGTGGCCAAAGTGACCCGGACATTCGCTTGCTTTCTGGTCACAGGTCTTGCACCGGAGCCCTGGATCAATGACCCCCAGGTTCAGATCCATCAGTCCCTGAGGGTAGGGAAACCCGTCATCATCGTAAGTATCTGCCCAGATAATCTTCCGCACACTCATGGTGCGGATCTCTTTTGGCGAGAGCAGGCCAAACTCTATCTTTCCGATACGTTTTGGACTTGGCATACGACCTGTTCCTCCTTATACCACATCTTCAAGCTTCATTCTGGGAGCTATACCCATACTCTTCATCTCGTCAAGCAGGAGCTTGAACGCATAGGACATCTCGACAGAGTAGATATCGGTCTCGCCACCGCAGGATAGGCACCGGGTGGTATTGGCTTTCCGATCAAGCATGGCAACCATGCCGCAATGTGCGCACACATATTCCTGAACCTTGTCCGATTCATCGAGAAGCCGTTCCTTGAGTGCCATTGCAGCACCGTGACCGATCATGACATCACGCTCCATCTCTCCGAAACGAAGACCTCCTTCCCTGGCCCTGCCTTCTGTCGGCTGCCGCGTGAGTACCTGGACGGGACCTCTTGACCGGGCGTGCATCTTGCTCGAGACCATGTGGTACAGCTTCTGGTAGTAGATGACACCCACATAGATATCGGCCTTGAACCGCTTTCCGGTGAAACCGTCATACATCACTTCGCGCCCGGTATGAGAAAATCCGAGTTCCTTGAGTGAAGCCCTGAGTGCCGATTCCTGTGCACCCGAAAATGCTGTTGCATTGATCCGGTGACCTTCAAGAGAACCGACTTTTCCTCCTATCATTTCCAGCATATGCCCGACTGTCATACGGCTCGGGATGGCATGGGGGTTGATAACAAGATCCGGGGTAAGGCCCGATTCGGTGAATGGCATATCTTCCTGTGCGGCTATAAGGCCGATAACCCCTTTCTGTCCGTGCCTGGAAGCGAACTTATCCCCGACTTCAGGGATTCGAAGGTCCCGGGTCCTGACCTTGACCAGCCGGGAGCTGTTCTCTCCCTCAGTGATGATAACGGTATCAACGATGCCCCGTTCATTGCTACGCATCGTGACTGAGGTGTCCCTCCTTTTTTCGACCGTAATGAGATCGCTTGTAGGCTCTTCGAGGAATCTTGGAGGGGAGGTCTTTCCGATCAGGACGTCCTTTTCGTTCACGACGGTCTCAGGGTTAATTACCCCGTCATCATCGAGGTTTTTATAACTTTCTGCACCGTGTGCCCCGGTCACCTCTTCATCGGGGATCTCGATCCGGTCCAGCTGGCCCCCGGGATATCTTCGTTCCTCACCCTCATAGGTCCGGAAGAAATGGGATCTCCCAAGACCGCGATCGATAGACGCCTTGTTGAAGATCAACGCATCTTCAATATTGTATCCCTCAAAACTCAGGATTGCAACCACGTAGTTCTGTCCACCAGGTCGATCATCAGAGCCGATCAGATCAGAAGTCTGTGTGTGGACAATAGGGCGCTGGGTATAGTGAAGCAGATGACCCCGCGTATCCGGTCTGAGCTTCATATTTGAAGTACCAAAGCCGAGTGCCTGCTTTACCATTCCTGCACCCATCGTGACACGCGGGCTCGCATTATGCTCAGGGAAAGGCACATGGGCGGCACCGATACCAAGAATGAGCGATGGGTCAATCTCGAGATGCGTATGTTCCGGTGTAATCTGCCCGGGATCCATGGCGATGAAAAGGTCTTCTTCTTCCTCGGCATCTATCAGCTCGATCATTCCTTTCCGGATGAAATAGGAGAAGTCGATCTCCTTCCGGTTGAGCTTCTCGATCTCATCGGAACTCATCAGGGGTTTTCCGTTATGGAGCACGATAAGGGGGCGCCTTGCCCGGCCGCGATCCGTGTGAATCACCACATCGTTATTGAACTCCTTGTGGGAGATGTTCACTTCGGTTGAAATCGCTCCCTGGCGGCGCATGATTCGGATTTGGGTAACAAATGCCTTTGGATCATCGATGAGACCTATCAGGGCTCCATCGACAAATATCCGTGCCTTCTTCATTATACATCACCACGTATGTGTTCAACGCCAAGGGTGTAGAGCAGCCGCACCACTTCATCCTCATCCGGTACCCCTCGGCTTATCTCCACCATCTGGGCAAAGTTCTTGACGAGACCGCAGTTCGGTCCTTCCGGCGTCTCGCTCGGGCATATCCTTCCCCACTGCGTAGGGTGAAGATCACGCGCTTCAAAATGGGGCTGTGACCTCGATAGCGGAGAGATGACACGGCGCAGGTGTGAAAGGACGCTCATATGGTCGATCCGATCAAGAAGCTGAGAAACTCCGGTCCTTCCGCCGACCCAGTTCCCTGTTGCAAGGGGATGCAGGAGTCTCTCTGTCAGCACATCAGCCCTGACTGCCGTCCCGATGGAAAGGTCACGGTGACGCATGCTGGCCCGCTCGAGCTGGTATTTGATATCACGGGTGAGCCTGTTCAGGGAGATCCGGAAGAGATCTTCCATGAGGTCGCCTGCTAATTTCAACCGCTTGTTTGAGTAATGGTCCTTGTCATCGATTCGCCGTTTGGCAAGGACGAGATCGAAGCATGCCTCAGCCATGCGTCCAAGGAAGTGGGCTTTGGCAAGCCTCACCTCTGCTATCGCCTCCAGATACCCTTCATCACCTTCCTTGAGGGTGACCGGCATCAGGTAATTGAGATGCGGGAGCAGGTAATTGTCAAGGACAAACTCAGCCCGTTTCCTCTGGTAATCTCTCGTCTGGTTAGGGGCAAGCTTCTTGCCTACGTACATGATGCCCCCCTCAAGGCTGTCGCACTCGCTCTCCTCAAGGTTCTGCATCATGAAGGTGAGAATGTCCTCATCGGTCGAGACTGCATTCACAATTTCATGATCGCTCACGAGACCGAGCGATCGCATGAGATCAACAAACCTGAGATGCCCGGCCACCGATGGAAACGAGACCTCAAGCAGGTTTTTCCTGTTCCTTTCGACCACGACAAGGGCACGGTATCCGCGGAACTGCGAGAATACCTTTGCCACATAGATACGCTCATTGTAGCGCTCGGTAAATTCGGTCATGATCTTGTTTGAGGCGAGATCTTCGAGCGTCATCAGCACGCGCTCAGTACCGTTTACGATGAAGTATCCGCCTGGATCGAACGGGTCTTCCCCATGCGATATCCTCTCTGCATCGCTCATTCCGTAGAGATTGCAGGATGCAGATCCGACCATGATCGGGAGTTGTCCGATGGTGGTAATGACAGGTTCCTGCCGATCTTCGCCCTGCACGAGGGTCAACTCGAGCATGATCGGTGCAGCATAGGTAAGGTTTCTCAGCCGTGCCTCACTGGGAAAAAGGTCACCCTGTGACCCGTCGGCTTCTCTCACCAGTGGTTTTTTTACTTCGATCTTTCCGAGCTCTACCCAGACAGGTTCTGTGCTTTTACCGCGAATCTCTATGTCGGTCTCAATGATACGCTGCTCATTGACTACTTTCTGGAGATTTGCCTGGAGAAAATTGTTGAATGAGTCGAGCTGGTGGCGAGCAACATGCTCACGTGAAAAATACGCTTTTGATAATACGCTCCGGTCTATCAGAGATATCAGCCCCGCCATTTATTTCTTCGGTCGCTTGATGACAAGTCGGTACGATTCGGCTCTTCCGGCTGTATGACTGGTTCGGATGATCCGGATCACCTCACCGGGTTTTGCCCCGATTGTTTTTACTGCAGGATCATCATGATAAATTCTAGGCAATTGTTCGCTGGTAATAGTATACAAGGAGAGCAGCCCGGCAAGCTCATCCCCGGTCATGATCTGGTGATCGGGCACCATCACATGATCCAGCACATTTAATCGTGTGCTCATAGTAAACCCCCCCTTATTGCAAATACATTCATCGTCTTCAGATACCTCATTTCTGAAAAATCTGCCCGCTTCGCGGCAGCGGGCCCGGAGGGATTTGAACCCCCGACCACCTGGTTAAAAGCCAGGCGCTCTACCGAACTGAGCTACGAGCCCACCCTGTCGCGCTGTACAGCATTAATACAATGCGAGAAAACTATATAAATATATTTTTACAACATATTGATTTCCGCATCTGGATTATTGTAACCGGCTTTGCAGACTCATCCTGAAATCCATTTCCTGCAGGCAGGATGTCCTGGTATTCCCATTAGGGTACTTATTTAACCAAAAGGAATAAATAAATGCAACAAATTCATGGCAGATATTACCTCGTGGCTTAAAAAGAACCTTTCATCCTTCGAACCCGATGAGTTCCTCGCACTCAATGCCACGCGGCAACTTGGAAAATCCGAGCAGGCAAAGCTATTCTCTCCTGAGATAGAAAAGATGAGGACTGCCGAAGGCAGGTGGTACGAGGCCATCGTGTATGAGATGTTTCTCAAAATGGCACTCGAGTCAGATGAAATGAAAGCGCTTGCGCTCAAGGGAGTTGATGTCCCTCCTGGATGCAGGCAGCGGATAAAACTCGGTCAGAACGGGCTTTTCTATTCCCGGTGCGGAGATATCACCGTGAGGGGAAACGGGCAGGACCTCGCAGAATTCGATCTTCTTTTTATCGATCATAATAACCACATCGGATTTGCAGAAGTGGTGACATCTGCTTCGGACATGAAGGAATTTGAGCAGGAGATAGCGTATAAAAGGACACTTCTTGGATACCTTTTCAATCAGAAGGAGGTCACATTTCTCCTGATATCGTCCTTTGATGTTACCAACTATATCGTTGGAAGACGTATTGTCAGAACACCTCGTACTCTCAATATCCAGACCGCTTCCTGCGAAGAGATAAAATCCAAAATCACGCATCGAAGAACAGGACATCAACAGATACGGCCGCCAAAACACGAAAAATTTATTCTTGCCAAGGATATTCCTCTCTGCCATCCTTTCGATTACGAGCGTTTTCATGAATATGAAAAGACAAAGGTCTTTTCCTGGGTATCGTCAGGGAGCGGGAAAGGAGATCGCCCGGACCCTGGGGATGATACAGGAAAACTTGTAAAGAAGATTCTCTACGGTGCCCTCTATCCCTCAGCGATCCGTGCGCTGTGTAAAAAACATGAGTTCATCATTCGGGGTGAGCGGATCGGCTATGATGACATCATGAACCATTACTCAAAAGCTGTACTTGCCACCGATCTCCCCGGATTTGACCCTATCATTTATCTGCGGAACAGGCGGAAGCAGGAATACCTGAAGATGGTCCAGAACGGTGATGGAAATTTCAAATTCGAACGATATACCCCTCCCAAGGTGGGTTTCTTTCTCTGGCTTGAGTCCCTGCAGCCGATTCTTGGTGCACGGATAACCACAGGTCTCCTCGATGCTTTCTCACAAAACGGGTCTGCCTGAAAAAAGAGAATCCAGTATCAGGACCTCATAGCGGTATTCGTTGCAGGCGATCTCACATCGTTTTTTCTCCCCGGTATGCCATTGAGGGTGCCGGAACGGTAAATAGTCAGGGGTATCGAAGCATTTTATCTACGTATCTACTTTTTTACAGAGGAGGCACGAATTCTTGTAAGGAGTTAACAGTGATGGAGGTCTAGGGAGTTATCCATTTCCGCTTTCATTTCCCTCATCATGGACGTAGTCGTTATCACGAACCAGCCATGTTTTAACATTCTCCCATGGAGGCCCCCTTTTCCTGAATGGAGGTGCGTGAAAAAAAACAGACCGGGAAAACCCGGTGAGAATTCGTTATCCTGCACGATCAGTCAAGAAGCACGGTGAGTGCCTCGTCTGCGTAGGCATCCATGACATAGGGGATGCCTGACACTTTTGATGCATCCTCGGTAAGTGCCATGAGGTCGTCTCTTGAGATCGATTGTACATTGAAGTTCCTGCTCCCTGCCATGATCTGCTGGAGCCCGACACGGAACTTCTGGGCATAGGTATAGATACCAATTGCCCCCATCGGGATATCCTTGAACTTTGACCCGAATTTTTCCTTGAGTTCCTCGTAGGTGACAAAGATCTCTTCCGGTACGCTGCCGTACTTGGAGACAGACTTTGGTAGTTCGCCAGCCTTGATCCATTTCTCGATGTTCTTGCCAACCATTCCGGGGATCATCAGGCCTCTTCCCATGCAGACCGCTTTCACATACGGACTCCCCATGGCGATTGCCTTGAAGACATTCGGTTCATCTGAGAACCCGCCTGCCATTGCAATATCGGGGACACGGATACCACGCTTCTTCAGCAGCTCGCAGTATTCATACGCAAGGGACTGGATGTAGAATGTGGGAATACCCCATTCGTTCATCATCGGCCAGGGGCTCATTCCTGTTCCTCCGGGTGCACCGTCAATAGTGAGGAGATCGATCTTTGCTTCGGCACTATAGCGGATGGCCATGGCAAGTTCGACTGCGGAATAGGCACCGGTCTTAAGAGTGACCCTCTTGAACCCGATATTACGGAGCCGGTCAACTTCTTCGAGGAATCCTTCCTTTGATACAAATCCAAGACGCGAGTGGCGTTCGAACTCTTTTATTGCGCCTGCCTTGAAGGCCGCCTGCATATCGGGACGGGTAGGATCAGGCACAACGATGTAGCCTCTCTTCTTGAGTTCGATAGCCCGATCAAGTGTCTTGACTTTGATCTCTCCCCCGATACATTTTGCTCCCTGTCCCCACTTGAGTTCAATGGTGTCGAGGTTGTGCTTTGAAGAGACATATTCGGCAGTGCCGAGGCGGGTATCCTCGACATTCATCTGGACGAGCATCTCGCCGTAGCCTTCGTTGAATTTTTTATAGATCTCGATACGCCGGTCCATTTCAGGGGATTTCTTCACTTTCCCTTTATTGTCCAGCTCGAGTGCCGGGTCCACACCACAGACGTTTTCACCGCACACAATGGTAATGCCGGAGATGGCAGCCCCGATGGCAAAATGTTCCCAGTTGATCCGGGCGATATCGGTTGAGCCGAGGGCTCCGGTGAAGATAGGGAGGCGCATCTTCACTTTCTTATCCCAGCCGTACTCTGTCGCTGTATCAACGGAATAAAAGACAGCGGTGTCAGAACCAATCTCGGTGCCTTCGGGGAGTCCTTTGGCCCCCAGGGCATATCCCTGGATGTTCAGATGGGAATAGTCAATCGGGTAGTTCTTATCGGCGCCCGCAGTCATCTCTCCGAACGGTCCGGGGTAGAGGACCTCTCTCCCGCGGAATGAGGAAAGCCAGATATCACAACTTCCCTTGCATCCGTCAAGGCATCGTGTACAGATTCCGGACATCGGGACGACATCGCGTGAACGGTTTGTCGTGCCCAGTGCTTCATTAGCATTTGGCTGTCTGAGGTTCATTCTTCTCTCCTTTTGCTCATTTCCTATTGCAATTGAAGTAGGTTTGGGTTCCTGTCCTCCCAAACGTAACATTAATCTACCCTTTGAACGGTTATAAGCGCTTGCCTTCCTCCTTATTATAATCATTTCGGTAAATTCCTGACTCATTCCCTGCCTGCTTTTCTCCAGCAAAAAACACAGTGAATAGGAATTAAAAAAGGATTATTGCAGTTCTACCAGTCGGTAAGCCCCTGTTCCGAGCCCAATCTCCTCAGCATACCGGATCTGCCGGTACCCATCCGTTCTCTTTCGGAGCCCCTGGAACTTGTCTTCTCCCTCCCGCAGGTTCACGGTGAGTGCGGACTCCCGGAGCCCTGGTTGCTTGTTGACAAGATCGAAACTGGCAGCATCGATGGCCACAGGATCACGCGATGCAAGGAAACCGATATCAGGCACTATTGGGGCGTCACTCCATGGCACACAATCGCAGTCAGGGGTGATATGAGTCAGGAAATTTATATACCCGGCTTTCTTGCCCTGTGCTGCCCCAAACGCATACTCTACCAGTCTCTCGGTGAACTGAGGGATTTCGGTTTCCCAGTTTACATCAATAGCCTGTTCAGGGCAGACGGTCATGCATTCAAAACAGCCGATGCAGCGGTCTTGATCAATCACCGATTTTCCGTCCACGAGACCGGTCGCACTGCGGGGGCAGACATTAAGACATATGCCGCACCCCTTACATCTTCCCTCAATGACCATAGGTCTTGCAGAATGTTGTTCCTGCTTTCCTTCAGGAGGTGCACATCCCATGGCGAGGTTCTTGATCGCACCCCCGAATCCTGCGACCTCATGCCCCTTGAAATGGGAGAGCACGATGAGGGATTGTACATCAGCGATATCCCCGGAGACCAGTACCCTGTCGAAATGTCGTTTGCCGATCTTCACCTCCCGGTAGTTTCCACCCCGTATCCCGTCAGCGATAAGGAGGGGGGCTGCAACTGTTGCATAAGAGAAACCGTGCTCAAGGGCTGTAATGATATGATCAACTGCGTTTGACCGGCTCCCCCGGTAAAGGGTATTGGAATCGGTAAGAAAAGGTTTTCCCCCATGCTCGCGGATTTTGTCCACGACCTGGCGTGCATAGACAGGGGATACATATGAATTGTTACCCTTTTCTCCAAAATGTATCTTGATGGCCACAGGGGCATCGGTATCGATGCATTCACCAAATCCAGCTGCTTCGAAAAGCGCACGTACCTTGGCAGCCGTGTTCTGGCACGGATCCCGGGCCTTCAGCCCCGTAAAAAAGACGTCCCGGCTCATGTCTTTCCTCTGCTCCTGATGTTCAATCCCGGAGTCAATAATAGTACTGTTGGAAGAAGGAGACCCTGAAGGTTTTATGGTTCATGCTGTTCATCCAAAACTCATCCACATCGGAAGAGGCCCGAGCCCTGAACCGAAACGTCCCCTCTCCTGAAAGGATTGTCCAGACAATACGGTGTAGATCCTTGTATCAGGGTTATTTTTCCCGGATCTGGAATAGTGATGGTATAAAAATAGGCGAAGGAAGAATTATTCCCGCTTACCCAGCTGGTGGTCCAACCAGAAGAGGTGCCCGGGAATGTCCCCTATCATCTTGATTTGTGCAAGGATCTCGCTCGCATTCGCTTCCTCTTCGACCTGTTCCTTTACGAACCAGCCAAGGAAGTTTGTGGTGGCATGGTCCTTCTCCTTTATGGTGAGATCCATGAGAGCGTGGATGAGCCCGGTTACTTTCTGCTCGTGGGCATACACCTGCTCAAAGACTGCCTGGGCTGATTTCCATGGAGTCTTCGGGGCATCGATCGCTCCCATTTTTGGGACCCCTCCAGCCTCGACTATATAGTCAAAGAACTTCATGCCATGCGCCATCTCTTCTTTTGCCTGGAGCCGCAGCCATTTCGCAAATCCCTTCATGGGAAATGACTCGAAGTAAGCAGACATTGCAAGGTAAAGATACGACGAGTAAAATTCAGCATTCATCTGTTTATTCAGTGCATCTTCGACTGACTTTTTCAGCATTTTTTCCCTCCGTTACTACCGGAATGTTGGTGTATTTTCTTTTAATCCTTTCGAACGGACATAGTACTCGTCCATCCAGGAAAATGCCAGAGAAGATACACTGCCCTGGTGAACGAAATCAGTCCGGGGCCAATTATAAGCTGCCAGCCGGGGCGCATCGATACAAATCGTTACAATTGCCTGATTAACGACGTAAAAAGGAACAGGGGATACAAATCAGCAATAAAAAAATTACTGCTTTGCTGTTGCCCTGGTGAGCATCTCGACATTGCTTTTTGTGAAAAACCCGTCGAACCCTTCGTACCGGTGAATGTATTCATTCACGATCATCGTGTGGGGAGAGGGAACCGAAAAGGTCTGTTTCAGTCCTTCATCCTCTGACCCCACAAGTGCAACGAGAAACTCCATACCGTCTTTTTTAAGGGCATCATAGGTTTCCGCGATATGGTCGGTCTGGAATGCCATGTGGTGGACCCTCGTCCCGTAATTGCGGATGAACATCTCGGTAGGTCCCGGGTCCGTATCTTCCCGGAATGGTTCTATTCCTGAAGTGAAGACCATCGCAAAGTCATTTTTTGAGAGACGTGCCACGCTGGTGATTGAATTCAGGGATTTGACAAACACGGCAAAATCAAAGGAGTATGAGGTAAGCTCCATGAATTCAATGATCGCATCGTTCCGCTCGAGTGCACGGACCCTTGTTGCAGTGTGGTCGAGCCCGTGGATATTCGCCAGGTGGGGCAGGGCAGGTTTTTTCAGGTTGGGAGGAAGGGGCACTGCATTTTGAGGGGCAAAGTCACCCTTCTTACCCGTCCATTCGATAAAACCCAGGGAATTCCCGGTATATCGTGAAGGTATCGTCTGGATAAACCGAAAGGAGGGATATTCGATGATGCCAGGTGTCATGAACCGGACACCCCGCTCCGACTGGATTTCCACATACTGTTCGAGCCCGGTAGTGCGGAACACAAATGTCTCAAGACGGGTATTGAGTACATTCTTTGTTTTTTCAGCAGCATTTACCGTATTGAAGGGATTATCACCTTTTTTTCTTGCCCTGACAAGCAAGGATGCAGAACCCTGTGTCCCAAGTGCAAAGGTGGTATACAATTCATCCTCGAAACAGGCATCAATCGCAAACCCGGTATATCGAAGAAGTTCTGCGACCGCCGGATTAAGCCGTCCGGGTTCGGTACTGATTATGACTGAGTCAAGCCCCTGGACAAGCCCTTCAAGTCCCAGATCCTTTCTCAATCTGAGAACAGCGGGGACCCGGCCGGCGAGGTCCTGTTCCTGCATGGCCATAAAAACTTCCTGTGACATCACATCTCCTTCCTGAACCGCACCCCTCGGATCATCTTCCAATGAGAAAAAGATGGAGAGTACACGCATAGTATGGTTGGCAAAAGAGAAAAAAATGGAGATACGGTTTCCCTTACCACTATTCTGCATACCTTGCCGGATCCGTATCGAATTTTTTCTTACATCCGGGCGCACAGAAATAGTAGGTCCTGCCTTTGTATTCACTCGTGAATTTCGCGGTCTTTTCATCAACCGTCATTTTGCAGATCGGATCGATAGCCATTCTTTTACCTCTGGATCTTCCCTTTCTTTGCAGGGGGGATATACCTTTTCAACAGGAGGGAGAGGGATACTACAGTAACAGAACTCGCCGCCATTGCAAACGCTGCAAGTACCGGGCTGAATATATACCCGGTAAAAGGATACAGAACCCCGGCAGCAAGCGGGATAAGGACTGAGTTATAGGCAAACGCCCAGAATATGTTCTGCTTTATCCGGCTCATCACCTTACGGGAGAGTTGAATGGCAGCCACCGCATCAAGCAGGTCGTCCTTTATCAGCACGATGTCCCCGCTCTCGATTGCTACATCCGTCCCGCTCCCGATCGCAATACCCACATCTGCCCGGGCGAGGGCAGGGGCATCATTGATGCCATCCCCGACGAATGCGACCACATCACCGGCGCCCTGAAGCGCTTTTACCTCCCGGTCTTTGTCTTCAGGGAGTACTTCCGCAATAATCCGGCTGATTCCCACCTGCCGTCCCACTGCTTCCGCGGTCCTCTTGTTATCGCCCGTTATCATCGCCACGGAAAGCCCCATCTCGGTGAGATCCCGTATCGCCTCAGCGGTAGTTTCTTTGACGGTATCGGCAATGGCAATGATTCCTGAACTCACTCCTGCAACTGCAACAAGGACCGCAGTCCTGCCACTCTCTTCCAGCCGGACAATCTGCTGATCGATCTCTTCAGGTATCTCCACTCCTTTCTCCGCAAAGAGGACCCTGTTCCCGACCAGGACCTCTTCTCCAAGGACCCGGGCAGCCACGCCTTTCCCCCCGAACGTAATAAACTCCCCTGACTGCTCGATTGGGACCCGCATCTCCTCTGCTTTCCTGACTATCGCATCAGCGAGGGGGTGGGTTGCATTCCTCTCCACGCTCGCGGCAAGGGACAGGAGGGTCCGGTCATCTATACCCGCAGGTACAAGGTCGGTCACCGCCGGTTTTCCCCTTGTCAGGGTCCCTGTCTTGTCAAACAGTACGGTAGTCAGATGATCTGCGACTTCGAGCGCTTCGCCGTTTCTGATCAGGATACCGAGCTCTGCCCCCCTTCCCACACCAACGGTGACGGCAGTAGGGGTAGCCAGGCCGAGTGCGCACGGGCAGGCCACCACAAGCACGGAGATGAGAGCGGTAAGAGCAAAGAGCAGGGTTGAACCCATGAGAAAGTACCAGACGGCAAATGCGCCAATGGCAATGAGCAACACGACAGGGATAAAATAGGAGACCGCAACATCAGCAATCCGCTGGACAGGCGGCTTTGTGGCCTGGGCTTCCTCCACAAGGCTGATGATCTGGGCGAGCACCGTGTCTTTACCAACCTTTTCTGTCCTGAAGGTGAAGATACTGTTCGTATTCAGGGTTCCTCCAATCACTTTGGACCCTTTTGACTTCAGGACAGGGATAGGTTCTCCGGTTATCATCGACTCGTCAACGTAACTCTCCCCCCCGATGACTTCCCCATCGACCGGTATCTTACCGCCCGGTTTGACGATGACGAGATCTCCGGTCGCAACATCCTCGATCGCCGTCTCTGTTTCGTTCCCGTCACGAATTACCAGGGCAGTCCGGGGTCGGAGACCTACAAGTTTCCTGATCGCTTCAGAGGTGCGTCCCTTGGCGCGGGCTTCAAGGTACCGGCCGAGAATCAGAAACGAAGCGAGCATGATGGCCGTGTCATAGAACATGAAGTCATGGGTGAGCACGATGCCCAGGGTACCAAGAACGCTCGCTCCGTACGCGACACCGGTGCCCATCGCGTACATCACATCCATATTGAGGGTCCGGTTCCGGAGTGCGGTCAGTGCGGCGCGGAATATGGGATAGGCCACGTAGAAGAAGACAGGGGTGGAAACCACGAGCATGAACCAAGAGAGCGTATGCATCGGGACCGGCAACGGGATGAACATCAGGATAAACAGGGGGATACTGACGGCAAACCCGATAGAAAAGCGCCTTAATTTATCGGACAGATCCCGTTGCCGTGCCCTTTCCTCTGCCTCAGGAGAGAGGTCTTTGGCGATACCCAGGTACTGGTAGCCGGCCTCTTCGATCACCCCCTTCATGTCCTCAACTGAAGAGACAGAAGAATTATAGGTCACATATGCCTTCTCTGTTCCAAGATTTACCCGTGCCCTGATGACCCCGGGGAGTGAAGAGAGAGCTTTTTCGATGGTTTCAACACAGGTGGCACACATCATCCCTCCCACACTGATGATTACCTCCTGGTGAATGACTTCGTATCCCGCGCCATGGATCGCTTCTTCAATCTTCTGGAGAGATACTATTGCGGGATCGAATACCACCTGGGCGGTATCATTTCCAAAATTTACCTGCACTTCTACGCCTTTCCCGAGGCTTTTCACAGCGTCCTCTATGGTGACCGCACAGGTGGCACAATGCATCCCGGAAATTTTCAGATCTGCTTTCTTCATCCCTTTCGCCACGACCCTTCTCCTTCCTGTATACCCAGAATGACGGCATGAAGGGTTATATTAGCTTCTCACGGGCGGCTGAAAGACCGCATTGTTCAGTGACCCGGCTCTGCCCTTCCGCCATCTTAAATTATATCACCTCACCTGCTGCAGAGACGGGTATGAAAGAACCTAATCCCCTGCAGGTGGTCCTGTTTTTTGTGCTCTTTGCACCAGGCATCTATCTCCTGTACATCTGGGCAGTGGGAACCGGGCCGGGTGCGTATCTCTGGGCCGGGATCCTCGCGGCCATTATTGCCCTGCTTATCGCCGGGTCGATCAAGATCGCTGACCAGTGGGAGAAAGCTGTCGTACTCAGACTCGGACGTTTTACCGGCCTCCGGGGCCCGGGACCTTTCTTCATCGTGCCTTTCGCAGAAAGGGTAGCATACTGGATCGATCTCCGTGTGATCACGACCTCGTTCCGTGCTGAAAAAACCCTCACGAAAGATACCGTCCCTGTCGATGTGGAAGCGGTGTTATTCTGGAAAGTCCTCGACCCGGAAAAGGCGGCACTCGAGGTTGAGGATTACCGGACCGCCATCTCCTGGGCATCCCAGACCGCACTTCGCGAGGTGATAGGGAAATCATTCCTCTCCGATATGCTGGAAGGACGGGAAAAGCTCGATGCGGTTCTCCAGAAGATCATCGATACAAGGACCGAACAGTGGGGAATTCATGTCAGTTCGGTGGAGATACGCGATGTGATCATTCCTCCCGAGCTCCAGGACGCCATGTCCATGCAGGCACAGGCCGAACGTGAACGCCAGGCGAGGGTTATCCTGGGTGATTCGGAACGGCAGATTGCCGAGAAGTTTGAAGAGGCAGCCAGGACCTATGAGAATAACCCGACAGCGCTCCACCTGCGGGCGATGAATATGCTGTACGAGGGCCTCAAGGTGAAGGACAATGCCACCCTCGTGATCGTTCCGGCCTCGATTCTTGATACGATGAACCTCGGGGCAACAACAGGCCTTGTGTCTCTTGCAAAAGTACAGGAACTCGAGAGAAAGAGAAAACCACCTGTTGAAAGGGAAGAACCCCCATCAGGGGCTGAAGAGAACAAAAAACCATCTGAATAAACCACTTTTTTATTTTTGAAGGAAGGCTGCCCTGATTCAGAAGGACAGGAATACCGAGTACACTATCACGTTCATGACCGTCAGCGGGAGTCCGAGCTTGAGAAATTCCAGGAACGTTATGGTCACGCCCTGCCGTTCGGCGTTCTGGATCACGATGACATTGCTTGCGGCACCAAGGACAGTGAGATTGCCGGCAATTGTGCTTCCCGCTGCAAGGGCAAGTATCTCCTGGACCGACATTCCCTGCTGTATGATCAAGGGCTGAAAGAGGGCAACAAAGGGGACGTTTGAGATAAACTGGCTGATCACCACGCTCACCATCATGATGGCGGGAACCGAGGTAACAGCCTGGATATCTACAAGCGACTGGAAGAAACCCGTGTCAAAGACGCTCTGCATCAGCACAAACAATGCGGCAAAGAAGACAAGGGTATACCAGTCAACCTTGCTTACCAGTTCTCCCCTTCTCGGGCTCAGGATGAGGAGAGGAGCTGCCCCGGCGAGGGCGATCACCATCAGGGGGAGAGGGTTGTATCCGATAAACCCCCCAGCCACCCGGAATCCGATTAATACCACTATGATTCCCAATGAAAGTGCCGCGAGCCGTGCCAGCCCTGCATCCCTGACCGGTTCGGGGCTACCCTGAGGTGAACACTCCGGTGACGGGGGATAAAAGGTCCTTACAACCACCCACGCGATTACGAGGTTAATGAGGGTGGGGATCCCGAGATGAACCAGAAACGGGGTAAAAGAATCACCGAGATCAGCATACGATGCAATCAGGAAATTCTGGGGGTTTCCGATGGGGGTGGCAACACTGCCTATCGTTATGGCGAAGCACAGTGCAAGAAGGGCACCCTTCCGGTCAATCCCCCATGTGCATGCAAGGGCTATTACGAGGGGGGTCCCGATGACAGCAAGGGTATCATTCATGAGCACGGCTGAAAACAGGCCCATCACCAGGATAAGAAGCAGGAGGAACTGATCAGGATTCTTCGCCCGTGAAAAAATTCGGTGAGAGAGAGATGAGAGAAAACCGCTCTCCTGCACGGCCACACCAATCACAAACATCCCGAAGAGAAAAAGCATCACATCGACATTGATGGCGGACAATGCTGCTGCCGGTGTAATCTGCCCGAACAGGAGGACCGCAACCGCCCCTGCCAGCATAATCTGCCATATCTTCAGGGTATACCTGCCTACCTGCCGGATGGCAATGAGGAGAAAAACGAGGGAAAGGACAATAACAGGTATGTATATCAAGTTTTCCTTCCCCAGGCGATGTGATCAGGTGGTGGTTCTTTCTACTATCCACGTGAGGAGAATCCCGGAATCCATCCGCTCAAATCCATAGAGAGAGAGACGGATAAAATCCGATTCGTTGATGAAACCATCTCCCTCGGCAAGGGTTGGTGCCCCTTCACCCCCGATCACCGTGTTTCCTATGTAACAGGTGAGTTTGTCCACGAGTCCTTCCCGGAAGAATCCCCATATCAGTGTGCCTCCCCCTTCTACCAGGAGCGTCCTGATTCCCATATCATAGAGCCTGGAAAGGAGAAGAGACAGGTCAACTTCTTTCTCTCCGGCCACAATTATCGTAGCATATCGTGACAGGGCCTCTTTATTCACCGCTTCAGCCTTTTGAGAACATGCAATGATCCTCTCTCCCGTGCCTTTGTGGAGGATTGCAGCATCAGGTGGAGTCCGTGCCCTGCTGTCGACGATGATCCGTACCGGGTTTGTGTCCTTACCGCTCGCCCTCCTTTCAGCCGCCAGTGCAGGGGATTTTACAGTCAGCGACGGATCATCTGCAAGCACCGTCCCGATTCCTACCATTACCGCATCGCTCTCTGCCTTGATCCTGTCCACGCGTGAAAAATCGGATGAGCCCGAGATTTTTACCTGCCTCCGCTCGCGGGTGGAGAGTTTCCCATCGGCACTCATTGCAACGTTGACATGGACAAAGGGGCGCATGCACAATGATTGGTTGGTGCTGTTCTTCAAGATTTGCGGAAAAGACATACTCCTGAATCTGCCATCTCATTCAGGATACCACATTGTCCTTGGCCGGTTCAACCCTCCAGTAAATATTTCCCGGGTGAAATGAACCTCAAGCCTGAGAGGTCATACTCTGTTTCAATGGGAATCGGAAGAGGAGAAAACTCCGGATAGATAGTAGGCCCCAAACAGGATGAGGAACCCCCCGCATACCCCAAGAATCCAGCGGTATGCCCTTTCGCTGAGGATGAAACTCCCGCGGTTGACGCTTACCGCTACCAACGTAAACCACCCGAGATCTGCAGCCCAGTGACCGAGAATGAATGCGAGCGCAAGTACGATCCCTCCCGAGTATGCCCCTATCAGCAGTGCACTCCCTACGGTGAACCACCAGATCCAGAAAAAGGGGTTCGAGATACTGGTAATAATCCCTGCAAGGAACGGACGTGCAGTCTCTGCTGTCTCTGTAAAATCAATCCGGGCATTCCGTGCTTCACGGATGGTCATGACTCCGAATACCACCAGGGCTATGCCACCGATGACGGCTATGATCCACGAATACTCTCCGATCGCTACGCTCAGGCCGGCAATGATGAGGAGCACCATGAGGAGTTCAACCGCAGCATGTCCGAGAGTAACTCGGGGCCCGGCGCTCCATCCTCCTTTGAGCGATGCATTGATGGTCGCAACAAGCGTCGGCCCGGGCACAAGAGCACCGGTAAGTCCGATAACAAAGCCGAGCAGTACCATTTCGACCAGGGGAATCAGAAGTATCAAACCTTATAGGACTATTATCGTTGATCTCCCAATTATGTTCGCTTCAGGGGTCGTCGGAGGGTATAATCGACTCTTTGAACAGGAATTTCAGGATTTTCACCTGAAATAATAGAGTTCCTCGTTCCATGATCGTTCAACCGGCATCCGGATTGATCGTTCTATCACGTAGTATACCCGAAAAAGAGAATAAGCTCCAGTATCAATACTAATCCCCTTCAAAAAGGTGAAAATATGGGTATATTCGACAAGTTACGAGGAACGAAAAGTATTCAGCTGACACCGAAATCAGCACTTATCGCCGCTGCAATCACGGTAATCGCATCTGATGGCGTCCTTGATGAGGCAGAGCTTGGCGATCTCTCCAAGATTGCCAGGGGAGATAAGAATACAGTGAACGATGCGGTGCAAGTGCTGCAGGGCACGTCGATCCCGGAAACCATGGATCTGGTCGCAAACTGTCTCAATGAGAAACAGAGGATGGCCGCTATGGCAATCCTGCTCGACCTTGCCATGGCAGACGGCATCCTGGCCGGGAACGAACAGAAGATCCTCCAGCAGTACATGGAAAAATTCGGCATCTCTGAAACGGCAATGAAGCCTGTCATTGATGCGATCGCCCTGAAGAACGATTTTTCAATTTTCTCTTAAACCTCTTTTTTTCGCTTTTGCTCAACGTCAGGTTGTCTTCTGTACTGCTGTCCCGGCCTTGATGATCCAGCGCTCGAATGTTTCCTGGAAATACACCATCACTTCGATCTCATCTCCCTCACTGGCCCGCCGTAAACCGTCATCGTACTTTTTCCTGACATGCCGGAGGCCATTGCAAAGAAAATATTTTCCGGTATATTCAAGGTATGCAATTTCACGGGCAAGGGCTGCATCTTCAAAAATCTTGGTCTCTATAGCGATGCGCAGCGCATCTTCTCTGTTAATCGACGTATGGTACTCTCCGTGCTGGTCAAGTCCGCTGATCTGGCGCCAGTCAACATTCCCCTCTTCATCAGGCTCCTGGTGAAGCATGTAAGGGTACACCCTGCATACTTCCGGTCTCTTTTCATAGATCCTGCACGTGCGGTCCTTGAGAAAATGACAGGATCCTTCTGGATCTCCCTGCGTTCGGATCGTATACCCGGAAGCATAGTATGTCCCATGCTGGTCACAGAAATCAAAGACAGGGACCGGTTCCAGCGCTTCAGGCTCACATGAGCGGATCCTCAGGGCATCTTCATCGAGGAGAAGAACATGTCCGTTGAATTTTCTTGTACAGCAACGGGCACAACAGTCACAATGAAACCCGACATCGGAGATGATTGCGGCAAGTGTCACTGGAAGGATATGCTTCCAATGCCGTCTTCTCCCCACGCCGTGAAGCGAGAAGTACAGGGAAGGGAGGAGGGAGATTTGTTCCTCGGTTCATATCTGCCATATACGTTACCGCCCAAGGGCAAAAAGCCAGGGTTCTGATCCAACCTTCATGGAACAATCCCGAAACACTATGCCCTTTGAAAATAACCATGTATGAATGGGAATCCGGGAGTACCCTGTGGTACTGGTTCACGGCTGGAAGAGCCATCCCGGGATCTGGAAACGGTTTATTCCGCTGCTGAACGATGCATCGCTGCCGGTATGGAGTTTCGGATACGACAGGTTGAATGAGCCTTCCCTTCCAGATCTGGCTGCTGCCCTGGAACAGTTCATCCGCGAACGGCAGGATGAGACAGGATATGACGGAGCGATCGATATTGTGGGGCACTGCATGGGGACCTGTGTTTCGAGATACATGGTGGAGGTTCTTGACAGGGAGGCACAAAACCTCAGGGTGAGGCAGCTGATTGGCCTTGGTCCGCCCAATAATGGATCCTCTATCGCTGCACTGCTCTGTGATCCAGTCCATGGACCAGGTAAGATCAGGGAACTTTCCGGATCATTTTTCCCGCAGGGATACAATCCTGTCGCCGACAGGATTGTCCAGGAATTCCGGCCCGGAAGCACGATGATGAAACAACTGGCATCGGCCGGTCTTCGTCCCGATATCGCGTACCGTATCATCCTGACAGAAAATCATACAAAAGACCCCGGGTTCTTCCCGGCATTTGACGGAATGACCTGGCAGTATTCACGGGAAAACGGGTGGAAAAGAACATACCAGGGAGACGGGATCGTTCCCCACACGGATTCATTCATCGAGGGGGTCGGGCTCGATATCCTGCCGGTCCCAGGTAACGGATTCGTGCATGATCCCTCTCTTTACTGCCATTTTAACCTGCCAAGGAACCCTGAGATTATGCAACGCGTGATGGAGTATCTTTCCGATCCCACTACAAGCCCACGTTCGGTCTGCCCGGAACGCAATAGAGTCCGGATGGAAACCCCGGAGTGAAATCCACAGGTTTTATAAAAAAGAGGAGCAGTATCAAACCACATACTGCCCTCATTTCACTTTGACAAGCGGGATACCGAAAGCGCACGAACCCTTTACGTGCATGCGAGGTCGAAGCGATCAAGGTTCATCACTTTGGCCCAGGCTGCCACGAAGTCCTGGATAAACTTGTCCTGTGCGTCCGCGCTGGCGTAGACCTCGGCCAGAGCACGGAGCTGGGAGTTCGAACCGAAGATCAGATCGATACGAGTACCGGTCCACTTGACTTTCTCCGTCTTGCGATCGCGCCCTTCAAACACGTCGGCATCTTTCGAGACCGCCTTCCACTCAGTATCCATGTCGAGCAGGTTCACAAAGAAGTCGTTGGTGAGCGCCTCCGGGCGCCTGGTGAAGACGCCGTGCCGGGTCTGTCCGAAGTTGGTGTCCAGCACCCGCATGCCGCCCAGGAGCACCGTCATCTCGGGAGCTGTCAGGGTCAGCAATTGCGCCTTGTCTACCAGTAACTCCTCGGCCGATACGGCATAGCGGGTCTTTTGGTAGTTGCGGAAACCGTCCGCCTTCGGCTCGAGCACTGCGAAGGAGTCCACATCGGTCTGCTCCTGCGAGGCGTCCATGCGTCCTGGCGTGAAGGGAACCGTTACCGTATGACCAGCATTCTTCGCAGCCTGCTCGACGCCTGCACAACCGGCCAGAACAATCAGGTCCGCAAGCGAGACCCTCTTACCGCTGGAGGCCGCGCTGTTGAACCCTCCCTGGATACCTTCGAGAGTGTTCAGCACTTTCGCCAGTTCAGCCGGCTGGTTGACTACCCAATCCTTCTGGGGTGCGAGGCGGATTCGTGCGCCGTTCGCACCGCCGCGCTTGTCGGAGCCACGGAAGGTGGAAGCTGACGCCCAGGCGGTCGACACCAGTTGGGATACGGACAGCCCCGAAGCCAGGATCGTGCCCTTGAGGGAGGCAATATCCTGCTCATCAATCAATGTATGATTGACCGCAGGAATGGGGTCTTGCCAGATGAGCTCTTCCGCAGGAACCTCCGGGCCGAGATATCGTGTCCGCGGGCCCATGTCGCGGTGCGTCAGCTTGAACCATGCCCGGGCAAATGCGTCCGCCAGCTGGTCCGGATTCTCGTAGAAGCGCCGTGAAATCTTTTCGTAGACAGGGTCGAACCGCAGGGCAAGGTCGGTGGTCAGCATGCCTGGTGCACGACGCTTCGACGGATCATGGGGATCCGGCACAGTCCCGGCTCCTGCGCCACCCTTCGGCTTCCACTGGTACGCACCGGCAGGGCTCTTTTCCAGTTCCCATTCAAAGGTAAACAGGTTCCGGAGGAAGTTGTTGCTCCACTTTATCGGCGTCTGGGTCCAGATAACTTCCGGGCCACCAGTGATCGTGTCATTCCCTTTGCCGGTGCCAAAACTGCTCTTCCAGCCGAGGCCCTGCTCATCGATGGGTGCCGCTTCGGGCTCCGGCCCTACGTGTGACGCGGGGCCGGCACCGTGGGTCTTGCCAAACGCGTGCCCACCGGCGATGAGGGCAACCGTCTCTTCATCGTTCATCGCCATGCGGGCGAAGACCTCTCGGATATCCCTGGCTGCCGCGACCGGATCCGGCTTGCCGTTCGGGCCCTCCGGGTTGACGTAGATCAGCCCCATCTGCACGGCAGCGAGCGGATTTTCGAGGTTCCGGTCACCGGAGTAGCGTTTGTCACCCAGCCATTCCTTCTCGGAGCCCCAATAGACATCCTCTTCCGGTTCCCAGGCATCCTCACGACCGCCTGCGAAACCGAATGTCTTGAATCCCATCGATTCCAGGGCGACGTTGCCCGCAAGAACCAGGAGGTCGGCCCATGAGATTTTTCTGCCATACTTCTGCTTGATCGGCCAGAGCAACCGGCGCGCCTTGTCGAGGTTTGCGTTGTCAGGCCAACTGTTGAGGGGCGGAAAGCGCTGCTGGCCGGCGCCGGCGCCGCCGCGGCCGTCACCGGTGCGGTACGTGCCTGCGCTGTGCCACGCCATGCGAATAAACAAGGGCCCGTAGTGGCCGAAGTCCGCCGGCCACCAGTCCTGTGATTCGGTCATCAGCACCTGCAGATCCTTCTTCACGGCCGCCAGGTCGAGTTTTTGGAATTCCCGGGCGTAGTTGAACTCCTTACCCATGGGGTTGGACAAGGGCGAGTGCTGGTGAAGAACCTTCAGGTTCAACTGCTTCGGCCACCAGTCCCGGACGGACATGCTTCGGCTGTCGTGCGTCATAACGTCATCTCCTATCGTTGTATGACTTTTATCCACTGTGGTGATTTGAATATTCCTGAACAGGAACCCGGATAACTACTTCCATTGTGGGGAGCAGGTCGCGTTCAATCCCTCTCCGCTGGTCCCGGACATCCCGATCAGCAAGGTAAAATGAGCGGAATACTGATTCTCGATCATCCACAGAAGGAATTGGCGGGATTCAGCTGCCTGATCATTGCTGGTTACGAAACGACTAACTGGAATGCATGAAAGCGGGCAGTTTCGTCAATTATACCTGCATACAAAGTTTGAAAGATATTGCATACCTAGACATTGTTGTTCTGGTGGATACATGACACAGGCACCGATGGTTAAGCCCGGCGATCCAGCGAAGAATTTCTCATTAAAAGACCAGAATGACAAGACATTTGGCCTGTATGAGCAGTCAGGAAAACATGTGCTCCTCTCTTTTCATCCCCTGGCATGGACAGATTTCTGTGCTGCCCAGATGACGTCATTGGAAGACAACCGGGAAGTACTGGCCTCTCTTGGATGTATTCCGGTTGGGATCAGTGTCGATTCGAGGCCGTGCAAAAGGGCATGGGCAGAAAGCCTTTCGATCAAGCATACGCCGTTGCTGTGTGATTTCTGGCCCCAGGGGGTTGTTGCACAGAAATACGGGCTCTTCCGCGAAGAAAATGGTTTTTCCGAACGGGCTAACGTGATCGTCGATAAAAACCAGAATGTCGTGTTTGTCAAGGTCTATCCAATCCATTCGATACCGGACATCCAGGAAGTAATCGCGTTTATTCAGCAGTTGAAATGAAGAGGGATCTATACTTTAAATGAAAGTTCATAAATGGAGCAGAATGAAGAAACACCGGACATATGGGGCCGTATATTTCCAGGAAACGTTGAACCATGGGCCCATACCTGTTCAAGACTCCTCCCTCTGTAGTCAAACCCTACATCCATTGACATGGACCGTTTCGTGACACCGCAAATGCAGGAATTTGAGAACTGCATAAATTCCTGGTAGAGACAGTATGCCGGAGATTTTCTGTCAGGCAATAACTGCAACCTTAATATCCTACATTGTATATTTTATATCACCCTTAAAAGGGAGGACTGATAATTTATGAAAATACATGTCTTAGGTATCGGAATGTTTGTACTAGTCGCTGCGCTTCTTCTCTGTGCAGGGTGCACCCAGCCGGCAACCCCCCCGGCCACTTCAACACCAACCCCGACAGCAACCCCTGTGCCAATGCAAAAGGATATTGTGCAAACTGCAGTCGCCGATGGCAGGTTTACAACGCTTGTTGCGGCAGTACAGGCCGCAGACCTTGCCACAACCCTGAGCGGTCCCGGTCCGTTTACAGTCTTTGCGCCTACAGATGATGCTTTCAAGAAACTACCTCCAGGAACTGTCGAGACGCTTCTGAAAGATCCAAAAGGCCAGCTGAGCCAGATCCTGCTCTACCACGTTGTGCCAGGAAAACTGATGGCCGCGGATGTCGTGAAACAGACATCACTCACGACCGTACAGGGAAAACCCTTAAACGTAACAGTTCAGAACCAGACCGTGATGGTCGACGGTGCAACTGTGGTCATCACTGACATCGAAACAAAGAACGGGGTTATCCATGTGATCGACTCCGTAATGATTCCGCCTGCCTGATGAAAAATTCCTTATTTTTCGCGCTGATCAGATCTGGGCTAGGGGATAGTTGCACTAAAAAATAAAAGATCAAATCTTTTTTAAAACATAGATTCCAGTCTTTGCACTCGTATCCTCCTGAGACACGGTTGTCCATCCCGGCTTTGTTCTTTGGCGCCGGGACCACCACCTTATCCCCTGGTTGCCAGTTTGCCGGGTTGGCAAGCACCTCGCTCTTGTACGTGACCGGCCCTGCTTTTACGGCCGGCGTGTGGTGAATCGGCAGCCAGTTGTAAAACCTCATCATTCCCGGCAGGTCAGCACAATGCAGGCGCTCTGCGGCATAGACCGTGCGCTGGAGAGCGGCATGTCGGTCAGGGCATTCGTTTGAGCCGGTGTCCGGGTATAACTGCCCGCATGCGGTGCACTGAATCTGGTAGTTCCCCATAGATCTCACTCACCCTCAAAGCACCCGTGTAAGAAGAAATCACCTTTCACTATCCTGTGTTTCAACCGTTCACAGAGCCGCTTTGCATGGGTAAGGCTGGACTGTCGCAGGGTAATCGGGACCTGGGTGGTATGTACTGTAAGCGATCCAAGACGGCCTGTATACGCATGGGCCGTGCAGGTAAATGTGCAGGTTCCACAATGGACACAATGATGGTAATCAATCGGGCCACGGGGAGATAGTGCCCCTGTCGGACACCGGGCCGCTGCATTGCACTGTTCACAGGATATGCAGAGCGAAGGATCAAACCTTATGACGGGATCGGTTCCATTCCAGACATCCCCATAGGTTGTTGATGCAAGCGGGGTACGGTCGGCAACATCAGCAACCGACAGCGGGATCTGTTCATGGAGAACTGAAAGGGCCTGGAGAGAAGATTCATCCAGAACAGGAACCGGTACAGCGCAGGAGACAAGACATTCAGGACCGGCAGAGGTAACAAAACCCCCCATCATATCAGGATCCATTCCTTTGAGGTCAGCAAAAAATGAAAGGTTCGGTCGCTTTGCGGAACTTCTGGTACCTGTGCCCATAACATATCCATCACCACCGTTTACCAGTATATGAGTTCCCGGTCCGACAGTCCGCATTCCAGGATCATTTTCCAGGGGATTGATCTCCCCGCACCCGCTGATACTTGCTGCACTAAACGGGCCTGGCATTCCTATAACGGAGAAGATCGTCGAATTTACCGGGCGGGACCGGGGGTTTACCATCGCAGTATAGTTTTTGAATGCACTGCGAGTGGTTGCAAGGCGTGCAAATCCGATATCTTTCAGAGTGACGGTGCGGGTAAACGTTTTCCGTTGTGCTTTTACTACCACGTCGACAGCATTTCCCTGTACCAGGTCCCGGAACAGGTGTCCTCCCCCATAGCTGGCGTTCGCACGGGCGGTCCCGTTTACGATCAGGTCTACAAGTCCAAGGTTCTCGTTCGGGCATGGGCCGGGTATAGCAGGGACGCCGTTGAGCCACACCCGGTCGGCCGTTTTGAACGCCTTTTTTTCCGCAACCGGGATGCTAAGTACGGCATAAGTGCCGGACATCACGCCAAAGGTCCCGGTCGTCACTACATCCACTTCATCAGGGGCTATCGTATCCCCCTTACGGATGTGCTGCTTGAACTCCGCCGCGGTCATGACAAGCACTGTACCGTTGCGGATCTTTGCGTTGATATCCCCCTGTGTCTTCATACTATCCTGATATTCTCCCATGCGGTTACCGGCTCTTCTTTCGTTTCCTTTCGCCGGAGGGAGACTGCGGGACCCCAGCACATTCCTGGATGGAAATGAGATACCGCTCAGCTTTCTCGATCAGCGGTTGGCGTTTCTCTTCAGGCATGCGGGTGATATAGGTAATGAAGGGGGCCATTCGTGGATTATGTTCAAACAGGTCCCGGTGGACGAAGAGGAAACGCCAGTAGAGCGCATCCCAGATCTCACACCAGGGGCCTTTTGGGTAGTTACTCATTTTCAGAATATACCGGGACCCGGAGATGTAGGGTTTAGAACTCATCATTCCCCCGTCTGCAAACTGGCTCATGCCATAGACATTCGGTACCATGACCCAGTCATAGGCATCGATAAAGAGCTCAGAAAACCAGTCGTAGACCCGATCAGGATGGAATTCGGCAAGAAGCATGATGTTGCCAAGCACCATGAGCCGCTCGATGTGATGGCAATACGCGGTAGCGAGGACACGCCGGATTGTTGTATCCACGGGTTCGATTCCAGTCGTAGCATTCCAGAAGCAGGGAGGAACCGGTCGTGCCAGTTTGAGGAGATTGGAAGCCTGCTCCTGTTCTCCAGCCAAGAGATAAACCGCCCTGATAAACTCCCTCCAGCCGATAACCTGGCGGATGAATCCCTCGAGGGATTCAACAGGGATTTCGTGGTCCTTTGCATACTCAAGGGTGGCAGCCACCACATTTCCAGGCGTGAGAAGCCCGATATTCAGCAGGGGAGAAAGCGCGGAATGGAAAAGGACTGCTTCATTCCGTTGAATCGCATCTTCATATCGCCCGAAGAAGGCCAGCCGGTTCACGAGGAAATCCTCAAACCAGCGGTTCGCATCCTCGAATGTCACCGGCCAGAAAAAAGGGGTCAAATCCCCATAAGCACCCGGGAAATGGTCCTTCACATAGCCGATTGCTTCATGAACATACTCGTTCCCAGCAGGATGCCAGACCGGAGGTATCGGGAAATCCTTTGGTAAGGGTTCGCGGTTAAGGGTATCAAATGTCCAGCGCTTCCCAACCGGTTTTCCATCCTCTTCGAGCAGGATGTTATGGCGTTTTCTCTGCGCGATATAGAATTCCGTGAGAAAAAACCTCTTACCTCCCTTGTAATACCCTGCAAGATAATCACTGGAGCAGAGGAACATTGGACTCTCATACATGACCAGTCTGATCCCCTGCATCGAGCAGGCCTTTCCAATCTCTTCAATCAGCCCGACTTCCAGCGGATCGCAAAGGTGGATTTCTGAAATGCCCTTTCTGGCCAGCTGGATGATAAGATCTGCACTGGTAGCAAGATCTGCTGATTCAATATACTCGACCTGAAACCCGCCTCCAGCAAGGTGGTCGCGGTATCTCCTCATAGTTGCACGGTGAAGCACGAGTTTCTGGGCATGAAACCTGAACCTCTTGAAGAACCACGGATCTTCAGCAAGGACAACCGGGCGGTCCCGGGACAATGCAGGGCTTTCCAGAAAAAGCTGGTGGGGATAAATTACAGTAGCATCTTGGTGCCCAGTGACATCCGATCTCTTCTTTCTGGCATTGTCTCTCATTTCTTCCCGGCACTCCCGGCCTCATCCTGTTGGGATGATGGTTTCCTGCTCTTCCAGACATCCCTTCCACGCTCTGTGATATCGGGGGGTAGATCTGCCAGCTCGAACGGATACGGTGCAAAGTAGGTCTGGTCCATCAGACTTGGCTCCTGGAACCGTATCACCCACGACCGGAGCAGATCCCGGGGTTCGGCAAGGGTGGCATGGCCGTTTTTATACCGATCGATCAACCTGAGACAATACTCTTTTTCCTCGGTCGTCACACGATTGCGAAAATGCCCGAACGCATGCTGGAGGACGTTGATATTATTGGTATAGCGGGGAACGTTTGAGAGTGCAGCACAGAGCATCTCCTGGTAGTGAACAAACAGCGTTTCCGGCTCCTGTCTGAGCCCGGTTTGCAACCCACTGCCCCATTTCGTGCATGAGCTGCTGGTGACAGGCCATCAGCAGGAGCTTGTTTGCTGCATGAAAGCGTGCAAGGGCTTCACGATCCCGTGGTACCTCCATCTCCCGGAATGCTGCAAGAGTAAAGATACCGGCAAGGAAGTGGTCACGGATCCGTGCATTATTCAGGCGCAGTTCATCCTCGATAGGCAGGTGCGAGAACCGTTTCAGCACTTCCCGGGCAAAAAAGCCGGCAGACCGTTCGATCGCCATTGACTTTTCTGCTGACGGATACACCTTGACATTGCTCGTCCCGGACGTAGGCGAACCCCCTTTCAGGATAAAACCGTCAACCTGAGGGAGGCTGTCGAGAAACCGGGTGGCGAAGCTGGTCATATCATTCGTCACATCCCGCCCGGTAGCGGGCTGGAGCAGGTGGTCGACCCCCTCGATCCGGACGATTCTCACCGTTGCCCGGGGGATACCGAGGCCTATCTCAACCTCAGGACAGACGGGTATGAAGTCTACAAAGGATTTCAGGTGTTCCACGGTAGGGGATGGGATCTTTGAGCCATCGTATCGGCAGGGATCAAACTCGATACACCTGCTGACCACCACACGCGGTCGTGAATACTTCCTCACCATACAAAATCACTCTTATTTCCTTTAGGTGAGGATAGGTATGAATTCTTATGGAATCGTTCATCCCTTAAAAGTGAACTGGCCATCACAGCCCGGGCGACCGCAGATTACCGCATGAATCGCCTGGATTTTTGAGAGTGGTATTCAACGAGGTGGAAGATACCATCAAAACGGGTCAGAAAGGATCTCCAAAACTTTGCGACCAGGATTTGAACCTGGCGTCCGGATGCCTCAGCCCGGATTTGAACCGGGGACAACCAGATCTTCAGTCTGGCGCTCTCCCAAACTGAGCGTACTGAGGCGAGGAATACATTATTTAGCTTTCAGGCTAATAAATTATCGTGTTTATGGGTGCATATCCCTAAAATGCACCGATTTTTACCTTTGGTGGTGGATTCTCTGGGTCTGGCAGGAACCGGCGGTGCTGACGGTGGATACAAGGAGCGGCTGATATCCCTTCTCAAATCAAGGAAATCTTCCATCGTGCACCTGACACATAACGACCTCGATGCAGTGGGCGGCGATGCTATCCACAGGATGCGGTACGGGACGATCACCAGTATCTTCTGCTCGGTCGGCAGTTTCCCTGCAGCCCTGGATGCAGTGGCATCGGTAGCGGGCAATGGAATAACCCTGTCGATCAGCGATCTCGGCTACCAGCGGGGGATTGAACATCGCATCAGGAGCGTGATCGAGGCAGGGTGGCGGATCGAATGGCGTGATCACCACCGATGGTCTCCTGATGAGATCGAGCTTGTCCAGCACTTACTGTGACCTTCTCAGACTGGATACCTCCACCTGCGGTTGCGGCATCTGCGCCCGGGACCTCCTTCCGGGAGATAAAACAGCAGCAGAGGTCGCCCGTGTCGTCTGCGACTATGACCTCTGGAAGCACGAAGATCCCCGATCAGCGGTGTTAGGCATAGTCCTGCAGAGAAAGAAGAACCGGGATTATGTCCGTGACCGGCTGGCAGAAGGTATCCTTTCAGACGAGCGTATAGAAAGGGAATACCAGGAGATCGCGGGGGAAATGGAAGAGAAAATGACAAAAAGCATCCGGAAAGCCACGATCATGGGAGAGAAATACCGCATTGCGTTCTCTCCGCTCTTTGGTTACCCGAGCGAGACTGCTGCCCGTATGAGAAAGGAGCTTTCGACCGATATAGAGGTGCTGATTTCAAAGGACGGGCGGTTCTCTCTCCGGTCGGTTCCCCCGATAAGCCACATCATAGCTCGGGAATACGGGGGTGGGGGGCATCCGAATGCTGCCGGGGGATCGTTTCACTTCTCATTCTGGGACAGGATCCGGTTCATCCTTTTTGGCAGCAGTTCACAGTTCACGCACTTTGTCGATATCGCAGAATCTATCTGACGAGAGAGGCCTTCTCCACAATGGATTTCCAGTAGTGGCTGCATGAATCGTGACAATACCCTCCGCAGAGCAGATTTTCCGGATCCTTGATCTCGAGGGCCTTTTTGATGTCCTCTTCCCCTGCATCGAGAAGGACAATGTTCCGGACTTCATATTCGCCCATAAGATCGCTGATAAGCCCGAGCCCTGATGGCCTTACTGCTACCACCGCTTGGTACTCAAGCAGCAGTGCGAGAGATTTCCTGGTCTGGTGTCGGGTGAAAAAAAAGACGTTCCGGCCTGCCAGTGCTTCGAGTTCTTCTCCGGTTGGTGTATCACAGAGGAGAACATGGCCGGCAATACCGGCATCCCGCATCGCCCGCATCATCTCCTGATATGTTGAAAAAAGAGAATGGATTGCCTCTTCCTGATCGTGAAAATAATGGTCTGTAAGCCCAAGTTCGAGAGGAGAGGGAACTGCAAGCCATAGATTTTTTCCCATCGTATTCAGATCATCGGCATCATGCAAGAGTGGGATGGTATCACATCCCATCTCCCCTGTTATTATTTTTCCTTCGACTCCGATGAAAGAATCGAGCAGGCGGTCACGGTAAAACCTCCCTCCGGCGCATGGAGTGGTTACCCCGGCATCGAGCTGGTGCTGTAACCCCTCCTCAAGCTGGTAGGTGGTGAGGTCCCCTGAGCGTCCCCGATGTGCTCCCACCCATTCTGCCAAAGCACCGGGATCAGGAACCGGTGCATCGGAGCCAAACGATCTGGTTGGAAAAAAGACCCTCTTTCCCATTGTAATCACGTTATTTATAGCATCATCGTCAAAACGAGATAATGATGAGTGAAAGACCCGTCCTCGTGACCTGCGGGCTTCCCTACACCAATGGCCCCTGCCACCTTGGCCACCTCCGCACGTACGTGCCGGCAGACTTCTATGTCAGGTATTTACGGCGGACAGGTAAGGAGGTGGTTTTCATCTGCGGGTCCGATAACCACGGAACCCCCATCGTGGTAAGTGCTGAAGGTGCCGGAATATCCCCAAGGGCACTTTCAGAGCAGTACCATGCCCACTTTGACCAGACATTCCGTAAAATGGGGGTGATTTTTGATCATTTCGGCATGACTGATGATCCCACCAATCACCAGAGGACACGGTCAATCGTAGAGAGCCTGATACAAAAACGGGTATGTGTACTCAAAAATCATTCAGCAGAGTTATTGTACGAAATGCCAGCGGTTTCTCCCGGATCGTTACGTAGAAGGGATCTGTCCACATTGCGGGACCCCTGCAAGGGGAGATGAATGCGACCAGGGGTGCGGGAAACACCTTGAACCAGGTGAAATACAGGAACCGACCTGCACTGTATGCGGTACACGGGCTGAATCGAGGGCCCAGGAGCACTATTTTTTCAGACTGAGCGAATTTAAGGAGTTCCTGCTCGGTCACCTTGATTCCCTTTCCGGGACCCTCAATGCCCGGAATTACGCCCTCGGATGGGTGAAGGATGAACTGCACGATTGGTGTATCACAAGAACCCTTGACTGGGGGGTAAAATTTCCAGGCCGGGATGACCTGGTGGTATATGTATGGGTTGACGCTCCAATCGGCTACATCTCGTTTACCGAAGAATGGGCGAAGAAGACCGGCCGGTCATGGAAGGATTTCTGGTGCAACGAGGACCGCAGGGTCACCCATTTCATCGGGGGGGATATCATTTATCACCACTGTATCTTCTGGCCGGCACTTCTGAAGGGTGCTGGTTACGGAGTTCCGCATGCAGTGGTAGCCTCGGGAATGCTCAAGGTGGACGATCATAAGTTCTCGAAGTCCCGCGGTTACGTGGTATGGACCAATGATGATTACCTTGACAAGGGGCTCCCTGCTGACTACCTGAGGTACTACCTCCTCGCCTACACCAGCCATACCAAAGAACTGAACTTCTCCTGGAAGATGTTCCAGGAGCGGATCAATAACGAACTCGTAAACACCCTCGGAAACTTTGCATACCGGACATTGTTTTTTGCCCACAAGGAGTATGGCGGGATCCCGGATACACCGGTCAATGCCGATATCCTGAACGAGATTGAAAAGACATTGTCCCTGGTCGACATTGCGATGAAGGACTATGAGTTCAAGACCGCCATTGATGGAATGATGACCCTCGCGTCGTATGGCAACAATTATATCCAGACCAACGCTCCGTGGAAACTCATCAAGACGGACAGGAATGCTGCGGCCCGGGCAATAAAAGACTGCATTGTGCTCGTAAAGGCACTCACCCTCCTTTTTGAACCGGTACTACCGGGGAAGGCTCAGGAGATCTGGGAGATGCTCGGGAACCAGGATCTGGTCTCGGGTCACCACATCAACGAGGCTCTTGAAGATGCTGTGGCGGGACCTCTCCCTTTACCACGTCCCGTATTTTCCAGGCTTGAGGATGATTTCATCGGCGAGATGGACAAGCTCCTCGCGTACCGTGTTGCCGAGGCAGGAAAAAAGGTGGTGAAAATGGAGACAATTCCTTTCGATGAGTTCTGTAAACTTGATATCAGGATAGGAAAAGTAATCGCGGCAGAGAAAGTGCCGAAATCAGGAAAACTCCTGAAGCTCAGGGTGGATATAGGGGAGAGATCCGGCAGGTTGTCGCAGGGATGGCCCAGTTTTATACTCCTGAAGAGATGACCGGAAAGAGCGTTGTCGTGGTGGTAAACCTTCAGCCTGCAAAGATTTTTGGTATCGAGAGCAACGGGATGATCCTTGCAGCAGGGGATACCGCGTCTTTGCTGATGCCGGAAAAGGATGTTCCGCCCGGCACAAAAATCAGATAATATCCCTCATTTTCTAGAGTCAGCAGAAGCAGGTTTCATCATCAGCATTGATAGAATTTTATTTGACTCAGACTGTGTGACGTTCTTTTCCAAGGGTTGCTACTGCTCTATCAGCCATTCTGCGAACAAAAGGATTTTCATCCTGCTGACATGCGATAACCGGTTCCCGTGCTGCCATATCACCAATACGACACAGGCTCTTCACTGCCATGTAGCGGACATGATCCTTATCATCCGACAGGATTCCAATCAATGCGCTGACCGCTCTCTTATCTTCCATCATACCGAGCGCTTCCGCTGCCCGGTACCGGACTTTCCAGTCGGGATCATGAAGCAGCGGGAGAAGTCGCTCCAATGCAGGTTCTCCTATCTCTGCAAGGGCTATTGAAGCCTGGCCCCGGACCGCTTTTTCCGGATCCTTCATCGCCTGTATGCAGGTAGCAATAGATCGCGGGTCCCTCACCTGGCCAAGCAGGTAGACCGAATGCTTTCTTGTCATAGGGTCATTGTCGTGCAATGCCCGGAAGGAAAGTAGTTCCATGGTCTTTGCAAGGGAAGCATCGGTCGGTTCAGTATTTGTGGAGGGGTTGTCCCGGTTATCCTGCATAACTGCATTCTTTTGGCGGGTAAAACACCATAAAACCGGATGGTTCAATCTTTTCGGCTTTCATTTCGTGATCCCTGCCTGAATCAGGAATACCCCTAAGGCGGTAAACAAAGGACAGCAGGAAAAGGGAGTGGTGCATTGTTGGCAAAGATGGAAACGAACTGGATAAACAGGCCACCAAGGCCTATCAAAGGTCCCCTACCACTCTACACCAAAAACCGGACATGCTCCTTCACCATCACGGACCTCTTGTCCCGATTCTGAAACCTCATCCCTGCCCATCGATTCGATCCTGATCGTGCTTCTGGCACCTATCATAAACCAATATATGGTTTATTAGTTCTAATACCGATTATTATTCATTATAAATCTATTTTAATAGATAATTACCGTTTAATACCAGATATGGGACCATTTTGGAATAAAAAACCCATTTGGACTGTTCCTGCAATCTCCTATAAACAAGAGTTCCTGGATCAGAATATTCTCTGACCGAACAGTAACGATTATGTCAGAAATGTACTGCTAACGCCGCATCTTACGAAAAAATGCTTTACCTTCAGGAACCACTGGACCAGCAACAGAGACAGGCTGAGATTCTGGATCGCTGGAGCAATGTAAGATAGTGTGTTCTTTTAATAAAAGAGGGAAATAAAACGATAGAATTGGACGCCCAGGTCGGAATTCGAATCCGAGTCGTCGGCGTGACAGGCCGACATGATGGGCCACTACACTACCTGGGCACGTGCTGCAAATGGTCCCGCCTCCCGGATTCGAACCGGGGACATCGCGGTAGCTGCGCAATTGCCTTTATGCGGCAAATCATACTACAGCCGCGCACTCTACCAAGCTGAGTTAAGGCGGGATTTGCGCTTATTGTATAGGGAAAATAAAGCTATTAAACATATCGATATGGCCTGCTGAAAAAGGGCTTTCGTTCACTGGTTTTTTGGTCAGTGTTTTATAATATGAGCGCATTTTAATTGTTGTATGGTTCCCATAACAACTGAAGCGGGGAATTGTTTTCTTCACCGATAGCCAGGCGAAGACACATGTGACTGTTTTTGATACCACCCTCCGGGATGGTGAACAGACTCCGGGTATATCATTTACCTTTGCACAGAAACTTGACATCGCCCGCCAGCTTGCATCGATCGGAGTGCACGCGATCGAAGCCGGTTTTCCTGCATCATCCGAAGGTGAACAGGAGACGGTGAAAGCTATTGCGGATCTCGGGCTTGATTCGGTCATCTGCGGCCTGGCCCGATCGCGGACCGAGGACGTCGATATCTGCATCGATTGCGATGTGGACATGGTGCATGTCTTCATTCCCACCTCTGAGGTCCAACGGGTGCACACGATCAAAAAGACTCCCGAAGAGGTGTTGGATATCACCCGGGAGATTGTCTCTTACGTACGCGACCATTGCGAGCTCTGCATGTTCTCGGCGATGGATGCGACAAGGACCGATCCTGATTACCTGATCGAGGTCTTCCGTGCTGCAGCCGAAGCAGGGGCAACAATTATCAACGTCCCGGATACGGTCGGGGTGTATACCCCTACTGCAATGAAGAAACTTATCACCAGGATCGTCAGTGAAGTCGATTGCCCCGTAGATGTCCACTGCCATAATGACTTCGGACTTGCCGTTGCAAATACGACCACAGCTGTCGAGTCAGGGGCATCGCAGGTCCAGGTGACCGTCAACGGACTTGGTGAACGGGCCGGGAATGCAGATATTTCCCAGACCGTGATGATCCTGGAATCAATCTACGGGATACATACCGGGATTACTACGAGCCGCCTCTTTGAGACATCACGGCTTATCTCACGGTATTCAGGGATCGGAGTACTCCCGATCCAGCCCGTAGTGGGCGACAATGCCTTCTCGCACGAGAGCGGGATTCATTCCCACGGTGTTATTGCATGTGCGGCAACGTTTGAGCCGGGTATCATGACCCCTGAGATGGTAGGCCACCGGAGAAGACTGACACTCGGGAAACACGTTGGCCGTCATGCCATCCGGCAGATGCTGGCAGATGCGCACGTCAATCCCAGCGAAAGCGAGATTGACCGGATCGTGGAGAAGGTCAAGTTCATGTCCGTAAAAGGGAAGAAAGTGACCGATGCCGATCTCTACGAGATTGCCACAACCATCATGGGGATAGAGAACGGGGGCAGGGCAATCGAACTCCAGGATATCGCAATCATGACCGGCAACCATGTCATTCCCACGGCAAGTGTGAAAGCATTCGTCAATGGAAACGAGCTGGTATGCAGCAGCACCGGAAATGGCCCGGTGGATGCTGCGTTGAAAGCGATACTTGGTATCGTGCCCACAAAGGTCCTGTTAAAGGAGTTTAATATCGAGGCCATCTCCGGAGGATCCGATGCGATCGGGCATGTGAACATCACTGTCGAGGATGCACATGGGCACGTCTTCTCTGCGAGTGGATCCGGTGACGACATAGTCCTTGCCTCCACCGAAGCGATGGTGAATGCAATTAACCTGCTGGAGCGAATACGGCAGGCTGAAGAGAGATAAGAGAAGAGAATACCGGAATTGTCCGGGAGATCAGGAGGCGCCCTGGGGCTTGCCCTCCAGCGCCTGCTTGATCTGGTTCTGCAGCTGCTCGAACTTGCCTGACAGCATCCCCTCCTGCTTCTCAAGCGATTTAATCCTGAGCTCCAGGGTCTCAATCTTATCGTTGAGGTTCTTCAGGACATCCTCTTTCTTCTTCTCCATCATGACCGCGCCCACGCTCATGAACACGGGAGCATCCTCTGCTACATCGGCAAGCTCCTCGATTGCCCGCTTCGCCTCGCGGACTGCCATCTCATACTGGGCCTTCTGGGCTCCGATGGTCTGCATCTGCTGCTGCATCTGCTGCAGCATTGCGATCTGGTTCTGGACTTTTGGTGATATTGCACTCATGGTATCGGTTCCTGATTGTTCAGCAGTTCCTGCATCTCGTCTGCCACTGAGATCAGCCGGAGCCACATATTGAGCGAGGCCCGAAGGGCTGCAATGTCCGCTGCATGCACCCGGAGCACCAGGGTATCGGGCGGTTCGAGAAGACACTCAGCCTTTGAGCGGGGATTGCACTCTCCATCCATCTCCGGGAAGAGGGCATGGAAAAGGTGTTGTGCCCGTGCTGACCTGAACCTGAACAGTGCTTCATGCCTCATGGATCTTCAGAGAAAGCAGGTATCGGCGTGACCGGGTGCCGTCAAAGACACACGAATCTTCACCATCTTCTGACAATTTCACCGGAATATATGGAACCAGCCGCTCATAAATGGATAGGTCATCTACCCGTATCCCCATTCTTGGTCCTTCCCTGATGGCAGTCCGGAACCTGGTAATAATAAGTAAGGTAACCGGATTCCCTCCCGCGCACAGTTCAAGAGAAAGAGACGTACCCTTGTGGAGTGAGAAAATAATTGTGGCGGGATCAAGGGAGTTGATGGACGAAAGGCCCATCTTCCCCCGGATTACGTACCTGCACCCGGCAGCGAAGGCAAAGTCTTTTGCAAGGGACCGGAGTTCAGGGACAGGTTTTCTTGATGTGGTGACGATGGTCATCGAGCTTGTAACTCTTTGATCGCAGCGCCACGTTCCTTGAAGAGTATCCGGTGGCCACAGTACGGGCAGCGGACATTGACGTCAATCTCGACCTTGTGCTTGCAACGGGCGCACTTGTAGGATCCTGCCAAGCCGGCTTACACCTCCTTTCCAAGCGAGCGGTCGATCGTCCTGAGTGCGATTCGAAGCTGCGGAGTCTGTGGCTGATATGCTCCTCCGGCAAATTTGAAGCCGCATTTCCTGCATCCCCAGATACCGGTCCCTTCACGGCGGATTGCCATCACATCACAGCGTGGGCAGCGATGCGCAGCCTTTGAGATCTTCTCCATATCGGAGACCCTTTTCCGGACGAACCGTCCATATCGGCAACCGAAGCGTCCGGAGCTTCCCGTTACCTTTCCTTTAGCCTTCTGTGTCCTGCTGGCCATAGTCTCATCCCACCTTTATGTCTCATATTCTATGTCATCACGCCTAATATACTTGATTGAGAAGACGTACCTCGCCCTGTCCTTTTGTAATCCTGTTGATCAGGTCGTAAAAATCTCCCTGGATACCGGCAGGAATCCTGACGACGCAGATCCATGATCCGTCCTTCTGCCATTCATCCTTCTCAATCTGTGCAACGGGCTGGATCTCCCCGAATGCTTTTGAGGCAAAGTCCGGGGGGATTCTGACGGCAATCCGCACTTCCTCGAATCTGATAGGGAGAAGAGGACGAAGGGCTTTCATCGTCTCCTTTACCTGTTCTTCAACGCTCTTATACAGATCAATGTTCACCCTCGCCTCATCCATGGCCATCTCAATCCTCTGGGGGGGGTGCGGGAGACCGGTCTGGGGATTCACGGCATTTCGTGCGATGAAGGTGATAACCTGCCGGCGCTTCTCTCCGATCATATGCCGGCGCTGATCAGCAGTGAGATGGATCTCACCTTTCTGGATGATCCTGGTCGCAATTGCAGGGAACTCTGCGGTATGGAAGACTTTATTGAGGGATTCTTCCGATGCCCTCGTTCCCCTCGAGGAATTCTCAAAGACTGCGAGGGCGGCCACCATGTCTTCGAGCTCCACCGGTTCTCCCTGCCTGAATCGGACTGCAAGATCGGGGTCGACCAGCAATTCAAATTTTTCCCCGTGGCTTTCGAGCCTTGCTACCACTGCCCTCTCAAGGGGTATCATGAAGCACCTACTTTTCAAATTGTTCGACGAAGGATGCTACCTCTTCCTTGGTCATCTTCCGGAATTGCGGATTTTTTGTCTCGATAACCCCAATTTCGACGGTGTTGACATCGAATTTGCCTTCGGTTGCATCGTGGAGCGCTTTCAGCCCGAGGAGTATGACATCTTTTAAGGGGGCTTCCATGGAATATTCCTCCTCAAAGACCTTCATAACGGCGTTTCGTCCAATCCCGATTCCCGTCGCTTTGTACTCAAGGAGCGTGCCGGACGGATCGGTCTCGAAGAGACGGCATTTTCCGTCACTGATCCCCGCAATAAGCAGGGCGGTCCCGTACGGCCGGGCTCCTCCAAATTGTGTATAGGTCTGCATATGGTCGCAGAGTTTCTTTGCCAGAGCTTCGACGTCCATCTTCTCATCGTAGGTAACACGGTTGATCTGGCATTCGATCCGTGCACGGTCAACAAGGGCCCGTGCATCCCCGACGAGTCCCGATGATGCAACACCGATATGCTCATCGATCATGAAGATCTTCTCGATTGAAGAAGCTTCGAGTAGTCGTGAGCTCACGCGCTTGTCCACGATAAGGACAAGTCCATCTTCACATTTTATTCCGACAGCGGTCGTGCCCCGCTTTACCGCTTCACGAGCGTACTCGACCTGATAAAGGCGGCCGTCCGGACTGAAAACCGTGATCGCCCGGTCGTAACCCATCTGATAAGCCTGTGGCTGCATTATGTTTCCTCAAGATCATCCATTGTGAGAAACAATAGTTCCTGTCTTTTAATTCCTTTTTCCAGCAAATCAACCTTTTGACCCGGATACCGCCGTGCCAGGTACTCTGTGTCCCTGAAATGCAGAGGTGATATCGTCTCTTTGCACAGCGGATGCCTGCAGGCAATCCTGCGCCGGAGCGCGAGCATGGTACCAGATGTTGCGACCGGGTGCAGGGCAATTCTCCGCTCTGCAACCGATGTCAGTGTCAAGAGCGCAATTCTCAACTGTACTTCATATCCCCTGACACACCGGATCAGCGCATACCCCGCGCCACACGTCATTACCCCGGGCATCATCCTGGCTGCCTGGGCATCACCAAAAAGACTGGTGACTGATTCCAGTACGGCAAAATACAGTTCTTTTGGGTCCGGATCCGGTAGCTGCGGCTCGATACGGGCAAGGATGTATCGCTTTTTTGCTCTCATCGTCGGCGGTCGTGCTTTCATAGCACCACCGTGACCGGATCTGCAGGGGAGAGCAGGGTCCATACGGTCTGCAGCGCCTTGTTGGTATCTTCCTCATCCATGCCAAACAGGGTGCAGATAAGGCAGATTTCATCGGGCGAACGGAGATCGAGAACGGAACATGCATTGCTCGATATGGTGAAAGGAAAATGGTACCGGGAATACAGTCTCATCAGATCATTATACCGGTTCAATACCTTCTGCCTGATGGTCCCCTTTTCCTGGATAAGGGGGAAGAGATCAATATCCACTGCGATACCATTTTCAGCGGCAAGACGCGCGGCCACGTGATCGAAGGCATTTTTATGGGTCCTGTGGACTCTACGGATAGCATGCACCCCTTTCTGGACGAGCAGAGCGCGGTTAAAGCCATTGTCCCCGGCATCAACAAAGACGAGGGTATCTCCATTCCCGCGTTTCTTTACCTGGGCGGTAACCTTCCTGATATCAGTTTCACTGATAATTGTGGCCGGAATGATTCGCACGCCATGGTATGCTCCGGGTTCTGCACCGGGTACCACAATACCGCCAAATCCCAGAGCCCCGGCATCGACTGCCATTCTGCGGACTGATGAATTCCCCGCCGGATAGGGATGGATACAGGCATCCGTGGCCATCATCAGAACACAAATGAGAGAAAAGAGGATAAGTTATTTGCCGAGATTGCCATGCGACCTTATGCTCGGACGGGTCTTTTCTGTTCCTTTCCCGCGGCTCATCATTCCACGACCCTTTCTTCCTGCGCTCGTCTTTCCGCGCTCCGCACGCCCGCGGTGAGCAGGGTTTTTCAGCCAGGCAAGGTTCTTGTCGGCCTGAACGGACGGGTGGTGCCCGTCCACAAGGATAACCTCGAACCACTTCTGCTTCCCGTCCTGGCCAACCCAGTAGGAGTTGAGCACTTCCATGTTGGGATATTTCACAGAAGCACGTTCTTCGGCAATTCGCTGAAGACTTTTTCCAGGGGTGATCCGGTTGACCCCCATCCGGGCAGATCTCCTCGCGCGCACGTACCGGGATTTCCTGCGCCCTCCCCGCCTTATACGCACGCGTACAACGGCAATACCCTGTTTCGCCTTGTACCCAAGGTTTCTTGCCCTGTCTATCCTCGTAGGGTGTTCCAGGCGGACTACGCTTCCCTCGCGCCGCCATTCCTGCATCCTCTGCCACTGGAGTTCCTTAACCCCTGTTTCAGCCGGTTTCTTCCATGCCTCACGTACGTAGGCATACATCGATTTCGACATGTACTGTCACCTCAGGTTCAGCGTGATTGAACGCTACATTCCTTTACGGGACGCATCCCGCAGACCATATCATATCAGCAATTACCTTCATAAAGCCATGCCCGCAGGAATCGGCAGGGTCATCCCTTCTGTTTCTGTAGTACACGGACCGCCTCAATCCGGGTAACGGGGTACTGCCCCTTTGCATCCTTCTCGGCGGACTTTACCATATCCCAGATAGTGAGAAGGGCAACGGAAACGCCGGTGAGGGCTTCCATCTCGACCCCGGTCTTTCCGACCGATCGCACCAGAACAGTCGCCTCAATATGGTCATCCTTTTGATCGAAATCGACCTCGACTGCGGTGACAGGGATTGCATGGCACATGGGGATGATACGGAACGTGTCCTTTACCGCAAGCGTGGCCGCAACCCTTGCTGTTGCGAGTACATTTCCCTTGATCACGGTCCCGTTCCTGATGGCTGCAAGCGTTTCCGGCCTTAAGTATATGTTCCCCGCTGCAACGGCAAGACGCCTCATTTCCGATTTTTCACCGACATCCACCATTCGGACCCTGTCCTCGCTGATATGGGTAAACTCCGCCATTATGATCCTCCTTTTCCAAATAGTACCCTTGGGATGTAGGAGAGGAGGTCACTTGCAAGCATGCCTCCCTCATGGATTGTTCCGATTGCCATCCCTGCTTTCCCGTTCACATAGGCCCCCAGGCAGGCAGCTTCAAATGCCGGCATCTGGCAAAACAGTCCTGCAATCACCCCGGCAAGTACATCCCCTGTACCCCCGGTGGTCATCGCCGGGCTGCCGGTACGGTTGAACCTTACCCTTGTACCATCAGATATGATATCAACCGGCCCTTTCAGAAGGACTGTGCCATTTCTCGATGCTGACCTGACAGCATGCGCTCGCATGACGAGGTCATCCCCCGGCTTCGCACCGGCCATCCTCTCGAACTCCCCTGCATGGGGGGTGAATATGGCATCATCCGCTTCCGGCAGCGGTGTCCGGATGGCATCCGCATCAAAGACTGCTTTCCGGCAGGAGGGGGCAAGTGCCCTCACCACGTGATGGCTCCGGCTCCCCAGCCCGTTCCCCATCACCACGACATCGGCACGGTCTATCAGGGTCAGGATCCGGTCTATATGCTCTGCACCGATAACTTCTCCTTCAAGACATTCATAAATGAGTTCCGGAACGGGTTCAAAAACCGGTGAGGCAATCCGGACAATATCTGCCCCGGCCCTGAGTGCGCCAAGGCCGCAGAGATACGGGGCCCCCTGGTACGGGCCTCCGCCGATGACGAGGACCTCCCCCCCGCTTCCCTTGTGTGCATCGTGTCGCTTTTTCCGGAGGTTCAGGATGTCCCCGGGCCCCGCAAACACCTCAGCTTCGAGAGGAATCCCGATATCAGCAACAGACGATCCCGGCACCTTGGGACGGTGAAAGGCCAGGACATGATCGGTCCTGATCCCCGGGGTAGGTATATCTGCAGAGAGTATGGTTGCCGGCGAACGGTTCGCAAGCTCAACGCAGGTACGGACTGGCTCTTTTAATGCCCCCCGAAGACCGGTACCAAGCAGGGCATCAACGATCAGGTCGGCGCGGGAGAACTGTTCTGCAAGAACCATGACATCATCCCTGCAAAGGACGGGAACCACCTCGACCCTGCAATGATCAAGAAGCCGCAACTGCTCTGCAGTTTCAGCAGTCATGCCTGGATTGGCAAGCACGCACACAACCGGTTCGAGATCCTGGAGGTACCGTGCAGCGACCATCCCATCACCCCCGTTGTTCCCCTTTCCGCAGAGAATGAGCACCCGGGCAGGGTCATGGGATCGTATCGCATCAGCGAGTGCCCGTCCTGCGCTCTCCATCATCTGGAGAGAGGAGAGACCAAGCGCCCGGGCATTGGCATCCACGCTGCGCATCCGCTCATGGGAGATGATCCCCGTCTCGGCAAACGATCCGATTCCTTCAGGCAGGTGTCCGGATTTTTGTTCCAACAGGCCTTTTCCTCTTTTGAGGTAAGGTCGTGAGGGCTTATGAATTAGAGTGCCTGACGGCTCATGGATAAAGGCAGTTCCGCTGAATCCTGCACGATACCATGCAGGAAACCAACCTTTTTCCCTGGATCTGCTCATGAATACAGTAATGGGATTTGCAGATGACGTCCGGGCAGTTGTACAGGAACTCCTTGCACAGGAGTCCGTGACCATCATCTCCCATATTGATGCGGACGGCATATCAGGTGAGGCGATCCTCTCCCAGGCGCTGTCACGGGCAGGAATCAGGGTAGCCTCAGTGTTTGTCCGCCAGCTGGAACCCCTGGCCATGCGGCAGGTGCCAAAGGACGACACATTCAAACTTTTCTGCGATCTTGGGGCAGGGCAGCAGAACCTGATTGCCGAGCATGGTCTCTGCGAGGATGAGGTGGCAATCATCGACCACCATGTGAGCCAGCCATGCGGTACGGATTACCTGCAGGCGAACTGCCTGCCATACGGCCATACCAGGCTGAGTGCTGCCGGGGTCGCATACCTGGTTGCAAAAGAGATCGATTCCGGCAATACCGACCTTGCACCACTTGCAGTTGTGGGAAATGTCGGGGACATGATGGCAAGGGAAAACTGCGGCCTCACCGGGATCGCCCAGGAGATAGCCTATGAAGGTGCAGCACATGGCGTAATGGAGATCAGGAAGCGTGACCTGAACTGCTACGGCATCTCCACGAGGCCGCTCCATGTCTGCCTTTCCTATAATGATGACCCCTTCCTGCCCGGGCTGAGCAATAACCCGGGTGGAGCGCTCCGGTTCCTTCAGAAGCTCGGGATACCGCTTCAGGATAATCTGCACCGCTGGCGGGTCTGGGAGGAGATCCCCTACGAGGACAGGAGGGTAATCTCCAGTGCACTGGCCCAGCAGCTGCTCGCAAACGGCGGTACAATTTCAAGACTCTTCTGTGAGTCGTACATCTTCCCAGACGAGAGAGAACGGACACCGCTCCGGAATGCACAGGAGTATGCCACGCTCCTCAATGCCTGCGGGAGGTGGTCAAGGCCACGGGTAGGAGGGAATATCTGCAGAGGGGATCGCGGGGTTGCATACCGTGAAGCTGAACATATGCTCACCAACCACAGGGCAATCATCCGGGAACTTCTCCAGTTCATCCTGGACTCCGGAGTGACCGAGCTCTCCCACCTCCAGTATATCCACGTTGGGAACCGCTACCCTGATACCATAGTGGGAATCGGTGCCGGAATGGCGCTTTCAAAGCTCAACAGGGAAAAGCCGATCCTCATCATGGTGGAGCAGCCGGAAGACCCTTCGCTTACCAAGGTATCCCTCAGAACCACCGAACAGATGCTCTCACGGGGGGTGGATCTGCAGGTGGCAGCGACAACGGCCTCTGAACAATTCGGAGGTGCAGGAGGAGGCCACCGCATTGCCGCCGGGGCATTTATTCCGCGTGAAGCAGAACAGGAGTTTGTACTATATGTCAACAAGTTGCTTGCAGGACAGTGCACGAAGCAGGGTGCAGATCATCGCTGATTTCCAGTTTGGGAAAGGGGCCGGAGAGGCCCTTTTTCCTGAAGGATGCGAGGTGATACTCTCCAGGACCGGCAGGGTGAGGCAGATCACGCTACGCGGGAAACGGCTTGCCACGGTCCGTGCAAAGGACGGGCGGTTCACGCTGGGGATAGATGGCGCCTTACGATTGCTCGCAGCCCTACGCCCCCCGGCATACCGCGTTGTGGCTTCAGGGGATGTTGCAGAGTTCATACGGCAGGGCAAAAACACGTTTGCAAAGCATGTGATCGCGGCAGACCCCGCAATCAGGGCCGGGGATGAAGTGATGGTGGTGGACGGGGAGGACCAGCTCCTTGCAACCGGCTCTGCTGTGCTGTCAGGAGGGGAGATGCTGCTCTTTAATTACGGTGTAGCGGTAAAAGTACGACAGGGACGGTGAGAGGCATGATGCCCGGAAACATAAACCCGAAAAAAATGAAGCAGATGATGAAACAGATCGGGATGCAGATGGAGCCGATCGAGGATGTCCAGAAACTGGTGATATACACGGCAAAGGGCAATTACATCTTTGATTCCGCTGAAGTGACCGCGATGATAATGCAGGGGATTACGACCTACCAGGTCTCCGGCCAGGCACGGTTCGAAGCGGCTGTACCCGATATACCCGATGATGACGTGAAACTCGTCGCCGAGCAGGCAGGTGTTTCTCAGGATGCAGCGAGGGAAGCCCTCGTCACCTGCAAGGGAGATATTGCCGAGGCTATTCTGAAGGTCTCGAAATGATCGGATCCGGGCAGCGGATCCTTCTTGTCGGGGAGGAGAGGAAGTATTTTCTCAAAGCAGGGAATGGGACTTTCTCCACCGACAAGGGGATAATCGGCCTGGATGAGATTGTGGGTGCAGAACCCGGAGATGTAATACGGTCGCATAACGGGTCTGAATTTACAATTCTCCTCCCGAAAGCACCAGATTTTTTTGAATATGCAAAAAGAAGCGGCGCCCCCATGCTTCCAAGGGATATCGGGCTTGTGATAGCCTATACCGGGATGAACCGGAATGATACCGTGCTTGACGCAGGGACCGGGACAGGCATTGCCGCGATCTATTTTGGTGGAATCGCACAGAACGTGACGACCTGCGAAGTGAGACCCGATTTTGCCCGGATTGCAGAAGCGAATATCAGGGATGCCGGGCTTGCGAACGTGGACGTGCTTGCCTCCGATGTCCTGGAGATACAAGGGTCATACGATATCGTCCATTTTGATATGACTATCACCCCGGAACACATCCGCCATGCATATTCCGTACTCAAGCCGGGAGGCTACCTTTCCTGCTATACACCGTTCATCGAGTATCTTTTTGTGGTGATGGACGAGGCGGAACCGCTCTTTTCAGAACTGAAATCTGTCGAGTGCATCGAGCGGGAGATGAGCCGGACAAAACGGGGCACACGACCCTCCACCCGCGTGGGTCATACGGGCTATCTTACCATTGCCCGGAAATAGCTGATGCGGCTATCCCCATGCATTGAACCGGGCGGTTCAATAACCTAAATTTGAGGTTATTTTCTTGAAATATCGGTTATTATTTGAAATTTTTCTAAGAAACACTTTATACTTTTCTGAAAAACCAAGTATGATGATACTGGGAATATCGCATTGTACTGTTATGTGCCCAGTGTCACGGATGTAGGAGAGACGACATGAAAACGACGACGTTCCTGGTCCTCTTGATCGGGCTGCTTGTTGTAGCGACCGGAATCGCGATGGCTGACCCCGGTACAAGTGCCACAACCGAGACCCAGGGAATAACGATAACAACTTCAATCATTGCCGTCGGAAACTTTTATTCGACTTCTGATATTGCATGGAAAACAACCACCAGTGGAGACGGATTGACAGGAGTTCCGCCACTGAGTGACGGAGCCCTCTATCAGGCGGTATATACGGAAGACACCATGTCAAACGGTGTCGGGCAGATCTGGTATGACAAGAGTCTTTCTGTAGATACCGGTGAACAACTGAATGGACAGTCTAATATCGAGGCAGTCAAGGAGCTTGCCTTCATTGGCTATGACGGAGCCCAGGTACACTCGGATGAGTACATCATGGTTTCAGGGTCAGGCAATCCTGCAGCGACGAATGATGCGGCGATCTGCGTATTTGCCGGTTCATCGTCAGACACGATACCTGCGTTCTGCAACCGTGTCGAGGCAGGCAGCAGCATTGACATGAGCGTGGTAAACACCAGGACCATCACGAACGCCCGGTTCATCGTACCGTCTGCAGACACCCCGTTGGAGCTCAATCACAACATTCGTGTTGATGAACTCGATGGTGAGCCATCAATAGGGAAAGTTTCCGCCTTCATGCAAGGTATTATCCAGGAAGGCAGGGGTAGCAAGGCTGCCGCATTTGAGAATATCGAATTTTCGGAGAGTGTAGCAATTGACGGATCGATACACCTGTTCGATAAGGATATGGGCTACGTATCAGGGGTGAAGAGATAACATCCAATTTTTTAAATTCCCCCTATCTCTATCATCGAGAGTATGGACAGTTGCATAAAAGATTAGTATAAGATGAGAGAACCATTCCAGGGAACAAGCAAGGTGAAGAATTTGACAACGACAAAGAAATTTGCCTTATTCCTTGTCCTGACCTTACTAGGTGCTTCAATTCTGATCATGCCGGCATATGGCACTACGGTAGAATCGGGAAGCAGCATCACTATGAGCGTGGTAAATATGAGGACCATCACAAGTGCCGGGTTCGTTACGTCGGGTTCCACCCCGGTGGAGCTCAACTACAACATCCGTGTTACGGACCTCGATGGTGTCCCCTCTGAGGGGAAAGTTACCACCTTCATGCGAGGTACCATCCAGGAAGGGAGGGGAAGTGCCTCAGATCCATTTGAGACGATTGAGTTCCAGGAGAGAGACTCGATTGACGGACACATATACCTCTTCGACAAGGATATGCGCTACAATTCCGGCTGGGCAAGATAATATTTTTCCCACTACATTCTCCTGAACCAAATCCGTCTTTTGTCAAACAATGTTTTATTGGACCAGGTTGATTCTTTTCACCCTTGCTGGTGTTTTCCGCTCCAATAACAGGATTACGAGTTCGACCTGATGTGAACATGACTTCTCCAGGTCATATCGCAGATAATCAGAAACCCGCTGTCCCTCTCCATGAACGGTAAGGCAGCCTGCCAGAGCATTTCGGTGTCGGAAGACTGCCACAAAAGGGACTGGTTGAACGAATCATGTGCAGCTTGAATCCGTGATTTGTGGATGTACCGGGATATGTCGGTGAATGTGAATGTCTGATACAATGCAGTCAGAACGATATGCAGTCCCGTTCTGTGTAACGTTGTAAATTCACGAATATCAGCCCCAATGAGAGATCCGCTCCCGATCGGTTTACATATGAAAATGCCTCCGGCATTTTCATTCTGTATGCTTGTGGCCTTGCGGCATCGTGACTGTTTTCATATGGCCGGGATCTTTTCGGTCAACCACGTAAGTCGTGTTCCTTTTTCCGGACGACCCGCTGAACTTCCTCGTCTAATTACTCCGATTATGTCCAGGAGAATCTCTCAGGAAAACACTGGAGCCATTTGGGCGGAATGAGAAAAAGTGAGAAGAACAAGGCTGAAAGGTATGCCAGACATGGATGAAGCCATACCCTTATTGGACACCCGGTTCGATGAATATGCGGTGACCTTGTGGTTTTTCATGCGTGTTTTCTCTGGAAATGGGTATCACCAAGGCGGGTAATTAAATAAATTATTTATTATACAAAAAGTATAATAAAGTATCAGACTCTAAAATAATTTGAGTAAATGGAAAAATAAACGCGATTTGGCTGGCTAATCTGCCACCGGCAGGGTCCCGCCGTTTCTAATAACTGACCAGTCGAACCCGATCCGCCTGATATATAACCGATTGGTTAAGTAAAATTATTATAGTCGCAGTTCAAAGATTTGAGATGGTGCTGAGAGTATCAGCATGAAATGTAGGAGGAATATCATGAAGAAATTTGGAATTATGGTCATTGCCCTGGCAATGCTCGTGCTCATGACTGGTATTGTCATGGCTGACACAGGGGTCAACCAGACGTTCGAGACTCAGGGAGTCTCACTGGTCACCAGCATCAATGCCTTTGGCAACATGTACTCTACGACTGATGTAACCTGGAAACAGTCCAGTGTAACTCCGCTCCCCATTAAGTCTGCTCTCACAGCAGGTACGTATTACGTGGCCACCTACTCCGAGGACACCCAGTCCAACGGTGAGGGTGACATCATGTACGACAAGGACACCAACTTAGAGACCAAGGCAGCGCTCAATGGGCAGTTCAACATTGAAGGCACCAAGGAGATCGCATTCGCAGGCTACAACGGCGCAGAGATCACCTCTACCGACAACATCTTCCTCGATGGCACTGGCAACTACTCATCCACCAAGGAGAATGTAATCTGTCTGTTTGGAGAAGCTGCAAGCTCGACCATCCCGGCGTTCTGCAACAGAGTTGAGATGGGCAGCACCTTCACCGCGGAATATATCAACGCAGTGACCGAGTCCAACGCGAGGTTCGTCGTTGAGTCCGCAGACACCCCGGTTGAGGTCAACCACGACATCCGTGTCGACACCTACGGAACCACCTCCACTGGAGCCGCCATACCGTCCTACGGCAAGGTTTCAGCCTTCGCAGAAGGATTAATCATGGAAAGCCGTGGCACCAGCAATGCCTCCTTCGAGACTATCGAATGGGCCGAGGAATCCATGGTCGACGGTAGCATCTACCTGTTCGACAAGAACATGCACTACGAATCTGGCGTCAAGAGAGTCAGATCCTCAGCGGCATAATCCACAGGGTTTCCCCTTAGGATTAATTTTTTTTTAGCTTTTTTCATTGAGATCTAACTGAAAAATTATTATAGTCTCAATTCAAAGATTTGAGATGGTGCTGAGAGTATCAGCATGAAATGTAGGAGAATTATTATGAAGAAATTTGGAATTATAGTCATTGCCCTGGCAATGCTCGTGCTCATGACCGGTCTTGTCATGGCTGACCCCGGGGTCAACCAGACGTTCGAGACTCAGGGAATCTCACTGGTCACCAGCATCAATGCCTTTGGCAACATGTACTCTACGACTGATGTAACCTGGAAACAGTCCAGTGTAACTCCGCTCCCCATTAAGTCTGCTCTCACAGCAGGTACGTATTACGTGGCCACCTACTCCGAGGACACCCAGTCCAACGGTGAGGGTGACATCATGTACGACAAGGACACCAACTTAGAGACCAAGGCAGCGCTCAATGGGCAGTTCAACATCGAAGCCACCAAGGAGATCGCATTCGCAGGCTACAACGGCGCAGAGATCACCTCTACCGACAACATCTTCCTCGATGGCACTGGCAACTACTCATCCACCAAGGAGAACGTAATCTGTCTGTTTGCAGAAGCTGCAAGCTCGACCATCCCGGCGTTCTGCAACAGAGTTGAGATGGGCAGCACCTTCACCGCGGAATATATCAACGCAGTGACCGAGTCCAACGCGAGGTTCATCGTTGAGTCCGCAGACACCCCGATTGAGGTCAACCACGACATCCGCGTCGACACCTACGGAACCACCTCCACCGGAGCCGCCATACCGTCCTACGGCAAGGTTTCAGCCTTCGCAGAAGGATTGATCATGGAAGGCCGTGGCACCAGCAATGCCTCCTTCGAGACTATCGAATGGGCAGAAGAATCCATGGTCGACGGTAGCATCTACCTGTTCGACAAGAACATGCACTACGAATCTGGCGTCAAGAGAGTCAGATCCTCAGCGGCATAATCCACAGGGTTTCCCCTTAGGATTAATTTTTTTTCATTTCCGGAACGTCGGAACAATGACTTCTGATTCCACTTCCCCGATCGGTTCCTTTCATCACGTTGATACGAGACGTAAAAGAAACTCGTTCTATCCCATGGTTTCCTGGTACGTTGGTAGTGTGATCCCAGTTCAGGGTATCATACCCTGGCAATAAGAAGAGTCGGCGGTCAACCCAGCCGGGCATTATTCGATAAAAACCACATGATTCCCGCTTGTGACACAAGTATACAAAATGAAAATGCCGGAGGCATTTCCTATGAAAATGGTAAATGATCCGGGCTTCTCTAATGCCACAACCATTGCCCATCATACAAGTGTAGTCTCAACGGAGTAGTATTTTCATGCTCGGGCCTGTCAGAACGCATCTCAGGGTTTTCATCATGAGGCGTTGCGAAATAAGTATCAGAGCGTTTCATTGGAAAGAGCCAGGGTTTTTGCTCTACCAGAGTGACTTTATAGTAATGAAAATAAAATTTTAACAATGAAATTGGTCCCGTTTATTGCCATGCTCTGCCTGATTGCTGGCATTTTTTTGACGGGCTACAGTATAACCTATAAAAATGAGAGAGAGGCGCCCACTCCTGAGGAGGCGATACGCGAATCTCTTGCAGAATACAATACATTCACTGCCAGTGACCCGTCAAACGTCACAGCGTGGGTGACAAAGGGACTGCTGCACCAGCAGCTTGGGGAATATGCTGAAGCAGACAGGGCCTATGATAAAGCCCTGGACCTTGAACCTGATAATGCAGCGGTATGGCTCAATAAGGGAATTATCCAGCATATCCAGGGGAACCTGCCTGAAGCCGTCCGGATGTATGATACTGGTATCGGCATCGATGCAAATAACCCCATGCTCTGGGCATACAGGGGAAGGGCACTTGCCTCCCTTGGCAGATACAACGAAGCACTCCAGTCATACAACCAGGCACTGGCCCTCAATCCATCCCTGGCGTCAACCGCACAGGATAAAGGAGACCTTCTCAAGGCCTTCAGGCAATACGATGCTGCACTCGCTGCCTACACGATGGCACTCAATGCCAATCCGGATAACCTGGAGGTTGCATTATTAATAGCGGATCTTGAGAGAGAGACAGGTCGATATCCCGAAGCGCTGGAGAGCTATGAACGTATCCTGGCAGGGAACCCGGACAACGAAACAGCATTATCCGGGAAGGCAGACGTGCTGGTGGGGCTTGGGCGGTTTGAGGATGCCGTCCCCCTCTACGACAGGCTCATTGAATCATCCCCGGATGATGCGAAGATCCGGGCTTATCGTGCCTATGCCCTGAATGCCATGGGACGATACAGTGAAGGGCTTTTATCCGCAGAAGGGGCACTTGCAATAGATCCGCAGAATGATATTGCATGGAATAATAAGGGCTCGGCTCTCAGTTCGCTTGGCCGTTATGCCGATGCCCTTGACGCGTATAATAAAAGTGTGGAGATAAATCCTCACAATTCGGTAGCCTGGACCAACAAAGGGTTTATCCTGGCATCTATGGGGAAGTACGAACAGGCGCTCGATGCGTACAATTTTTCCCTTGAATTGGTTCCCGGGCAGTCCGCTGTCTGGGGCTACCAGGCATCAGCGTTGGTGCAGCTCTCCCGGTATGAAGATGCAATCGTTGCCGCTGATACTGCACTCCTTATCGATCCATCCAATTTTAGGGCTCTTATTGCAAAAGGGGATGCATCCATCGGTCTCAAAAAGTATGATGAAGCATCGACCGCGTACCGGGCAGCACTGGCCCTTAATCCCTCTTCAGCCACCACGTGGTTCAGCCTCGGGATTGCACTGCACAGCGTAAAAGACTATGACGGGGCCATAGATGCGTACCGGACCGCACTTGTATTGAAACCCGACTATGTCCAGGCATGGGCATACCAGGTGGAAGCCCTGATCACCCTTGGTCGTGGAAATGAAGCAATACGGTATTATGACAAGGCAATCAGAGACGATCCCAACAATACCGTCGCATTGATGAATAAGGGGTATGCGCTCCACCAGTTGGGGGAGTACGAGGAGGCGATCCGGTTCTTTGACAAGGTGATACGAATCGAGCCGAACAATACGGCAGCCCTGTTAAATAAGGGATATGAACAGATTGAGGTTGGAGACTATCTCGGTTCTGTCAAAACATATGACAGGGTTCTTGCATTGGAGCCCAACAATACCGAAGCATCCATCAGCAAGGGTATTGCACTTTACAATATGGGCCGGTATGATGAAGCGCTCCTTGCTATTGACAAGGTACTCTCGATCAATCCCGGACTCGCATCAGCATGGACAACGAAGGGTTTCTTTTTGATGAAGACAGGCAAAGTTGACCAGTCCATAGATGCTTTTAACCGGGCCCTTGAGCTCAATCCCGGAGATTTCGAGGCTCATCAGGGAAAAATTATGGCAACCAGGATAAAATGGCCTGCTTACCGGGGCTTCTGAAAATTTTTCTCCAATGAACCCTGGGATAGACGATAGCGGTCCGGTCTAGGGGAAATGATACTACCACTCGTCTGTCTCTTGTCTGCAGCCCAGGGACGATACTGCCCTGACCTTTTCGTCTATACCCGATTTGAGCGGTAATCTCCCTTTTAGAGCCCCTGAACCGGAGGGGATACTGGATATGTCGCACCATTACACTCTGGCAGGATCCATCCGAATGGTACATGAGACGGGAAGACCGGACCCAGGAAACATCTGCAGGGTTACTGGTTCGATAGCCGAACAATATCCGCAAATGTAGTTCCGATAGTTTCCTGAAATGTCCCTCGTTACTACCACAGTATTGTAGCGAACCTCAACTATCGTCACGCGGGAAGATGTGCGTGTGAATGGTTTTTAGAGCAAAAAAAAGAGTGTCCCTTAGGGGGAAGAGTACCCTGTTTTCATTGCGATCTCGATAAGACCGCTCACAGTGACCGATTCGTCATACTCTACCTTGGACGTCATGTTGGTTGCATTACCGGATCCTTCCATGATCAGTGCTTCAGTGTAGACGGTCGCCTTACCCTCGGCAGTCTCATTGCCGGTCTGGCCACTTCCGTCAACAGTAACATCATAGGAGAGCTGAATACCCGCATTAATGTCTTCATTGACGGTATTGGCAGAGCTCACCGAGGTGACGGAGCCTTCCTTCAGCATGACTTCGCTCCCTGAAATCACAAAGACGCAGGATGCCGGCAGGTCAACTGGAGCATCGGTTGGCATATTGCAACAGGCATTCGGATTGCTACCCGTTGCGGCAGTCGCACATTCGTCGATCAATACCGCTTCGGTGGAGTATAACATCCCGGCTCCGTTCCCATCACCATCATTGGTATAGTCAATTTCCCGCACCACCAGGAGGTTGTCGGAAGCCTGGCTCTGGCTCGATGTGTCAAGATAGAGGTTTTTCGTATAGTAGATCGACCCGCTGGTCGCAACAGTATCCTCGAAATATCCTATCGTTGACTGGGCCTCGCCTGCAGCGAGCGGGGGATTGTCGATAAGGTTACCGTTCCCCTGGGTGAATTCCAGGTCGGTATTGGACGTAAGTTTTCCGACAGCGGATGCAGTAATCTCGACGGAAAGGTCCGAGGTCTCATTGCTTGGAGCAACAGGGCGTCCTGCGCTCCCTGCTGAACAGCACACCAGAAGTGCCATAATAATAGCAGCAAGTAAAATAGTGATTGATCTCATCTTCATTTCGCCACCTTGATTTTACAGAAGGATTTTACCGATTTATACTATAAATATCTTATCTGCATCATCCTCCCGTTCATGAATAATCTTGAAATTCGATAATCACATGATTTTTCACGGTGTATGCTACACGAGGGAATATCATACAAACCGCCCATGACCGCCGTTCGCTCGGGCATAAAATATGAAAATGGCGAAGCCATTTTCATTGGAAATGCAGAATTCAGTATAAAAACAGTAGTAGGGCATTTCCACCAGTTTTTTTCTTTTAGAGAATTGATCCCCGTCTGATGGTGAGGATACTGGTGAAGGTTCCCGTTTCATGTGTATCTTCTCTCCTGTTGCATCACCAATTGTTCGTCAGGTGGATTTCTATAGAACCACGAGGTGAGGGATGGTGTGCGGGTGGGATAATTCGATATGCACAAAAAAAGGATAAAAAAGGTTATCTGAACACACCTGAATCGTATTTGGCACTGTAACTAAAATCTTTTATGACTCCATTTACTGATACAGATTGCCCGAACTCGATAAAGGTTGTTGGATCCTCGTATTTTCCTTTGCTGAAAGCGCTTACCGAACCGCTCGATCCATTTGAGTTCGTTCCGGATGCGAGGGGTATATCCATGGAGTTTGAGGGCACGTATCTGGTCGTGTGGATCCTATTTGGGTATGACTGAATTGTGGGCGATACTCCCACTATCACTGTTTATGGTGGATACCTTTATTGAATAGGCGGATACCGGTCCGATAACAATCAGGGCAAGTACAATCGCTATTACGAGAACGAGATATTTTATTTTCATAATGTCCTCCCTTATAACTAAGTTTTTTCCCTGGAAAAATAAATACTTTCCCCAGTTTTGACAAGGCACCATTTCCAGTAGGTCCCTGTTTCTATTTCCAGTGGTGCTGGTATCCCCTCAATGGCACCATCTCGTCATCCACCAGCACTATGTGGTCAGGGATGACCGTTCCGACCATCAAACAGTCGAGATCCGGAACAGGAAAGTGTTCCGGTGGGCATGTGAAGAGGAGTTGAAAATCGCCGCCGCCAAAAAGGGCATACTCCCTGCTCTTTTCCAGAGGTACCCCTTCGAGAAGGGGCAGCCTGGCAGAATCGATGGAGTACCCACACTCGTTTGCATCGAGAAAGTCATACAGTGAGAGCACAAGCCCGTCACTGATATCCATCATGGAGGTGATCCCTGTGGATGCGAGGCGCTCACCCTCTCTCACGCGGGGGACCGGTTCCAGGAGATAGCGTTCGTAAAGGGAGTACCCGTCAAGAGCAGCCTGGGCCCTGCCAAGAGGACCGGTTATGCAGATGAGATCCCCCACGACTGCCCCCCTCCGCCGGATAACTTTTCCTCCTTGTGCAAATCCTATGCCAGAGCTGACAATCGTGAGTTCCTGGTGCGCATCGAGGTCACCACCGGCAAGGACTGCCCCGCAGGCGTCACAGCAGGCTTTTGCCCCGATAAGAATCTCCCGGATCCGTTCTCCCTTGTCAAGCCCGACCGCAAGCAGCACGAGGGCCGGCCGGGCACCCATAGCAGCAATATCGCTGAGGGTGACCGCCGCACTCATCCACCCGATCTGCCAGTCCGTCATACCATGGGGAAAATCGGTCGTTTCATGCAGCATGTCAGTCGTGGCAACGAGGAGCCCGCCATTGCAGGGGAAAACGGCGCAGTCATCGAGTGTCTGCTCTGTCCCGATAATAGCGCGGACGACCTCCTTTAACGCCCTTTCATCCAACTTTCTTCATCTCCTTTCCCCGTTCTGTCCGGTACTCACGATAGATCTCTTCGAGGAGTTGTGCCTTTTTCAGCAGCTCAAACTCTCTCTGTTCATCTTCCCATACCCTGATGGCAGCATCCAGCCGGCCCCGATCTGCCGTAACAGCACCCCCCCTCATCACTGCACCTGAGGCCTCGGCGGAAAGGAGCGGGACGGAAGCCTCCCTGAATATCGCCTCGAGCTGAGGATCGAACCGGGCTCTTTCTGGCATTCTCGCTACGAGACCCCCGATTCCTGACCCTGCCAGCTCCCGTGCAGCATTCTTCCCCCAGACCGCAACCCTGGATACATAGACGAGGTCTCCCTCCCTGATGCCGAGTTCTTCCGAAAGTGCCCGTATCCCCTCACGCGTCAGGGAGGGGAGGAGTTTGAGCATGACCTCCTGTTCGTCGGGACCAGTCTCTTCGTGAGCCCGTATCTTTTCCATTCGTTTCCGGAGTTTTCCGCTTGTCCGTTCCTCACGCCGGAGTCTTTTTTTAAGACTGGCAATGACCGCGTCGCGCTTCACAATTTCAGTGTCTCGCCTGAACACCTGGTCCTGCTGCGACCGGATTTTCTTCACCCTTCCCTGGAGCCGGATAATCTCGTGATCCTTCTTCTGGACCTCCTCCTGCAGGTCCTTCACCACCACTTTGAGACGTTTGACCGTGCCGTCCAGTATCCGGATCCGTTCATCCCCTCTGGCATCGATCTCCACCTTCGGGGCTTCTGCGACAGGCCGGATTGGTTTTCCCTTCATCTCTGAGAGGACCTGTTCAAGGGACTGACCCCTCACAATCCCTGCCCTCACATCGTCGAGGTCATGTCCCGGGGGCACCCTGCGGAGGAGGTTCTGGAACTTGTTCCGGTAACTGCGGAACGCGTCCATTGCTGCAGCAAGGGCATCCCGTTCATGATCGTTCTGGTACTGGAACGGGGCAGTCAGCTCGTGCTTGGTCTCCACGCTCATATCCTGACGGGGAGTGTAGGCAATCCCGGAAAATGCCCTCCTGATCTTTTCGACGGAAAACGGCATCTCGTGGACATCTGATGCAATCACGAGTGGTTTTCCCACCCGGTAGATCGCTTCGATCACATCCGACATGGCCATCTGGCGTGAACTGGCAAGGTACAGGAGATTCCCGTCAAGGTCGAGTGCCGCAATGGCCGTTGTGGTGCCGGGATCGATGCCCACGATCAGGGAGCGGGGTTTTCCGGAAAGCGGTCTGAAGGTGATCCGATCAAGCCGTTTTCCGCTGATCCGGACCTGCACATCTGCTCCCCGGTACGTGGTTGCAGGCACCTGGCCCCGGGAGGTATACACTTCGAATGCAACCCTGCTGTTCCCGCCAAATGCCCGCGTCTCTTTTTTCTGGTACCGGAGACCTGCTGCCACGAGAGCCATCTCGATCTCCCGGGCTTTCTGCTGGACCGCCCCATGGATCTTCCGGACATAACGGTTCTGGCTCCAGCCCCCTTTCCCTGGCGAGCGATGCCTGCTCACGATAATCTCGCTGGTATTCTCAAACGCGATGACCTCGGCCCCTGCCCCGAGCCCGGCAACCCTCGCAATAGTCCGGGCTTCCTCAAAGGGATCGAACCGGTTGAAACTGATATTGAACCGGCTTGCGACCTTGCCAAGACTCTCCTTCCTCTCTCCCCCTGTCACCTGGACAAGGCGGACAGACGGGGGAAGGGCCTGGAGAAAAGCGTACAGGTCATGCTGGTCAGCCGCGATCTCCTGCAGGCTGTCCACGGCAAGAATGTCAGGTCTCTCTTCGTTGAGGATCCGGAAGAGCCGGAACCCGGAGACCTCGCCTTCTGCGATGATCTCCCCCGCTTCCATCCTCACGAGAGCATATATCGGGCGACGTGACTTCGAACGTACCGAACCCTTGATGATATCGATACCAAAGACCCTCATCCCGTCACCATCTGGTAGGCCTCGTCGCAAGGGAGATCAACCTGGTATCTGCGGCTGAAATACCGGGTGATGTTCCCGAGGTCACGCATCAGCAGTTCCTCTGCATTGGCGTGATCGGTGCCGATCCACTGGGGCCAGTCGATAATATAGCACCGGGAACCATCATGCATCACATTGAATTCAGAGAGATCGGAGTGAATGACTCCCGCATCATACGCCAGTCTGACGTTTTCAATGATCTCGAGCAGAATATCCCGGGGGCTTTCAAGTGAACACCGGTTCAGCGTAGCACCAGGAATGAACTCCATCACGATAGTATGCCGGTTGATACCGACAGGGAGCGGCACACTGACACCAGGGTGGAGTTTCCGGAGCGCGTCATACTCCCGCTCGGCGGAAAGGCGTGAGGCAAGGAGCCAGGGGCAATTGCCGTCCTCCGGGATATAGGCCCTGGTGACCCTGGCAGACTGGAACGATCGCTGGCCGACATGGTGGAACTTGAGTGCAACCGGAGACAGCCCGAGACCTTCATAGACCACTGCTTCTTTTCCTTCACCGATCATGCACCCGAGGGCATTGAGAGTGCCCTTCTTCGAGAGCGATATCAGGGCGAGGGCATCATACCCCTGGAAGATCAGGGAATACCCTTCGTAGGGGACGGTGTCGAACCGGACAAAACCCCCGTCCATCAGCCTGCCCAGACGGTAGCTCACCTCTGATTCAGAAAGCCCGATCGTTTTTTTTATGATATCGAGAGGGACCCACCGGTAGCGGCGCACCAGCCGCTCCAGTATGAGAAGGATGCGGATCTCATATTTATGGAGATCCCGGATCTGGTCGGCTGAAATTCCCATATAATCAACACAATTTTATCTATACTGGTGATAAAGGTTGATCTGATACCCTCTCATGCTCTGCAGCAAATGCCGCCGGCAAGCGGTCCTTTATCAGCGGTATTCCGGTCTCCATCTCTGTAAAGCCCATTTTATTGCCGATTTTGAGGCAAAAGCAAAGCGTGCGATAAGGACTCACCGCTGGATTGTCCCACATGACAGGATCGCAGTCGCATTGTCCGGCGGGAAAGACAGCAGTGCCCTCCTGTATTTCATGAAAAAGCTTGTGGGAGAGAGAAGGGATATTACCCTCTCTGCGATAACCATCGATGAGGGGATCGACGGATACCGGGACAATCGCGTTGCGGCGCGAATTGCCGAATCGATCGGGACAGAACTGATTGTCGCTTCATTTCAGGAAATGTTCGGGGTGACTGTCGACGAGGTGGTAAGGGCAAAGGGGGATCGCCTCTCCTGCTCCTATTGTGGAGTGCTGCGACGCCAGTGTCTGAACCGGATCGCGAAGGATCACGGGATCACGAAGCTGGCGTTTGGTTTCAACCTCGATGATGAAGCCCAGAGTGTGCTGATGAATGTGCTCCGGGGCGATGCAGACCGCCTTTTAAGGCCGGTACATCCTGTAGAGGGGCTTGTCCCGAGAATCCGCCCGTTCATCTCTATCCCGGAACGGGAGGTTGCCCTGTATGCATTCCTCCACGTGGAAGGAATTGAGTTCGGGCGGTGCCCTTATTCACATAATGCATTGAGGGCTGATGTGCGTTCTGTCCTGAATGACTACGACTGGCGCCACCCGTCCACAAAGTACGCCCTTGTAAATCTCGGGGAACGCCTGGCTTCCTGCAAAGGGCTCCCGGACACCGCGGCTTCTCCCTGCCCGACATGCAAAGAACCCTGTATCGGGGAATGCAGGTCATGCCGGATGCTCGCGGAGGTGCGACGTGTCTGACAGCAGGAGGGGAAGGATCTGGAAACATTTTCATGCTTCCCCGAGAGCGAAGATAGCGCTCTTCTTCTTCATATTTGCAGTCCAGATCATCGCGTTCACCTCGATTTTTCGGTATGCGTACCCTGTCCTCGAAGGAAAGCCGATCAGCTGGCCGAACGCCCTTCTTTTCATCCTTGAGACGGTTACTACAGTCGGATATGGCAATCTTCTCCCCTTCAGCAACGAATTGACCATCCTTTTTGCCATAATTGTCATGATCACAGGGATTCTCCTGATTTTCATGATAATCCCTCTCCTTCTTGTACCCTACCTGAGCGCAATTTTCCTGAGTGCCCCCCCAAAGAAACTCCCTCATGAATTTCATAATCATGTGGTGATCGTCGGGTATGGTGAACTTACCAAAGCTCTTTTGGAGAGTATCCGGATCTCCGATCTTCCGGTGCTTATCGTGGTGAGCACCCCCGATGCAGCCCGGATGGCAGGACGAGAGTCCGGTGCAAAAGCCTACGTCATATGGGGGGATTACGGGGAGCCTGAACTCTGGTCGAATGCCTGGGTGAAGAATGCCCATTCCGTCATCCTTTGCGAGGACGAGCAGACCAACGCCGCAATCATCCTCGGGATCCGGGAGGTGGTGTCAGGAACAATAATCGCGGTGATCGATAAACTCGTTCTCGCACGCTACCTGAAGTATGCAGGCGCAGATTACGTGGTTTCCGCAAAACATGTCACCGGCCAGATCATTGCCCGGCATGCTGCGCTTACCACGCACGTTGACACCATCATTGAAGAGACGATCAATGAACCGATACCGGACGGACGCCTTCCTGACGAACCGAACCGCCTGCGTATTATCAACCTCCCCATTATCCCCGGTTCACAGGCAGAGGGAAAAACACTCCGCGAACTTGCCCTTTACGAGCGTTACGGATTCTACACCCTCCTCCTCTCCCGCGGAGGCAGTTTCCGCCTCTATCCGGCCGGGGAGGAGACGGTCGATTCCGCCACGATGCTCTTTCTCATCGGAAACCTGAACAGGGTAGAGGAGATGGTACACAAGGAATTTATGCCCAAGGTCTGGGAGAAAGAGATTGCCCTGATCGGAGGGTTTGGCGATGTCGGACTTTCTGTATACCATGAACTCTCCAGCCTTGGGATTGAATGCATCGCAATCGATCGGAAAAAACACGGGGTAAACCAGGTCGTGGGAAATGCCGAGGACGAAGCGACGCTCCGTGAAGCGCATATCGAGGACGCGAAATTTTTCATCATTGCCCTTAATGACGATGACCTCAACATCTTTACCACCCTGATCGCACGGGACCTTAATCCCCGTATAAAGATACTTGCCCGTGCCAATGAACCTGGATCCGTGCATAAACTCTACCGGGCGGGGGCCGATTTTGTTGCGCTCCTTCCCACAATCGGTGGTCAGATCATCGGCGGCATCGTGCTCTCCGGTATCGTCAATGTCATCCTGAACCTCCCGAACGGCCAGGCAGTCGTCCGAAAACAGGTCGGGAAAAGTACAGGAAGAACCACCGGGAGGATAGAGAACAATGCAGGGGTTCGCATTATCGGAATAGAGGGGAGATCCAGGTCGGTCGTGAATCCGGATCCAGCGGAAATTCTGCTGGAGGGCGATGCCGTTATTGCCGTAGGAAATCCCGCCGATTTAAAAAAACTGATCAGAGTCCTCGGGAGTGAATGAACATGGATACAGAACATGGCTGTGCACTGGGACAGATAGAGCAGATGATCCGTTATGCGGTCTGGAGCAGTGGTGCAAAGGGTATTGTGATCGGGGTCTCGGGAGGGATAGATTCGGCAGTATCGGCGGTGATGTGCTGCCGGGCAGTAGGAGGAGAAAAGGTGCACGGCTTTACCCTCACAACTTCCGTGACGCGGCCTGAGGATATTGACGATGCAACTGACCTCTCCAGGCACACTTGGCATGCACCACCATGTCATGAGTATCGAACCGGTTCTTTCGGCCTACCGTCAGATGCCGGGATATTCGGAGACACCTTTTCTTCTCGGGAACCTCATGGCAAGAACCCGCATGGTCCTTCTCTATTATCACGCAAACCGGGACGGCCTCCTTGTGTGCGGCACATCGAACCGGACTGAATACCTTCTCGGCTATTGCACCAAATTCGGGGACAACGCCGCTGATCTCCAGCCTATTCTGCACCTCTATAAGACAGAGGTCTTCGAGTATGCCCGTGAACTCGGGATCCCGGAAGGCATCATCAGGAAAACTCCCTCAGCAGGGCTCTATGCAGGCCAGAGCGATGAAGCCGAGATAGGGCTCACCTACCCTGAAATTGATGCCGCATTGAGGGCACTTGAAAAGAACGGCTGGAACAGCACGAACCCGACTGAGGAGAGGGTACTTTCACTCGTAAAAAAGAACGCCCACAAGCGTATGAACCCGCCTAGCCTTTCAGGGCTTCCCTGAAGAGATCTGCTGCATATTCCGGATGATTCAGGAAGCCGAGACGGTCGGTCCCGATCAGTTCATACATGCCACCTTCAGGAATGTGCAGCCTTGCCCGGAGTTTCCCGGCTTGTATGATCTGAAGGTCAGGAACGGCATGATACGCCGGATTTTTTTTGAAAGTCCCATCGGAAAGCTCATAATAGGCGGCACCCCGCTTCTTCTCATATTCGTCATATTCGCTCTCGAAGGCTGTAGAGACGATATTTGCCATGATGAGGTCGGAATCCCCGGCATTGATGGTGACATGCCCGTATCCGGGCGGGATGAGAACGATGTCCTTCTCCTGGGCATCCACGAGTAGCACATCCGACAGGTTTCTTTTCTGCAGGAGATAATGGGCATGACCTATAAGAACTTCATAGATCTCCGGGTATCCCGTTCCGGACGGTGACGCAGGATGGTAATGCCCTTTTGTCTTCACCCGCTCTCCGCAGATATCGCGGGAGATGATCGCCGTGATATCATATCTCAGGTGATTCGACCTCAGCCATTGCCGGTCCGATGGGGTCAGGGCAAGGTCCCGGTACATAAAATAAAGAGGTCCTGTCTCCTGACAGGATGAAGAGGCCAACACCTGCCTCATATCGCCGACCTGCCGTATTACTGGTTCCGGCAGGGGTCCTGACCAGCCTCGCATCACTTCTTCTTTTTCATTACAAGGAAATAATAACCTGCCGCAATGATTGCCCCGATAAGTACGACGATAAGCAGGATTGACGTAACCTTTGAGGGCTCTTCAACGGCTACTCTGACCTTCATCGTGTCTGAGATCTGGCTGTTTCCCAGCGCGTCCCGGTACTGTATCTCTGAATCGAGGCCGTACTCCTTTGGTGTCGCTGATTCGTCCGCGCTCACCTCGTAGCGGGCGACCGCTGTTTCACCCGGGCCAAGGTCTCCCAGGAATGCCGTATCATCATTGCTGGTAAAAGGATCCACTGCACTGATACGGGACTGGGCACTATACGCCGTGCCTGACCCCGTGTTCTGGTACGTGACCTCAATCACCTGCTTATCCCCTGCGGTGATCGGCTCGGGATCCGTGGTAACGATAAAGCTGATCTTCCCCTTGACCGGGACTCCAATGGTCGTGACCTTCGATGTCAGGAGCTCTCCCGATTCATCCTCATACACGAGGAAGACATCGAGCGGGTAACTCTGGTCTCCTGCCTCGCGGGATATCGAGACCTTGAACCGGGTTTCAATCGTTCCATGTATCGGAAAATCGCCTATGTAGATGCTGCTGTCAGTCGGGAGGACGGGACTGTTGCCATTCCGCGCTATCTTGACGACGGCAGAAGCCGCATTCACATGCCCGGTGTTTTTCAACTGCATCACCAGGTATCCTTCATTTCCGGCATTCAGATGCTCGGCACTGAAGGACTCTACAGACACGTAGACCTCTGGTTTTATCCTGACGGGAAGATCGATTGTCTCGTTCACTTCCTTGTAGGTATAGGTGATGCTGTCCTGCCCATACTGCTCCGCATCCCTCAGGTAGGTATACTGAAGCACAAGAGGGAGAAGATATTCCCCGGCCGGCGCATTCTCATCGATCTTTGCAACGAATGGGACCTGGATACTCTTCCCCCCTGCAATATCCCCCACGAGCTGGGGATCTGATTTCACCAGTATCGGGGCATCCCCGGGTAGCAGGGTTGCCCGTACCAGTTTGGCAGTATTGGGCAGGTCATCCCTCTCGACAATCCCTGACTGGACGAACTTGATATCGATAAGTCCCTTGTTTTCAATATTCACGGTGAATACCGTTTCCTGCCCCGGAGAGAACTCGTTTGATCCTGCAATAGCTGCGGTGATGTCGGGTCCCCCAGAGAGATATTTTGTCCCCGCCATCACCGGGGAGATAATCAGCCCAATTAAAATGACCAGAATTGCCAAACGAGTGATTTTCATAGTATTTCACTTGTTGTTATTATGATAACAACATTTAATAACGGACCCTATATATAAGTATTCAATGACGGAGCCGACAGCACAAGCGGGGGCACTCGCTGAATCCCTCAAATCCCTGGGACTTACAAAGTATGAAGCGCTTGTCTATATCGCCCTGCTCCAGGCATCTGGAGCGACCGCAACCAGGATTCACGAGCTGTCCGGGGTTCCCCGCGCATCAGTCTATCCTGTACTCGAACATCTTTCCCAGAAACAACTGGTATCGGTGTCGAATACATCACCAAAACGGTTCAATCCCATGCGCCCGGACAAAGCAATCGAGATTCTGCTGCTTTCGGTAGAGAACGATGCCGCCAGGGCAAAAAAAGTCCTGAACAGGATCTATGCCCAGTCATCACGGATCGATCGGGGAGATCAGGAGTTGATCTGGACCATACATGGTGATGATCATATCCGGGCACGGTTACTGGAAATTCTCCAGGGGGCAGAAGAGAGCATTCTTATCATCTTTTACTGGGACCACCTCAAGACAGAGTTGATCGAGAGGTTGCTCTCTCTCAGGAAGGAGGTGAAGGTGGAGATCATTACTGATGGCTGGGCTGGCCCTCTCCCTGATCAGATCAACGTCGTTGTCAAGGCACCCCCAAACGTGACGCCCAAAGAAACAGGGACAGACTGGCTGGCAGGAGGCGTCTTTATCATTGACCAGAGAATGGCCATGGTCGTCATGGGATCTGAGGACAAAGGTTTTACTGCCCTTTATTCTGAATCGGTTGGATTTGTACGGTTTTTCACAATGTACTGGAACTTCTTTTCAAACTGGGGATAACAGAGAGGGTCAGTAATCGAGAATCTCAGACATCGTCCCGATGTCAAGCAGCCCCTTTATCGCATGGATAGTAACCTCTACCCCTGATTCCCTGATGGCCGCCATAGGATTCGTTCCTCCCAGCGCAACAATGCCCATGTATTGTGGATTTACCTGGACCCCGAGAGCCGGGCTGTTTGGCGGTCCGATATCAAGAATCCCGGTGAAGGGGGATCCCGTCAGGTCATCCAGAACCTGCCCGATAAGATGTTCGGCTTCCATATGGCATTCACGGATGTTTGCGAGGATCGTACCGCTCCCCTTCCGCATCACGTCGGTAATCGAGGTGATCTCCTGGGAGATGAGTACCTGGAGGGGATCGATCGTGGTATGCTGATAGAGGATCAGGTGGGTAAACCTCCTCGGTATCCGCTGCTCAATCTCAACCACTCCTCCTCCGATCGGATTTAAAGGCACCCCCCGGTGTATCAGGATACCGTCCAGTGTCGTGCTGCATACGGTAACAATCCCGGTCTTCCCCTCCGGGACGGGGAAATCCCCCACCTCCTCACCACCCGGTACAAACCGGACAAGCCCGCTTACGCACACCCCTGCCTTGAAAGCGTCCTTGTAGACAGCGATGGCCTTCTCGAGGTCTTTTGTGTCGATCAATGAAAGATTATAGACGAACCGGCCGGTTCCGTTTCTGGGATCATAGGTCACCTGCATCGCGTACTCTTCAATTTTGTGGGAGACAAACTTCAGGGGAAGATTCATCACTAATGCATCGATCATCGCAATAGAAAAATTGTTCTATAAGATGAAGGAAATGTATGGTTGATGGAAGGAAAATTGCGGGAAAACGCAGGAACTGCGGTAAAGGCAATCCTTGAAACTGCAGGTTTTGAGATACAGGATGTGGAAGCTCCTGTTGATTTCTCAGCGATGCGGGAGGGAGATGTACTTCTCGTCCTCTGTTCAAACGACGAGTCTGAGATCCAGGAATTCGACCGGACCCGCTTCAGCCTGAAAGAGAACGAAAAGGAACTGGAATGCCGGAAACTTGTTTTTTCACTCGAAGAACAGATAATGACAGAGAACTGCATCGTCTGGGGTGTGAAGGAGTTCGTCAGGTATGCCGGTGAAGCTGCCCTGGCACGGGTTCTTGAGCGGACCCTCTCACTCTCGTTTGCCTCTGTCCGGGAAGAAGCTCAGCCTGCAAAGGAAAGCCAGCCTGATGCGGAGGCCCCATCGGGGATCACCATACCGCATCTTCCTATCAAAGTAGGCAGGCAGGCTGCTGAAAAGATAGCAGGGGTATCAGGAACTACGTCGCTCCGTTTCATGCCCCACTGGTTCTTCCACTATGTCAGTTCCGGCGAACAGGTGTATAAAGATCGACAAGTGCTGTTCGATGGGGACGGATCGGGAGCCATCAATGCCATCAACGGACTCCGTATAGAGCTTGACGGGAGTGCTGTGGTAGAGAAGGAAATCCCTGCTGATTCCGAAGTTCTGAAGCCCAAGATCTCAAAGGAGGATGCTGCAGAGCAGGTATACAAGGACCTCATCGATCTCCTGACGAAACAGGTCAGGATCAAGCAGGTGAAGGGTGATGCCATTTTCTACGAAGAGAAGGTAATCAGACCCGAGAAAAAGAATATCCAGCTCGATATAGCCCAGGGGTTTGTCCCGGTCTGGCAGATAAAGGGGAAAAAGATCGTGGAAGTGAATGCCACTACCGGCGATATACTCGCTGTCCCGATGGACGAAGGCGTAGAGATCCTTTAGGTCGAACTATGATTGTTGTTCTTGGCGGAGGACCGGCCGGGAGAACAGCGGCACTAACCCTGGCCCTTGGCGGGCGTGAAGTCACCCTGGTGGAAAAAAACGGGATAGGCGGCCAGTGCCTCCACTACGGGTGTATGATGGTCTGCGCACTCAACGAGGCAGCACGGGCGCTTACGCAAGCACGCCGCCTCTGCGAGCTTGGGATAATCGATACCGTCCCTGGCATACGCTTTCCAACGCTCCTCTCTGAAATGAAGGCCATCCAGGATAAGATTGCCGGGATTCTCGATGCAGAGACACGGGGTTCCGGAGTCACCATCCTGTACGGGAAGGAAGGGAGCATTGAGGGTACATCAGTTTTTCTGGACGGGGAGAAGATCGCAGCGGATGCAGTTATTGCCGCAACAGGATCCCGTCCTGTCATCCCGGATGTCCCGGGTATCGGGACAGAGGGGGTCTATACCCCTCACAGCCTCAGCCAGATGAAGGATCTGCCTCGGGAGATGGTTATCATTGGCGGTGGGATCATGGCCGCCGAATTCTCCTACATCTTCCAGGAATTCGGAAGCCGTATCCACCTGGTGAGCAGGAGCGGCCTGCTAAAAAACCTTGACCCGAATCTTCTGCAACTGGCAAGAAAGGAACTGGAACCTGCCTGTATCCATGAAAATACCTCTCTCCTCTCGATCGAGAGGGAGGACGACATCTCACGGGTGCATCTGAGAGGGCGTGAGGGCTCATTCGAGGTTCCCTGCGATGCAGTTCTTGTTGCAGCCGGCCTTGCTCCCCGGTCGGAGATGCTGAAAGGGATGGAAAAACGGAACAACGGGGAGGTTGTGGTGGATATGCGGATGCGGACCAGCGTGAGAGGGGTCTATGCCTGCGGTGATGTGACCGGCTCTCCCTTCCTGACTCCTGTTGCACGGCGCGAGGGGTTCGTGGCTGCAGAAAACATCCTCGGCAGGGACGAGGTCATGGACTATACGGCAATTCCCCAGTCCATGAGCCTCTTCAATGAATATGCATTTGTGGAGAGAGAGACGTCCTGTGCTGCCTCGGCATCACTCCCTGGTCCTGCAGGGCCGGGCACGTTCTGGTCGGTGCCGTCCGGGAGGACGGGGTATGCAAAGGTGAGCGTTGATCCTGACACCGGGCAGCTGTGTGGAGTCGCGTCAGTGGGTCCTGCGGCAGGAGTCATTGCTGCATACCATGCTTTTCTTATGCGGGAAGGGATAGGGGTGAATGAGTTTGAGAAGTTCATCGAAGTTCACCCGATGACAGATGGGGTGTACCCCCTCATGAAGTTCATGGCGGGAAAATTAAAAGAGAGGAGATCGTCCTAAAAGGAGTCTACATCTGCTGTTCCCTCTCCCAGGTCCGCACAATACTGATGAGCTCTTCCGGACGCTCTTCAGACCACTCGACTGCGCCAATATAGACGTTCCCCGAATTCCCGTCGATGCTGATCACGGATCCCTCCCTGAGTGCATGGCCACTGATGGTGCACCGTTTTTTCGGGGCGTCAATCGTAAGACCCTCACATTGGACGACACAAATCTTGCCCATCTGCCTTGCCACCACCGCTGCGTGCGAAGTCCGGGCACCCCTCACGGTAAGAAGTCCGTGTGCGACCGAGATGCCGGGCAGATCGTCCGGAGAAGCTGTCTCCCTGACCAGGATGACCGGGTTCCCCTCCCGTGCCTCCTGTTCGGCACGTTCTCCTGAAAAAGCAATCATGCCGACAGCGACACCCCCCGAAGCGGGGATACCCACCGCGACCGGGTAATCGTCCGATTTTACCCTCTGCACGGTGATGGCATCAAGATCTACTTCCCGAAGCATCCAGGATACGTCTGAAGGGGAAATGATTCCTTCCTGGCATAAAGAGACTGCGATCTTCAGTGCTGCATACGGGGATCGCTTCCCTGAACGGGTCTGCAGAATAAAGAGTTTTCCTTCCTCAACCGTGAATTCGAGGTCCTGCATATCCCGGTAATGAAGTTCAAGTTTCTTTCCTATCTCTGCAAGCGTGTCATAGATCTCTGGCATTGTCCTTGCGAATTCCGTCTGCGTTGCTGCTGACTCTTCTCCCGATACCACGTCCTCGCCCTGGGCCCCGAATTTGAAATCGACGAGAAGATCTCCGGTGCCGAGCCATGGATTCCTTGTAAAAGCCACCCCTGCTCCTGAATGGGCCCCCATATTCCCAAATACCATCATCTGGACGGTTACGGCCGTACCCCTCGCCTCTTTGATCAGGTTCATCCTCCGGAACGCTTCAGCACGCGGACTGGTCCATGATCGGATCACTCCCTCTGCAGCGCATGCCAGCTGTTCCTGAACATCAGAGGGAAACCGTCTGCCGGTTCCGGACGAGAAAATGCGCTCGTACTGGAAGGCAAGATCCCTGAGACTGCGGGAATTGAGTTCGACCGGGTCGGTAACACCTTCCGCATCGAGCATGGTCCGGAGTGCGAGGTGATAGGGCTGGAGATCCTGCCGGAAGATAACCCGTGCGAACTCGATGAGGAACCTCCGGTAGGTATCCCAGGCAAAACGGGGATTACCCGAGAGGAAGATGAGCCCTCGGAGCGTCTCCCTGTTCAGGCCCACATTCAGGATGGTGTCCATCACCCCGGGCATCGACACCGGTGCGCCTGACCGTACCGAGACGAGCAGGGGGCGGCGGATTCCCCCGAATACGGAACCACTTGCCTTTTCAAGAGATGCGATCCCGCCCTTCAGGAGAGAGGAGAAATCCTCAGGCAGTGTGGCATCATTCCGGTAGTAATCCTCGCAGACCGAGACCGAAAGCGAAAACCCGGGCGGGACCGGGATACCCATGAGTGCCATGGTGGCAAGGCCGGACGCCTTGTTCCCGAACTCGGATGAAGGCACCTCATCCCGCATCATGGGGCCGAACCGTGACCATCCGCTGACCTGATTTCACCACAGGTACTTCTCCCCCCCTAGCGGTTCATTCCCTCGAGGATCCGGTCCCTGATGATATAGACCGATTTCATGAGGGAGTTCGTGGATTCCTCAATTGTCCGTGCGATTTCAAAAAATATCATCATCTCCCTGTAATCAGTGGATTGGGTCAGGATACTCTTTTCGGATCGGCGCAGTGCCTCATCGCACTCCCGCTCATACCCTATGACCCGGTCGACGGCCTGGAGAAAATCCTGCATCTCGTCACGGGTATAACCCCGGTGAATATTCTGGGAGGCCATCAGTGCCTTTAAAAATTCCTGGCTGCTCTTCACCGCTATCTCTGCAAGCCCGGCCATCTCGCCGGTCAACTTCCTTGATGAAGGAACCTTCGGGATGAGGGTTGCAAGAAACATGGCCTCTTCGAGGAAATCAAGGGTATCGTCCGCCACATTGATGAGATCGGCATAGAATCTCGCTGCTTCGATACGCCTGGAGAGACTCCTGACCTTGATAACAAGGGTATCTGCCTCGCTCTCCCATTCTTTCGCCCGCATCGCACTCCGGGCACTATACTCCCCATCCCCTCCCCGCTCAATTTCAAGCAGTGAATCGCGCAGAACCGTGGCCACATCGATGGAAAGGGTGGCATGCTCCTCGCAGATGTCCATGAGGTTCTCATGTGCCGTCCGGAAATAACGGAGGAGCTCCGCTTTGATCTCGTCCTGGAGCAGGGGTCTGGAATGCCCGGCAAGCAGGCCTGTCGAAGCAGTTTTTAACACCCACTCAAAGTATTCGACCGTCTTTTCCCTGCCGAGTATCTGGTGCAGAGGTTCCCCGTACCGGAGGGGGACCCTTGAGGCAAGCTCAAGCGCCTCGTAAATGATCGTCTCACCCCCAAGGAGAAGGAATGCCATGTGGCCATACTCATTCTCCGCAGCCCATCTGAGGACGATGGATGCATCCCTGTTTGGAAGGAATGTCCGGAGACGTTTCCTTGCGCGGTTCCAGTCGATGAGAAAGACGAGCCGTGATCCCAGAAAAGTAAGGAACTGTTCGAGATCTCCCCTGGTTCCGGCCTGATACCTTCCGACTGAGAGATGGTAGATCTTTGCTTCGAACTGGTCACCAGCTTTCTTCGAGAGCGTGTCCTCCCATACCATTCCCCGTGCTTCGAACAGACCCTGGAAGAACTGGAGGCGGGGCATATGGATATCGGTATAGATCACCGAGACCGTAAGCTCCTCCACATTCACCACCAGCACATGGGCATCAGTCATACCGATATCGTTCTGGATAACCAGTTTCTTCCCGTTTCTCGTAGCCGTTGTCCCAAGTCCAGGGTGATCAAACTTCAGGGGAGCGGTTTTTTTGATGCCCGCCATGAACGCAATGACGAGATCCCTGTCATCATCAGCGAGGAGGTAGGTCATTGCCCCGTCTATGATCTCGCTTGCGAGATCTCCCTGAAGGATATTCAGGGCCTTGTGGAGATCCATCACCAGCAGGTGAATGCTGTCTATGGTCCTTTCATCACCTGCAGTGATCCGCTGTATGACCTCATCCTCAAGGATATCGCTCTCTTCTGCCGGGATATCTGCAACAAGGGTTTTTAATCTTTTTTCGAACGATTCACTCTTCCCATCTTTCACGATGACGAGAGGTGCCGTCATCTCATTGAGGGAAGACCGGATGCCGGAAAGGATCCGTGTGGCATGCGGGATCTGCCAGCGGCCATTCCCCGCTTTCACACTCCCGGCAACGATGCGATCGAACGCCGGGTCTTCCACACCGGCTGCCTCCCGTTCAGCCCTGAGATTTGAAACCTCGCCTCCCGGATGCCTGGCATGGGACCGGGCTGCCTGCAGGAGGGTAAAGTAGTATTTCACCCGGTCATTTGCTGCAAGGGCATTGTTCACGAGCGTTGGCAGGATCAGTTCTTCCTCACCAAGCTCCTGGATCATCGTCTTTTTTGCGATCATGACGGAATTTTCCCGGAGATATAGTGTGTAATTTCTGGAGGTGTCGCGAAATGTCTCCTGAATGTAAAATAGCCACAGGGGCTATAAAGAATTTGCCGAGAGAGATACCAGAGTACTACTGGAGTGGAAGATTTTTGATTTTCAAGTCATGTGGCTCCCCCTTACAGAAACAAAGGGAAAGATTTGATACCCTGCCGATATCATCTGATGGTAACGGCATTTGTACCATACTTCGGTTGATCATGGGGTTCACGAATATGAAGTTCTGGGAGAACAAAAAGATCCTCATCACCGGCGGTGCAGGCTTTCTCGGCTCCCACCTGGTGGAGGAGCTGCAGGGCAGAGGCGTTTCAGTCTCGAATCTCCGGATTCCACGGAGCAGGGATACCGACCTTCGGAAATGGGAGGACTGCGAACAGGCTGTTGCGGGGCAGGATATCGTTATCCACCTGGCAGGTGTAGTGGGCGGGATCGGGTTCAACCGGGAGAACCCGGCCACCCTCTTCTACGATAATGCCCTCATGGGCATCCAGGTCATTGAGGCCGCGAGAAAGGAAGGGGTCGAAAAATGTGTGATTATCGGCACGGTCTGTGCCTACCCCAAGTTCACCCCGGTTCCATTCCAAGAGGAGGATCTCTGGAACGGGTATCCCGAGGAGACGAATGCCCCCTACGGCCTTGCCAAGAAAATGCTCCTGGTTCAGACCCAGGCCTACCGTGAACAGTATGGATTCAATGCCATCTATCTCCTGCCGGTCAACCTGTATGGACCCCGCGATAATTTTGACCCCGCCAGTTCTCATGTCATTCCGGCCCTGATTCGGAAGTTTATCGGAGGCGGTCGATGAGGGGATGCGAGAGGTTGAGGTCTGGGGAACAGGATCAGCTTCCCGCGAGTTTCTCTATGTGAAGGATGCCGCCCGGGGTATTGCACTCGCGACTGAGCAGTATAACGGTCCGGATCCTGTCAACCTTGGATCTGGCAGAGAGATCACTATCATCGACCTCGTCAACCTGATCGCCAGTCTGACCGGATATGAGGGAAAGATTCGTCTGGGACCATACAAAACCCGATGGCCAGCCCAGACGGTGCCTTGATACATCAAGGGCAAAACGTGAGTTCGGATTTGAGGCCATGATGGGATTTTCCAAGGGGGCTCGAGCAGACTGTTGCATGGTATCAAGCCAATCGATAAACTCTGGCAGTGAGGTTCATGCAAATATTCTCCCTTCCGGCTTTTTGGGGGCTAACCGTGAGGGATGACGACTGCCCCACGTCAGAGACAGGAGTGGGGTGCAATTGGGTTGGATGGATCGAAGATTCATACTGCCAGTGAGCACGGGGTAAACCCCACGACTGATAGTTAATATCAGATCGTTCTTCCGGATTCGGATAGGTGCTACAGTACTCCGTTCAACAGGGACTGCGTAGAGAACTCAAAGTGCCATTCCCTCCATCTATCTGAACCTGAAAAAATTTTTTACCCGTGACGTTATTGGAGTCTTAAGGATGTGACCAAATCCCGAATTTTCATTTGTATTCTTGAAATTATAGGTATCTGAAAGATATTTTGCAATTTTTGCTTCTTCCATGAAATTGGAATTCTCAATAATATCGAGTGGGTTTGATGCAATTATCGTTTTTCACGCGTGATAACAGAGAAACAATCAATTAAAAAATTGTCTCTCCAGTTGATCTTTTCCTGGAGGATACAATCGAGCCCTGATTCTTCAGAATATTGTAAAAATAATGAGGAATCCATGGTTTCATCTCGAAGATGCACATTTTCATAGGGTATTTTCCCGTGTATCTTCTCAATAACTTCCGCCAGGTTTGAATGGTGAAGGAAACCAAATCCCCCTGGTTTCAGGATACGAGAGAACTGCCGGACATATGCTTTCATTACTGAAGGATCCGCATGGACCAATGAATCCCAGCTGAAAATGAAATCTATTGAGTGATCGGAAATCATGTCTAATGATCTCCCATCATTCACATGATACTCGATGTTGTCGCAATCATGGAACCTCTCCTGGCAAGCCTTGATACATTTTTCCGAAAGGTCCACCACAATCAGATGGTCACAGAGATCCTTGAGAAACTGAGTGCATCTCCCAAAACCCGGGGCAATCTCAAGAATAGTTTTTGAAGGTAAAAATGCCTGTACCCGGGGAATATTGTGATACTCCATACATAACGGGTCCCCCCCCAGGGTTGCGACCATTCATCTCCGCGGGATGACCAATCGTAATGGACTGCGAAAATATCGTAATTTTCTTCGACCGATACCATTTGCATCAGTTATTGCCTCAAGGTATGATATATTTTTTCGGCGGGGGAGCACAGGTTTTCCGCTTTTACGCGTGGCAGAGGGGTCATGTTCACTTCATTCGCGAGGTCTCTTTGAAAATTCCCGAAAAAAACAGCAGGTGGAATTTTTTCTCAGCTCCTCATACAGTCGTCTCTTCCGATCCAGGACCCGGGACCAGGGACACGGCAACGCCAGACTGGAAAAAAAAGACGTTGCAGAAAAAATCCCCGGATATCCTGAGAGACACCCGGTATCTAAGTCCTCAGGTATATCGTTTTACAAAATGGTGCATAGGGGCGAGTTGTTTTGTAACTCAAAAATTAATGTTTCCGTCCTTTTTTCGACTCCTTGATAATTTAAATGATGTCTTGTATCAAAGAAAAAGGCTCTTGGAAAAGAAAACTCTTCAAGAGTACCAAGTATTGGTATTGATACATTCGTAGATCAAAGTAAGATAAAACTGGTTGTACGCGGTCTGGTTTTTTTGATATTCATTTCGGTCAATGGGTGAGAAGGAGAAATACACGGAAATATTTCTTCTTTTCGCATAATGGTGAAATTCATTTAATAATTCTATTTGATCATAATTTATTTTATTCCCTAAATAGGAGCCTGCTGAATAATTTTGGTCATGCTGCACGGTATAGTTCCAATGACTGACCTCATCACCGTATCGATTGAATCCATGTCGGGAGTAGGAAAAATTCTTGTCATCTTTTCTGGCATCTCATCCTCTTCTGGAATCCGTTTTCGAGAGGAAAAAAGTATTGGCGACCTCCAGAGCAAAGTCGGCTTTGTGACGGAAAAGCGTTGCTCCAATCAGATGTATCTCCCGCATGGACTTCGGATGCAGATACCGAATGGATAAAGGATTTATTCCTATCATCGCCGCTAAAGGTTCGACCTCCCCCTTATCTTTATCATCAAAAAATTGTGAATATTCAGGAATGATGATTATTGTGTCTCCCTCTTTCAGATAGGGTTTCACATCATTCAGCATATAAGGCAACCCTATCCCTGCATGTAATCCCGTGTTTACAACAGAGAGATGCAACTCATTTTCCATTTTTTCACTGTCAATTCCAAATGCGACATTTGATCCGCCAACGAGAATGATTCTGGGGGGTGCTGTTGTCTCAAGCGCTTCGTGTTTGTCCACTATTGCTAAATAGTAGTTATCCTTCTCGAACGGTATCAAAAAACATGACAATAACAAGGGTCATACCCATCAATACTGACATTACAAAAATTTTCTTCAAAAAAATTTTGAGTTCATTTATCTCTTTCTTATTCATGGTTCTCCCTAAAACCTGAAAGTAAATAAACGCCCTCGGAGTCAAGACACCAAGATACAATATACACATGAGCAGAATAAAAATAATTACCCACGTATATACGTAGATTTCTCCCTGAACATGTGTCTCATGCCATCGTGGGGTTGGATGTAGTGAATGAATCCCAGCATGAATAATAACAGCACTGAGGTGAGAAACCATGGCAGACCAAATGAGAGAGTAACTGAATGTGCTATTATCCGGACTGGGGAAGAGATGCAGGACGCAAAATTCCCTGAATGATACTCGATATTATTATGGAGATAATTGAAAATGCTTCGCTAATTGAGTTGGATCGAAAAAAGATCCAGGCAAAATCCACCAGAATGAATGTGATTACGATACAGAGGAGAGAATATATTTTTCTGAAGGCTGCGGTTCGTTGTAATTGTAATATGAATCGCTGCAGTTTGAATACATTTTTCCCTTAAGGGAGTTGTAATCAGTGTCACTAGTGACAAATGTTCCAAGAATACAACCCCAGGCAACAAATGTCCAGTTTGCACCATGCCATATACCACTTAATATAAATACGAGAAGTATGTTGAAAAAATATCTTGGCGGTGAAACGCGATTTCCCCCTAAGTGGAATATAGACGTAATCTCGTAACCAGGCATATAATGTGATATGCCACCTCCGCCAAAAATCACGATTGATTGTGAACTATACGGTCGATTAAAGTTATCTGTCAAGTCATAACCAAGGATTTGGGCACACCCGATCGCGATATCACAATAACCGGAAAAATCACAATATATCTGGAACGCAAAGAAAATTGTCGCAACCGATAATGTTAACCCATCAAATTGTGCTGGATTCAGATAGACCAAATCGACATACAATGCCAGTCTGTCAGCAATCACGACCTTTTTGAATAATCCCCAAACAATTAATTTTAACCCATTGGAAATTCTCTCGGCTTCAAATTCATGGACCTTGTAAAACTGAGGGATAAGCTCATTCGCCCTCATTATCGGGCCTGCCACGAGATGAGGAAAAAATGAGAGGTATAATGCGACGATACCGGGATTTCTTTCCGCTTTTGTCTCTTTTTTATAGACATCAATAATATAACTCATTGCCATAAAAACATAGAACGAAATTCCGATGGGTAACAAGAACTCCAGGTAAGAGAGTTCAAACGACAAGGATAATCGACTGCTCACATAATTCAGATTCCAAAAAAGAAAATTACAATATTTAAATAGAATCAGCATTCCCAGATTAACCGAGAGGCAGCAGATAAGGGATATTTTCTTTATTGTGGCATTGCTTGTTTTTTCTATCTGCAACGATGCAAGGTAGATGGATACTATCGAAATCACCAATAAAACGGTGTATTGGACATTTACTGATGCATAAAAATAGAAACTCGCTATCAAAAGGAAAAACCAACGATATTTGTGAGGTATTAAAAAATACAGGATCACCACAATGAAGAGAAAATAAAAGAATGCAATGGAGTTAAAATTCATCAATGTAAAATTCTGTTCATAGTTTATCTATTTTTATTAAAAGGTCCTTTCCTGGATCCATTATTCATGCAAGGAGAATCTGATCTGTACCAGACTATCCACATATTCCCCAATATCGATATACAGCGTCCCTGGGCCCGGCCCCCTTTCACTATCCTGGCCTATCCACCTCGTCCCCAATAGCAATATACAGATTCCCAGGAGTAAGGGAATATCGAACACTTGAGCGACAGAAGTTGTCACAGAGAATCGGGAATGTTCCCTTCAATCGATACCATTGATTACCGGCATCATGTGGCGAAAGCCTCATTCAAATAACTTAACAACTAAATTTATTAGTTCCAGGGGTCAAATATTGAAAAAAGTACGTGTTATTTTGATAACCCAGGCATTCATTTTTGTAATTCTGCTTTTATTGTTGATTCCCCAACCAGTATCCGCATACCTCGATCCCGGTTTTGGGAGTATGGTATGGCAGCTTGTTATCACCGTGCTGTTCGGAGTCGTATTTACTCTGAAGATCTACTGGCAGAAGATCAAGGAATTTTTCAACAGATTAAAAAACAAAAACAATCCGGAAATGAAAGAACCATGATTTTACCAAGTTCATTCCGCGATCCAGGAGGGTTTTTATTTTTCCGCGAAGGAACGCTCTACCGCCAGATTAACAGAAGCTTTGAAGAACAGTATACTCATTTGATCAATTCCGGGCTGTATGACACATTGCTCTCACAACAATTGCTGATCCCTCACGAGATCGTGGATATCCCTCCGGAAGATCCGGATAATGCCTACAAGATTATCAAACCTTTACCGATACCTTTTATCTCCTATCCCTATGAGTGGTCATTTTCGCAATTGAAGGACGCTGCATTGTTAACTCTTGAGATCCAGAAGATTTCGCTGGAATATGGCATGATCCTGAAAGATGCCACGGCCTATAACGTCCAATTTTTCAGGGGCCGTCCGGTTTTTATCGACACATTGTCATTCGAAAAATATGAATCCGGAACACCATGGATCGGATATCGCCAGTTCTGCCAGCATTTCCTCGCCCCGCTGGCACTTATGGGATATACAGACATCCGCCTTCTGCAACTGCTTCGCAACAACATCGATGGAATTCGCCTTGATCTGACGAGCAGACTTTTACCCGGAGCAACATGGCTGAACCTTGGAATCCTGATGCATATCCACCTGCATGCAAAAAGCGAAAGAAAGTACGCGGATGTGCATGCCCCTGTCAAATCCCGGGAGGTCAGCACACGTGGCTTATTCGGATTGCTGGACAATCTCACTTCGACTATCAAAAAAATCCAATGGCAACCCAAAGGCACTGAATGGGCAGAATATTACCAGGATACAAATTATTCCAGGGATGCATTTGAGCATAAAAAAGAGATTGTCGCTCACTTTTTAGAATTGGCGAACCCACAAACGGTATGGGATATGGGTGCGAACAATGGCTTATTTTCACGACTTGCAAGTACCAAGAACATTCCGACTATTGCCTTTGATATTGATCCTGCGTGTGTTGAATTAAATTATCGCGAGGTCTTGAAGAACAAGGAACAGGATCTGCTGCCCCTGCTGCTGGATTTATCCAATCCAAGTCCGGGTCTCGGCTGGCAGAATGAAGAGCGGGACTCATTGATAGGACGGGGACCTGCTGATACGGTTCTTGTTCTGGCATTGATCCACCATCTTGCTATCTCAAATAATGTGCCATTGGAAAAGATTGCAGAATTGTTTTCGAAGATTTGTCGGTCCTTGATCATTGAATTTGTGCCTAAAAGCGATTCGCAAGTGCAGAAATTACTCATGAACCGGGAGGATATCTTTTATGAATATACGCAACAATGCTTTGAGTCTGCTTTCACCCAGTATTTCGACATTATTCAACGGACTGGCATTGATGGATCTGAAAGAACTCTCTACTTCATGAAAACACGGTCGGTGTAATGAAAATCTCATTACTGGATGAATTGAAGAATGAACGAGTGCAGACAAATCTATGTGTAGCGTTCCTTATTTCACTCACTCTCTTTGCCTTTGGATCTGCAAATCTTTATTATACAAATGTTACTGAATTTTCATTCCTTTTTTCGAAGATCTGGCACTCCTTTCTTGCATTGGCCTTGTTAGTAGGTGCGGGCATTTTTCTAATTTTACAAATATGCAATAATAAATATACTAAAAAGGTAACCGCTCTGTTTTTTGCTATCGGACTTCTGTTCTGGATCCAGGGAAATATTATCGTCTGGAACTACGGGCTCCTCGATGGTCATGTAATTATCTGGGGGGATTATTTTTGGAATGGGATCGCTGATAGTATAGTCTGGATCGGAATTCTGGCGATATCCATTCTGAAATCAGACCCCCTGTACAAACATATTCGGGTATTGTGCGTGCTGCTGATACTGGTTCAGTTCGCTAGGGATACTGGCGACGGTGTACGCCGCCCCGGATGAACCCTCCTGGAAATATCAAAATCTATCTGAGTATCCGAAAAAATTACTACAATTTTCTTCGGACACCAATGTAATCATCATCATCCTTGATACCTACCAGTCAGATATTTTCCAGGAGATCATTCAACGAAGACGAAAAATACAGGGATATGTTTGATGGGTTCACCTATTACCGCAATACGGTCGGTGGATTTTCCACGACGTATCCTTCGGTAACCCTCATCCTTTCCGGAAAATATTATGATAATTCTGTGCCAATAAAGGACTTTATAAAAAATACCTCGCTGAACAACTCAATTCCTGTCGTATTAAAACAAAACGGGTTCAGGACAAGCATCAGTGAAGACCCTACTTTAATTTACCCCATCTCATGATGTTTTTGATGATATTACGCCCGGATCCCCTGAAATAGCAGAATCTATACCAGGACACAAATCCGGATGATGCGAGATTCCTGACTGAACTGACGCTATTTCGGCACATTCCGCAACCCTTGAAAATGATATTCTTTTCAAAACCATTAGTTCCTGACGCCGGAAAAATCAATCCGGATATGATAATGTATGAACGGTTTAAGACAGATGTAACGGTCGGGTTCGCCCAATGCAACCTTCAAAGTAATTCATCTTCGTGGGGTGCATCTTCCCTATACACTCAATGAAAACCTTGAATCCCAGGAACTCCCTTCCAACCGTGCCGGGTATAAAGCCACCGCAAAAGCAGAGCTGTCAATCACCGATGCTCTCTTAACAAACCTGAAAAATCAGGGGATATACAACAATTCATTGATTTTTATTGTGGGAGATCACGGATCTCATACGGGAGATTCATGGGTCTTGATACTTCCCCAAATAAAAACCTGGAACTTACTCCAGCACGGTATCCGCAAAGGTTATTGGAAACGGAATACCGCTGATGCTAGTGAAGCCGGTCAATTCTACAGGAACTCTTTCGATTTCTGATGCGCCGGTCACACTTGGAGATATTCCCAAAACGATTGCTGATTCGTATGGGATTGCCAATAATTTTTCCGGTGAATCGATACTCGATAGTACCAGTTCGGATGAAAGAACACGACTGTTCTATGAGTATGACTGGATGAATGATGACTGGGATAAACAGTATTTACCCCCGATGACAGAATATCAGATAAACGGGTTCAGTTGGGATCCGGCTTCGTGGAAACCATCGTATCGTGTTTTCACACCAAGTGGCGTGGAGTATACTCCCCCTATCCCCTATCAGCCAGGCACCATTATTCATTTCGGAACCGGTGAAGATGCCGAACAATACCTGGGATCCGGGTGGAGTTACCCCGGAGAAAGGCTGGATATGGACCGACGCAGCCCGTTCGACTCTTATTCTCCCGATGAACACACCCCAATCCGATCTGATACTCACTCTCCAGTTCTCCCCATTTTTGGTGAAGAATACACTGGACCATCAGCGACTGAATATCCGGGTCAATGGTCATCTCGTTGCGAACTTCACCATTTCTGAACCAGGATCCCAGAACATAGTCGTTCGGATAGATCATATCCTTGATGGAGGGCGATATGCAGACACTGACATTCGAACTGCCCGATGCCACGTCTCCCTATGACAAAGGGCATATCCGGTGATACGAGAACACTTGGGATTGCAGTTCAGACCGTATCCCTTGCTCCAACAACATGAGCGCTATTTCAGCCATCTTTATGAGTCTCTGAAGGGGAGGGGGGATTTTTATTGCATAAATCCGGGAGATGCGAGACCTCTGCGAGGTCAGGTGGCACCCTGACACGGGACATTTCAGTGTATGCGGCTTTCAATTTCTTCTTATGCAATTTCTTCTTATGGGACAGAGTGCGAGGAGCACCACCGGTAAGAGTTACGGCGAAGAGAGAAAGCAGTATCATGACCCGGGAAAAACGAACAAAATTGGAGACGTTCTGAGGCTGCACGTCAGCCCGGTTCTATCCCATTCACTTCTTCAAATGATTTTCTTGGGAATAAACTCCGGACTTTTGTTCCATTTTTTATCATCGTCCTCCATTCTTGTTCATTCTGCAAGAGGTAATTGATGACATCCCCGGCATCCAGGCAATCCCGATACAACATGCAGCTATGTAACTTCTCACAAATTGTTTTAAATTCCTTTTTCTTTTCAGGAACGAGCAGTGGCAGTGCATATCTCAGACAAGAATGCAGGGCAGAGATATCCTCGCATTCATTCACTATCCACAATAAGGCTCCCATCTCTTATCTGATCGTCATACAGCCAGTCTGACATGAGAAACAGGATGTTTCCTCGGGATGACAATTTTTGAGGAGAGCGCCAATGCAGCCGCACATGCCGGATCGACACGGTTCCCATGACAGACAATCAAGGGGGGAAGGGGAGTATCCTTGCTCCTCTTTCCCATGGTCCGGTTATACAGGTCGATAATCTTTTGTACCTGTGTTTTGATAGTGAAATTTTTTATTTTATGATAGCCTGCATCTCCAAACAACTTCATTTTCCCGGGGTGATGAATAATTTCATCCATCTTTGCGGCAAGATCCATTGCATTCCCCGGTGCAAAGAGAAAGCCGGTTTTTCCGTTTTCGATCAATTCCGGAATGCCCCCACAATCAGAGGCAATAACCGGAATCCCTGCAGCCATTGCCTCGGTGATGGTGACGGGCTGGTTCTCCGGCCAAATTGACGGTAAAACGAAAACATCCGTATGTGCATATGCTTCTTCAATATTCGGGATCTTCCCCCAGAATTTTACCAGTCAAGCTTTTTCCATGGGCTTTGTCGGCATACCAGGAAAAAAGTTCCCCGTCACCAATCAGATTGATTGCGATATCCTGCGTATGTTCGAGATACTCCAATGCATCCAGCAGGATGTGAATCCCTTTATGGGTACCGAAATATCCGATAAAAGTAAAACGGATATGGTCGGGATCCGGAATTTTTGCAATCTTTGAGAATTTTTCAACATCAACACCATTCCGGATTACCTGTATTTTCTCCCGGGGAAGTCCTGCAATGACATACTGATCCGCAAGGTATTGGCTCGGTGAGATGAATGCGTCTATCTCTTCGAGTTGCATCGCGATGAAATCCTGGCGCATTCTCATCGGAATATTCCTGTTGTCCTGACCGGGTATCACCTCCCTGCACCCTGGGCACTGGGTAAAGTCCCTGCAGAGTTCATTATTATTTTTCAGGAGGGTATTTTTAAAGCAAAATCCCCAATAATCGTGAAGCGTCAATACTGTTTTTATTCCCTGCTTTTTTGCGATGTGAATGAGTCCGACGGAAAGTCCGACAAGATTATGGAAATGGACAATATCGGGTGAGATCTTTTTCAAAATAGTCCTGAAATGTTCCTCAACCTCTTTGTGAGTAAAATTCTCATACCGAGGATCAAAATCCTCAGCGGTGAGACGCACCCGATACACGGGCAACCCCTCATACTCCTCCCTTCGCAGGGAATGCCGCTTGCCGATCTCAAGGATATCCCCTGTAAAAACGGTGACGTCAAAGCCTGTGCGCTTTAATTCCTTTGCCTGGGAATGTGCAATTAATTCCGCCCCTCCAATAAAATTGGGGGGATATACATTGCAGCAGATCAGGATCTTTGTTCCCATGGCGTCTCTCAACTATAGTATTAATGATTATACGTCATATTTTTTAGTAGCGTTCACAAAGTGAGGTGCAATGAAGAAGCGTGCCTCATCCATTCACGCGTGAAAAACGAATGAGATTAAGGCTGCAGGGCGATGGAATTTTAAAAAAACCCGTCCTTGAACAGGCATCAATGGGATCAGTCCGGGTATTATGAAGATTGGGATTAATTTACTGCCGTTACGACCTGGAAAAATCGGGGGCATGGAAATATACGTCAGGAATCTTCTTGCGAAACTATCAACGATTGACAGGGATAATGAATACTATCTGATTACCACATCCTATAATGATGCATCCGTTCCTGTTCCCTGTGTCAATTTCAAAAAAATAGTATTTTCTGATGAACAGACCGTCCCCCAAAAGATAAAAAACTGCGTCTGTACCTTGTCGGGAAAAAGCAGTGGTCCGGATAGTACCCCTCCAAAAAATTATCGACCGCTATCACTTGGATATCTGGTTCTGCCCTTTTTCAAGTCTGGAACCAAGACCCGTAAAAATTCCGAGCCTGGTTACCATACCGGATATTCAACACGAATACTATCCAGAGAACTTTTCGGAAGAAGAACTCGTATTGAGACACGGGTATACGAAATCATCAGGTGAAATGGCGACAGAAATTATCACCCTCTCAGAATTTTCCAAAAAATGTTTTATTGACACATTAGGGCTTGATCCAGTGAAGATTCACGTCGTGCATTTATCAGCAGGAGATGCATTTTTCGATGTACGGGAAAATGTGACTTCGGTAACAAAAAAGTATACCCTGCCAGGAGAATATTTTTTTTATCCGGCCAATGGATGGCCTCATAAAAATCATCAGATGCTGCTCATGGGGTATGCCTTATTTCGAAACTCATGCAACACTCCCCTGCACCTTGTCCTTTCCGGAACCGGGTTACAGGGGGATATCCCGAATCGTATCGCTCACTGGGTCTTCAGGAATATGTGCACATCCTGGACTATATCGATGGTGAAGACCTGCCGGGATTATATAAAAATGCACAAGCTCTTGTTTTTCCCTCCCTTTTCGAAGGTTTCGGGATCCCGCTCCTCGAAGCAATGGCAATGGAATGCCCCATTATCGCATCAGGCACCACAAGTATTCCCGAAGTGGCAGGAGATGCTGCGTATATATTTCGATCCAACAAACCCCCAGAGTATCTGCGATGCCATGCACAGGATTGTCGATGACCATGCATTGCGCGAATCTCTTATCAGGAACGGAAAAAAACGGGTTACTGAGTATTCCTACGATTTCGGTTGCCCGGAGGCACCTTGCTCTCTTTGCATCTGCACTTTCTCAAGCAGAAGATGTCGAGCGGGCATATCGCAACCGAAAAAATGTGCATTCGTTCAGGAAAACCACCCCGCATTTTTTCCAAAGGAGGGTCTGATCATCATGCAGGAACTACCGCTTGTCTCCGTCGTGACCCCCTCCTACAACCAGGGACGTTTCATCGAAGAGACTATACGAAGCGTGATACACCAGGATTACCCCCGCATCGAGTATATTGTCATGGATGGAGGTTCAACCGATCAGACGCTCGATATCCTCCGGAACTATACGGACCAGATCACCTGGTATTCGGAGAGAGACAGAGGCCAGAGTGCTGCTATCAACAAAGGCCTCCGGCTCGCAAAAGGAGAGATCCTGGCATACCTCAACTCCGATGACACCTATCTTTCGGGTGCAGTCTCACGGGCGGTTCACTACCTCACTGTTGAGAACCCGGATGTACCCTTCGTGTATGGCGAAGGGTATCATATCACTGCAGAGGGATCCATCATCGAACGATATCCCACAGAACCCTTCGATTTACAGCGTCTTGCTGAAACATGTTATATCTGTCAGCCAACGACGTTCTGGAAACGGGACGTCATGGAAACGATCGGATTCTTTAACGAGAACCTTCATTATGCCCTGGATTATGAGTATTGGATCCGTATCGCAAAACAGTACGGAACTCTTGGATACCTCCCCGAGTATCTGGCCAATTCACGTCTTTACCAGGAGACCAAAACCCTGTCGAAGCAGTTTGAAGCGAATGAAGAGCGGCTGCATGTGATCGGGGACCATTTCGGCAAGGGGAACATTCCCCCAGCGTTGATTTATGCTTATGCACATTATTCTATGGACCGCCTTGTCTCCAGGGAGACCAGGCCGAAAAAAGCATTGTTTATGCTGGGGAAGACCATGATTGCAGCACTGAAATTTCTGCAGTATCATCATACCCTCCCAATTTCAGATGTAAAACAATGGAAAGAAGAGAATATTGACCCACTTTTCTCTCGCGGAGTGTCGTGAGGAGCGATGAAAATCGGAATCGATATCAGCCTGACTATCGGAGAGAGAGCCGGCGTTGGAAATTACGCTGCAAATCTGGTTGACGCCCTTGCAAAAATAGACGGGACCAACCAGTATCGTCTCTATCCTTTCTTTTACCATAGTCTATCACCCCGACTTCAAGACGGCCGTGGCACCTCTCAAAAAAATTTTCACCTGTACGGGGAAAGAGTACCAAAAAAAATTATTGACCTGGTCTGGCATTCCCCGGTTCCAAAGAAATGGGCCCTTGGCAAAGTCGATGTCCTGCATTCAACGACTTTCTGTAGCCCGGAGGATCATTATGGCAGACTTGTCGTTACTCTGTACGACATCAGTTTTTTGCTCTTGCCCGAATGCCACACAGAGGCAAACCGGCAGCATTGTCTGAAGGTACGCTTGATGCAGTCAGGTATGCAGACTGCCTCATCGCGATCTCGAACTCCGGAAAAAATGACCTGGTACACCATTTTGATGCAGACCCGGATAAGATCGTTGTCACTCATCTGGCCGCAAAAGATATTTTTACACCCCGTGGCAGGGATGAGCGTGACCGGGTGCTTGGAAAGGACGGGATTTCCGGTGATTTTATCCTCACGGTAGGATCTTTTGAGCCAAGGAAAAATATCGGAACGCTCGTGAAGGTGTACATGCACCTTCCGGAAAAAGTGAAGAATCACTATTCCCTGGTGATTGCAGGGGGGAAAGGATGGCTGAACAGCGATACCGAGGCATTGATCGAATCCCAGTATCCAGCACGGATCCAGCGAATCGGCTATATTGACGAGCAGGATCTCCCTGCACTGTACTCTGCTGCCACCGTATTTGTCTACCCATCCCTCTACGAAGGATTCGGTCTTCCCATTCTCGAAGCAATGTCCTGCGGAGCTCCGGTGATCTCATCGAACACCTCAGCAATGCCGGAGATTGCCGGGGGTGCTGCACTTTATTTTGATCCCACTGATGCCCGGCAGTCCACTGCCCTGCTGCTTGCATTGACGGAGGATGAGAGCCAGTGCGGCGAGTTATCCCGGAAAGGAATTGAACGGGCTCGCCAGTTTTCATGGGAGAGAACGGCAAGGGCGACACTCAAACTGTATGAGGATCTCTATTCCCAATGACAGGAAATCTCCGGGGATGGGCACACGTGTGAAGAGATACCTGTCCTTCAGGTGATTCACTCCAGAAACGTGAGTATGACCGTATCGGGTCCTTTGATGGCGGAATGGTTCTTCATAAGGGAGAGCAGGTTTTCAGGAACCAATCCGAATAAAAACATTCCCCTGGCGATCCCCTCTCCCTTCCTCGCATGCAGAAGTATTATTATCTCATCGGGAAAGAGGGATCGAAGGGTAAAATGCAGGGGAATTTCGGGATGGAGCTGGCTGATCTCCGATTCGTGGAAGCAACGTTCCCATAGTGCTGTTACAAGGAGTATTTGAGGTCCGGTATGAGTGATACCTATATCGCGAATCCCGAATTGAATGAACCGTTCCAGGTCGGACGCGATGTATCCCGGCTCCTGTTCGATCTTGGCATCGCATGTTCCTGTATTAGAACGAATAGCCCCGTCAACAAGATCCTTGATTTTGCATCCGGGACCGGATGGATTGCAGAATGGCTCAATCGCATGGGATTTGATGTCGTTGCATGTGATATCGCAAAAGATACTGTGTCTGTCCAAAAATTGAGATTTTCATTGGATCCCCGGCTGAATGGGGAATTATTGCATTCTATCATCGGTGATGGGGGGGTTCTCTCATTCAAGGATCAGAGTTTTGGGAACATTATCTGTTTTGACGCATTGCACCATATGAAGGATTATCCGGGAACGCTGGAGGAGATGTATAGAATATTAGTTCCCGGAGGCCGGGCGATTTTTATTGAACCCGGTGCAAAACATTCTACAAGTAAAGAGACTCTTGAATTTCTGGCGGCACAGAAAGACCAGGTGGGTGACTATTGGATCGAACGTGATGTGATTCTGTGGGAGATCTATCAGATCTCCCAAAGGTGCGGTTTTTCTCAAATGATGGTTAAACCATTTCTCCTCCCGAAGTATGGTACAGTATTCATTTGAAGAATGGACCGCATTCAGGAGCGGGCATCCAGGTTACACCAAATCGTATTTCAATCAATTGATGGACTTTCATCATAATGGAAGAGTGTGCTTTTATCTGGAGAGATGATAATAAGAGAAGGTGATCAACGGGAACGGTGTGGGGGAGGCACGGATTCATAGATGTATTTCTTTTTCTATGCTCTTTTAACAGCAGCACTCTTCATATTTTCAGGTATCGGCTTCGCAATCCTGATTACGCCGAGAGTTTTTGAAAAATATTCCCTGTATTTTTCTCCTTTTGTAGGGCTTGCATATTTGAGTTTTTGCAGCTGGCTCCTCTTCGAATACAGTGCAATGGGAACGAATCAGTATGCAAAATTTCTCCTTATTCCCCCGTTGTTGTTTCTTGCCATTGCGGCGATAGTAAAAAAAGATCGGATCGTCCCGATTGTGTTCCCTTTCACGAAAGAACATCTGATGGTGCTATTCATTTGTGTGATCCTTTTTCTGTCAATTGCCTACCCGTATTATTCCAAAATAGATGGAGTTTCCAACACAATCACGCTGGGCAACAATGACATCGTGGATTATGCGGCCACCTCCAAATACCTGACGACGTCGTCATTCCCCCATCCTGACAGCATATCCCCTTTCGATCGTATCTTCCCCTCGTCCACGGTGGACACGCCGTCAACACGGCTCAGGTTTCCAGATTCCCTGCAGAAAAATTATTTCTCAGCATATCTCGCGACAGCGATACCTTCTTCCCTTTTTTCCCTGGAGACCTATCAGCTGCAAAATCTGGTCCTGTACCTGTTCTTCGCATTCTTACTCCCCCTCGTGTATCTTCTCTCTGTTGAGATTTTTGGGTATTCAAAAAACATGGCACTATGTTGTGCCCTGCTCGTCGGCCTCAATTTCAATCTGCTGTATCTGGTCTACGAAGGGTTCCTTGGACAGATTATTGGCATGGGTTTTTTCCTCTGCCTTTTCCTGACGATGTATTATCCACTCAGTACGTATGAAAAATTGAACCATTTTTTCCCCTTTCTCCCGTTGAGTGTCCTCTTTTTTATGGGCTCTGCATGAGTTATGAGCCATTGATCCCCTTCATTTTTCTCTCCCTGGGTATTTTTCTCGTCATTTATTCACTCCGGTATCCCTCTCGGACCAGACTATTTCATTCATTATCCTATATTTCACTGACAATCTTTTTCACGTTCCTCATTTCACCACTCACGTTCATCGACCGTGTGCACCAGATGTTCTTCCTCAGCGTATCCTCCGGCGGATTGGATCTGCCCCTCCTGTATCCGGATGGCATCTTTGGGCTGAATGTCTATTCACTCCTCTCTCAATCGACTCCGGCGATAATCACCGGTGCACTTTCTGTCGTTGTCCTGATTGCAGTCCTGGTTTCATTCAACAGGATGTATAAAGAAAATTATCAGTCTATTTAGTCTGGCATTGGCTATAGTTGCGCTTGTTATCGTCGTATACAGTTACTATTCCTTGCAGGAAGCAATGTCACCCTCCTTTTCCGGAGATGGCTACAAGGCCTATAAGGTGATGACGTATTTCATCCCGATACTCGTTATTTCCGCTCTCTATTATTGGAAAGACCTGCGCCTCTCCACCCTTACCCGCGGGTATGATCCCAAAAAAATATTTTTTTGTGGAGTGATTTTTTTATTCATCGTGGGGAACCTCTGCTCTGCATTGGTGATGATTTCAGCAAGTACCCACCAGTCAAAACGGATTGACGAGGGTATTATCGATTTGAAGAGAGTGCATGCTCTCGAGAATGTATCATCGATAAATATTGAAGAATCGGGACATTGGACACAAATGTGGATGTATTATTTCCTGATGGGGAACAAACCAATCTCTCTGAAATATTCAACGTATTGGAACGCTACCCCTCTGAACGGGGAATGGACGTTACATTCGAATCTGGATATCATCAATGTCACTATTCGAAATGATCCAATCCTTATCAATGATTGTTGTTACCTTGAGAAGAACGTCATTTTCAATGCGACATACGGGCAAGGCTGGTACTATTCCGGAATCCAACGATACGCTCCGGTGGAGGTGGACAGGGGCAACGAATGATAGTTCCTCCATTATCCTGCACCTGGCACAGGCCCAACAAATCGACCTGGATCTTACCTACTGGTCCCTGAACTCAGAAGATGAGTTGGCCGTTCTGATCGATTCCACACCCCTGCAGGTATGCAGTGAGAGGAATCATTGCAGGATCTCCGGGATCAATCTCACATCGGGGACTCATATTCTGACATTGAAAACAAAATTGCCGTCTCAACCAGCCGGAGAAAGGGATACACGAACCCTGAGTTATGCGTATTCGAATATCACCTTCTCCAAAAGTGCATAAAAAACCCGGTGATCCCCTGAGGACCTCTTTTTAAAAAAGCCCTGAATTTCCCTCATCGCCATGTTCACGACGATGAACTCCTCTCTGGACTCTTTTCAAGGGGAGGGCTGGCTCTCTCCCCGTTGTCAAACCATCCATGCGGGATCATCTCCTGTCCTGTGCAACACCGACGGCTACAAGAAGGTGGCATAATCTGACCCATGCCACAGAGGTGATACCTTTAACCGGACAGGACAGGGAATACAACCCAGTCCGAAGAATTGAGGTTTAACGGGCCAGGTGCCATTCCTGCAGCAGTAGATGAGGTGCACACCAACCACCAATTGAAGAGATATATAAATTCAAAAAATGATAAGAGATTCATATATCATGGAAACTTCCGAATCATTTTCCGATGTATCGGTAGTGATGGCGACACGGAATGAGGAGGAGGCGATAGGGAAAGTGATCAGAGACATCAGAGCTGCGACAAAGGACCAGGCTGAAATTGTCATAGTCGACGGATCTGAAGATAAAACCCCAAAAATCGCAGAATCGCTGGGTGCGACCGTTATCTACCAAAAACCCCGGGGATATGGGATAGCCGTAAAAACGGCGTTGTTGTCTGCCACGAAAAATGTAATACTCACTATGGACTGTGATGATACCTACCCTGCCGAAAAAATTCCTGAATTCATCAGAATGATAGACGCAGGGTACGATGTTGTCAGTGGTTCCCGGATGATACTGGATAATGATTCGATGGATACGGTCAATAAATTCGGGAATATGCTTTTTGCAAAATTAACCTCTCTCTTGTACGGGATTGAAATCACTGATATCACCACCGGCATGCGGGCATACAGGAGAGAGGTGGTCGTGGGTATTGACTGGACAGAGAATATTGGATTATCGGCTGAACTACTCTTCAGGCCTGCAAAGAAGGGGTTTCGTATCATCGAAATACCCATTCCCTACAGGAAAAGAGTGGGAGTTACCAAATTAGATCCACTCACGGGGGGAATGAAAATTTTAAAATCTATCATCAAATATCGATTCATTGAATAGCAGTATCCCACACCGGGACAATCTGCATTTGATATTTCACTCGGGTGCAATGAATCCCATAGCACCCAGGTTCTTCCATCCTGGAGTGAAGCAATTCTGTGGAATTGAACGGGGGTCAGGGCGAGAAAAACCCGGCCCACTGCAGTCACATTCTCCTCTCTATCCGTGCATTTCTGGTGTTTGAAAGAACACGGTTGCGATCTGGCATCAGCTGAATGAGCCACCATGAGAATTCATCGTCGTGCGGTTGCCCATTTTATCGATAATCCTTCCTTGTTCTGAATTTGAATACTATCGGCTATGGAATCCTGCTCTCAAATCCAACTGGGTAACTCTTAAGGTATTTATCTGAACCTAAGTAATAGTAGGTCAGGATTCTTTGGCAGAATTGAAAACCAATTCAGATATACTGCCAATTGTGAGGCATTTATGTTTGAAAAGGAGGCGATTTGGTTATCCAGATCATTAGTAAAGTATGGCCGTTCAGATCTATCTCCACTTTTAGATGTGGGAAGTTCTACATTAACCTATAGAACAATCATACAACCATGGATTGAAAATGACATTTTTTCACAATTAAGGAAAAAAGGAATAACAATAATTCATTTTGATAAAAAAAAGGATGACGGGATCGATATTACTGGAGATATTGAATCACTACAGTTTTCCAGTCAAATATCTGACATGAAATTCAGATCCATTTTTTTATTCAGCATATTAGAACATGTCATGAACCGGCAAATAATAGCAAAGAATATTGATAAAGTGCTGGAAGAGGGGGGATTGCTGTTTGTAACATGTCCATTCAACTACCCCTACCATCGTGATCCCATTGATACTTTATTTCGTCCCGGGGTAGAAGAGATACGTGAATTGTTTCCTCAAATGAAGGTCCTGTCTCATGAAATTGTGACCTGCTATAGTTATCCAAATTCTCTCATGAAAAATTTTCAATTGATATTTACTCAATTTTTTTCATTCGCCCGCGAAGGTACATTTGATGAGAACTTTTTTTCAATAAAAAATTTAAAAATGTGTTTAAAAAGAGATCAAGTAACGTGTGTTATTTTGAAAAAAAACAGCACCATGAACGGTACTGGTCCGGGTCCTTGATGCTTCTGCACTATCCGGTTCAAAAAAATACGCAATGAATGGCTCTGTGGAAATCATTTTTCCGAAGAAGAGTCCGGTCTTATCGACCACACACTCCAAGGTGCGGTGTCTCCTCACCTTGTTATCCAACAAACGCAGAAGGAGACGATTTCTATAGTGCCGTTTTTTGCTCTTCAGTTCCCTCTGCATAACATATTTTGATCAGAATAATAATATCCTTTTTAAAAAGGGGATTTTCTTTACAATAAAAATAATGAGAATTGAAAACATCAGCATGCAGGCAATTTCAAAAAAAACATTTGAAAAATACAATCCGTACAAACGGGGAGACACGAAGCGTCCGACGTAATGAATTCCAGTATAAGGGGAAGCATATGAAAACAAAGAATAACGAGTGAATTTTTACCAAAAAAAGATAATATTCCCTCGATTGGTGAAGAGAAGGCAAGATAATAAGAGAGATAACAGATACCAATAATCGCGCAGATTGCTGCTACCCAGAATAAGAACGGGTTTTTATAATCCCCCACTGCCATAGCGGGCATTCCATTCAAATAAAATGCCACAACGAATCCCACGAGACAATACTACCATACTGAACACCGGTTAAATTTTTTATTTCAGTATATCCTGATTTTTTAAGATAAATAACCCGGAATAACAAATAATTGCGCAACCATTGCAATATCAAATCCCCACGGGAGATGAATATTGTTCATACCAAATGCATATCCGACACATATTGTTACAATAAGGGTGAGAGAACCAAGGAGTGGATCTTTATCAAAGATACGAAGGAGAACATAACCGATGAGCAAAGCACAAAATAAGGCAGGAAGAAACCAAAGTGGATTGAATATATCCGTCATGGGTCTGGATGCAAAACTGTACTATCGTTCCATAGAGCATACCCAAAAAATAATGAAATCCAGAAAAAGATTCGGGTATTTTTATCAGGATATATGAGATGAAAAGGAACACACTGGTTACGAGGTAGGTGAAAAAGTAAGGAATAACCAGTCTTTTAATTTTTTTCCGTATAAATTGCAGAGGAACTGTTGAGTAATTCAATAAAAAACCCGATAAAAAGAAAAATAATGGCATATGGAACGAGTAAATCAAATTCCGGATTGTTAATAAAATAAAAGTGGTATTTTCAGGATTCAAATAATTTATTGCATGGCCTACTACCACACAGAGAATGCCGATTCCCTTCGCAACATCGATCCACTTGTAATACGTCATTTGGTCATATCCTGTGTCCATATCCCGATTTACCGATTACATTGTCACCAGCATTGTCAAGGAATATCAAAATTTTCGTCCAGCATCGTGGCTTATCATTGTCAACAATGTGATAGTGATCTGATCGTCATCTCCTGTCGATATCCTTTCATATCTTTGATTCTGGATATCGATTCGATCTCGTATAAGCGTTATTGCGCCTGGCTACTCCGATGCCCGGATGATGATCCCTGGCACCTGAACCCGTCAGTCTCCAGTAACCTGGACGGTGAAATGAATCTCATCTTTTTCTCAGTGGAGATCAAACCCCCAGGAGGGATTGCTATCGGAAGGTCTGGACCTTTATTCCTATGCATGATGTGCCGCCACACTTTTTTCCCCAAATGCAGCATTAGCATCCTGGTATACACATTGAGCACCATGAAAACTTCCAGGCATCATCGCAAGGACCAGGAGCGGGCTGCCCGATGATCCTTACTTCTACTGAAATGCAGTACGGGGTGCATGGTTCTGGCCACAAGAAAGCCCAGGTCTACCCTGCGCCCGGAACTGGTTGATCGGTACTCTCCAGTAAAAATTGCAATGGTTTTCCTAATGCTTGTTCGAGGACATCCGCTTTTTTCTTCGCCAGGGAGACCTCTTCAGAACATTCAGAAGAGGCTGATACTGTACAGATCACTTTGTCGTCTGCCACATCGCATCGTAGTGATATGACCCTGGAGCGATGCAGCCCGTCAAGCCCGTCTGCTACCCGGAGAATCCCTGCGAGGATACGGATGATCTCCTGTTGTTCCTGTAAAAGAATTCCGAAATAACCCGATCGTTCAAATCTGCTTTTTCCCCGATGGGAAACTGCAAGGAGGCCGATGATCCCCCGTTCTTCCATAGTGAGGGGGAGCTGCTCTGCAGAATGAATCAGGAGCGCCCCCCGCTTTGCATGCCCCTCCTTTCCCCACTTCCATCCGACATCGTGAAGCACCGCTCCATATTCAAGCAGATTTCTCTCTCGTTGCGCAAGCTGGTGGACAGCCTGCAGCTCGGTCAAACAACTGGAGCGAGAGATGAACGACGTGCAGGGAATGGTCTGCTCCCTCGGGATAGATCTGAGAATACCGGTAGATAAGGTCCTTTCTCACATCTTCAGGCATTTCGGGCTGACCCTCATACTTCGTCTTCCGGTTGACTGAGAATCTCCCGTTTCAGATCTTCCCATACCTTTGTTCTCTCAAGCAGGCTCCAGTACCTGGACCGTTCGCCTGAACAATTTCACCCGTTCCTTTTCCCTCTCCTTTAAAAAATAGTTCAGGCCGCTGATGACTCCGGGGCCGGGACGGTGAGGGTCGGAAAAATCCCTTGGCCGGGAGCGCTCTTGTAACAGGATCAGGGATACCATGTCGATCCAGATATCGGTATCATGGAGCTCGCCGAGCAGCTGCTGCAAACGGGCCACCCTTGCAATATATTTTTTAAGCCCGAAGCGATACACAGGGGCAAAAATTTCCAGGGTATAGCGGAGATGTTTGGCCGCGATGCGCATGGCATGGTGTTCGGTGACTGCCTCCGGATGCTGCAGCCATGATTCATACGAATGGAGATCAATAATTCCCAGTCCGATATTCTCGGCAGAAAGGAGAGTCAGGGTGCTGAAAGCGGGATTCCTGTGCTGTCGTTGCCGGGGAGGGGTGGAAAAAGGGAGGAGATCGTTCCGGATCGCTTCCGGCTGTTTTTGCCTCTCGAATTTTTCCAGCGCCGCCAGGACATTTTTCTGGTAACGGTCCCTCTCCCTCTGGAGCCTCGTACTCAGATACCGGATGGCTTCCAGGCGGGCCTGGACGGCAGGACCCTGGCTTTCGTCCGGCATATCCTTCCTCGCCTTCAACAGCCTCTTCCTGGCTTTCTTCAGGAATGCTATCTGTACGTCTGCATCACGCGCCTGGCCAAGAGCCCGGGTGACATTCCTGGTATCAGTGTTGAATTTCCGGTAATTCTTCCCGGAAAAACAGAGACGGAAGTTATGGAGGGAAGCCCGTATCCTTCTTGTCGCAACCCTCATGCGATGGATATATTCAATATCGGTTCCGTTCTTAACCCCGTCAATTTCTTTGAGAATGCTTCAAGGAGCGGCAGGATCTGCCCGGCTGCGAGTGTGCACGCGGTTTTCGGGGGTATCTGTTTCCCGCCCGTTGCATACCCATTATCAGGAGGGAACATTGAATCAGGCCTCTTCTTCAATTTTGGAGTGGTGGACTGGCTCTCTGCGATGGTTGACCGGGAGCTTTGCCCTGATAGTTCCTGATCGCCAGAATCTCTCTGCATTTCATCAACGATTGTCTGATGTGGTACTTGTTCTTTTCTTCTCGTTGCCAGTGGACCCTGGAAAGAGAAACATTTGTGAGGAGAATGGATTTCCTCTTTCATTCCCGGAATCCTTCCTCTATCACCTCCACGAGATCATCTCTTATCCTGGTAATTGACACGAAGTGATGTAACATAGGAAAGGTCCTGTATCCCGATATCCACGTTCGGTACGGGAGAACAAAAATCAGGAGAGAGAATGATGACCTGCAGGTGGGAAACATATTTTAGTTCTGAAGTCAATTCACAATTGTGAAATCAAACCATCGTTGGATATGTCCGAACAGAGCGTGAGAGTATGCAGGCACCCTGTCAGAAGATTGTATGGGATGTTCTGCCCGCAATAAGGGCGGCAATTGCTGTTGAACTGGTGAGATGCGGGGTATCCCAGATTGAGGCCTCGAAGATGCTCGAGATTGCTCCCTCGGCAGTTTCCCAGTATATTTCAGGAAAACGCGGGTACCGTATCGAGTTTGAGGATGAGGTAAAACAGTCGATTGAACATCTTGCACGGGACCTTCGGGACGGCAACGTGGATAACCTCGTCGCCCGGATCTGTGAGTATCTGCAAACAGTTGAGAGAAGAGGGAGACCGGTGCGGGTCTGAACCCATGGGGTGCAACTCCTGATTATTTTCTCTTTCTCCTGAATTGCTTCCTCCACAAAAGGGGTTTTTTAAGAAAAACGGGGGATGCATTCCGGGATAGCGAGAATTGAGGTGGATCCCAGGGATATCACGAAGCGAGCTGCCATGAATGATCACATCGTAAAAGGATTCAGGAAGAGCGGGATTCCTACGCCGCCCTGGACCTTGAGGGATACCGGGGCGGGAACCTGGATGAAAGTGGTATTCAGGAGATTGTACAAGCGCTACCGGGAAGGCTATCCTTCCCAGGTTGCCTGACAGAGGAGGGCGTGGGTGATGTATCGTAAGATACCCTGTATCCGGATTAATGGCGATGGTTCTGAAGAGATCCTCCACGAGGTCGTCGAAGAGATCCCCTATGCACTCTTTGTGAACGGGCGGCATATGATGACTGCGATGATGAGCCCCAATGGTATCGAGGACTTTGTAACCGGACTTCTCTTCACCGAACAGGTTATCAAAAGGGCTGATGAGATCGAATCGATCAAGGTGGACAAGAACCGAATCAGCGTGATCACCACGAACCTGTTCAAGGTCATCGGCCCGAAAAAAACGATCCTCTCAGGGTGCGGGGGAAGTGCATCGTATATTGACCCGGAAAAACTCCCAAAAATACATTCCGATTTCTCTATCAGCACTGCCTTCATCACGGAGATGATAAAAACTACCCTTACTACCGAACTTCACAAGGTCACCGGGGGCATCCATGTCGTTGCACTGGTTGGCGCACACACCATCATCACACGCTCTGAGGACATCGGGAGACACAACGCCCTCGACAGAGTCATCGGGCATGCATTAAGGAACGGGATTGATCTCTCACATACCTTCATCATCGTGTCCGGCCGGATCTCCTCGGAGATGGCACGGAAGTGCCTGACTGCGAACATCCCCATCATTGTATCCCGTGGGGCGACCACTACCCTTGCTGTAGAGATTGCCGAGAAAAACGGCCTCACCATCGTCGGTTTTGTCAGGGGAGTGAAGATGAACATATACACGCACAGAGACCGGATCAAGGGAACGAAAGAGCAGGAACAGTGAATGCCTCGAGTGAATCCAGGAGCCGGCATCCATGGCAGAGATCTCCCTGTAAAAGTTCCCGGCATCCCCGGCTGGGGAATATCTATCAGAGAGAAAGTGAAGGAAAAACGTGCAGTATAATGACTGATACCCCCCGCAGAGGAAACAGCCGGGAACCAGATCCCTGCCGTCGTGGGGTGTCCTGGGACAGCAAGTTTTAAATTCTTCATATCTGATTATGCCCTAGTGGCACGTATGGACAGTAAAGAAAAAGTCGGGAGAAAAACCAATCCCAAACTCAAAAAGTATCTCATCACATGGAGTTTGGAACTAGGGCGGGAAGAGTTGACCATGATCTCCGGCAGGCCACAGGTCCTTTCCAAAGCACTTCAGTATGTGCAGGATATTGCTAAGGAAAATGATCTTGTGATCTACCGGTTTGTTCCGCTGGAACGGCTCACGCGCCATGAAACAATAAAAAAGGAACATCTGAGACCAGCATTATCTTCAGGGGTTGCCATTGCGAGAGCGACCTCCCTGGAAGAGGCAGGAGAGATGATTAAGAACTGGGTAGAGGGACTGAGTTACGGCGGAATTCCGATTGGGAATTACCTTGACTATGAGATCAAACCGATCGTGGAAATCGGGCGCAGAGGGGGAGGATAGCTATGGTCTTCACGGTAACCGGCGAGACGAGATACCATGAGGTTCTCCTCGTAACGGACACGTTAAAATTTGATTCAAACAGCAAGTTGGTGATTGCACCTCTCCGTCCCAGAGAGAAGGATATTATCGACTCTCTCCCCCGAACACTCACCATCATAGCCAAGGACATCACTATCGTCGACAAGGCTGAAATCACCTACGACCTGGACGGAGTTCCCGGACTTGACCCTGATACCCCTGCCCCACCGGTACCAGGAACTGCCGCGAACGGTTCCGACGGGTGGACCGATCCCTCGGCAGGTGCCTATCCCACCGCGAATAACGGGGGGGAGGGAGCCCCGGCATGCCCGGCATTGCCGGCAATAATGGCAGAGATGCACCGAGCCTTGAGATCTTTGTTGAAAAGGTCTCCAGCGGCCAGATGAAAATAAATTTCAAGGGACAGGATGCAGGACGCGGCGGTAAAGGGGGAGATGGCGGCAAAGGCGGCAACGGGCAGAAAGGAGCGCCTTCTACTGCCGATGACTCCTGGTATGATGGTGATGAATGTACCCGGGAACCCGGACGGGGAGGAAACGGAGGCCGGGGTGGTGATGCAGGACATCCCGGAAGAGGGGGGGATGGAGGAAACGGCGGTATCGTCAAGGTATTTGTATTCGATGCGTCCCTTCCCAGAGTCAATGCCTGGGAGTATATTGTCAACGGGGGGAAGAGAGGGGAGACAGGAGATCCCGGTACCCGCGGCGACGGAGGAACGGGAGGCCCCCAGGGAGATCAGAATGATCCCTGTCCCGCGAGGAGCGAATATGCAGGATCTGACGGGCCTCCCGGCAGATCCATGAGCGAGATCGATCCTCAGTATGAATCGAATTTCGAGGGCGAAGATGGGAAGGATGGAGACTGGGCTGCATATTCAATGAGCGTTTTACCACAGTAAAGGAGTTGAAAACCATGATTGTTGAATTATTATCCCTGGTGACAGGAAAGAGGCTTATCGACGATGATGTCCTTTTCACGCACAGGCTCCAGTTCCTCCCGGGAGTTGAGGCGCCAAAAATTGTCATCGTACCGAAGAAGGATGCCCCGCTGGGTGCTCAGCGGGTCCTGAAGATTGTTGCAGATACCATCGATACCGGAAGCGGCCTCAACGCTCAAATTACGTATAACCTTGATGGCGATTTCACCTTGCCGATTGTTGACACAGGACTGGATCCGGTTACAAAAGCAAAAAACGGGGATAAAGGCACACCTGACTATTCCCCAAGCTTAGGGGGTCTAATACCGGCAGATACTGCAGAGCCGAATTATTCGATTTTGGATCCCCTCCATTATATCGGAAACTATCCAAAAGCCAATAGTGGCGGGGACGGTGAATCCGGGGGTAAAGGCGGAAGCGGGGCAGAAGGAATAGACGCACCGGTCCTGGAGATCTGGACAAAAGAAATTCTCGGTGACGGCCTGACCATTGACTTACGAGGCCAGGAAGGGGGAGATGGCGGACAGGGAGGCACCGGACAGCGGGGTGGTGACGGACAGGGAGGATCCCTCGCAGTTGAGGGGACCGAGGAGACCTGGCTGGGTGTTCCCAATCCTGTCTGTGCGCAGAGACCCGGTATGGGCGGAGATGGTGGCAGAGGCGGTAATGCCGGTTGCGGTGGAGACGGGGGGAATGGTGGAAACGGCGGTGTTTTCAAATTATTCTATACATCGGGCGTTGCCGTGGCAAAATTCACCCCCACGATGCAAGGTGGACATGGAGGAATAATAGGGAGTCCCGGAGCACCCGGGTCCGGTGGACAAGGGGGACCGCCGGGATTGAACATTCTCTCCTGCAGCGCCACGGCAAGTTCCGTAAACGGATCGGAAGGGCTTTTTTGCCGTTCACAAAATGAGGGAGGAATTTCAAAGCGGGGAACTGACGGGACTGCCGGCTATCAATTCAGCTATCAAGTCGTGGATATTCCAAAAATACCCGGTCTTTGGCCCTGATTGCGGGACACCGCTATCCCACCTTTTTTGCGGCAGAACCCCCATCCGGACAGGTGGCGAGGTGAAGG